>CAYYGA010000035.1:0-5967 GCA_964471435.1 uncultured Facklamia sp.
CCTGCTATAAAGGCTTCTAAATCTTGATAGGCCAGTTCTTGGTCTTTTTTAATGACAACTTTTTCAATAAAATGAGGCAGACTTACGGCTTCATTATATGGATAGCCGGAAATCTTTTCTATGATTTCGAATTTTTCTTCATTAATATGCCAGAAAAAAAGCCCGATTTCTCCCGTTTGGATAATACCTTCAAGGATTGCTAAAGCTTGGGAACTGTTTATCTTTCCCTCTTGATTAATTAACATAAACATTCTCCTTAAATACTAAAGAAATCATCTTATAATTAAATATGAGAAATCTGTTGCAACTGCTCTTTCTATTCTTCTTATTCTATAAGCCTATGCAGCCTTCCTACTTCTCCACCAAAAAATTAATCTACTTTGAAATATTATATAACACTTTAACGATATGAGCGAATAAATTCTCCTGAGTATTTACATAAGTCCTAAACAAAAGAAAGTCTGCATTTGACTGCAAGGCAGAAAGGAATAGAACCCCTTATTAATAACTTGTTTTTTTATGGTATGGTATGATAATTCTAACAAATCTACTTAAGAGTAAGGGGAGCCAAACATGTTGGAATTTAAACAAAATATTCGAGGAAATGTTGCTTTAGGAATTAACCCGCTGGGCTGTCAGCAGGAAGTTTTAAACCAAATCAATTATGTGAAGAGTAAAGGTAACTATACGGGAGCAAAAAAGGTTTTAATTATCGGTGCATCCTCCAGTTATGGTCTGGCTTCAAGAATCAGCTTGGCTTTTGGGGCAGGCGCTGACACGATTGGTGTATCTTATGAAAAAGGGCCTAGAAATGAACGTTCTCTTGGAACAGCAGGCTGGTATAACAATATAGCCTTCCGTCAAGAAGCAGAAAAAGAAGGTTTAATTGCTAAAAACTTTGTGGAAGATGCCTTCAGTGATGAGACTAAACAAGCAGTCATTGATTATATTAAAAATGAGTTTGGCGGGAAGGTGGACTTAGTAGTCTATAGTCTGGCAAGTGGCAAAAGAAAAGATCCAACTACCGGTGAAACCTATACTTCCGTAATCAAGTCGATCGGAGAACCTGTAGTAGGTCCTAATATCGAAATTCAAAATGACCGTTTTTATACCCACACCTTAGAACCAGCTACGGAAGAAGAAATTGCCGATACGGTTAAAGTTATGGGCGGTGAAGATTGGAAATTATGGATGGAAGCTTTAAAAGAAGCGGATGTATTAGCCGAGGATGTTTTAACTACCAACTATTCCTATTTAGGAACCGACTTGAACTATGCTTATTATGGAGACGGAACCTTAGGCCGGGCAAAAGCTGACTGTGACGAAAAAGCTAATGAAATAAATGAGTTACTGTCAGATATCAATGGTAAAGCCGAAGTTATTGTTGCCACAGCTGTCACAACTAAAGCCAGTTCTGTAATCCCTTTCTTTCCAGTCTATTGCATGGCACTTTATAAAGTCATGTTAGAAAAAGGAACTCACGAAACACCTATTATGCATATTGACCGGGTTTACCGTGAAATGGTTTATGGGGACAAGGCGGAATATGATGAATTGGGTCGGCTGAGACCTGATAGCTGGGAGCTAGACAGTGACACCCAGGCAAAAACTAAAGAGCTGGTCTATCGAATTAATGAAGATAATTTCAACACTGATTTAACTGCTTATGATTTATTTATTAAAGAATTCTCTAATTTAAATGGATTTATGGTAGATAATTATACACCCAGAGAAGTCACCTTAGAAGAATTAAAAGAGTTGGAATATTAAAAACACGCAAAATAAAAGGACCCTCCACAGATTAATAGTCAGTGGAGGGTCCTTTTTCTATTAAAAATCATTTTTCAATTGACTGGTATTCTGCCTTTTGACCTCTATGAACGCCTGGACGTTTTGCAATTCGCTGTGCCCACTCTAAAAGATGAGTATATTCAGAAACATTTAAAAACTCATCTGATCTTTCATAGGATTCTCCCAACATTAACAATCCATACCAAGGCCAAATCGCAATATCTGCAATGGTATAAGTGTCACCAGCTATATAAGGGCGCTCTGCCAACACTTTATCCAATAAATCTAATTGGCGTTTGGTCTCCATGGTGAAACGGTCAATTGGATACTTCATCAACTCAGGAGCATAAGCAAAAAAGTGACCGAAGCCTCCTCCAATATAAGGCCCGGCTCCAACCTGCCAGAACACCCAGTTAAGTGTTTCAGTTCTGCCATGAATATCTTCCGGCAGTAATACTTTAAATTTCTCAGCTAAATAAAGCAAAATTGACCCAGATTCAAAAATATTTAATGACGGGTTCTGGCTGCGATCCACCAAAGCAGGAATTTTAGAGTTAGGATTAATTTTCGTAAAATCCGATCCAAACTGATCTCCTTCTCCTATATCAATTTTAAATAAATCGTAAGCTGCCTCTTCCAGACCCAGCTCTTTCAGCTCTTCAAACATAATCGCAGCTTTCATTCCATTAGGTGTGCCGAGCGAATAAAGTTGAAAAGGAGCTTCTCCAACGGGTAAGGTCTGGTCGAAACGACTCCCTGCTGTAGGACGATTACCACTTTTGGTTGGGTTTTCCTCTTCCCACTGCCATACTTTTGATAATTCTATTGTCATTTTTATACACTCCTCATAAATTTACCTTAACCCCATCATACTATGTCCCACTAAAACACACTAGAATTTAGCTTGACAAAGAAAAAACAACCAACTTACAGTCAATTAATCAAATATCATGATTACTAACTGGTAGTCGGTTGTATATCTTTGAATATTCTTAACGAGATGGTTTAGGTGGCTGGCACACTTCGCATTTATTCTGATGCTTATTTTTGAATTTAGTAAATGTTTTTTCAAAACGATTGCCGCATGCACACTCAAATTCCAGTTTTTGAGAAAAACCACGATATTCGGTACTTAATAGTTTACTCTCTGTATTTTTATCCGCATAGTCTCTAATTTCTTCTAATGTCCATCGTTTAGCCATATTATCTCTCCCACTTTTTTCATTCAGCCGCATTTTACTCTGTCTTTATTCGGCTTTGATTCACGGTTTCCAATTATAACAAAACTCTGTCGATAAAGATATAAAAGTTCCAGCAGTTATTCAGTTTCCAACTATCTTCTAACTAATGAGAATTTTCTTTTTTTCTAAAAGTAGTATAGCGTTTATTGTCACAGTAAATCAGCTCGAGACCTATTTTTTTCGCAATAATATTCATAGATTGAGAGGTGTAAAAAGAAAGGTGGGTGACCTCATGCCGATAGTACCAATGAAAAAAGTCTGCTCTTTTTGCAGGAGGAAACAAAGTCATGATGGACAAAATACCTCCTGCTTTTAAAAGTTCGCCCAGTTCTTGAAAAACCAGCAGAGGCTCTGCGATATGTTCCATTACTTCTGTGACTGTAATTAAATCATAATCCGATTCTTTATAATGGGTGTCCGGCTGGTAAATCTTATCATAAATTGTGTAATCATAATTATAGTCCCGCTCCATCAATTGGGCCAATACTGGTGAAGGTCCACTGCCAAAATCTAAAGCCTTCCTGCCCTTTTTGACAAAAGGGAAGACGGCTGCTTGAAGAAACTGTTCAAAAAAAGCTACATAGCGCTCGTCTTCGAGAGAGTTTTGATGGAGTTCATATTCCTCAAATTCTTCTGTAGAACTGGGAAAGTTGGCCGGATCTTTGCCGATAAAGCCGCATGCCTGGCAAAAGTGATAGGTAGAGTTGGTTTGAGGGTCTAGGCTCGATTCTGTTTTGGTGTCACATATAAGACAATGCATTCATTTACTCCTTTAACGACTTAAGTTCATAAAGGCTTTAGGAGCCGGTAAGGTGAAGCTCATTTTCTTTCCTGTTCCAGGATGATCAAAAGTTAAAGTAGTCGCATGAAGTCCTAGTCGTTTCAGTGGATTCACCGAACGGGCCCCATACTTTTTATCACCTACTACCGGATGACCGATGGCTTCCATATGTACCCGAATCTGGTTTTTGCGGCCTGTTTCTAATTTTACTTCTAATAATGAAAACTTCGAACTGTTTTGTTTCTTCTTATAATGTGTAATAGCGAGCTGTCCACCATTATCATAATGACTGGAAAAAACTTTCATGGTCTTACTTTCCGTTAACCAAGTTTCAATCCGGTCCTCTTCCTTCTCCACTACCCCTTCAACTAAAGCGGTATAAATACGTTCTTTGACAATTGTATGCCAATTTTTTTGTAACTTCTCTTTGATTGCTTCGGACTTAGCATAAATCATTAGTCCTGAAGTATCACGGTCTAAGCGGTGTACGACAAAGATACGGTTACGACGATTACTCTCTTTAACATATTGGGACAACTGACGGTAGGCACTGGTCTCCGATGGATCTTTACCCGATACAGATAGCACTCCCTCATCTTTATTAATGACAAGGATATCATCATCTTCATAGATGATTTTTATGCCTTCCAGTGCTGACTTTTTCTTAAAGGTTTGATTGGATACAACCCCGACTTTTTCTCCCGGCTTTAATGGATGATTGAACTGAGTCACGGCTTTCCCATTGATAAAAAACTGACCCCGTGTCATCATCGATTTAACTGCCTTACGACTTTTTGGGGCGAGTTGATCCAACATAAATTTTAACAACTCAGTGGGTTCCTCCACTGTAAAATATTCCATATTTTGATTCATTGTACTTCCCCTTTTAAATAATTTCTTTAATCTAGTATAACAGGAAACAGCTGTAATGTTTGGTATAATCAATTTACTTCAATATACTTTCGAAAGGCAGGCCTATTATGAATAATAATGACCGTTTAACTCGTTTACGCTATGCAGTTGATATAAAAGATGAGGATATGTTGACCCTTTTTTCCTTGGGCGGTACTACTGTGACACAAGAAGAATTACTGGATTATTTTACTAAATTACCAAAAGAAGATAAATTGGCGGAGAATATTTATAAAATGCCACTGGATGATGAAAAGTTTGAACATTTTTTAAATGGCTTAGTTACCGCCCAAAGAGGAGCTAGAGATGACGGTAAGGAAGCTCATTTAGAATTAAATAGCAAAAATGCGAATAATATTATGTTGAAAAAGGTAAAAATAGCTTTTTCTTTAACTAGCCATGATATTTTAGACATTATGGCCTTAGCGGGACTGGAAATTTCTAACAGCGAACTGAGTGCCGTTTTACGTAAAGAAGGCCACCGCAATTATAAAACCTGCGGTGACCGTTATCTGCGTTATTTTCTTAAAGGGCTAGCCTTGGATTATCGCAGTCAGGAAGAATAAGCTGGAGGGAGTGGAGGGGGGTTCCTATTCTCCCTCTCCTCCTAGTGTTTGGGCTGAGCTTTAAAATCTCTTAAATTCCTAATAACAAAGTGGCAATTTGGAAATAAACAACCAGGGCAAAAATATCAACCAATGTTGTAATCACCGGCCCTGCCATAACTGCTGGATCTTGATTAATAGAATCTGCCACGATTGGAAGCAAACCACCAATGATTTTGGAAAGTAAGACGGTAAAAACTAAAGTAATGCAAATAGTGAAATTAACCTGCACACTTACACTGTCCATCAATAGAATACGGAAAAAATTTACGAAGGCTAACCCACTCCCGGTTACTAATCCGATTGTGGTTTCCTTTTTCAATACGCTCCAAAAATCAGAGGATGCGACTTCTCTCACCGAGATAGCTCGCGTGACCATGGTGGAACTTTGAGATCCGGCATTTCCGCCACTGTCCATTAACATAGGAATGTAGGCAGCCAAAACAACATTCGTAGCTAATACTGCTTCATAGCGCTGGATAATGTAGCCTGTAAAGGTGGCCGAAATCATTAAAAATAATAACCAGCCCATACGCTCTTTAACCATTGATAAACTTGACTTTTCAAGATAAGTAGTCGGCTCATCAGATTGGTTTACCCCCGCCATCAAAGAGAAATCCTCTTCTACTTCTTCGGA
>CAYYGA010000035.1:6067-10822 GCA_964471435.1 uncultured Facklamia sp.
TCATGAGCAGTTACAAAGTCGATACTCATTAAACTACCCACACTGTCTTCAGGATAATTCAATAATTGATTGATTACTGGTCTTTTTTCAGCGTCTACATACTCTAATAATTCAGTCACCATATTGGCAGGCAGTTCTTGAATGGTGTCCACCAAGTCATCTGATTCCAAATTTGAAATTAAAGAAGCAACTTCTTCATCTGTATAATCTTGTAAAAATTCTTCCCTTATATCTCTGGGTAAAAGATGGAAGACATCCGCCATTTTATCTTTAGGTAATAAACGGCTGGCCATCACTCTTTTTTCCCTGGGCCAATGAGTCATTTCTTCAGCAATATCATATACATTCATCGCAGCTAACTTTGTTTGTAAAGTATTTATTTTATCTTTATTCATAATCATTATTAATCTCTCCCAAAAATTATTTGGACAAGCGCAGATGTTTTCTCTTCATCTACTAATAATTTTGGTATATTTGCCCCAACCGGATTCTTATATGCATTCCTCCCCATTAAATTTTAATAAATAAAAACACCTGCCGAAAATTTGCATACGCAAAAAACGGCAGATGTATAAATACGAATCCTTCATAACGTCCGAGCTTTGGCTTCGTTAGACATGAACTTGCTCTAGCTGGAACCTTCTATCGATAACAGCTGTTAACCAGTGCAGAGTGTCTCCACTCTTTTACGGCGGCAATCTTAATTCTAACGGTAGCCTCACCTACCTTTATTTAAGTCCTTTAACACTATAAAACTAAAAGTGATGAATGTCAACAATAAAAAAAATATTTTATAATTGAAACAAATTTAATAAGTAGTTAAATCAACCATTTATCAAGGTTTTCTACTACTTAAAAGCTTTACTCCTCTTTGTATAAAATCATAAAAGATACTATATTATTGACTTTTTTGACGTAAATTATCAAGTGGTTAAAAGCTCTTTGTTATAAAAGAGTTCTATTTTGATTTATGACTTCCCTGCTTCATTGACCATATACGAATCGAAGAGATTTATCAGATAGGACTTTCTTAACCAGCCCGGAGAAAACTCCCCCGGAGAAGCAACTACTTGATAAATGTTGTCCGCTTTGATATCAATCGTTAGTGCCGGTTTCCGCTCTAATAATTTTTTCCCCGTTACAAAATATTCGCTTATTGGGAAAGGGTGCGAAAGCTCCTTAGCCAATTCACCCACTGTTTTGGCTTGGTAATTAAGTAAATAAAGATCCGCAACAGGAAATAAGTTTTTAATATAATTCTTAAGCGATTCTAGATTGACTGCCTGGTTTAACCAGGACTGATAGGCATTCTCCCAAGGAGTCGGATATTTTTGCGCCTCTAGTTTGAGAATTTTATTCCTGGCAATTTTTCCTTTGGTAAACTGCTGGAAACCTGCATACTCACCAAAAGCCCCAGGCTGCACTAAAGCAGCTCCTGTTTCTTCATTCACTCCGGCATTTACAAAATGTTGATGGCCGCAGATTAAAGCATCAATTTGAGGAAACTCCGTCATTAATTGAAAAGCCTGATCTTCTAAAGAAGGATAATGCCAACCTTTTCCTGTGACGGGGTCATTGGTTAAGCCGCCGTGATAAGCAACTACAATTAAATCTGCTTCAATCTTTTTAAGATACGTTTTTAAAGCTTCAAATGGCGAAAGTACCTGTACTTGATGAACATACTCTTCTGGTATCAATTGACTTAAAGCGTAGGTCATTAAACCAAAAACGGCGATCGTTTTTCCTTGTTTTTCAACTAGTGAGTAAGGTTTAAACAACAAGTCCCCCTCTTGGTCTACTAAATTCGCACATAAATAATCAGCTTTTAAATGCTTTACCTGCTTTTGCAGCCACGGTAAACCATAATCCAAATCATGATTGCCGGCGATCATCAAGTCATAGCCAATTTCATTGGCGATCGTCACTAAAGGGCTGATTTCATAGTGTAGTCGGCTATAGGTTGCAAAAGCACTTCCTACAAGAAAATCTCCATTATCAATTAATAAATCTATTTGATTCTCCTCTTTTAAAGCTGCAACTTGTTTTAAACCTTTATGCAGGTAACCATGTACATCCGTAGTAGATAAAATAGAGAGAGTCATTTTATCCCCCCTTAAGCTAATTGCCGGCGAATGAAAGTGGACAACTGATCAATGACCACCACCACCAAAATTATAGCAATCAACATAATCGACACACGGGGCCAGTTACGAGCCTGTAAGGCAAAAATGATCGGCGCTCCGATTCCACCTGCTCCTACTAAACCAAGAATGGTGGCCGACCTGACTGAAATTTCAAAGTGATTTAAAATGTGAGAAACAGCTATTGGTAAAACCTGCGGTAAACGAGCATATTGAAATATTTGGAAATCCGTCGACCCGACTGAAGCCATCGCTTCAACGGGAGTCTCATCAATATTATCCAAAGCTTCAGAAATTAATTTTCCTAACATACCGACAAGCTGGGTACCAATTGCCAATCCGCCCGCAAACTCTCCAGGACCTACAATTCTTACAAAAAGAATGGCATAAATTAAAGTCGGAATGGACCGGAGTAAGTTTAAAAAGCCTCGCCCAATTCTTGGAACAATCGTCCACCGTCCCCATAAAGAATAAGAACTTAGCAAAATAAAAGGAATCGACAAAACAGATCCTAAGACTGTCCCATAAAAAGCAATCGCAACCGTATCCAGCATTAAACTGACTAGGTCTTCACTGGACCCAGTGTAAACAAAATCCCAGTCCGGTGAAAATAAACCTTCCACAATAGTTCGGATATAAGACCCGGAAATCAGTGACAGATCTAAAGGCTCAATCATTAAAAAAGACCAGACAACTAAAAGTAACATCACAATTCCTAAAAGGCGTTTAGTTAAATTTTTAGTCATTAAATCACTTCCTTCCGGATATAACCACTCACTAAGTCAATCACAACAACTACCGCTAAAATAAAGAGAATAATTAAACTAACCCGACCGTACTGGCGAAAGCCTAAAGCAGTATTTAAAGTGACCCCAATCCCCCCGGCGCCCACATAACCTAAGACAGCCGAAGCCCGGATATTGACTTCAAAGGCATAAAGTACATATTGCCAAACTGAATGATTAATTTGAGGCCATACAGAAGTTACAGCCAATTGAAAGCGGGTTGCCCCGATGGATTCATTGGCTTCAATCGGACCGTAATCGATCGTCTCAATTGCACCAAAGACTAACTGTGAGACCATTCCAAAAGTAAAGACTGCAATTGTTAAGACCCCGGTGAATTCCCCGATTCCTACAATCGCTACAAAAATAGCAGCTAAAAGCAGACTGGGAATAGTACGTATTAAACTGAAGAGTGTCCGGAAAATAAGAGTGATAAAGTTATTTCTGGTTACTAGCTGCGTACCCAAAAAAGCGGCGGGTACAGCGAACAAGCTACCTAAAAAGGTGCCTGCAATCGACATAGCAATTGTGCTTAACATCGGTTCTATTAATCTGGGAAAATACTCCCAGTCAGGTTGGAGAAATTGGCTCAAAAAGATTTGTGCCTGGTTTGAGTTACTGATGACTTCTCCCAAGTCAGAGCCGATTGTCATGCCGGAAAAAATGATGACTATCAAGAGTAAAATAGTATAAAGTAAGTTACGGAAAAAATTTCGATGTATCGTTTCTTCTAATCGCATCCTATCACCTTACATTTCTACTTGCTGGGCAAATATTTCTGCCCCGTAAATCTCATTTAGCTTGGCATCGGTGGCTTCTTCAGCCTTACCGTCGAATACCACTTGGCCCGCCCGCATGCCAATGATACGCGTAGCATACTGCCGTGCTAGATCAATGGAGTGTAAGTTTATCAGTATAGTGCGTCCGAACTCTTCATTTAAGGTTTTAAAGTCATCCATTACGGTTTGAGAAGTAATCGGGTCGAGTGATGCAACCGGCTCATCAGCTAATACAATGTCAGCTTCTTGGACAATTGTCCGGGCGATAGATACCCTTTGCTGCTGGCCTCCTGATAAAGAATCACTGCGCACCTGGAGTTTATCACTGAGACCCACTTTTTCTAAAGCAACAGCCGTTTTTTCATAATCTTCTGTAGAGAATAGACCTAAGAAGGTTTTCCAATTATTATAATAACCCAGCCGGCCGGTTAAGACATTTTTCTGAACGGTATTTTTCTTAACCAGATTAAATTGCTGGAAAACCATGCCAATATTACGGCGCATATGTCTTAATTGACGGCGATTAGCTTGGGTGATGGATTCTCCGCCAATAATAATTTCACCTTCTGATATTTCAATTAATCGATTAATGGCTCGTAACATGGTGCTTTTCCCTGCCCCCGATAAACCGATAATTGCCACAAAATCTCCATCTTCAATGGTCAGATTGATGTTATCTAAACCGACTGTCCCATTATCATATACTTTTGTAACATTTTTGAATTCAATCATGATTGAGGTCCTTTCTTCTATATAAAGAAACGAATAACTCAACCCTAAACCGGGCTTGAGTTATTCGTCTTCTTTAAGTTTTATCTTCGTTTATTCCGCTGCAATTTCAGTGTAATCTCTTACCGTGTCGTAAACTGCTTCGTCTACTTCCGTGTAACCTAGGTGAGACCACATTGACATGGCTGCTGCACCTTCTTCATCATCTGCCATATTTAAGAAAACTTCTTTAATTGTTTCTTTTAAATCTTCATCCATAGCAGGTTGAACTGCGATCGCATCATTTGGAATTTCACCTTCAGTTAAGTAAAGCACGCGTAA
>CAYYGA010000035.1:10922-13478 GCA_964471435.1 uncultured Facklamia sp.
TCTACCGGCTCTCCTGTTTCATCATCATACTTACCTAAAACAGAAGTAAGGATTGCTTCAGCTGCTCCTAATTCACGCGCTTGAACGTAAGCTGCAGGAGGCATGATTCCTAAATCAACCTGGCCGGACGCCATGGCTTCTACAATTGTAGTGTAATCAACCGCTAAAGTCACATTCACTTCACGGCCTAAAGCTTCACTTAAATAATTCGCAAAAGGTTCTGCCTGTGCTTCCATAGAGCCGTCATTGTTCGTCGGTACAAACTGAACTTCTAAAGGCTCTTCATCTTGAGCTGTAACTGCCGGTGTAATCGCGGTTGCTGCTACACTCCCAATCGCTAACACACTCAAAAATGACTTCATTACTTTCTTAAACATGCATCATTCTCCCCATTCATACTTTATTTTGTTTCACAAAGTTATTATAGCAAATGAATGTAAATTTTATGTAAACTTTAAATAATGATTGTAAGAATAGAAGTTGATAAATATTGAATACACCTGGATATTTTTAAATGTTAAAGTGTGTGGATTATAAGTATAAATTATGTATCGAACGGCTTACAACTCTAGATAGCAAACATAAAAATTATAAGACCTTACTCAAACAGTTAAGTAAAAAAAAGCTCCTTCTTATCCCTGAGGAAGAAAGAACTTTCTGATTAACCAGCCTTACAAGTAAGTGCTTAAGATAGTCGAATATTTAGATTAGAGATTATTTTTTCGTATAGCTTGAACTGCTTTCATCCCCCCTGCAATAACAATCCCTTCATAGTTTTTGTATTTAAGGTAAGAAGCTGCAGCCGTGGCTCGATTACCTGAACCACATAATATATAAAGAGGTACCTGCTCATCGATTTCTTGATAACGATTTGGTAAGTCTTGTAAAGGAATAGAGAGTAAATTTCTTTGGGGCGCTTGTCGGGTAATTTCTTCCAAACTTCTAACATCTAAAAGTACAAACTTACCTTTATTATTCAAAAATTCATCTGCTGATTTTGTTTCAACCTTTCGAAGGTGCTCTTGAGGGATATCCGTATGTAATAAATAACCTTCAATATGAGGTAGCTCTTCCTCTTTACTTATACTTAAATATTCGTTAAGAATAGATTGATCTTTCACTTCAAGAATTAATATAATATTCTCTTGTGGATTGAGTAGCTGCTTACCGTACTTTTTAAAGTTTGATGCGTTTAGATTTAATGCTTCAGCTAAATGCCCCACCTGAAATTTATCTTGATTACGTGTATCAATATACTGAGAATCACTTTTGGAATCATAGTTTAAATGTGCCATCCTGACCTCCTTTTAGTTTCTAAAATATTTTTCAGTTGAATTAGCCACTTGAACTAACATTAACATAACTGGGACTTCTACCAATACACCGACTACAGTGGCAAGCGTGGCTCCTGATTCCATCCCAAAAACTGAAATTGCAACAGCTACAGCCAGTTCAAAGAAATTAGATGAACCAATTAACGCGCAAGGGGCAGCAATTGAATAAGGCAACTTAGCTTTGTAAGCCCAATAATAAGCAAGTGCAAATATTAATAAGTTTTGTATTATTAGAGGAATAGCAATCAATAGCACATTTTCTGGTTGTTCCACAATCTTATTAGCTTGAACCGTAAAGATAAAGACTAAGGTAAGTAAAAGACCAATATTCGTGTATTTGTCTAAACTTGGGACTAATTGATTTTCTAAATAGTTTATACCCTTAGATTTTAATACCCGGTTTCTAACAAGAATTCCAGCAATCAGCGGAACAACAATAAAGAGAACAATTGATAAAACTAAAGTTTCCCATGGTATGTGAATGTTACCTATTCCTAAAAGAATGGAAACGATTGGAATATACGCTACCAGAATAATCAAGTCATTAGTGGCTACTTGCACTAATGTATATGAAGCACTACCACCTGACAATTTACTCCAAACTAAGGTCATCGCTGTACAGGGTGCAGCTCCAAGAAGAACCGCTCCTGCTAGATATTCCATCGCTAATTCAGTTGATAAAATATTACGATAAAAAACAAAGAAAAAGAGGTAAGCAAGGCCATACATAGTTAAGGGTTTAATCAGCCAGTTGACAATCCAAGTAATCCATAAACCTTTTGGTTGTTCCCCTACCTTTTTAATACTTGAAAAATCAATGGTTAAAAACATCGGGAAAATCATAATCCACAAAAGAATGGTAGTAGGAATCGATACATTATAAAACTCAAACTGGCCTAAAAAATTCGGGACAGCAGGAAAATAGTAACCAATAGCTACCCCAATAACCATACAGATTAAGACCCACAGGGTTAAATAACGCGAGAAAGTAGACATACCCGCTGTGCGTGATGCTTTTGACATAAAACAGCCTCCTAGAAAATTAATTTATGGGTAAAAACACTTTATTTTGTTCCGGATTCCATTCAACTAGGGCAAACTGTCCATGGCTGACTTCATCGATGTATTGAATCCATTCTAATTCATTTTGAGCACGAGCTTGTAATACAGGGTTTGTCGTATGCGATGCTGTCATAGACTGATTGATCAACCACCAATTATG
>CAYYGA010000036.1:0-12941 GCA_964471435.1 uncultured Facklamia sp.
ATATAATATTTTCTGATTAAAATAAAAAAAGTATGAGTACTCACGCACTCATACTTGGTGTCTTAGTTTGCTAAAAATTCTTTACAGGCTTCTTCACATTCGCGACATGCTTTGGCACAAATTTTGCAGTGCTCATGGTCATGTGATTCACATTCATCGGCACAAATTGCGCAGGCTTTCGCACATGCAGCAACTAAATCCGGGAAGATGTCACTTTTACGGTAAGCAAAGTTAAGCACTATCCCGCAGGCATCCGCACACTGGCGGTCTGTACGGATACATTCAGCCATCATAGCTACATCATCTTCTTGTAAACAAGCATCAAAACAAATATTACACGCTTCTTGACAGGCGCTGACTTTCATTACTAAATTATCTAACGCTTCATTCACTTTGTATCTCTCCTTTGATTTTAGCTAAAAGTTTAATTAATTTAATTTTACCGAGCAAGAGGAAGAGAAGCAAATAATAACCTTTAGGATGGGTAATTCAACTGTAGACTGTTATTAAATTATATATTCTCACCATGCTGCACAAAATAAAAACTAACTGAGGCAATCCCCAAGCAAACTAAAGCGTATAAAAAGAGCAAGTCGTTCGTTTGGAAAAGATCTTGCAGCCAGCCGTAAAAGATAGGACTGATAATTGCGGCTGTAAATGAAAACACATAATAGTAACCGGTAAAAGTTCCGGTCGTATGGTCCGATGAAAAGGCGAGTACCGTTGGTAAGGAATTGATATTGATACAAGCCCAAAATGCCCCGCCGAAAAATAAGAGACTTTGCAGCAGCCACTGAGGCGGCTGATTTAAGATCGGTATAAACACTATAATTAATCCTATCAGACCTATAAAGATAGTTTTTTTACGACCTATTTTTTGTCCCAATAAACCAGCCGGAACAGCACATATTAAAAAAGTTAAAGAAAATCCTGCTAGCATCCTAGATGCCTGTCCACCTGTTAAGTGATAAGCATGCGTTGCATACAGTGTAAAAAAGGTTTCAACGGCAGTCAGTCCTAAAAACCAGGCAAAAACAGCCCCTAGTAACGCGGTCAAACTCCTTTTATAAGCTGCTGGCAGAGCTCTAAAGGCTGTCAATGAAGCTAACCTGTTATTATTTTCCATCATTTTTGACAAACTATCATCTGATGAAAATCTCACATCTTGTCGAGCTGATTCGGCCCACTGGTAAGCCCGAGTATTGGGCGTACTTATTTTATTTATTTCGCGGTAAGTTAAGCTGGCGGGATCTCTAATAAAAAGACCTAAAATTAATAAGACAAACAGCATAACCACAGCAGCCATTAAAAAGGCATAAAATTTATCTTCCCGCAAATCTGATAAATAACCACCAAAAAACAGCGCCGTAATTGCCCCCACTCCACCTAGTAAGTTGATCATACCGTTCGCTTGACTTCTTAAAGGGGCCGGTGTGACATCGGCCATTAAGGCGACCACGGGGCTCCGCCATAAAGACATCATTAAGTTAAAGCCAATGACCACTAACATAAACATCCAGAGAACAGTTTGAAGTGGGATTAAAGTAAATAAAATTGCACATAAAGGAAGGCTGAATAAAATCCAAGGCAATCTCCGGCCGATCCGAGTGTGGGTATTATCGCTCCATGCTCCAATTAGAGGTTGGAAAATTATTCCAAAAAAGTTATCAATCGTCATTACTGTCCCAATTAAAGTTGAGTTGAGCATAAAACGCTCTCTCAATATTAATGGCACTTGAGCGTTGTAAACAGCCCAGGTTAAACTGGAGGCTAAAAACCCAAATCCAAGTAATAAAATTTGACTGTAATTCAGCTTTAATTCGTCCAGCTTTTTATCACTCATTCGTCACCTCATTCTTCAAAAGATTACTTCTCCCAGCACAAGTACTTCTCTCTATGCCATTCCTATTAAAGTTTATGAAAGATTTCAATAAAAATCTGCCCTAGCCTCTTAACTTTTCTTAGAATTATCATACCGGAAAAAGAGGTGAATGTATTAAAAGTTCTTAATAATCCTTCTATAATAGAATGGAATTCTGTCCTGTTGTTACAAAATTATCAGATTAAAATCTGAAATTAAAATAAAAAATCTATCACCGCAGATTAAGTCTGAAAACTCCGATTGATGATGGAGTTGAATGCTGAAGAGATGAGAGTGTGTCATAAGTCAGTTTTAACACCAATCATACTGTACAATATCTCATTTAAAGTATGAAAGTGAGAGTTGACTTATGACACAGCTGCATCTTATGCGACAGCGTTCGCGGTAATAGAATATATTTATTTTTTGTAAGGTATTTTACGCAAGCTAACTTATGATATAGACGCTTCTTAACTTAAGCTACTTGTTCAAATTGACTGTTATACAAATCCGCATAGTAACCATTTTGACCAATCAGTTCATCATGGGTGCCGCTTTCCATAATTTGGCCATCATGCATAACGATAATATTATCAGCGTCACGGATAGTAGATAAGCGGTGTGCAATTACTAAAGTAGTACGATTTTCCATTAGAAGGTCCATGGCCGCTTGGATTTTCAATTCCGTACGGGTATCAACTGAAGAGGTTGCTTCATCTAAAATAACCATCGGTTTATCAGCGATGATAGCCCGGGCAATTGTTAATTGCTGGCGCTGTCCTTGGGAGAGGCTGGCTTTTTCATCTAAATAACTATCATAGCCCTTTGGAAGGCTTCTAATATAATGGTCCAAACCGACTGCTTGACACGCTGCAACCATTTTTTCTTCAGATACATTTAAAGTATTAAAAATTAAGTTTTCACGAATGGTTCCTTCAAACACCCATGAATCTTGTAAAACCATACAAAATTGATCTCTTAAATTTTCTTTAGGTATATCGTTAATTGAGATGTCATCAATTAAAATATCGCCTGCATCCATTTCATAAAAACGCATTAAGAGGTTCATAATGGTTGTTTTCCCTGAACCTGTTTCACCAACTATTGCAATTTTTTGACCTGGTTGGGCTGTGGCACTGAAACCTTTAATTACTTCTTTTTCATCTTGACTATAGCCAAAGCGGACATCTTTAAACTCTATTTTTCCTTGAGTGTTTTCGATTTTTTCCGTTTTAGCTACCTCATCTGCCATTTCCGGCTCATCTAACATCTCGAAGACCCGCTGACTGGCTGCTGCTGCTGATTGCAGAGATTGAACTGCCTGGGAAATCTGCGAAAGGGGTTGAGTAAAATAGCGTACATATAAGGTGAAGGCTATTACTACCCCGAATGTAATGGTGCCGTTAATCGCCAGCATGCCTCCTACTACTGCTACTGCAACAAAACCGAAGTTACCGATAAAGGTCATCAGCGGTGTCATTAAACTTGAAAGTGCCTGTGCTTTAAAGCTGCTGTCACGTAACTCTTCGTTTTTTTCAACAAAGGTTTGTTTGGCATTGGCTTCAGCATTATAGACTTTTACGACGGTATGTCCCGTGTAAGTTTCTTCAATTTCACCATTTATAGCTCCCAAATGTTCCTGCTGAGCAACAAAGTATTTTTGCGAGCTTTTTAAAATCAAGGCCATTAAAGCAATCCCGACTAAAGTCGCACCGATTGCTGTTAGAGTCATCAACAGATTGGTCCATAACATCATCACTAAAGCACCTATCAAGAGAGTGAGTGAAGATAGAAGATTTTGGACACTCATATTTAAAGCACGTCCGATTGTATCCACATCATTGGTTACCCGGGATAAGGTGTCGCCAACACTTTTTTCACTGAAATAAGCTAATGGCAGTCTAGCGATTTTATCTGAAATATCCGTTCGCAGTCTTTGAGAAATAGTCTGGGTGACTGTCACCATTACCCATCCTTGGATTAAGGTAAATAACCCACTTAAACCATAACAGACGATTAAAATTATTCCTAAGCTCCTGACGCTCCCCATATCAATTGGCCCTTCAAGACCAGCTGCTATCACATCCGTTAAGCGGGCTAAGTAAGTGGGAGCAATTACCATCAGTATATTTCCTGCGGCGGCTAAAAACACAGCGAACAAGAGTGTCATCCAATAACTTTTACTGTAGGAAAGAAGCTTTTTCCAGGAATCAAAAAACTTATTTTGTTTTGTGTTTTCTTCTTTTTTACTCATTGCATGCATTAGGCTAATTCCTCCTCTGACAATTGTGACTGGGCGATTTCACGGTAAACATCACTGCTTAATAATAATTCGTGATGAGTCCCAATACCTGCAACAGTTCCTTTTTCTAACACAATAATTTGGTCCACTTCTTTAATGGTTCCTACCCTTTGAGCCACTATAAGTTTAGTTGTGTCAGGTAATTGATTATTTAAGGCTGCTCTTAATTTACTGTCTGTTTTAAAATCCAGGGCGGAAAAAGAATCATCAAAGATTAATATTTCCGGTTTACGTGCAATCGCCCGCGCTACCGACAAGCGTTGCTTTTGACCACCGGAAAAGTTACTGCCCGACTGTTGGACCTTGGAGTCATAACCGTCATCCATTTTTTCAATAAATTCACTCGCCTGGGCAATATCAGCAGCTGTTTTTACGGTCTGCTCAGCATTATCCCCTGCAGCATTATCTCCATATAAAATATTATCTTTAATTTTCCCTGAAAACAGAAGGGCTGTTTGGGTAACATAACCGATTTTTTTATTGAGTGCCTGCGTGGTATAGTCTTTAACATTGCGCCCGTTAACCAGGACTTCGCCTTCAGTCGCATCAAAAAAGCGCGGGATTAAATTGATTAAAGAGCTTTTCCCACTGCCTGTTGCGCCAATAATAGCAACAGTCTGTCCTGATTCCACTTTGAAACTAATGTTTTCCAAAATATTTTCTTCAGCATTTGGATAGTGGAAGCTAACATTTTTGAATTCAATTTCACCTTTTTTACCGGTCAACCCCTCTTTATTTTCACCATTGATGATATTTGATTGGGTTGTTAAAACTTCCAAAATCCGGTCACCTGATACTTTTGCCTGCGGAAAAATAGCAAAGACAACAATCAGCATTAAAACTGACATGATTACCAGTGTTGCATAGGATGAGAAGACCACCATATCTGAAAACAAGTAGAGACTCTCGCTGCCGGCATTTTGGATGAGTCTTGCCCCGATTAAATAAATCGCCAAGGTCAGGCCGTTCATAATAATACCAACCGATGGATGCATTAAAGCCATGATACGGTTAACGAAAATATTGGTGTTGGTAAAATCAGTATTTGCCTGCTCAAATTTTTGATGCTGAAATCTCTCAGCATTGTAGGCTCGAATCACTTGCAGACCCGTTAAGTTTTCACGCGTGACCCGGTTGAGTTGATCTGTCAATTCTTGTCTAATTTTAAATTTCGGTACAGCAAAGTACATGGAAATACCAATAATAAAAATCATTAAAGCGATCGCTATAATCATCGATAAAGTCCATACCGATTCGGTATTGGAAATACGCGTAACTGCCCACACCGCCATTATCGGCGACTTAATAATCATTTGTAATCCCATAATTAAGAAAACCTGCACCTGGGTAATATCATTGGTCGAACGTGTAATTAAACTAGGTTTAGAAAATGAAGCCATATCTTCCATAGAAAAGGATAAGACTTTATCAAATAAAAGCTCCCGTAAGTTAGCAGCAAAGTTAGTTGATACACGGGCTATGATTACCGCGACGATAAATGACAAGGTTAAGGAGCCCAGTGCAGCTAGAAGCATCAACCCGCCGACTTCCATAATTTGCCCAAGTTCGTTTCCAGGGGTTTGAACCAGCAAAGTAATGGTTCTCATATAGAAAGGTAAAAGCAGCTCCAACCATACCTGTCCTATTATCAAAAGTAAGGCCGTTAAAAGGAAAAGCCGGTCTTTTGTCGTAAAATTTTTAAATAATTTAATCATCTGAACCCTCCAATAATAGTTATTCAGCAGGTCTTCTCAACGTGTTGGAAGAAAGCTGCTTATTTTTTTGTTGTTAACACTCGCAGCATGTTTCAGCTTTTCTATTATACGCCAAAGACAATACGGCAAACAAGGGATTTTGAAAAATAAGTGACACTTATGTCAACTTCTTATTATAAGGGATTAAAAGGAGAACATGCTATACTAAAGAAGTTAGATGTTTTTCTTAAAACTTGAATGAAACTATTAAACTATCTTAAGGAGTGTGCTTATGCCTTTTAAAAATATACGAAAACTCACTGTTACGATTATTCCATTTATTATTATTGTTGCACTGGCTTTAACCATTCCAGATAGAATAACCGAGTGGGACCTTCAGTTCTCCCAATTTATTTACAATTTACGTCTTCCATTAATGGATTCCTTGTTTAAAGCCGTAACTACTTTAGCGAATCCAGGCTTTGTCGTAATCACCACCATCGCCATGATACTGATCAGCGGTTTCTTCTTGAAAAAATGGAAGATCGCTCTTACTTATGCGGTCGCTTTGGTTCTTGGTAATCTGGTAGTAAATCCATTAATTAAAAATATTTTTGACCGCGCCCGGCCGGATCAATCCAACTGGCTGGTGTTGGCTGATTCCTATTCTTTTCCCAGCGGACATTCTTTTGCCGCCAGTATGATCTATCCGCTGTTGGTTTATATTTTAATGCGCTATACTAGTCTTTCTAAATACTCTAAAATTATCAAGCCCTTATTAGTTGTGCTCGTTATTGCTATTGGCTTCAGCCGTATTTATGTAGGTGTCCATTATTTATCGGACGTGATAGCTGGATTGTCATTGGGATTAAGTTTTTATTATCTGACCCGTTATGTTATAGAAGCTTATATCGATCCCCTTCCCACCACTGGCAGCCAGGAAGAATTTTAATTTTTTATTAATCTTTTTTATCAACTCAACCAGTTTCTTAATCCTTTCGACATAACATCATAGGAGTGAACAGATGGTAAACAAATTACGAAACCCGGTACTCTTCCAAGGGGATTTAAATAAAAAGAATTATTTTGAAGGCTGGTATTATAAGCAGGTTTCAGCTGACTTGAAAACTACCTTGAGTTTTATTCCCGGCGTCAGCCTGAACCCGGAGGATCAACACTCATTCATACAATATATTTGGGTGCAGGCCGGTGAAAACGGTAAAAAATCTACAAGAACAGGTTATGTCCGCTACCCGGTTAACAGTTTTGAGTTCCAGGAAGAGCCTTTTGCTGTCAAAATCGGTAAATCCTTTTTTACCGAAAGAATGATTCAAATTGATTTAGCGGATGAAAACTTTGCTTTTAAAGGGCAGATAAACTTAGGCCCTCTTAAACCTATCGAACAAAGCGTGGGACAGCCTAACATTATGGGAATCTTTGCTTATATTCCTAAAATGGAATGTTATCACGGAGTAATCAGTATGCTTCATACCCTGGAAGGGACCCTTTCCATTAATGACCATACTTATAATTTCACTCAAGGAAAAGGTTATATTGAAAAAGACTGGGGTACTTCTTTCCCCAAGCATTATATTTGGCTACACAGCAATCATTTTAAAGATACTAAAACCAGCCTTTTCTTTTCAATCGCTCATATCCCTTTTCACCTTACTGAGTTTGAAGGATTTATTGCTAACTTAATTTATCAAGGCAAAGAGTATCGTTTTGCTACCTATAATCGAAGCAAATGTAAAATTAAATCCATTACACCTGAACAGGTGCAGCTTACAATGGAAAACCGCCGTGCCCGTCTGGATATAACGGCCCAAGTATCTGACCGAGCTGAGTTATTAGCGCCTGTAAAAGGTACCATGCAAAAAACAGTTAAAGAAGGCATCAGCGGTGAGCTTACTATCCGTCTGTTTGATAAAGAAACTGGCGAAACCTACGAAGACCACGGAATCAATGCCGGTGTAGAAATTGTGGATTATGTTTTTGATTAAATAATATTTTCAATGATAAATACACCCTTTAGAACAAGAGCAGACCTTTTGCTCACCTATCTAAAGGGTGTTTAAAAATTGCTTAAAATGTTTATTAACCTTTAAAAAGGGAGGAGTTGAAGGATGAGTCGCGGTAAAAAAAATTCTCTTTTTATGTAAAATTGCCTACTATATCCTTTTTATAACACTTTACTCAAGAATGACTGCGTTCTTTGATGCTGCGGACGGTCAAATATTTCACTCGGCTGACCTTCTTCCACTAAAAACCCCCCATCCATAAAAATAACCCGATCTGCCACCTCACGCGCAAATCCCATTTCATGTGTCACTACTACCATGGTCATGCCTTCTTTTGCCAAATCTTTCATGACTGCGAGTACATCCCCCACCATCTCCGGATCCAGAGCAGAAGTCGGTTCATCAAAGAGTAAAACATTAGGACGCATGGCTAAAGTCCGGGCGATTGCTACTCTTTGTTGCTGGCCGCCTGATAAAGAAAAAGGATAAGCATCTGCTTTATCTGACAATCCTACTTTTTCAAGCAGGTTCATCGCCAGCTCCTTAATTTCAGTTAAGCTTCCCTTTTTCAAATCCAATGGAGCTAGGGTAATATTTTCTAAAACAGTCAGATGAGGAAAGAGATTAAAATGCTGGAAGACCATGCCGATGTTCTCACGCACTTTACGAATGTCCGTTGTCTTCCGGGTGATGTCAACACCTTCTATCAACACCTGTCCTTCATTAATATCTTCCAATTTATTAAGACAGCGCAGTAAGGTTGACTTTCCTGAGCCTGAAGGACCGATAATACAAACCACTTCGCCGGGTTCAATAACCAAATCAATTCCTTTCAACACTTCATGCATGCCGTAACTTTTCTTCAATTTTTCAATCGATATTGCACTCATTTTAAGTCCTCCTTTTAATATCTGGTAGAACGAACATTTAGATAATTGGAAATTCTGGTTAGAATAGTGATAACTACGAAATAAATCAGCCCTACAATCAACCAAATGTTACCGGATTGATAGGTTCTTGAAATAATAATGCGCCCTGTCTGCGTTAATTCAACCATGCCGATAACAGACAGTATTGAGGAATTTTTCAAAGTAGTCACAAACTGGTTAATAAAAGAAGGAACCATTACTTTAATCGCCTGCGGCAGAATGATTTTTCGCATAGTGGTTGTCCGGCTCAGTCCTAAACTACTGGCTGCTTCGGTTTGACCACTTGGTATAGCTTCAATTCCTCCCCGCACTATTTCAGCAATAAATGCACCGCTGTTGACACTCAAGGCAATCACTCCCGCTAAAGCAGGCGAAAAAGTGATGTTCATCCATTTTGAAAGGCCGAAATAGATAAAGAACACAAAAACCAAAATAGGGATTCCCCGCATTAAATCAATATAAAAAATAACAAGTCCGTTTAAAAGTTTCGATTGACTGACCCGCATCAAGCCTGTAATAATGCCGATAATACTGGCAATGAAAATTGATATTAATGATACATAAATAGTTCTCCATAACCCTTGGGCTAAAGCTTCTGCATTAATGACTAATTGATTGAGAAAAGTATTGGCAGACTGCTGGTCCTGAACGGCCTCTTCTCCCATATATTGATTGACAATGTCTTCATAAATACCACCTTCACGTATATTAGCCAGTCCGATATTAAAATCATTCAGTAATTCTTGATTCTGGTTCTTGTTGACTGCAAAACCCATTTCACTGGGACGAATATCTTCCCCAATGGTACGTAAATCTACCTGGCCAGTATTAATGGCATACTGCATGACTGCAGCAACTTCAATTGCAGCTGCAGCATTTCCTGTCATGACTGCTTCATACATACTTGGAGAATCTTCGTAAACGGTTAGTCTATAACCATATTCATCTTGTAATTCCTCTCCCACATCAAAGCCGGTGGTCCCACTTTTAACTGCCACTACTTTACCTTCCAGTTCTTCTAAGCTTTGAATCTCACTGTCTTCTTTAACAGAAAATTTATTACCACCCACATAGTAAGGGTCTGAAAAATCAAAGACTGCTTCTCTGGCAGGTGTAATAGTAGTTCCCGCTGCAATGCCGTCAATCTGGTTGGATTCTAAGGCTTGAAGGGCTCCGCTAAAAGACATATTACGAAATTCATAGGCAATATTTTGATTTTCCGCCACGGCTTTAAAGATATCAATAACAATACCGGCATACTCTCCCGCTTCATCTATATAAGCATAAGGAGCAAAAGCGGTATCGACTCCAATAATATAGGTAGGCTGTTCTTGAGCTGCTGAAACAGCCGGACTGAACAATGAGGACAATAAAAAGACTAAACTCAACAATAACTTTTTTAATGATTGGGTTTGATTCGTTTGCATTTATACTACCTTCCCTTTCAACTTGCGAAATAATGGTCTAAATTCAGCACGGCTTTTAAAAGGGTTTTGGTCCCCTGCATTATTTGATCTTCCTCTGTAATTTCCAAGGGCGAATGACTGACGCCGCCTTTACTCGGTACAAATATCATTCCCGAGGGAACTTTTTCACTAATCGGATTGGTATCGTGTCCCGCCCCGCTGCTCATCAATGTATGTGGATAACTCAACTCTTCCGCTGCGGCTTCTATCTGCTTAACTACTTGGCTATCCATCAAAGAAGCAGGTTTTTCCACATTTTTTACTAGTTGGTAATTATTAAAATGATCGGCTAAGTATTTTTTTACGCTTTCGATAAAACTGTTCAGGCGATTTTCATCAATGTCCCGTATTTCCAAATGGACACCCGCTTCATTAGGAATAACATTATACATGCCGGGTTTAACGACTACATTACCTACCGTCATCACAAAAGGATGGTTATAAGTTTTAGATGTTTCATATAAATAGGATAGAAAATTAGACATTTGAGGAATTGGATCTTTCCTGCCTTTCATGGGTGTGGTGCCTGCATGATTGGAAGTGCCGTAAAAATAAATGTCATAACGGTAAATGGCGACAATCCCTTCTACTACTCCGATTTGAAAATTATTATCTTCCAAATAAGAACCCTGCTCGATGTGCAGTTCAATAAAAGTTTTAATATCATCAAAGTTCCATCTACTTTCTTTCACATCTTCAACCGTTAACATATATTCCGACAACTTTTCAACCAAGTTTGGATCATCCAAATCAACCGAACCGGTAATCGTCCGGCTGCCAAAAGTTCCTCCCATCGGTCCTCCTTCTTCAGCATTAAAAGCAGCTAAAATTAAACCGTGGTTTAAAGGATGGTTGGCTTCTTGAATACTTTCTAAAACTTCAAAGCCTGCAAATACGCCCAAAGCTCCATCATAGAGCCCGCCATTTTTCACAGTGTCTAAATGAGAGCCGATCATGAGATAGTTTTTCTGATTGGAAGGATTGTAAGTAATAAAGAGATTGCCTATTTTATCTTGATGGACTTGAAAACCTTTTTGATCTGCTAATTTTTTTAGTTTAAATAATGCTTCAAAATAAGCTTTGGAATAAGCCAGACGGCTGATCCCTCCTAATTCGTCTCGTCCGATAGAAGCAATTTCATAAAAATTTTTTAACATCCGTTCTTGATTAATCAAATTCCCTGCCTCTTTTCTCGTCGCTTGTCTGATAAACTTCTACTAATTCTCCCCAACCGGCGGTATCTTCAAAGACTTGTCCGTTTTCCATGACTATTTTTCCTCTTACGATTGTCATAATAGGTCTGCCTTTTAAGCTTAGGCCATTATAGATTTTTCCGATAGCTTTCGCTTTGGAATATGACTGGTTCATATCGACTGTAAATTCTTCCTTTAAATCAACCACCATAAAATCAGCATCACTTCCAATATTAATGACCCCTTTTTTAGGGTAGAGACCATAAGTCTTTGCGATATTCCCTGATAATAAATCCACTGTTTGAGCTAAGGTTAATTTTCCTTCATTGACCGCATTCAACATCAGCGGGACTCGCATATCTACTCCGATAAAGCCAGCCGGAGCGGTAAAAATATCTTCAGAGGATTTCTCTTTTTCTTCTACCGTATAGGTAGCGTGGTCGCTACCTATGAAATCAATGGTGCCATCGGATACATAAGACCATAATTTTTCAATATCTTCCTGTGGACGAAGCGGCGGATTGCACTTAGCATAAGCACCGTACTTCGTTAAAGCTTCTTCATTGAAGTAGAGGTAATGAGGACAGGTTTCGGCATAAACTTCCAGCCCCTCCGCTTTTGCTTCTTTTATCATTTGCATGGCTTCCGGGGTGGAAACATGACAGAAAATAAATTTATTGCCGGTATCTTTGGCTAATAGTAATAACTTAGCCACCGTCTCATATTCCGCATATTTAGGACGGGACTTACAGTGGTAAATTGGCTGTGTCTTTCCTTTCGAACGGTATTGTTTTATTAAGCTTTGAATAATGTCATTATTTTCGGCATGAACTGCGGATAGTTTTCCTGTTTTAGCGACTTCCCGAAAACCGGTATACATCTCACCATCGTCTGCCATTGTTAAGCCGATAAATTCTGAGTCACGACCTTCAGGTGCTTGATGCAAAAATGTTTTAAAAGCTACAATACCGGTTTTGCCCATTTTAGCGACTTCCGCGGGAAATTCAGCCCCTGCCGCTCCATAAAAAGCATAATCAATGACGCATTGGCCCTGAGCATCTTGTTGGCGGCGGGCTAAGATGGCTTCATTATATTGTGGTGGGTTTGCTATGGGGTGTTCTAAAATAGTAGTTACCCCACCGGCTGCTGCAGCTTGTGTTTCGGTTAAAAAAGTACCGCGGTCAGGACGGCCCGGTTCTCTCACATGCATGTGGGACTCGATGGCACCCGGTAGTAAGTAATGGCCTTGAACATCTTTTATTTTTTTATACTTTTTAAAATTAGGCTGGCTGGTAATTTCAGTAATGACTCCTTGATTAATTCCTACCGACCCTTTTAAAAAAGTTCCGTTGGTATAAATCACAGCGTTGGTGATGAGTAAATCCTCTTGAGTCATAATCCTGCTCCTTTAATATTTATATTAATATTCAATGTGATATAATTAGTAGGTCTCACTGTAATCTAATTTAACATCA
>CAYYGA010000037.1:0-12802 GCA_964471435.1 uncultured Facklamia sp.
CTCACTAATTAATTTCTAATCATAAACTTGACAATAACTTACTTTAAGGTAGTATTATAATCAATATTTAATTTAAGGGAGCGGAAATAATGAAGAAAAATTATGTAAAGTCTTTTTCAGCTGTATTTTTTACCTTTGTTTTAATGTTTAGCTTAATGCCTCAATTAGCAGCAGGGGCACAAGAGAATACATTAAATTTATCGATTGCCTCAGAACCCCCTACGATTGATCCGGCTATCGCGACAGACACTACCTCAGGTGCTATTATTGATAATGTGTTTGAGGGATTAACTGATGTTACACCTGAAGGTGAAGTGATTCCTGCCTTAGCAGAATCATGGGATATTAGTGAAGATGGATTAGTTTATACTTTCCATTTAAGAGAAGATGCTCAGTGGACCAATGGGGATCCTGTTGTTGCAGGTGACTTTGTCTATGGCTGGTTACGTGTGTTAAACCCGGAAACATTATCTCAACGTGCTGAGTTTATGTATCCTATTGAAGGTGCAGAAGCATATAATATGGGCGAAGGAAGCGCTGAAGATGTAGCAGTTGAAGCATTAGATGATTACACACTTGAAGTCACCTTAAGATCACCGACCGCTTATTTTGATGAATTGATGGCTATGTATACATTCTTACCAGTTAATCCGACTGTAGTAGAAGCCAACGCTAACTGGGCGGTTGATGCTTCAGAAGATTATGTTACAAATGGTCCCTTTGTATTATCAGAATGGGCTCACCAAAGTCATTTAGTCTTAAATAAAAATGATCAGTATTGGGATCAGGATAATGTTGCTTTAGAAACAGTAAACATTCAAATTATTGAGTCACAAGCAACTCAAAGTACTGAATTTATGGCAGGAACTTTAGATTACTTAGGTTCACCTTATGGTGATATCTCTCTTGATATGATTGATGTCTTTAGAGACGAAGGCATCTTACAAACACAACCTATTTCTGCTATCTATTGGTATACAATTAATACTGAAGATCCAGTTATGCAAAATGCAAATATCCGTAAAGCATTAGGGCATGCAATTGACCGTCAGAATATTGTTGATAATATTACTAAAGGTGGACAAATACCTGCTTTAGGATATGTTCCGACTGTTATTCCTGGATTTGAAGAAGACCGTGGTTACTTTGAAGATGCTGATTTCGATACTGCGCGTGAGTATTTAGAAGTTGGTTTAGAAGAACTTGGCCTGTCCGATCCGAGTGAATTAACGGTTAATATTTCTATTAACACAAGTGAGGCTCACTCTGTAATTGCACAAGATATCCAAGAAAAATGGGCACAGGAGTTAGGTATTAATGCAACGATTGATAATACAGAGTGGCAGGTATACTTGGATAGATTAGAAACAAAAGACTATCAAATCGGTCGTATCGGCTGGACTGGGAAATATAATGATGCGACAACTTATTTAGAAAACTACCGGACTGCTGCAGCTGGGAATAACGATACCGGTTGGGAATCTGAAGAATATAAAGCACTTTTAGATGAAGCAGCTTATGAATTAGATCCAGACGCTAGATTAGAGTTACTTTTACAAGCAGAAGCTGTAATGATGGAAGATATGCCAATGATTCCAATCTACTACTACAGTAATGCCTTTGTCCAAAAAGATCATGTACAAGGGATGGATTACGACGGTGTAGGTCGTATTGAATTAAAAAATGTTACAGTAGGAGAATAATTAGATACTATAAATTTTTAGTCTAACCCTGAAAGCAGCAAGCTTTTCAGGGTTATTTTTTTAGACTTATATTAATTAAAAAAAGGAGCGAATAGCTGGTATAATAATTTATGAAGAGACTTGGCTGTTTAAGTTAAAAAATTAATAGCTCCATTAATGAAAATAGCAGCCGGCTACAAGAGAAAAATGATGGAGAACAGGTTTAGGGGAGAAAATATGGAGAGAAAATTTAAAGAGGACTTAAATCATATTGAGAATGGAATTTTATTATTAGATTCAATTGAAGATATAAATCAGGTATACCATTATACAACGGCTGGTGGTTTGAAGGATATATTGGAAGAGAAAAATTTTAAAATTACTCACTCCAACTTTTTAAAAGACAGCTCGAATATTAAATACACCTATGAAATAATAATAGATACTTTGACAGATATGATTAATAGAGAAAATAATCACAGTGTGGTTAGAATGTTGGATTTAATCAAGTCAGATATCAGCTTAGTTAGAGATCGGGAGGTAGGGCCCGGTAATATAAAAGTAAGAAGCAGAGAGGGGCGTCCTTCAGAATTTGTCTTAACTTTCTCGCTCAATAAAGACGCTATGACAGTCTGGTCAAAATACGCTGGAGAGGGAAGCTATAATGCAGGCTTTACTTTATCGGAGTTACTTTATATTTTTGAACAGTTTACTGAGTTCCCTTATATTCCAGGTAAAGTAATTTATGATGTAGAAAAACAAAAAAGTATCATAGAATTAAAAACACTGCAGTTTCTTGAGGTCTATTTGAAACACAGTCATCACTTTACTCCAGAAATGTTGAATCTATTTTTAATCCGCTATACTTCAAGTGTTCGATTGTATTCAAATTTTTTCAAAAATCCGGCCTTTTACTCTGATGAAGAATTTCGAATAATCTTTTATAATTACCGCCATTTAAATTATGTGGTGCCGGATTATCATATACGGGATAATATCTTCCTGCCTACTGTTGAAACTTTTTCTAAAAAGCTGAATAATTTTCATTTTCCATTAGAATCAATCACCGTGGGTCCCAGTTTTTATCAGGAGATGGCTAAAGAAAGTCTCAGTTATCTTTTGGTAGATTTAGGCTTTGATTTAGATTCTATCTCTTTGCTGTCGTCTGAGATACCTTTTAGCTTTTAAAATTAAATAGTTGAATAGTATATCAATTTTATCTTCTTTTATTTTCTAATTTTTATATTATTGGCATTATAAAAAACCTGATCTTGAGCTCTTTTAATGAGCAGCAAGTATCAGGTTTTATTCTTTAATACAAGGTAATGGAATTAGTCAAAAACAATATCGACTGGTTTTAAATTAACATGACCTAGTGCATCAGGTTCCATATTAATGACATAATCTTGAACTACATACGGGTTACTGTAGTAATAGATTGGAATAAGCGGCATATCACTGATAAATAAGGCTTCGGCTTCCTGCAGCAGGTCATAGCGTTTTTCCTCATCTAATTCCTGGTCAGCCGCTTCCATTAAATCACGGAACTCCTGGCTTTCCCAACGGGTATAATTATTACCGGTAGTTGGAGTTAAATACATATTAAGTAAGGAAGTGCCGTCATTATATCGTGATGACCAGCCAAGGCGGGCTACTTGATAATCGCCGGCAGCCATAGTATCAAGGTGAACCTGCCATTCATGGTTAGACAGTTCCACATTAATGCCTAAGTTTTGTGTCCAGTTATTTTGAATAAATTGTGCCACTGCTGAGTGAGCCTCACTTGTATTAAAGACTAATGAAATCTCTAAATCACTTGGATTTTCAATGTCTAGCTCTTCTAATCCTTTTTGCAGATACTCCCGGGCCCCTTCCGGGTCATTGTCAGGGAAGTAGGATTCTTTATCTTCAAAACCATTGATAGATGGGGGCACTAAGCCTGTGGCAACAGTTTCGCCACCTTTTAAAACATTATCAATTAATTCTTGACGATTGATCGCTAAAGCGAGCGCATAGCGAATGTTTTTATTGGACATAATTTCATCTTCTGTGTTGATAGTATAGTAATAAACTGAACCTTCATCTGCTATAACTAATTGATCATTTTCTCGGTAGTAATCAATTGAATCTAAAGATACGTAAGTAAATGGGTTTCCGACATAATCGATATCGCCTGCTTGGAAAGCTCTATTTGCTGTTCCCTGTGATTCAATAATAAGCATATTAACTTGATCTAAATTGACGTTTTCACTATCCCAGTAGCTGTCATTTTTTTCTAAAGTAATTTGGCCGTGATGTACCCATTCGGTTAAAGTAAATGGCCCGTTAGAAACATAGTTCTCACTTGCTTCAGCAGCCCAGTCCGGGTACTCTTCTACTACTGATTGAAGGACTGGAGAGAAAGCCTGGCCATTGATTAAATCTAAGAAGTAAGGAGCAGGATTTTTTAAAGTAACTTCTAAGGTATAATCATCAATTGCTTGAACTCCTACACTCGCCACCGAGCTTTCTCCTGTATTATATTCTTCGGCTCCTTCGATAATGTAAAACAAAGCAGCAGATTGAGAAAGTGTTTCAGGGTTTAATGTTCTTTTCCAGCTGTATTCAAAGTCATGAGCAGTCACTGGTTCTCCATTCGTCCATTGGGTACCTTGACGAATATTAAAAGTGTAAGTCATTCCATCTTCACTAACTTCCCATGACTCAGCAGCAGCGGGCTGAGGCACACCTTCGGTATCCAGCCAGGTCAGGCGTTCAAAAGCATTACGAATAACCGCTCCGGATATATTTTCATTTCCTAAAGCAGGGTCAATAGAAGGGGGTTCGGATGCAATGGCGACATTTAGAATTTTTTCTTCTTGTGCGTTAACAAGAGCCAAAGGACTTACTAGTGAAAACAAGATAAAAGTCAATAACAAATAAAAAAACGCTTTCATTTTTTTCATGAAAAGTCACTCTCCTTATTATAAATATGTAATATCGGTTTTAAAAAATAACATTGTATTAAAAGAATAATATACTTATGCCCCAATCAAGTCAAGCGAAAGAGCTACAGGGGAGGCAGGGTAATAAAAAACACGTATCAGATAACGATACGTGTTGATAAAAATTTACTTTTCTTCCAGCCACTCAGCAATTTGTTCCCTTGTCCCACTAACAAAGTGGTTGGGTCTAACTTCGATCTGCTCTATATCTCCTGTGACATCTACCGGTGTATAAGGTACACGCTGGCGGACACTTTCAGAGATTGGGTCAGGTTGAGGTACTGCTGACAAGAGTGACTTAGTGTAAGGGTGAACTGCATGATTATTAATCTCATCTGAAGATCCTAATTCGACGATTTTACCTCGATACATTACCGCAATACGGTCACTAATATATTTTACCATCGATAAATCGTGGGCAATAAATAAATAGGTTAAATTACGTTCTTTTTGTAGCTGTTTAAGTAAGTTAACTACCTGGGCTTGAATCGAAACATCAAGGGCAGAAATAGGTTCATCGGCAATAATGAAATCTGGTTCCAGTGCCAAAGCTCTGGCAATTCCGATTCTTTGTCTTTGGCCGCCGGAAAACTCATGGGCATAACGGTTGGTATGCTCACGGTTTAAACCTACTGCTTCCAATAAGCTTCCGATGACTTCTTGTCGTTCCTTATCGTCTTTATGCATATCATGGATATCAAAGCCTTCACCGATAATTTCAGCAACGGTCATCCGAGGGTTTAAAGAAGCGTAAGGATCCTGGAAAATCATCTGCATCTGTTTAGCTAAATTTTTCTTTTCTTTAGCATTGGTGAGACCGTTAATTTTTTTACCCTGGTAGAAAACTTCTCCGTCGGTAATATCATAAAGTCCAATGATAGCACGACCCGTGGTTGATTTACCTGAACCTGATTCACCTACTAAACCTAAGGTTTCGCCTTCGTAAATTTCAAGGTCAATACCGTCAACTGCCTTAACAGGATTATTTCTTTTCCCAAAGTATTGTTTCAAGTTTTTAACTTCTAATATTTTATTTTGATTCATTCAGCACACCTCCATCTTGCTCGGCATTAGCTAAATAGCGTTGAATCCGTTGTTGGATTACTTCAGGAACGTCTACTTGCGGTGCGTCTGGATGAAGTAACCAGGTTTTAGCATAATGTTCATCGTTTACTTTAAACATTGGCGGTTCTTCTTCATAATCAATTGCCAATGAGAAACGATTACGAGGTGCAAAAGCATCCCCTTTCGGCGGATCAATCATATTCGGCGGAGCACCTGGAATAGTATAAAGCTCTTCTGCATCATTACTTTCCAAATCAGGCATTGAACCTAATAGACCCCATGTATAAGGATGTTTTGGGTTATAGAATATTTCATTCACAGAACCATACTCTACAATTTGTCCTGCATACATTACAGCAACTTTATCTGCTACGTTAGCTACCACACCCAGGTCATGGGTAATAAAGATGATAGAAGATTCTGTTGCTTGTTGAATTTCTTTCATTAATTCTAAAATTTGAGCTTGTATGGTTACGTCCAGAGCAGTCGTCGGCTCGTCAGCAATTAATAAGTGCGGTTCAGCAGCTAAAGCAATTGCGATTACAACCCGCTGACGCATTCCACCTGAGAATTCATGAGGGTACTGATTGAAACGTTCTTCAGCGCGCGGAATCCCCACTTGCTTAATTAAATCAAGTGCTCGTTTTCTAGCTTGTTCATTAGTCATGTCTTTATTATGGATCAACATAACTTCCATAATTTGTTTTCCAATTTTAATGGTTGGATTTAATGCAGTCATCGGATCTTGGAAAATCATAGCGATATCATTTCCTCTGACTTTAACCATTTCTTCTTCGGTCAAATCTAATAAGTTTTTTCCGTTTAAAATAACTTCACCGTCATCATAAATACCCGGCGGTTGTGGCACTAAACGCATAATGGCGTTGGCTGTCACACTCTTTCCCGAACCTGACTCTCCAACAATAGCGAGGGTTTCACCTTTATTTAAAGAAAAATTAACTCCCCGTACTGCCTGGACGATACCAGCATAGGTCTTAAATGATACTTTCAAATTGTTAACTTCTAATAATTTTTCAGTCATATAAGCCCTCCTATTTCCGTAATTTTGGATCAAGCGCGTCACGCAGACCATCACCAACAGCGTTAAAAGCAAAAATTGTTATAGAGATTAATAAGGCAGGGAAGAGTAGTCTCCATGGTGCAGTTAAGATAGCCTCACTACCTTCAGATGCCATTGTCCCCCAAGAAGCAACCGGTGGAGTGACCCCCAAGCCGATATAACTTAAGAAAGATTCCGTAAAGATAGCAGCTGGGATGGTTAAGGTCATTGTTACAATGATTGATCCCATCGAGTTAGGAATTAAATGTTTTAAGATTAAGTGAGAAGTATTCGCGCCTAAAGTTCTGGCGGCCAGTACATATTCCTGATTTTTTATCGACATCACTTCACCACGTACAATCCGTGCCATTCGAACCCAACCGGTAATAGAAAGGGCAATAATCATCGGTAATAAACCTTGATCCATTACGACTAAAAGTAATATAACTACTAATAGATAAGGAACTGCTGTTAAAATATCACAAATCCGCATCATAATATTATCGACACGTCCACCAACGATTCCCGCGATGGATCCCCAGATTACTCCAATTACAACATCAATAGCAGCTGCCGAAAGACCAATTATTAAGGAAATTCGAGCACCTACCCACACACGTACAAAAATGTCCCGTCCTAAGTTATCTGTTCCAAACCAAAATTCACGGGTGGGGGACTGGTTATAAGCACCTGTCTGCTCGCTGAACCCAAAGCGTGAAATTTCGGGAACTAAAAGTGCCATTGTAAAGACAATTGCTAATACAATTAAGCCTATGATAGCTAATTTATTTTTAGTAAAGGTTCGGATTACTTCTCCCCAGAAAGAGATGGACTTTTTACTCAGTCTATCTGTTTCATGTTCACGAATACCTACAATTTCAAATTGTTCTGGACTGAAAGTTCTTTCACTCATTTTAATCATCCGCTCCTTCTAATTGAATTCGTGGATCTACCATTACATAGATAATATCTACTAATAATACTGCAAATAATAATAAGATAGCATAGAAAACGGTCGTACCCATGATGACAGTATAGTCACGGTTATTGATACTTTGAACAAAGTGACGACCAAGTCCTGGAATAGCAAAAATGTTTTCAATAACAAAACTTCCGGTTACAATACCGGCGGTTAGCGGTCCTAAGTAACTTATTACCGGGAGCAGAGCATTTCTTAGGGAATGCTTAAAGACAATTTCCCAACGCTTCAACCCTTTAGCTTTTGCTAATTTAACATATTCCGAAGTGTTTTGTTCTAAAAGACTGGACCGGGTCAGCTTGGCAATATTTCCCATATAACCCAAGCCTAACGCAATGGTGGGTAAAAATCTGTGCGCCCAAGTCTGCCAGCCACTGATAGGGAACCATCCCATCTGTAAACCAAGCGAATACTGCAGTAGGCCAGCCACTACAAACGATGGCACTGAAATTCCTAGTACTGCAATAACCGTGGCAAAATAGTCTCCAAATTTATTATGATTCATAGCTGATATAACACCTAAAAGCACACCGAAGCCCAAGGCAACAAAAAGAGCCTGCCCCCCGAGCAAGAGTGAAACTGGAAATGATTCAGCAATCATATCATTGGTAGAACGTCCGCGATACTTCATAGACTCACCAAAATCCAACTGTAATATTCCTTTTAAATAATTGAAGTATTGCACATACCATGGGTCATTTAATCCATACGCCTCGTTCAACTGCTCTTGAATCGCCGGTGTCATTTGCTGATTTTCGCCTGCAAATGGGTTTCCTGGTGCGATACGCATTAAAAAGAACGTTACTGTGATGATTAAAAATAATGCCACAATAATGTAGCCAATACGTCTTAACAAGTATTTACTCATTAATATCCTCCTTTAATTATAAAAGCACGATTTCCTGTCAATTAAACCAAAGGCTATCGTACTATTACCGCAGATAAATCCGCTATATTATTAATAACTTTACAGTACTACTATTATAATGTAATTATTCTTTAAATGAAACCTTAAATTAAAAGATAATGATAAAATAATAAAAGGCTACCTATAAAGGTAACCTTAATTTAATGTTGTTGTATTTTTGTCAGAGTCTTATTACTCAGCAGTTACTGAAACATGTTTCAAAGTAATATTACCTAAACCATCTGGTTTCATATTTTCAATATTATCTTTTACAACATAGTTATTTGTGTAGTAGTAAATTGGAATAACTGGGAATTCTTCCATCATTACTGCTTCCGCGTCAAGTAATAATTGTGTTCTTGCATCAGTATCTTGTTCTGCTGCAGCTTCATCGATTAAGTTCTTAAACTCTTCGTTTTCCCAGCCTGTATCGTTGTTACCAGAATTCGCTGTACGGAATTGATCTAAGAAAGTATTTGCATCGTTGTAGTCAGCAATCCAGCCCATACGACCAACTTGGTGCTGCAGGTTGTTCATTTCTTCTAAGTATACTTGCCACTCAGCATTACGAATCGTTGCGTTGACACCTAGATTTGTTCTCCAACCTTCTTGGATGAATTGAGCAATAGTAGAGTGAGCTTCACTTGTATTGATTGAAATTTCAATCTCTAATTCAGAAGCATCCGATAAACCTAGTTCTTCCAAACCGGCAGCTAAGTATTCTTGAGCTGCTTCAAAGTCAGCGTCTACAAAGTAACCACGGTCTTCTTCAAATCCTTCAATTGTAGGTGGGACGTAACCTAAAGCTACCCCTTGTTCACCCTTAAGAACGTTATCAATTAAACCTTGACGGTCAATTGCCATTCCTAATGCTTTACGAATGTTTTCATTCGAAACGATTTCGTCTGTAGTGTTATATTTATACCAGTAAATACCAGCATATGGTTCAGTTTTTAAGGTATCTTCTTGACGGTATAAGTCAATCGCATCTAATGAAATCGTTCCATATGGAGCACCTAAGTAATCAAGTGTACCGGCTTGCCATTCAGAGTTAGCTGTCGCTTCAGATTCAATAATTTGTACATAAACTTCATCTAAAGAAACATTCTCAGCATCCCAATAAGACTCGCTGTCAACTAAGACATAATCACTGTTATGGTTCCATGACTCTAAAGCGAAAGGACCATTTGTAACATAAGACTCACCGGCATCTAAAGCCCAGTCTTCGTTTCCTTCAACTGTTGCTTGATGAACAGGCATGAATGTATAGTGCATGATTAATTCTTCAAAATATGGAGAAGGTAGAGCTAATTGAACTTCTAAAGTTTTCTCGTCAACAGCAGTAACGCCTACGCTGTCTACATCACCTTCACCGGAGTTATAAGCTTCTGCACCTTCAACAACGAACATAATTGATGCGTATTGAGCACCTGTTGCAGGATCTAATACACGTTTCCAAGCATATTCAAAGTCATTGGCAGTAACTGGGTCTCCATTAGACCAATTTGCATCACGTAAAGTAAATGTATAAGTTAACCCATCTTCACTCACTTCCCATGACTCAGCCATCCCTGGTTGCGGGTTGCCTTCGGCGTCACGTGCTGTTAAACCTTCAAAAACGTTATTAATAATCGCTCCTGAAGTTGTATCTGTTGCTAGTGCCGGGTCAATTGATGGCGGTTCCGATCCTACTGATAAAGTAAGTGTCTGCTCCTCTTGAGCATTAGCCAGTTGAATTGAAGAACCTGCTAATGGTGAAAAAGTTAAGAGCGCTGCACCAAATGTAACAAATGCTTTAAGAAATTTTCTCATCTTACATCCTCCTGTATTTTGGTTTAATATAAAAATATACTAATCAAATTAAAAAGTCAACTTAATTTGTTAGCGTTTTTTAATATTAGCATCATAATAATACCGCTTTCTTTATATCAATGTCAAGCTTAATCACAGATAAGAGAGAATCTCATGTAAATCTAAACCATTAAAATGGTATTGCATTGGTTTTATTAAAAAGGGGTAAGACTATACTTGGCAAACGACTCATAAGAAACTAAGTTTTTTAAATCTAAGATATTACTAAAGAGCATAGAAGTTATTTTATTTGTAGATGGTCATTAGAAGCGCTTAATAGAGTGTTTGATGCTTTTCAAACTAACAGGATTATGGTAGTATACAAGAATATTAAAGTCATTCTTATATAAATTATGCAGCAGACTTTTACTTGAAGAATATTACCACCAATTATATAAAAGAACTTTCTCCATAAAAGCAGAAATTATCTGCTTTTTATTTTGGAGCTGATTTAAGAATACTTCACTTATATATAGAAAGGAAAAAAAATGAAATCAAATTTTTGGCAGGAATTACCCAAGCCTTTTTTTGTCTTAGCACCCATGGAAGATGTCACAGATGTAGCTTTTCGTCATGTTATTAAAAAAGCTGCGAGTCCAGATGTTTTCTTTACCGAATTTACTAACTCTGAAAGTTATTGTCATCCTCAAGGAATCGAAAGCGTACGGGGGCGATTAACTTTTACACCTGATGAACAGCCGATAGTAGCTCACATCTGGGGCGATAAACCAGAAAACTTCAGCCACATGAGTAAAGGGATGGCTGAGATGGGTTATAAAGGGATTGATCTCAATATGGGATGCCCGGCACCCAACGTGTTTAAACACGGCAGGGGAGCGGGCTTGATACGCCGTCCTGATGTAGCTGCACAATTGATAGAAGCTGCAAAAGACGGCGGTTTACCTGTGAGTGTGAAAACCCGTTTAGGGCATGCTAAAGTAGAAGAATGGAAAGACTGGCTCGGTCACTTATTTGAACAAGATATTGCCAATTTAACGGTTCATTTACGAACCAAGGTTGAGATGAGTAAAGTAGATGCCCATTGGGAATTGATTCCTGAAATTAAAAAGCTCCGTGATGAGCTGGCACCTCATACTTTATTAACGATTAATGGAGATATTCCTGATTATCAAACCGGCAGGGAGTTAGTGGACCAATATGGAGTAGATGGAGTAATGATAGGACGAGGTGTTTTTAAAAACCCTTTTGCATTTGAAAAGGAAGCACAAGAGCACAGCCCTTTGGAATTCATTGATTTATTCCGCTACCACTTAGATTTATTCGATCAGTATTCTCCTAAGCCTTTCCAGGCACTGCGTCGTTCCTTTAAGATTTATATCCGTGAATTCAAAGGTGCTAATGATTTAAGAATCGCCTTAATGGAAACGAAGACTTCCGATGAAGCACGCGCCTTATTAGATGAATTTGAAATGAGTCATTTAAAAGAGTCAATGAGTCAAATATAAAAATGAAAAGCCTACCGACTAACTACTCGCTGAAAGTTAAAATACTTTTAGGGAGTAGTTTTTGTAATAAAATGCAATAAATAAACTCGCATTTATCCATTCAAATGTTATAACTATTGAGTATAAATGTGTAATATATAGAAATAAACAATATTGTGATTGTTTAATCAAGCCCCTTATAAAGGAAAGAGTATCATGAAATTTAAATTGAAAAAGTTACTTTGCTTGCACTTATCACCAGTCTTTTAGCTCCCTCTTTTGGAACTTTAACTGCTCAAAAAACACTGTCCTCAGATCAAAAAAGAAGAGATACAGTTAGAGGTAATGGAGGCAGCCCCCGAATTTGAGCAACCAATTCCTGAAATTGAAGAAATCACTGAAACTACAGAAGAAAGCCAGCCACTAGAATCTATCAGCCCGGAAGAAGAGTAAAGTGTTCCAGATGTATCAGAAAACGAGGAAACGAGTTTTGAAGAAGAAACCATTGAGGATGACACTCCCGAACTGGTTATAATAGATATAGAGATGATGGAAACTGTGGATGATAATACCCTCTTTTTGAGCGGTAAGACAGCAGCTGGGTTAGAAGTTCATGTTCTCAATATACAAAATCAAATTTTAGTTAGTGCTGAAAGTGATAGTGAAGGTAATTTTGAAGTTCAATTTACTCAACCGTTAAAAGCAGGAGAAAAACTTATAGTTCAAGCATTTGATGAAGCAGATAATAAAGTGGAAAAAGATTTTATCGTTCAAGAAGCTGGCATATTACTGCAAGTGCACCTGAACCGCTTGTAAATGAAAATGGTAA
>CAYYGA010000038.1:0-6708 GCA_964471435.1 uncultured Facklamia sp.
TTAATCACGGCTGCGATAGGTCTGGGAACACCTACTTTAACAGCCAGTCAGCCATTTGAAGGTGTCGGTACCGGATTGATTATTTGGACTATTGTATCCTTAGTTATTTCACTTGGACTGGCAGGTTACGTGGCAGGTATAACAGCGAATAAAACCGGGCTTATCCATGGTTTCTTAACTTGGGCAACCAGTGTCATTGTTTTATTCTTCCTAGTGACAAATGTTGTTTCTAGTGCTTTTGGATTTGTAGGAAATGTCTTAGGGACTGCAGGACAGGCTGTTGGAACTGTAGCTACTGAGGTGGGTTCAACAGTAGGGAATCTAACGGAAGAAGCTTTCACCAGCATTACTGAAGGTATGGAAATCGATACAACTGAATTAGAAGGTAATGTACAAGATGTCTTGGAAGATACTGAGATTGAAGAATTACAACCAGGTTATTTACAAGACCAGCTTCAAGCAACCACTCAAGACATTGGGGACGCTGGATATGCAATTGTTGTTGGAGGAGAAAATCCGCAGCAAGTTTTTGATGAACTAACATCGACAATTGAAGACCGTGTTAATAATATTACTCAAGAAATTGATCGTGATGCATTAGAAGAAGCTGTTGCAGCTAATACGGACTTAAACGAAGAAGAAGCTGCTGAAGCTGTTGACAATATCGAACAAGGATATAATGAAGCAGCACAACAAGCTTCTGACATGATCACCCAGGCAGAAAGTGCTGTAAATGATTTACAAACTCAAGCACAGCAAGCATGGGATGAAACAGTTCGAACAGCAGAAGAAGTTTCTGATGAAGTTGCTAAATATTCACTATATACCTTTATTGGTTTAATTATTGGTCTGGTAGTAACAGCGATTGCTGCGCATTATGGAGCAAAAGCAACCATTCCAGATAATATCTATGGTGCCCATAGAAACCCAGTAAATACTAATAGATAATAATTACTAATTATAACCCTCATTAAGTGGAACGATTTTCCATTTTGTGAGGGTTATTTTTATTGGGCAGGTTTTATACTTAATAAAAGTGCCTTCGCTTCGATCAACACATTCAGCCCCTTACGACTTTAGGTCACTTTACCTATTTACAAGTGTGGCTTAAAAAGTAATAATAGTTAAATGAATAGTATAGTTGCAACAAGTGGGAGCAGAGGAGGCCTTATATGAAACAATTAGATTTATTACATGGGAAAATTTTGCCGACAATGATTCGTTTAGCGGCACCTTTAATGGGAACAGCCTTTATACAAATGGCTTATAATTTAACCGATATAGCATGGATAGGGCGTATTGGTACAGATGCAGTGGCAGCAGCCGGACAAGTAGGTTTTTTAATGTGGATCGGCAGTGCTTTTATGCTGGTACCACGTGTAGGGATGTCAGTTTTAGTTGCCCAATATTATGGAGCAAAAGATTATAAACAGGCCCGTCTATCCATTAATAATGGTTTATGGTTATCGCTTATGATGGGTATTGTCTATGGAAGTTTGCTTCTAATCTTTAAAAATCCTATTATTAATTTTTATAACTTACCTGATAGTGTTAATTTTCTTACGAATCAATATTTAGTTGTGATCGCTTTAGGAATGCCTTTCTTTTTTGTTAATCCTGTTCTGTCGGGAGCTTATAACAGCTTAGGAAATAGTCGGACTCCCTTTCGAATCAATACCTTGGGATTAATAATTAATATTGTGGGCGACCCAATTTTAATTTTCGGATGGGGGCCTTTCCCGGCGCTTGGTATTCGAGGAGCGGCCATAGCTACAGTTTTTGCCCAGTTTGTCGTATTATGTTGCTTCGCCTATGTAATTGCACGCAGCGATAATATTATTTATCACAGCCGGCCTTTAGTTTTTCAGCCCAACTTACTATTGCTTAAAAATATTAGTCGATTGGGATTTCCGGCTTCACTTCAATCGAATATTCATGCCGGTGTCAGTGTCCTGTTAAACCGTTATGTAGCCTCTTATGGTGCTCTACCTTTAGCCGTGGCATCAGTCGGCAGTAATATTGAATCAATTTCATGGATGACCACCGAGGGGTTTGCGGCTGCGATTACTGCTTTTACAGGGCAAAATTTTGGAGCCCGATTTTTACAACGAGTTGAGACTATTTATTATACCAGCATGAAATCAGTAGGAGCTATCGGAATATTTGCAACACTTGTTCTATTAGTTTTTCGCTATCAATTATTTCATTTGTTTATTCCTAATAATCCGCAGGCAGTCGCCTTAGGAGCAAGTTATTTATTTATTTTCGGCTTAAGTCAATTTTTTATGAGTATCGAAATTGGCGGCGGTGGTTTTCTCAGTGGAATTGGAGACACACGTACGCCTGCCTTAATCAATTCTTTTTTTAATATTCTACGGTTACCTTTAGCTTTAATCCTCATGCCGGGTATGGGAGTGGCTGGCGTGTGGATAGCAATGTCATTATCTTCGGTTTTCAAAGGGATTATTATTTATAGCGTTTCACGTTATCGCTTAAAGGGAATTTTAATTTTGAATAAAAAAACTTCTTTTCAAGAAATAAATTAAAATAATTGTTGACTATATTCTTAAACAAGATAAGATCATTAACTTTGAATTAGTATTATATTATGGCTAAAATAAATAATAAGCTAATTGAAAGGAATGATTAATTATAACACTCGAAAAAAGGCTAAAGTTGATTAAAGAAGTCAACATCCTGGAAGATAAAAAAGTCATAATCGGATTAAATATAGCAGGATTGATACTAATGTTTATCATGATTCTCTTGTTTTTTATCCTTGGTTTAAATCTAGCACCCAGCTTTGAGAATACTGTTAGCCTTGATAATTTTATATCCAATCCATTAATTAAGATCCTGATTAATATAGTAATTGTGTTTATCATTATAGTGATCCACGAATTAATACATGGTCTCTTTTTCAAAGTTTTTACTCCTCATGGGAAAGTTAAGTTTGGTTTTAAGTCAGGAATGGCCTATGCCACCAGCCCGGGAAATTTATACAACAAAATCCAAATGTCCATTATTGCGCTGGCTCCTTTTCTGTTCATTAGTCTAGCTCTTACTCTAATAATGATTTACTTTAATATAAATATTGTTTCATATTCTGTGTTAGCGGGTTTACATGCTGGAGCATGTGTGGGCGATTTTTACTATATTTATTTATTAGTAAAGGCACCTAAAGAAACAGTAATTGAAGATACCGAACAAGGAATTCGCCTATATATTAAAGAATATTCATTATTGAAGAAATAAAAATATCTTTAAAGAGTATATTGTCTATTTCATAAAATTAAGACCCCGGAGATTGACCAGCCGCCTAAAGCTGATGAAGCTCTGGGGTTTACTATTTTTAAAGTGGTTGTTAAAGAATAACTGAAGATTTAAATTTTACTTCGCTACTAATCGATACTTGATCTAACCTGACTATGAAGTTGTATTGTTTGACCCTCTACATGTGTAATCTTTATAATAAATATAAGTAGAGGAGGAGATAAAAATGGCTAGAATTTTATGGGGAATAATAGTTGTTCTAGTTGTCTTATGGATCATAGGCTTGGTATTAAACATTGCCGGAGGGTTAATTCATTTCCTATTAGTAATTGCTGGAATTATCTTTATCTATCAATTAATTACTGGCAGAAGAAGTTTATAGCGACTGGTTAGTCAACATCAAAGGAGTTTAGGAATGAAAGTGTTTTTCGTAGGCGCAAATGGCAAGGTTGCTCGTCATTTCGCCGACTTTGTAAAAAATGATAAGGAAATAGAAGAGATTGCTATGATTCGAAATGAAAACCAGGCAGACTTTTTTAAAGAACGCGGTATTAAAACAGCCTTACTCGATTTGGTAGATAATACAGTAGAAGAGCTGGCTGAGGCAATGAAAGAATCAGATGCTGATGCAATCGTTTTTAGTGCAGGAGCGGGCGGAAGCGGCTTTGATAAAACTGTCATGATTGATTTAGACGGAGCTGTTAAAGTGATGACCGCAGCTGAACAAGCAGGGGTCAATCGTTTTGTGATGGTCAGTACATTCCAGACTGGAAGACAAGCTATTCAAAATGATAATGACATAAAAGTTTATACCATAGCTAAAACTTATGCTGATGAGTGGTTAAAGAACCGAACAAATTTAGATTGGACAATCGTTCATCCGGGGATTTTGACCAATGAAGCCGGAACTGGCAAGATTGAAGTTGGAATGGGGCAGAATGTCAAAGAAGTTTCTCGTCAAGATGTTGCACAAACTTTAATTGAAGTACTTCGAAACCCTAATACAATTAAGCAGGAATTTGAAGTATTAAAAGGAGACACGCCTATTGCAGAGGCTGTTCACACTTTAAAATAAAATAAATGCCAGGCCTTTCTTGTTAATTAAATCTTGCAAGAAAGGTTTTTCTTTATAATTATAAAAGGAGACTGCAATGCAGGAAATTAATTCGATTGAATTATATAACATTTTAAATGAATTTTATCCAGAAAAGAATAATTGGCCGGGCGAAAACATTTGGGAAATCATGGTCTCAGCCATATTAGTTCAAAATACAACTTGGCACAATACATTGATGTCTTTAGAAAATATTCGACAACATCATGGTTTTTATCCCGAGTCTCTTAGGCAGCTTAATCAAGAAGAATGGATTGAGTTGATACGCCCTTCAGGATTTTATCAAAATAAATCTTCGCTTTTGATAACATGGTTTAACTGGTTAGCTGTTTGGGACTTTGATATTAAGGCTGTAAAAAACAACTTTAAAAATACTTCAGACTTGCGCAAACAATTTTTAAGTTTCAAAGGAATTGGTCCGGAAACCGCTGATGTGATGCTTTTATATCCTTTTCAAGAGTCTGCTTTCATTGCTGACAGTTATGCCAGAAGACTTTATACTGGATTAGGAGGAGGAGCAGTCGCTGGTGATTACCAAAGTCTCAAAGTATTTGTCGAGACCACCACCTGGATGTCCGTGGAAGAGTGGCAAATTTTCCATATACAAATTCTAAATTTTGGTAAAGATTATTTAAGAGGCAAAGGGCCTCATTCTCATCCTTTATTTAATGACTATCAGATACAACTAACTTAATATCAGCGGTTAATTTATCAATAGAAGTTTTTTTTGAGTTATGAGTTTGTAATGATTGAAAGTATTTCAGTTTATTCATTCAAATATTCAATGCAGCTTCATTCGTGTAATTTTTACAGGTATAATAAATCAATACAACAGGAAAATTAAGATAACCTAGATAAGGTGATAAGTTTGAAGAGAAGAAAGAAAAAGATAATGTCAGCACTAGCTGCTGTGTTTTTTATATGGGTAAGCTATACAAATCTTACTTTAGGTTTAACCCGTTATAATTTAAAATTTAAATCGTTGCCGCAGGCGTTTGAAGGGTTTAAGATAGCCCAGATATCTGATTATCATAATACATCAAATGAGAATTTGACTGCTTCAATTTTAAACTACATCGAAGAAGAGCAGCCCGATTTAATTGTAATTACAGGAGATTTAATTGACTCCAGAACACCTGAAGTAGGAATTATTTTAAATTTAATAGAAAGTTTGGTTCATCAGGCACCCGTTTATTTTGTTACTGGTAATCACGAGGCAGGAGTTAGTGATGAAGTAATGGAGGAACTGAGGCTGGCTTTAAAAGATTATGGCGTAATAAGTCTAAGAAACCAGGCAGTTAATATTCAAAGAGGGACTGATCAAATTTTGTTAGTTGGCCTTGATGACCCTCAAATAAAGAACAAACAGGCTGTCGAATCAGGTTATTTTAGTGGTGAATTAAATCGTTTAGCTTCTGAAAAAATATTCTCAATATTATTATCGCATCGCCCTGAACACTATGAGGATTATCTCACTTCAGCAGTAAATCTTGTTCTTACCGGGCATGTACATGGAGGGCAGTTTCGTTTACCTTTTTTGGGCGGAGTATTTGCTCCTAATCAAGGTTTTTTCCCGGAGTATGACAGCGGTGTCTATGGGGAAGAAGACTTTTCCATGGTGGTAAGCCGTGGTATTGGAAATAGTGTGATACCGGTTCGGTTTAATAATCAACCTGAACTTGTGATTGTGGAGCTGCACACTCAGTAAAATAATCCAGCGTAAAAGCTGCTTATCTATAAATAAAAAACGGATCAAACTATAAAGAACTAAATATTATTAAGACTTTATTTTTTAAAAATTAAATTTATACTCTTCAACCCTAACGCTTGAAGGCTGTTTCATCTCCTGTAAAATAAAATTAAAGGAGTGATAAAATTGAAGCCCCAATATAAAGTGATGCCGAAGGAAGAAGGTATGGAACAGGGATTAAGTATTTTACGTGAAGGTTATCTATATATTCCTAACCGTACCCATAGCCTGCAGAATGAAATATTTGAAACACGCTTATTAGGCCAAAAAGCATACTGCATGACAGGTCAAGAAGCTGCTGAATTATTTTATGATAATGATAAATTCATTCGGTCCGGTGTTTCTCCTAAGCGGGTTCAAAAAACATTAGTGGGAGAAGGCGGCGTTCAATCATTAGATGGTGAGGAACATCGTCACCGTAAAGCAATGTTTATGGACCAGATGGGTTCTCAAGCTTTAATAAAAATGCAGCAGATAATTGAAGAAGAGTGGGAGGATGCGCTAGACCGTTGGATGGGAAAAGCCTCAATTAAATTATATGAGGAAGCTCAAGAGCTTCTCATGCGTGCTG
>CAYYGA010000038.1:6808-12750 GCA_964471435.1 uncultured Facklamia sp.
ACCCATGCACCTACTACACCAAAAAGTGGTTTTATCATTGAAAATATAATTAGAAAATAGAATGTTCTTATGCTGAGGGTCTGCCTCAGCTTTTTTTAATATTTGAATATTGCCCAGGAGAATGGTGGGTTAACTAAGATTATTTTAGTAATTGTACCCCTAAGTTTTTAAAGCTATAATTATATTAGATTGTTCAAATTTTGTGATTACACACAGCCTGTCAAAAATTCCTGCTATGAATAATTACTTTTAGGAGGTAGTATGAAAATAATCGATTTATCGGCCACTATTTATAATGAGATGGAAGTTTTTCCAGGCGACCCCGAAGTCAAAGTTGAACGGGTTCACAACTATGATGAACAAGGGTGGGAGTTGAGGAAATTAATTTTAGGCACTCATACAGGGACACATGTTGATGCTTTTTCTCATATGGTTCCGCGAGGCAAAAATCTAGATCAGATTTCTTTAGACAACTTTTTAGGCCCGGCTATGGTAGTCAGTCTCGAAGATGAATTTCCCAAAAAAACAGGACTCTTTTTTACGCAGACGATTGATCTTAACTTACTGGATAAACTTTTAAAAGCGCAGCCCCCTTTTGTTGGCGGTGATATAAGTGAAGACTTGGAAAGATCGTTACTAAAGCATGAAATAATAACTTATACAAATTTAAAGAATTTAAACAGAATACCTCTGCAGACTATCTTTTTCTTTATCGGTCTACCCTTAAAAATACAAGAAGGGGACGGCTCTCCGGTTAGAGCCATTGCTATTTTGGAAAAAGATACCAATTTAAATTAAAATGAGGAACAAAATGAAAACTAACAATACAGTCGGTTTATATCTACATATACCTTTTTGCCAAAAAAAATGCCACTATTGTGATTTTTTAACCTTTGTAAATCGGGATGACACGATTCATGAGTACGTTAACTATTTAATAAAAGAAATTCAGCTTTATAAAGACCATGACTACTCAGTAGATACCATTTATTTTGGAGGGGGAACACCGTCCCATATAGATGCAGATTACATTGCTGAAATTATGCAGGCTATTGATCAAAACTTTAATATTTTACCCGAATGTGAGATTTCTATTGAGATGAATCCAGAATCCGTCAGCCGGGAGAAACTTACAGCTTATGTAACTGCAGGGCTTAACCGATTTTCTATGGGGGTACAGTCATTTGATGACCAAGTTTTGAAACTGATGGGGCGTCTGCATAATAGACAGTCTGTTCTAGAGAAAATTGATCTGATGGCTGAATTGGAAGTGGGAAAATTTGGCATTGACTTGATGTTTGCCAACCCCCGACAAAGTCTTGAAGTTTTAAAAGAAGATTTGGCGATTGCCGCTCGGTTACCGGTAAACCACATCTCTTATTACTCTTTAATGATAAAAGATAATACTCCTTTCCACCGTTGGATTCAAACAGGTCAAATTAAATTAGTGGATGATGAAACCGAAAGATATATGTACCATCTCATACAGGAAAAGTTAACAGCTCATGGTTTCCATCAATATGAGATTTCGAATTTTGCGAAAAAAGGTGCTGAAAGCCGCCATAATAAAAAATATTGGACCTTGGAAGATTACATAGGCTTAGGTCTGGGAGCCTCTTCTAATATTGGTCTGGAACGGTCCGTTAACCAACCCTCTTTCACAAAGTATTTTGATATGATTGATAAAGGTAAGCTGCCTGTTCAATCCAGCGAAAAGCTGAGTGGAGAGGAACGTGAAAAAGAATATATAATGTTGCATCTAAGGCTTTTGCAGGGCTTTGATATAGATGAAATTAATCAGCGTTTTAAAATTAATTTTATAGAGAAATATCAAGATGCAATTGAAAAGCATTTAAACTATCAAACCGTAGGACTAAAAGACAACCGCTTCTATTTTACTCCCCGCGGTTTAGATATCGGCAACCAGTTTTATTTAGATATACTTTAAAATAGACTGCTAAAAATGAGAGCTGTTGGATAAAACCAATGGCTTTTTTGAATAGACAGTTGCAGATTCTGTTGGAAGGGAAGGATATTTAGTATAATTAAATATAACAAAATATTAATTAAAAGGAGAAAATCTAGTGGAGATTTATCAAGCTGATTTAGAGGATTTGTCAACCTTAACCAACTTATTGGAAAGACTTTATCAAACAGGAGATTACTCTTCTTTAGAAAAAGAAAATAAAGAGTTATTAAATAATCCTAATCACCTTTTTTACCTGGCCAAAATAAACGAACTGCCTATTGCTGCAGCTCATTTTTCAATTCGATATGAATATATCAACGGCAAAAAGGGAGAAGGAGCAGTTGCATTTTTGGAAGGAATTTTTGTAGAAGAAGCTTACCGGCGACAAGGGATTGGTCTCCAATTAGTTAATCAAATATTACCACGTTTAAAGTCAAAAGGTATCACCGAGCTTCTTTCTGATAGCTTGCAAGAAAATCAGGCAGCTCATCAATTCCATTTAGCGAGTGGATTTAAAGAAACACAAAGAGTCACTTTTTTTCATCGTGATGTAGATAAGGAGTTAAGCTGTGATGAAGAAGGTTCAAAGTAAAAGAAAGCGATGGCCAATTTTAATAGGAGTAATGTTAGTTTTAATGATTATCTTAACTATGGTAATAGGAAACTTTTTTGTAAATTATGCTTTGGTACCCGGTGAAGGGGGACAAAATCGGCACGTTACAACCAATCTGCAAGTGGATAAGCCGACTGTAATTGAACAAAATCGTCACATGGTTCAATTAGAGGTTGACCATTGGTTGGAAAAGGTTGAAGCTTTGACTGAGGAAGTGATGATTCAATCACATGACGGACTCGATTTGAAAGGTGTAATGTATCATCAAGCGGAAGCTTCGGATTTGTGGGTAGTCATTGTCCATGGGTATCAATCGAATGCCGAATGGGCACTTGATTATGCGCCTTATTATTATAACCAAGGCTATAATATTTTATCTATCAGCTTACGTGCTCATGAACCAAGCCAGGGGAATTATATCGGGATGGGATATCTGGATAAAGAAGATTTACTTTCATGGACGAACTTTTTAATCGGAGAAAATAAACAAGCAGCTATTGTCTACCACGGTGTTTCTATGGGAGGTGCAACAGTATTAATGGCTTCAGGCTTAAAAGAACTGCCAGATAATGTTAAGTTAGTTGTGTCCGATTGTGCCTATTCAAGTGTGTGGGATATTTTTTCTTCAGAATTAAACAAACGATTTGGTCTGCCATCTTTTCCAGTCTTAAATATGTCCAATGCAGTTGCTCAAGTTCGAGCAGGCTATAGCCTTCGAGCAGGGGAAGTAATTGATTATGTAAACCACTCCCAACTACCTACTTTATTTATTCATGGAGACAAGGATGATTTTGTGCCGGTAGAGATGGCCTATACTCTCTATGAAGCCAAAGCGATAGAGGAAAAGCAACTCATAGTTATCGACGACGCAGGGCATGCTGAAGCTCATCTGGCTGACCCGGAAAAGTATTACTCGGCTATAACTGAATTTATTACTAGTCAGAATGACTAATCAAAAAAAGTCACCAGCTTTTTAAAATTATTTTAAAAGTTGGTAAATAATGTAAGGAGAAAATTATGGGGTTTTTAAAGGATTTATTTAGAAAATTAACAGAAGAAGAAATTAGAGAAGAAAAAGGATATCGCAAGGTAGATAAATCCGAGTATTATCATGCAAAGCCACAATATTACCGGGATGAAGAAGGAAAGTTAGCAGGAGCATTTGCTATGAGTGAAGGTGTTTTAACACTTTTCGAAAAAGACCCGGCTGCACATCAAGCACCGAACGGTGAAAAAGTAGAATTTTGGGATATCACACTTTTCTCCATTACTGAACAAAAAAGTGTCGGGTATGGGGAATATTTCCAACTTTTAAGACTGCTGAAGCCTTACAATGTAGGGGAAGACGATGATTATATTTTTATTAAGCCCCTCAAACATAAAGAAATAATGCAAGTAGTAGAAAAATTGAAGAATCAAAAAAATTAATCCATTTTATAAGCCAGTTTATGGTTTTGGAAAATTTTCACCTCCCAATAGAAATGATAATACAAAGGAGTGATTGTAGTGTTGGAACATTTAAAAGTAAACGTCTTTGTGCCGGCCGAGTATGTAAAACCGATAGTTGATGCCTTAAATGATGCGGGTATGTTGGGTTCAGACAATAAATATGACTACGTATATAATCTCACGCCAATCAAAGGGTACTTCAGGCCTTTAGAAGAAGCGAATAATTTTTCAGGTGAAAAGGGTGAGGTCAGCGAAGTTGAGGAAGTGATTTTAAGTTTCAGAATTGAAAAATCAGCTGACGCTAAACAAACACTACGCGCGATTATCGATGAATATCATCCCTATGAAGTTCCTGTAGTTGAACTGATGACGCTGATTGATATAACGGGTTAAGAAGACATTTATACAATAAAGTATTTACTTCACTCATTATTATTTATCAATATTTAACTTAAGGAAGTGCAGTTAATATAAGTTATATTATTAGGCAAATAAAATAGTGTTTGATACCGTCTTCAACTCCAGCTGTGCTACAATAAAGGTACAAATAACTATTCAATATCTGTTGAAAGGAGGGTTACATGTTTTATTCATCTACTTATCAATCGCCTCTTGGTGAAATCTTTTTGGTTAGTGATGAGCATCATCTTGTTGGCTTATGGTTAGGTAAACAGCGCTATATGAAAGATAAACTACCTGAAAATTTACTTGATGACCCTCATTCAGCTGTGATGAAAGAAACATTTCAATGGTTAACTGCCTATTTTAATAATCAAAAGCCTGAAATAACCAGTTTATCTTTAAAACCTCTTGCGGCTACCGATTTTAGACTAGAAGTTTGGAAACTAATTCAAGCGATTCCTTATGGGGAAGTGGTAACCTACGGTGAGCTGGCGAAGCAGTTAGCAGTCTTACGTCAAAAAAAGACTATGTCAGCTCAAGCTGTAGGAGGAGCAGTGGGACATAATCCCATTTCAATTATAATACCTTGTCACCGTGTTGTCGGAACTAATGGAAATCTTACCGGTTATGGCGGGGGCCTCGATATCAAAGTCGATCTTCTCCAGCATGAACAAGTCGACTTAAGCAAATTTTATATACCTGAGTACTCTACGGCTTTATAATTAATCGGCTCATAAAATGAATCATGGAGTTTAGAAAGGTAAGGGAATAAGATGAAAGTAACGTATTTACCCGCTTTAAGCGACAATTATATCTGGATAATTGAAAGAGAGGACTATGCCGTTGTAGTAGATCCTGGAGAATCAGCTCAAGTGCTAGAGTACCTCAAAACAAATAACCTGAAGTTAGTAGCTGTACTATTAACTCATGGACACTCTGATCATATTGGTGGATTAGATATCCTTACCCACCATTATCCGCATGCAAAAGTATATGGTCCTCGTGAAGTAGAATCTATGGTTCATCAAGTAGTTGAAGACGGCGACCGTTTTAAACTGATAGTAAAAGAAGTAGAAGTATTTAAAACCGCAGGTCATACTAAAGATCATGTCTCCTATTTAATTGACGATGATCTTTTTGTAGGAGATGCTTTATTTTCAGCAGGTTGTGGGCGAGTTTTTACCAAAGATTATCAAGCCCAGTATGACAGTCTACAAAAATTCGGTCAGTTACCAGAGAATATAAAAGTTTATTCCGGTCATGAATATACTCAAACTAATTTAGAATTTTCATTGACCATAGAACCAGAAAATAAAGCTCTTAAAAAAGCTTTAGCAGAAGTAAAAGAGTTGCGTCAAGCCGGCCGGGCAACTTTACCTACAACGATTGGACGCGAAAAAGAGATTAATCTTTTAATGCAAGCCCCTAATTTAGAAAGTTTTATTGAATTGAGAAATAAACGTGATGAATTTTAAATTTTCACATAGAAAAAAGCCAGCTGATGTATCT
>CAYYGA010000039.1:0-12709 GCA_964471435.1 uncultured Facklamia sp.
TTTAATCTTTTTATCATATAACCCTTGACTAATTTTAATTAAGAGTATACACTGGATTTAAATTAAGCGAGAGGAGCCTGGGAATATGTCTAAAGTTAACCAACTACAATTAAATATCTGGCAAAGCTGGCGTAGATAGGTTGTAAACTTGGAACATATTCCATGGATACAGCCCAGTTAAAACTGCAGTTGTATCTATGTGGCAAATATTCCAGTTTACCATATAGATGTCTTGAACATACTATGTGGTGAGCTAGGGTAAAATGGCTGACATGCATAGTATGTGTGTTGGCTATTTTTTGTGTAAAGACGCAAACAGAGAGGAAACTTAATATGAAAAAATTGGTAAAAATTATCTTAGCACTAGCAACTCTGACTCTAATGGTTGGACCATTGGCAACAAGAAAAACGCATGCTCAAGAAGAGGACTTAAAAATCGCAGTCGTGCAGCTTGTCTCCCATCCATCTTTAGATGACATAAACGGCGGTATCATCAACGGCCTGGCTGAAGCAGGCTACGTAGAAGGTGAAAACTTAACCGTCAGTCAACAAAATGCGGAAGGGGACATCACTTTACTCCAATCAATCGCTGACCAAGTGGTAGCCGACCAACCTGACCTTATATTTGCCATCACGACCCAAGTAACGCAAACTTTACAAAATGCTACCAGCGATATCCCAATCATTATGGCTGGAGTAACTGATCCGGAAGCTGCATTAGTGGTTGATTCATTAGAAGAGCCAGGTGCTAATATCACGGGTGTTTCTGACGCAGTACCTTTAGAAGAACATTTTGAATTGATGTTAGCCATACAACCGGATATCCAAACACTGGGGATGATGTATACTACCTCAGATGATTCAGGTTCAGCTGAAACCGAACAGGCAAAAGTCATTGCTGAGGAAATGGGGCTGGAAGTAGTCGTAGAAGGAATCGCACAGGCCATTGATATGCAGATGGTAGGCCAGCAATTAGCAAGCCAGGTAGACGCTGTTTATATCGGGTCTGATAATACCATTGCTTCTGCTTTTGAAACTTTAGTCGATGTAACTGACGCTGAAACTATTGGTATTTACCCAAGTGTGGATAATATGGTACGTCAAGGTGGCGTGGCAGCACTCGCAATTAACCAAGCAGATGTTGGGAAACAGGCAGCTCAAATGGCAGTCGAAGTTTTAAATGGTGCCGATACCGCAACCATGCCGGTTCAATTTGTAGAAAACAAACAAAAATTGTATAACTCAGAGACAGTGGCTAACTTAGGCATCGAAATACCAGAAGATGTTTTATCAGAATTAACTGACGTTGCCGGAGAGTAATAAAAATTGATTCATACTATAAAATAGCTTTTCTAGTAAAAGTGATGGTTTGATTCACTGGCATACTTGCCCCGACTTTTTTCAGGGCAAGTAGTGCTTAGAACTTATTATTATTATTTTTTGAACACAACTTTTCTTTAGCAAACTAAAGCTTTAACTAGAAAACTACTTTTTTAGTGACAGAAAATTATTCAGAAAGTGCGGAAAAGACATGACAATTTATTACAGCGCCATCGCCCAAGGAATTTTGTGGGGCATCATGGGCCTGGGCTTATTTATATCTTTTAGAATTCTAGGGTTTGCCGACCTTACTTCGGAATCCTCCTTTACTTTAGGAGCAGCAGTGGCAGCGACTGCCGTTACTTCCGGTATGCATCCGGTCTGGGCTACTTTATTAGCCATTATAGCCGGTATGTTAGCTGGTCTAGTGACTGGCCTCTTAACTACCTTTTTCGAAATACCTGGACTATTAGCATCCATTATCACCATGACCGGTCTTTATTCAATTTCTTTACGAGTGATGGACCAACCTAACTTAAGTTTTCGAGGGTTTGATACGATTTTTACCTTGTTTGATAATGTGACTGATAACACTTTATTCGTCCGTTACGGTATCGGCCTAATCTTCGTAGCCATCGCAATCACCATTCTAGCCTTGTTTTTTAGAACCGATTTAGGGCAGGCAATTATCGCCACCGGCGATAATGCGGTTATGGCGGACTCCTTAGGGATAGATACGGCTAGAATGACGCGCTTTGCTTTAATGTTCGCTAATGGCTTAATCGGCTTAAGCGGTGCTTTAGTTGCGCAGGATAATGGTTTTGCGGATTTACAACTAGGAAGCGGAACCGTAGTAATTGCCTTTTCTTCGATCGTCATAGGGGAAGTATTGTTTAGAAGACAGATGACTTTAACTAAACGTTTTATGTCCATTATTATAGGAGCCATTCTTTACCGTTTAATCTTAGTCTTTGTCTTACGCTTAGGCTTTTCAGCCGGCGACTTCCGTCTCTTATCAGCGACAGTTCTAGCCATCTTCCTGGGAGCACCTGCCATGTGGCGTAAACTAAATATCAAAGGGTCACTTAGTGGCTTTAATGATCCAAGTGCAGGAGGTGGGATTTAATGGTTGAAGAAAATACAAAAGGACAGGTCATTTTATCCGGTGTCAATAAACACTTCACACGCCAAAATGGCGAAAAGGTGGTGGGCTTAGAAGACATCAACCTAACTATCCAACCGGGTGAAGTAGTGGCGGTAATTGGAACCAATGGGGCAGGTAAATCGACCCTTTTTAATGTGGTCGCCGGTACATTGATGATTGATACAGGGCAGATTATTTTAGGATCAGTTGATGCGACACGTTTGAAATCAAGACAGCGGGCCGCTAAAATCGGCCGCGTCTTTCAAAATCCTTCCATGGGAACAGCCCCGCGGATGACAGTATTTGAGAATTTGATGCTGGCCAGTAAAAGAGGGGAAGGACGCGGTTTCGGTCATTCCTTGACCCTGGATAATAAGCAGTCAGTCTTTGATTATTTAAGAACATTCAAATTAGATTTGGAGAATCGTTTGGATGTACCGATTGAAAACTTGTCGGGCGGACAGCGCCAAATCATATCGCTCGTGATGGCAACTCTAAAACAGCCGTCGCTCCTCCTCTTGGATGAGCACACCGCCGCATTAGACCCCCGTATGGCGCGTCAGGTGATGACCATGACGAAAGAGATGATTGAGGAGTTCAGCTTAACTACGCTGATGATTACCCATCATTTGCAGGATGCCTTGGACTATTCAGACCGGATTATTGTCATGCATCAAGGTCGCATTCAATGTGAGTTTGGTCAAGATGAAATCCCAAGCCTCACCAACACCAAGCTGTTTGAAACCTTGGAGAATTTAACCGTGGCAGAAGCTTTAAAGGCCTAAAATAGTTATTGATAAAATGAAACCACCGCAAAAGAGGCGGTGGTTTTTTGATGGATGTGATTTAAAAAAGTGTTACTTCAATTTTTATTGCCTCGGACTGTATAAAGGTCTCATGTGAGGGTAGCAGTAATCTAAATACTCAAAACTTTTACTGTTTAAATCTTTTATTTAAAAGTAATGTTTAATTCCTTTCCACTTTCTTCAGCGAGATCAGCTAGGGTTTGAATGGTGACATTTGATTTACCACTTTCAATTCTAGCAATAACTGATTGAGTTTTACCGGTTTTTAATGCAAACTCTTTTTGTGTTAATTTTTGTGATTCTCTTAATTCCATAACTTTTAGAGCAACTTCTAGTTTAACTTTTTCTTCTCTATATTTTTCTTTTAAATGTGGATTTTTTAAAATATCTTTGTTGATTAAATCTTTAATCTTGCTCATTATTCTTCCCCTCTCTTTCTATCTCTAATTCTTTTTGCTTTATTAATTTCTCTCTTAGCTGTTTTGTTACACACACTTATTATACAATATCTTTAAGTATCTCTTAATAAGTATCTTCTCAGTCGATTAAGAAGATAGATAAGTCCCTTCTTTATTGACGCTCTCAAGTGTAAATGCTAGTTTTAAAGTAATTAAAATGAAAAGAGGCGTCTATGTATACAAATAATGAATTAACAATACGACCCATTAAAGAAGATGACTTATATAGAGTATGGGAACTTGTTTATAAGGAAAAAGCGCCTGAGTGGAAAAAATGGGATGCTCCATATTACCCACATACTGCGATGACTTACGATGATTTTATACAGGGGTCTGATTCATGGGTTGATCAAGATGATTACTGGGCGATTGAAGTCAACGATAGCTTAACTGGTGTAGTGACTTATTCGTGGGAACATCTAGCTTCCAATTGGTTAGAAGTAGGAATTGTTCTTTTCCCAGCAGATAAATGGGGTAAAGGAATCGGAACACGTGCTTTAAAACTATGGATTGACCACTTATTTAATACACTCCCTCTCGTAAGACTAGGCTTTTCAACTTGGTCCGGTAATAAACGTATGATGCGAGTAGGAGAAAAGTTAGACATGCAGATAGAAGCCAGAATAAGAAAAGCAAGATACTATAATGGAGAATACTATGATTCCATCAAAATGGGCATACTCCGTGAAGAATGGGAGAGTATAAGAGGGTAGAAAATTATTAACCCTTAAATTAAATCTACTCATAATTTAGATGGTACTTTATTCAATTACAATCATCAGGTATAGTTATTTTATGTAAAATAGACTGAAAAGAAGCGGAACAAAAACGCAAAGATATCGTAGTGGTGTAAAGGATGACTAGCACATATCAGATCGTTAGGACTTTAGTCCTTACGAAATGAATAGCTAGGCAAGCCTTGAGACCTTGGCTCAAGGCGGTCCCACCACTCACGATAATCTTTGCGTTTTTGTGCAGCCGACTCTATTACCTTAATATCGACTTCGCATAATTCGATGGACTCGTCCCAAACTCACGACTAAAAGCCCTCGAAAAATACTGAATCGATCCATAGCCCAAATCATTCGCAATTTCCGACAAACTCAACGAACTCTCATGCATCAAAACTTTACTCTGCTTCAACCTCAATGAATTAATAAAAGCCTTAGGTGTCGTATCCGCATACTTCCTAAACAACATCTGCAGAGTGGACCTAGAAACCGCAAAATGACTCACCAAGTCACTCACCTTATTACGGTTGGCGATATCTTCTTCTAAATATTCCACAATCTCACGGAACATTTCATTCTCATAATTTTCTTTCATTGAAGTAGACACCACTTCATGCTTAGCCGTTTTACCAACCATAAAATGAACCAAGAGTAACTGTAAACTCGACACCATTTCATCATACGCATGCGTATCTTCCATATTTTCCTTATTCGATAATTTAATAATCCGTTCAACCAGCTGCAATTGACGGTGGCCCAAAGTAATTGGCTGCTGAGTCACTTCCTCATCCAAGCCTTCCACATCAAAAAGAATGGAGACCAAAGTAGTCATCACTTGATTATCAAACCTAACTGTCAACTCATGATTCGGCTTGTTCAACCAAGCATGATTTTTATTGAGAACATATTGGTGATTATTGCTTAATACTAACTTAGCTGAACCTTGATCGACAATCATTAGTTCATAGTAGTTGGAATTATTCTGTCTAAAATACTCCCTCTTACCGTAGACTTGATAATGACTGCCGTAAATGCGGTGGACTTTGATCTTATCTCGCGGATAGTCAACTTTCATCCGCTCTGAAACGGTAATTATTTTCGGCTCTTCATTATTGGTCGGTTCAAGATACAATTGACACTCATCGGTTAACGCTAAAGTATTAAAATAAACCTCAGGATGAATCTCAATCGCATTTTTTAAAATGAAGTAGTGGAAACCCTCTGGATCCTGTGGATCTAAAGTAGTTACTAATAAGGCTAAGCCTTTATTTTCTGTAATCGTCACCGGATTAGTAAACTGCAATAGGGCATCACTATGATCTCTTTTAATCGTCACCAAGCGGTTATTAGGTTTAGACCGAAGCGGATTAAAAGTAATAGAAGTAAAAAAATCATTCACCACGTTGGCAGTTGTTTGGGTATACATATCAGTACTCCTTTCATTAAGAAGACAATATTGAAAATATCTTAAATTTATTATACACTAATTTAGACAAAAGAACTATCAAATAAAAGTAAGTTTTATTATAAATAGACTTATCCCTTTTAGTATTTTTCCAATTTATTTAACTGAGTTGACTGTTATTTAAAGCATGTTATAATATCAGACTGTTAAGAAGAAGGAGGCATAGAAATGACCAATATAATCATGGCCCGCATTGATGAACACTTAATCCACGGGTCAATCACCGAAGAGTGGTGCGATGCTTTAGAAAGTGAATTAATCATCATCGTCAACGACCAAGTGGCCGAAGATAAATTAAGACAAGGCATCTTAGATATGGCTGTCCCCGAAGAGGTGTTTGCCCGTTACTACTCGATTGAAAAAGCCATTAAGAAACTGCCTCAGCTCGACGAGACTAAGCATCCCTTAGTGATTTTTGCCTCAATCCAAGATGCTATCCAAGTCATCGACCAAGGCGTTGAAATCACCCACCTTAACTTAGGTTGTTTGAAACACACCAAGGGCCGTCACCAATACGGCTATGATGTTTACCTTAATAAAGAAGAAGTGGAAATGTTAAGAAATTTAATGGAAAAGGGTATCAAAATTGATTTAAGAAGTTCACCAGAAGAAGAAGCGGAGCCTTTAGCTATTAGCTTAAAAAAATCTTAAAAAAATGCAGAGCCCCTACTTTAATTTATAACAAGTAAAAGAAGTTGAATCTTTCAAGGTTCTGCTTCTTTTTATGTTCTACCACTACAAAATATGAAAACTACTTGTTTGACTTTCACATACCTTTTATAATCCTGTGTGCTATAATTACCTATGAAAAAAACGGGAGGATAGACAGTGAACCAACCTAAATCGAATTCAAAAATGTATGATGATTTAAAAGGACAAATTAAAAAATCTAAGGGACCAAAAAAATGGCTGCTTATAGCCCTCCTGCTGGTAGGAATCCTCTTCGGAGTCGATACCTTCTCGCCAATCCCTAACCGACCAGAAACGGATTTAACCCAAAGTCAAATTCAAGCCATTAATACTTTCGATGGCGCTAATTTTGATAGTTTGCCGAAAATGACTCATATCCCAATTGAATATGTCAGAGTCGTGGACGGTGATACCATCCTAGCTTCTCTTAATGGTGAGGAATTCCGCATCCGCTATCTCATGATTGACACGCCTGAATCTGTCGCACCTGGAGTGAGCGAACAGCCGTATGGTAAAGATGCATCTGACTTAAATGACCAACTGCTAAGAGAAGCCAGGCAAATTACCATGATGTTTGATGAAGGACCAAAAACAGACAACTACAACCGGGCCTTGGCTTATGTATATGCCGATGGTCTTAATCTAGCCCAAGAACTTTTAGAAGAAGGCCTGGCAGTTGTCCGCTATGTCAATCCGCCAAATAACTCTTTAGAAGATGACTTCCGACAGGCCCAAGACCATGCTCAGAAAGCTTCCATAGGTGTCTGGAGTATCCAAGGCTATGTTAATGATAAAGGTCAGTTCAACCGTGTAAATTAAAACTCAACAACATCAAATTAACAACTTATCGCTTAGGCCAGACTCATATCCAACTAAAGGAGCCTTTATATGAATCAACACTTTACTTCAAAGCCTTCTGTTAAAAAACTTACTCGTCTCTTAGTTTTAATCGCCGGCATCTTTATCTTTTTAACCGCCTGCGGATCCAATCAATCGGCTATTGAAGACAGTCTCCAAGAAATTGAACTGTCAGAAGAAGTCACCGAAGAAGAAACAACAGCCGAACCGGAAGTCTCCGGAGCAGGAGAAACAGTCACCATCCGCTCGATTGGAGATATTCTCCTCCATAATTCAGTCTATCAAACCGGTCAAACAGAAGATGGCTATTCCTTTGATTTTATGTTTGAAGAAGTTTGGGACTATATCGGCAACGCCGATATCACCACCGCCAATATGGAAACCATTGTAGCCGGCAGCCAGCTGGGTGTTTCTTCTTATCCGTCTTTTAATGCCCCCGAAGAAATTGTCGATACACTCAATAACCTGGGGGTCGACATCGTCTCCAATGCCACCAACCATACGGTTGACTTTGGTGCTGAAGGAGCGCATGCTTCTTTAGACACTTTACAGGAAAAGGGTATGGAGTATGTGGGGTCTTATGATTCCTGGGAAGATTATAATCGTCTGAGGATTATTGAAGTAAACGGCATTAAAGTCGGTTTCCTCTCCTATACTTACGGCACCAATGGTATACCAGTCCCGGAAGATGAACCTTACTTAGTCACATTGATTGACCGTCAACTGATTCCTTTAGAAATTGAACGCCTGAATGAACACTGTGACATTTCAGTGGTCATGATCCATTACGGGGAAGATGCCCATTACCCAGTCGATGAACAGATCGAACTGACCAATTTGATGTTGGATGCGGGAGTCAACTTCGTCTTAGGAGGCCACTCCCACATTATGCAGCCGATGGAACAGATCAACGACTCGCAGGGTGTCTGGTATTCCCACGGAAACTTCTTATCAGGGCAATACCAGCCTTATGAAAAAGCTGGCGGCATCGGTGAATTTGTTTTCAAAAAACATGAAGATGGCTCCGTCACCTTAGAAAGTATGCGAGTGATGCCTACTTACAATATCGGCTGGCCGGAATACAATACCTATGAAGTAGTCCCACTTGCAGATGCAGCCGAGCAAGGCCTTGCTTACGCCAGTGACATGTATTATGAAATTACCGAAAGATTAGATGACTATTCGAAAGCTGTTGAAGTAGTCGACTATTTAGATTAACTTTTAACTCTCTAGTATAACTAGGGAGTTTTTATTTTATTTCAGCTCCATAAAACACTATTTTTAAAATTTAGTGTATTTATCTATGGAGGTGTCAAAATGAGAAAATATATCCCTATTCATTGTCTGTTTTTATTAATTGTTCAAAACCCGATTCAAGTCTTTGCCCAAACTGAGCCGGTCCAGCCTTATATCGTGACCACTCAAATAAATCACCAGCCCGTCGACCAAGAAGCTTGTAAGATTCTATTGACTAATACCAGCACCACAGTTGAAGACCTAACCGCTAGTGAAGAATCAATTCAAGGAGAAGCTATTCAACTACGATTAGAAGAAATTAATCAACGCTTCACTGAGATCAATCAAGAAATTGCTTTTATTGAAAGCGAAAGCCCGGATTCACTTCATCAAGCTAATCTAACCTTAGAAGAAGTCATTGAAAAGCTCTATCAAGAGTATACGATGGCTGATGAATCCTTTAGTCAGCTCTCCGCTGATGAACAGGTCACCCTCATCAGTCAAGAGCCGGTAGTCTTGGAGTGGCAGGCTTATATCGAATCCCTCAATCAGATGGTCAATGAACTAGTTAATGAGCGCGTCACTTTAGAAGCTGACTACCAAGAATTGCTTTATCAAAGCCAGCAGTTAGAAAGCGAACGAACGGTAGATGACAGTTCTTTAGCTCAGCTTAATCAGTGTGAATTATATGCCTATTCAGCTCCTATGATGGATCCGGGTCAAATACTCATTAACCAAGAAACGGGCAGTCTCAGCCAGTATTTAGTGCAAATAGACCAGTATCTACAAAAACTCGTCCCCTTGGCTTATCAAAAAGTTTCTTTTGAAGATATTTATCACTTATATAATCGACAGCTGACAGAAGAACAAATCGCTTTAATTTTAAACGGTAAGGAAAATATGGTGGTTGATTCTCAAGCGTTAGATTATTACTCCTATGCCAAGGAACTCAGCTTGTTTGATGTAGAATTGATGGCGGCCATGGCTGCAGATCAGTTGAATCGTCAAAGTAATCCTAATGACTACCAGGCATCTTACGAGAGTCTCCTATCATTAAAAGAAAAGCAGTTAAACTATTTTTATGACTTAAATACAGCTGCTTTTGAAAAAATAAAGAGTGATTTGGCTGCCTATTTAAACCATCATTACCACGTTGATGATGATGCGGTGCATCAAATGCAGAGCCTGCACCAGCGTTACCAGATGAAATTGGTACTTTATGATCCGGTATCTATTTCCTGGTCGCCGGTAGCAGGGGCTCAATCAGCTTACATAGAAAACTTTATTGATTTAGATTTAGCTCCGATTGATTCTAATAATACTGATAATGAAAGGGAAGAGTCTTCAGAAGAAGAGCATCTGGAAGATAATTTAGAGGTTAGTTCGATTGAAGAAATCACAGATGAGTTATTGATTCCAGAATCAAATTCTTATTTGATGCCTCCTGGGACTGATGATGAGTCGTTTGATGACTCACATTCGGAAGATAGTCTAGAAAGCGTGGATAATTTAGCCTACTTGAAAGAAAAGCTGGCCCAAAAGAATCCAGGAGGCACCCAGCTGAATACAGATGACTTAACACAACCTTCCGAATCTAATTTAAGAGTTGATTTAAAGGATGAAACAAAGAATGCTGACAAGGAAGACACAGGAAAAGATAAAGCCAAACTTCCATCTACCGGTGAGCAGCGCTTTTATATGTGGTTGGCACTGGGACTGATGTTTATTGGATTAGCTCTCTTAGCTTTTAACCGCTTCCTAAAATATCGCCAGCGTAAACAAGCTGAACCGGTGGAATTGGATTAAATTTTTCTATGTTTGGTATATTCTACCTTATCCCTTAAACACTAAATTTATTTTCTAAAAAGAAAGTTCGATTCTTTTCTATTATTTTAAAGCTTAATCCTTTATAATAGGCATAAATATTGAAGGAGTGAAGAAATGAGTTTTGCTGAATATATTAGTGCTTTTCATACAGTAACAGCTGACGAAGCAGATGCTTTGTTGAAAGCTAATGCTAAAAATATTGTCTTTATTGGCCGTGAGAGTTGTGGTTTTTGCCATATCTTTGCGGAGAAATTAGCTAAAGTGGCGGCTGATAAAGGATTAAAGATACATTTTTTACATTCTGCACGTAAAGACGACATGAATTCAATTATAGAATTCCGTCAAAAATATGGGGTTCCAACAGTTCCAGGCTTTCTTTATTCAGATGAAGAGGGCGTAAAGGTTAAATGTGATTCAAGTATGAGTGAAGAAGAAATCGCAGAGTTTGTGAAGGCCTAATTCAGATAAGGAGGTCTTTTAATGGCTAAAAAAGAAAATAACCACAGGCCAGATGGAGGCTTTCCATGGGGTTTTATTCTGTTAGCAATGCTTTTATTAGGAGGAGTGCTTTTTATCAACCGGGCCTGGGTAGGGCAGCAGTGGAATAGTTTAACGGAGATTACCCAGCAGGTTCCTGAAAGTGAAAGCCAGCCCGCAGAATCAGAGAAGATTGAAACCGTTGAAGAGGTTTCACAGGAAGAGAGTATGGTGGTTGAAGAAACAATCGAAGTGCCGGAGCCTACTTTAGAAGAATTGTATGCAGAACTCGAAGACCCTCAAACTTATTCAATCTATCAGTACAATGCCAATGGCAGTATTGAAGACTTACACGTCAGACGGGCTTTCAAAGTTTTAACGGATTATTTGAAAGAAGATGACAATTTTTATTCAACAGTCGAATATATGATTAAAGTTTATCCTACATTAGATGAAAATGTATCGATACTTGAACTATCTGAACGCTATGCCGATAGAGAAGTTGAACGGGGTCATTACCGTTTTGACTACCGCGCTCATGAAGTAAAAAAATACCAATAAAAAATAGCTGAGTAGTCAATGTTAAAAAGAAAAACATTGCATACTCAGCTTTTTTGATACTCACTTATTTAAAAAGGCACATTCACCTGCTTGGAAAACCAAACGATATCCAACCATTCGTCAAATTTATAGCCAGCCTGCGGAAAAGTGCCACGTTCAATAAACCCATTCTTTAAATGGAACCGGACACTCTTGTCATTAGAGCTGACAATGGAAGCTAAGAGGGTGACAATGCCAGCTTCATATAAACGGCTTTCCAAAGTTTGATACAACTTTTGTCCCATACCATTACGGTGGATACCGTGTTTTAAATAAATACTGTATTCAGCTGTATGGCGGTAAGCTTGTCGTGGTGAAAAAGGTAGACCATAAGCATAACCAACTACTTGCCCCTCCTTTTCACCCACTAAAAAGGCTAGAGTTTCTTGACACTGTTTGATGCGGTCTTCAAACTCTTCTACACTCGGAACTTCCACCTCAAAAGTGACAACCGATTCTTCAACATAGGGTTTATAAATTTCACGAACTGCTGGCGCATCTGACAGCTTGGCATCACGTATAATTAAATCTGACATTTCATCAACCTCCTCACGGATCTAAACAAAAAACAATCAAAAATTATTATATAGCAAAGCCGGAAATGAAAACAAGCTTTAACGGTTAATAAAAAGAATAGATTCTTCTATAAGGTTTTTCATATTTTTTGAATGCGCTTGCGCCTTAGGTTAGAATGAAGTAGAGATAAAAGGAGAAAGGATGAGTTTATGACACAAACAGTTTATACCAACTACTGGATTAATCGTCGCAATAATGTAGTGAAAGAACACGGCTCTTACAAGACGGAGGAAGAAGCAATTCAAGGAATTAAATCATGGTGGGAACTTCACGGAGATAATTATAAAAATGTTGAAGAACGTAGAACCAACAGCGGAGCCTTAGAAATTAACTACGGTGAAGATAATTATTATTATAAAATTGTAAAGCGTGAAATCGAAGACGCCTTACCTTCTAAAAAAGCCCGCCTGCGTAAACAAGGTGAAGTAGAAGGCTTACGCAAAAAACTGATGTTAGATGATGAATATTACCTCTTTGAAGAATTACCTGAACCAACACGGGACCGGTTAATAGAAGCTTTT
>CAYYGA010000040.1:0-3293 GCA_964471435.1 uncultured Facklamia sp.
ATGAGGTTCATTCGCGTTAATATTTCTGTTGAGCGAATATTGTCTTGTGCGTAGTATTTGACGTTGTCATCTGAATCTTGATGCAGTTCATAGGCTTGCCCGATTGTGATGAGAAGCGTCCCCGATCCACTAGTTGGATCATAGACTTCAATCGTGTTGCGATCTTTAACGTGGTCAGCAATTACTTCTGACATGAATTGGGACACTTCGTTGGGTGTGTAGAACTCTCCCGCCTTTTTACCTGCACCGGCTGCGAAATGACCAATCAAGTATTCGTAGATATATCCTAGTACATCGTATTCATCGTTTATCGTGGGGATGTCTTTAATTAAATTAACTAAACCGCGTACTTGTCTGGTTTGTGTTTTAGATGTGGCTCCTAAGTTTTGTAAGCCAGATTCTAAGGTTTGGAATATCCCTCCAAACACTTTTTGGTGTTGACGGTTGTTACTGATATTTCGTTGGAAGGCAGATAAAGCGGTCATGACGTTATCGATACTAAACTGGTTGCCTAAATCTACCCAAGTCTGGAAGAGATTTTTGGGTGCGATAAAGTACCCGATGTTGTTTTGAATCCATTCAACTTCATCCGTATTTTCTTCAGAGATATGTTCGATATCTGCATCTTCATAACCTTCTCGGATTAAGAAGTCGTACTCATTGTCTGATAAGTATTTATAAAAAATAAAACCGAGTATATAGTCTTTATATTCTGAGGCATCCATTGATCCTCTTAAATCGTTGGCAATTTGCCAAATTCGTGAAGCGAGCTCTTGCTTGTTCATCTGTCTGCTCATTTTATAACACCATTTCTAAATATAGTTTTCTTCCATTATAACATCATTCTCAAACATGCTAAAATAACTTTTTATTGTAACATATCTAAGCAATAAATATTCTAGGACAATATCCGTAAAGAAAGTTAAGATTGCTTCCATCTTATGGTGGGAATTTAAAGTCAGAAGGATTGTAGCCATTTTTATTCCAAAAAAACACCCCATACACTAAGGCCGATTCTATTGCCATAATGTAAAGGGTGTTCATGTATTACTCAATAATCAGTAAACAATTTTCTCCATATATTTGATACTCTGAATCACCGCTTTTTCAATCTCTTCCTCGGTGTTTTCAAATGCTTTGTCTTCAACTTCTATGCTGGCATGACCTTGGAAGCCAATATCAGATAGGGCAGAAACAAAGGCATACCAATCGATATCACCATATCCCGGTAATTTGAAAGACATATATTCTAATGGCAGCGCCATGATTCCAACTTCTTTAAGCTTTTCTTGATAGATTTTTATATCTTTGAAATGTACCATGAATAGTTTGTCTTTAAACTCTGCAATTGGCTGGATATAGTCAATTTGTAGTAATACTAAATGCGATGGATCATAGTTAAGCCCAATATAATCACTGTCTAATAAGTCAAAGACTTTACGCCAAATAGGCGGGCTAGTCATCAAGTTTTGTCCTCCCGGCCATTCCGTTTCGGTGAAGAGCATTGGACAGTTTTCAATCGCAATTTTTACCTTTTGTTCTTCTGCATATTCTATAATGGGCTCCCAGATAGCGGGAAGGTCCTTTAAATTTTCACTCACAGATTTTCTTTGATCACGCCCGATAAAAGTTCCCACATACTCAATACCTAATAAATTGGCCGCTTTAATCACTTTTTTCAAGTGGTCGATAATTGTCTGGCGCTCTGTTTCATCAGCGGTCATGGTATTAGGATAGTAAGCTAAAGCACCTATTTCAACATTTCTTTCTTTTAAATAATTTTTAATATAGTCAACTCGCTCAGACGTCATATCATTCACGTCAAGATGGGATACGCCGGCGTAACGGCGCTCACTGACGCCTACCGGCCAGCAAGCTAATTCCAGCGACTGGATGCCATGTTCTGCCGCAAAATCGATCACTTCTTCAAAAGTCATGTGCTCCAATATGGCGGATAATAATCCGAATTTCATCGTATCATCTACTCCTTATCTCTAGAGAGAACTTTTTGTAAGAGGACAGCGCCTATAATGATAAAGCCTTTTACAGCGCCAACTAGAAAGGCTGGAACGCCCATCAAGTTCATCAAATTATTAATAATTCCAATCGTCAATGTTCCAAATACGGTTCCGATAATACTGCCTCGTCCACCGCTCATGGCTGTACCACCAATCACAACCGCCGCGATGGCGTCTAGTTCATAAGCCCGTCCCGAGGAAGATGAGTTCATACTTCCCAGCCGGGAAGCTTCCAACACTCCCGCTAAAGACACTAAGACTCCAGCAAGCGTAAACACACCTATTTTAATACGATGGGTATTAACGGAAGATAAAAAGGTGGCCCGCTCGTTACTTCCAACTGCAAAAATATGGCGTCCAAAGGCGGTTTTATTCACCACTACGATCATCACAGCACTTAGGAGCAGCCAGTAGACAATCGGCATTTGAATTTGACCAAATAGGCGGGTGTTTGAAATACTGGTAAATAAATCTGCTTTGGAGCCACTTGCCATCTCGCCACCACCGTTGTAGAGGTATTGGGCGATTGACCGGTAAATCTGCATCGTTCCCAAGGTTACAATAAAAGAGGGGATATTGAATTTCGCTACCGCACCTCCCGTCAAGGCTCCGGTAACCGCACCGACCATCACGGATCCTAAGATAGCCAGGATTAAACTTTCAGTACTATTCAAAACAGTTAACCCAATTAAACCCGCTAAGGCCATTTGCGACCCGACGGCTAAGTCAATTTCTCCAATCAGGATGATAATGGTCATTCCTAATGCAATGACTCCGATAAAGGAATTGTTCATCAAAATGTTGATAATATTGTTATAATTAAAGAAGGTCGTTCCTTTTAGACTTAAAGCAATAATAAATAACAGTAACAATGCGATTAAAGCACTATGCCGTGCTAAAATAGCTTTCAGCTGCTCACGACGATTCATATCCATCGATTTTACCTCCTGTTGCAAGATGCATGATGTCATTTTCATTGATTTCTTCACGCTTCAGTTCACCCCGGACCTCACCGTGAAACATCACGTAAACGCGGTCACATACATTGTAAACTTCAGGAAATTCGTTGGATAATACAATGAAACTGATGCCTTCTTGAGCTAATTTCATGATTAACATATAAATTTCCAACTTGGCTCCTACATCCACACCTTGAGTGGGATTATCCAATATGATAATTTCTGGCCGACTCCCTAAAGCCTTGGCTAATACTACTTTTTGTTGATTACCACCCGATAAGGAGGTAATTAAATTTTTCGTATCTGCTACTTTAAT
>CAYYGA010000040.1:3393-12506 GCA_964471435.1 uncultured Facklamia sp.
TTTAATTCCATATTGATATTTTTATATTCCCGTCCTTTAGACATGTCTTTGAGTTGGAGAATAGTAGAACCGATTTCACGGGGCTGATAGACTGTTTCACGACTTAAATCCTTCCCCACCATATAACTGCTCAATTGGTATTCGGTCAATTGACTGTCCACCTGACCGGTAGTGACGACACTGCCATCCCGCATGACGGTATAAGTATCACATATCTCCAGCACTTCATTTAATTTATGAGAAATAAATATAATGCTGACACCATTTTCTTTCAAATTGCGAATCACATTGAAGACATGATCAATTTCTACATCCGTCAAGGAAGAAGTAGGTTCATCCATAATAATGATTTTAGCTTTTTCCATAACAGCTCTAAGTATTTCTGTAATTTGTTTTAATGCCGGGTTCAGACTTGCTATTAATTGATTAGGTTTCAAATTCACTTGCAGAAGGTCAATATACTTTTGTGTTTCTGCTTTCATGGCCCGCTTATCCAAAAAAGGCCCCTTTTTTAATTCACGGCCTAAGAAAACATTCTCAAATATTGTTAAGTCATTGACCAGGGATAATTCTTGGTGAATGAAGGCAACGTGTTCTTTAATAGCGTTGCCTTCATAACTTTCACCAAAAACTTCCACTTCGCCTGAATCTTTAGGAACTATATTGGCAAGAATGTTCATCAAGGTTGACTTGCCAGTTCCATTCTCACCTAAGAGTGCATGAATTGACCCTGGCATTAATGTAAAATCTACACCATTTAAAACAAGGTTTGCTCCAAATGATTTCCTAATATTTTTCATTTCAACTGCAGGTTTCATACACATCTTCCTTATTTATTAGTATGGTGAATCAGCGTCTAAAAACTCATTGACATTTTCACGGTTAACAATGGTTGGCGATACAATTTGATCTTTTTCTATCTCTTCACCGTTCAATAAGTTCCAAGCTTGTTCAATCGCATCTCCAATCATGGCCGGGCTATAAGTGGCGGTAAATAGTTCAACTTCCTCAGTTTCATCTATTTGTTGGAAGTAAGCCTGGCTTCCTCCTGCGCCTGATAAGAAGCGGATATCATCACGTCCTGCGTCACGCATTGCCTGTAAAATACCTAAGGAGGACTCATCATCGATAGAGAAGATAGCGTCTAATTCCGGATTAGCAGTTAACATATCTGTGGCTGCCTGCAAGCCGGCTTCTTGTGTAAAGTTATCGACTGTCATATCAAATAATTCTATATCCGGATAATTTTCTTCCATGACTGCTTTAAAAGCATCGACTCTTTCATAACTTACTGATCCCGCACTTGGGTTATTTAGAACGGCAATTTTCCCTGCTCCTTCTAATTCTTCACCAAGTAATTCAGCCGTCACTTCTCCGATTTCTGGATTACTTCCGGCTACATAGGCAGTATAATCAACATCTACACGGCGGTCGAAAATAATTAAAGGAATGTCTGCTTCAACAATCTTTTCAGCAGCCAGTCTTAACTCATCCGTATGCGGTAAAAGTACGACTGCACTAATATCTTGGTTTAAAATTTCATCAATTTGCGAAGCTTGTTCGTTGACGTTTGAGGAAGTAAGAATACGGTAATTTTCAATGCCTAATTCCTCTGCTTTTTGTTCTGCATAATATGCCACACCTGCCAGCCAGCCGTGTTCAGCTCCCGGTATGATAATAGCCATTTCGCCTTCTGTTTGTGCTTCTACTCTTGCGAGTGAGCCGAAGGATACACTTGAGATTGCCAACACAAAAATAAACAGAGATAAGAAGATGTTTTTTAATGTTTTCATAATAAGCTCCTTAATTAATTGTTATTTTCTTTTCTTGCTTAGCACTTTCTACACACGCATCAATGACTTTCATGATATGATGCGCTTCTTCAAATGAAACATAATTGGCTTCTTGATCTGTTTGTAGCGCTTGATAGAAATTATCAATTCCTTGTGTCAATGCATCATGCCATCCAACTGCATGTCCATTAGGCAGGACAGCTTTTTGGGCTGCCTCTCCAGTTAGATATTGGCTAGCCGCATAAATTTCTTCATTTCCGCGGTCTCGGTTACCAATTAACAAGCGGTCTGGCTGTTCTTGATACCATTCCAGACTTTGATCATCACCTTCGATTAATATATGGAAATCATTCTTTTTACCAGGAGAAACTTGAGAAACTCTTACCAACCCGTTTAAACCGCTTTCAAAAGTCAGGAAAATAATCGCAGCATCTTCATTATTAATAGGAATTTGCTTATTATCTAAGTATCGGTTATTAAACTTTTTCAAAGTTTTCGCTTCTACTGCAACAATTTTTTCACCGGTAATATATTGAATGGTATCGAAACAGTGGGAACCAATGTCTCCAATAGCTCTTGATTCTCCTCCCATGTCAGCATCCATCCGCCAGTCATAGTCGGTTTCAAAAAGCAACCAATCTTGTATATATTCTAGATTGACAAACCATACCTCTCCGATTAACTTCCGCTCTACCCTCTCCTTCATCTCAATTACCATTAAATTATTACGGTAATTATAATTAATCCCTCCTTTGATATTTTTATGCTGCATTAAATCAATCAATTCTGCTGATTCTGCTGCATTTAAAGTAAATGGTTTTTCGCAGTAGATGTTAACTCCTGCTTCAATGAGTAATTTGTTGAACTCATAGTGTAAGGCATTTGGCGTACAATTATGAACGACATCCAAATCAGGATGTTTTTCCAGTAATTCAGGAACACTGGTATAAAAGTAAGGTATTCCAAGAGACAGCGCTGATTCTTTGGTTCGTTCTTCGTTCGAACCAACAATCGCCACAACTTCTGTTAAAGGTAAACGGCGAATGGCACTTATGTGTTGTGTGCCAATAAAACCTGCTCCAATAATAGCTGCTTTAATTTTTTTCACAAAAAACCTCCTTATTGTAAACTTTACACCTTTATGAAAGTGTTTACTTTATTATAATAGCAACTTTCTTCTATTCAAATAAAATACTTATGTAAAATTTACATTGCCTTGATATTTAAGGTATAATTTTGTCGAGGTGATTATATGGCTAAAAGGAAAACTGCCACGCTCCAATCGATTGCGGATGATCATAGCGTATCGATTGCTACAGTATCGAGGGTTTTAAATAATAAAGGCAATGTCAGCAGTCGCTTAAAGCAAGCCATTACTGTTTCTCTTTTGGAAGCGGGTTATACGATTACTGCTAAAAAAAGTGATTCCCAGACGATTGTAGTTTTTGTTCCTGATTATTCCAACCCTTTTAATGTGGATGTGCTTGCCGGGATTGAAAAAGCCGCCGGCCTTTCCAACTATCATATGGTAATTATCCGGACTAAATCTAAAAATACCGATACCCTGGCTTATTATTTATCTTTAATAGAAGACATTAATGCTTCTGGAATCATATCACTTTCTCCTTTTAGCAGCGTAGAAATTATTAAAAAGTTAAATGATATCATTCCAACAGTCATGTGCTCGGATTATATTTTTGACAAAAATTTATCTCTTGTATCAATTGATGACCAAAAAGCAGCCTTTACTGCCACTGACTTTCTTATTAAAAGTGGTAGACGACGCTTGCTGCATATAAATTCAACGCTCAATCATCATTATGCTGTCATGCGACAGGAAGGATTCACCCAAGCCTGCCACCAGCACAACTTAGAACTTGATGAAAAGAACTTTATCCACTTATCGACCATTAACTACAGCTTAGCCTTGTCGCAGCTGAATTATACCTTGAAGGAACATCCTCAAATTGATGCGATTTTTGCCAGTTCGGATATATTTGCGGCCGCCGCCATAGCAGCTGCTAATTTTAATGACCACAAAGTACCTGAAGACATAGCGGTAGTTGGATTCGATAATATTGAAATAGCTTCTATTATTAAACCGGCCCTTACAACAATCAATCAGCCGCGCTTTGAGATTGGTTACCAATCCTTTGAATTATTGAATGAAAAAATCCAAAAAGAAAATCGAATTGAAAAACAAATTTTTTTAGAAACAAATTTAATTATTAGGGATTCTACTTAAAGGGTGTAAGTGTTTTTTATTCAGCTTGATTCACTTTCGAGGCTGATTCAAGCCCTATTATTAATTGAAATTTTATAAAATGGAGGTTTTACTGCATGACTTATTCTGAAGAAATCCAAGCTTACTGGTTACAATTTTGTAAAGATACTGGTACCAACCCAACAATAACTTACGGTGCTTTTTCTTTTGGAGATACAGAAGAGATGGCTGATGAGCTTGTTCAACTGGTGTTAGACAACAAGAAAACTGGAACGTCTTCAGCCTATGAACTTTATTTCTTGCCTGACGAAACGGACTCTATCCCACACTCCGGTCAACTTGACATTGTATTAGATGGCCGCCAGCATCCTGTGGGGGTTATCCAAAATATCGGTGTGGAAGTCTTACCTTTTAAAGAAGTTTCCGAGGAACAGGCTCGTAAAGAAGGCGAAGGCGATTTGTCATTGGGCTATTGGCGCCGTGTCCACATCGAATTCTGGGCACCTTACTACTCTTCACATAATTTGTCATTTAGCGAAGATACACCCATAGTCTACGAGGACTTTAAATTAATCTATCCTAACTAAGGGTTTCAATTATCTGCGAAAAAAACCTGCCACTATTTATCTACTCTTAAACAAATAGAGGACTGTGTTCTTAATTATAAATCAGCTTTCTCAAACCTCTGTATTAAAACGCTTCCACAAAAATTATAAAAGGACTATAATTGAAACAGTAAACATTTTATCTAAAGAAGGGGTTGAATTGGATGAAGCAGTTCCTTAAATCAAGTCTTGTAGCATTCTTTTCTCTTACTACTCTCGCTGCTCCTGCTGCTGTTATCGCTCAAGAAACTACTTACTCGGTTAACACAGCCCAAATTGCTACTGATTTTTATGATGCGGTTAATGCAGACTACTTGGAGTCCCTCGAGATTCCTTCAGACCATTTTGCTGCAGGTAGTTTCTATCAATTAGATGAAGAAATGACCGAGTTGTTAAAAACGGACTTAGCTGCTATGGCCACAGGGGATATTTCCCTGGATAGTCATGAACAAGAAGAGATGGTTGAATTCTATCAAATGGCACTCGATAAAGAAGGCCGGGAATCCCAAGGTGTTGATGCAATTCAACCTTATTTTGATCAAGTGGAAGCTGTTGAAAATTATGAAGACTTAAATGAACTGTTAATAGAGTGGTACAGCTGGGATTTGCCTTCTGTTTTTGGACTCGGGGTAACGCCGGATATGAAGAATTCCGAACAGTACGCTTTAATGGCTTCAACGCCTTATTTAATTCTGCCGGATAAGACCTCTTACGATAATCCTATAGAGTCACAAATGATGCTGGGGTTATTTAGATTGCAGACACTTGATGTCCTCAAATTATACGGCTTTGAAGAAGATGAGGCAGAGCGGCTGGCAGACGAGACAATTGAATTCGACCAGTTACTAGTAGATTCAACTTTGAGCGCAGAAGAAGCCTCCGATATCGAAAATATTTATAACCCTACCCCACTCTCAGATTTCCAAAACAGCTCCAGCTATATTGATATTGCTGGTGTATACGAGGAATATTATGGGGATACCGAAGCTGAGGAAATCATTGTGACCAACCCTGACTATTTTGAGAAAATGGATGACATTATCAATGAAGAGACTTTTTCTTTAGTTAAATCTTGGCTGACTGTATCTTTGGCGACTACTTACACTCCCTATTTCACCGAAGATTTACGTGATGCGGGCAGCCAGTTCAGTATGGCGATGACGGGTCAAGAGGAGCTGCCACCGGAAGATGAGATGGCTGCTTTAATGACGATGGATTATTTTTCCATGGTGATGGGCGATTATTACGGCCAAACTTATTTTGGTGAAGACAGTAAGCAGGAAGTAGAGGCGATGGTTGAAGAGTTGATTGAAGCTTATCAAAAACGTTTAACCAATAATGAATGGCTCAGCCAGGAAACCATCGATAAAGCACTCTTGAAGTTGGATACAATGGAAACTCAAATTGGGTTTCCGGACGAATATAATGGATTTTTCACTGAAATTCAAATTGATTCCAGCATATCTCTATTCGAAAACGTCCTCGCTTACAATTTATTGTCTGTGGAGGATATGATTATCACTTATGAAGAACCGGTTGACCGCACGGAATGGTACATTCCTTCTTATATGGTTAATGCCTTTTATGACCCTCAGACCAATACGATTATCTTCCCAGCGGCTATCCTGCAAGCTCCGTTTTACAGTGCGGAACAATCTTACTCAGAAAATCTCGGTGGAATCGGTGCAGTGATTGCTCATGAAATATCGCATGCTTTTGACCCTAACGGTGCCTTATTTGATGAAAAAGGTAATTTTGTTAATTGGTGGACCGAGGAAGATTACACCGCTTTTGAAAAACGTGCAGATCAGTTTGTTGCCTTTTGGGATGGGGTGGAATACGGAAGCGGCACAGTCAATGGTGAACTCACCAAAACAGAAAACATTGCCGACTTAGCCGGTCTAAGCGTTGCAGAAGAAGTTTTACACAATACTGAAGAAGCTGATTTCGAAGCATTTTATGAAAATTTCGCCCGCATTTGGGCTGTTAAATACCGCCCCGAACTAGAAGCTATTCTTTTACAAACGGACGTACACGCTCCTGACAAACTGCGGACTAATTTGAATGTCCAACAGCTGGACAGCTTCTATGAAACTTTCGATATTCAAGAAGATGATGCCATGTTTTTACCCGAAGATGAACGCATTTCTTTGTGGTAAAATATTCTTTTCCTAAATAAACTTTCAACAACCCTGAGCCACATTTATTTAATCATAAGTGTAGCTAAACAAAAAAGGAGAAAAACTCTTTTCTCCTCCTTCATCCAGTATTAAATTTTTTAAAAGTTTGTGTTTTTAATTATTGAATCATACTCCTAACTTTTCTTTTAATGCTTCTGTTGCTACTTGAGATACATTAATTTTTTCAGAAACTGCTAGTTCATTTAGCCATTCTGGTAAAGTTATATTTTTACGGACGGTTTTTGAGCGATATTTTCTTCGAAAAGCGTCAATGTCAACACCTACTAATGCCACATCTGAATTGGGGTAGGATTGGGTTATTTCCTGGACTGAACTAGCTAAAGGATAATTCTTACTATCGGCTAAGATGACACCCAGAACTTCCTCTGCCATTTCATATGCTTCTTGTATGTTCTCTCCTTGTGTAAAAGCTCCTTCTACATCAGGGAACTCTACAAAGATATATTCTCCGTCTTGAGTAAATGTCGCAGGATAAACTACCTTTTTTCTCATTTTATCATCTCTTTCCGATATGAAATTTAGATACCATGCCTTGAGGCCGAAGAGCTATTTTAAACCTGCTTGCTTCAATATAGCGTGTTCAGTTCCTTTCGCCAAATCTTTATTATGCATCGGTACCACTGTTTGTTTTTTAGTCCCCTCATTTCTCATGATAAGATGTAAGCCGTCTTGACGAACTTCCTTAAACCCATTTTTCTTGAGAAATTTCACCATTTGCCTGGGTGTCGTCGGCATATCTTTAGCCCCTTTCTTCCTCTTAAATATACGTATAAAATGCGCATAATTCAACTAGTTTATTAACTTAAAACAATGTTATTTTGCTCTTTTGCTAAAGATTTTGAGGTTAAAGATACGATCTTTAGATATAAATGCTCCCATTGATTCATAGAAAGATTACCTTTTATCGCACTGCATCTGTCGATTTTTATAATTTATTCAGGAGGTGGAATTGATGGAAAAAATGGAAGTAGACTTTGAAAGATTAAGAGCAAACATCAGTGGCGGGGTATTAACAGCTGGAAGTGAAGAGTATGATAAGGCTAGAACGCCTTGGGATTTATCAGTGGAGCAATTTCCAAAAGTGATTGTGCAGGCTGAAAGTGTGGAAGATATCATTCAAGCTGTAAGGTTTGCTACGGATAATAAGATAAAAGTAGCGCTTACCAATACAGGACATGGGATCGCTCGACCTGCAGATGAAAACATGCTGATTGATGTGTCTTCAATGAATGAAGTAAAGATCGATGCAGATCAACGAACTGCTTGGATTGAAGCCGGTGCTAAGTGGCTAGATGTCCTTGAAAAAGCTCAAGATGTCGGCCTGGCTCCTTTAATGGGTTCTTCTACCGATACAGGTGCCATCGGCTACACACTGGGCGGAGGGATGGGTTGGTTAGCCCGGAAATATGGATTAGCGGTCGATCATGTACTTTCTTATGAATTAGTAACAGCTGACGGCCGGCTTTTGCATATAAGTCCAGAAGAAAATGCTGATTTATTTTGGGGTCTAAGCGGTGCGGGGGCTGCTTTGGGTGTGGTAACAGCTATGAACATACAGTTATTCCCGGTGGAAACTGTTTATGCCGGTAGCCTAATGTACCCCGGCGAAAAGGCCCGAGAAGCTCTTAGCCGTTATCAAGAAGTCATTAAAGACTTAGATAATGAGTGGACCACTTCTATCTCGATTATGAATATACCTTCTTTACCTTTTATACCTGAATTTATGCAAGGCAAGTCCTTCATTCTGATTCACGGCTGTTTTTCTGGTTTGTCGGAAGAAGGTTTTGACTTCGTCAATGATTGGCTGGACTGGGAAAAACCGCTGGAGAATTTATTTGAAACGATGCCATTTCGAAAGGTAGATAGAATCAGTAATGACCCTAAAGAGCCTTCCGCTGCTATGGCTACTAATATTATCCTAAATGACTTATCGGATGAAGTGGTGGATAGTTTAATAGAGAGAGTGATTCCTCAAAAAGGACAGCCGACTCCCCTTCTGTTAGCACAAATCCATCATGCAGGAGGCGCGGTGGCTGAAATAGATAAGGATGCGGTGGCCTTCAGTCAACATGATGCTCCCCTTATTCTCAAATTGCTGGGAGCCGTTCCTACTTCTGAAACAAAAGCTGCTTTTATGGAAATAGCCGACAGCCTTAGAGATGAATTACAACCATTTTCCAAAAAAGGTGTTTATTTAAATTTCCTAACCGGGGAAGAAAAGTGGAGCCGTACTAAAGAAGCTTTTACTGACGAGGTCTATGACAAATTGATTTTACTGAAAAAGGAATAC
>CAYYGA010000041.1:0-11884 GCA_964471435.1 uncultured Facklamia sp.
CGGCAAATCCAAACTTTAACACCTAATTTACCATATTGAGTATCTGCTTCTTCCCAAGCATAGTCGATATCTGAACGTAATGTATGTAAAGGAACTGTTCCTTCAGTATAGTGCTCAGTACGTGCCATATCTGCACCGTTTAATCGACCAGAAACCATTGTTTTAACACCTTCTGCGCCAGCTTTCATTACACGTTGAATCGCTTGTTTTTGAGCACGACGGAAAGCAACACGGTTTTCTAATTGCTGAGCAATATCTTCTGCGACTAATTTAGCATCTAATGCTGGCTCTTTAATTTCAACAATATTAATATGTACTTGTTTACCTGTTAATTTATTTAAAGCAGTTCTTAATGAATCAACTTCAGAACCACCTTTACCGATTACCATACCAGGTTTAGCAGTATGAATTGATACTACTACTCTGTTTGCCGCACGTTCAATTTGGATCGTTGAAATAGAGGCATCAGACAATTTTTTATTCAAATATTCACGAATATTTAAGTCTTCATGTAAAAAGTCAGCGAATTGTTTATCAGCATACCATTTGGCATCCCAATCACGAATAACGCCAACACGCATTCCAATTGGATGTACTTTTTGTCCCATATTAAGCCTCCTCTTTTTCTGATACCACGATTGTAATGTGGCTTGTACGTTTTAAGATTTGAGAAGCAGAGCCTTTAGCTCTCGGACGGAAACGTTTCATAGTTGGTCCTTCGTCTACATAAGCTTCTTTTACGTACAGTGTTTCTAAATCTAAATCATAATTATGTTCAGCATTTGCAATCGCTGATTTTAAAACTTTTTCTACAACTGGTGATGCGCCTCTTGGCGTGAATTTTAAAATCGCCATAGCTTCACCTACTTGTTTGCCTCGAATAAGGTCCACTACTAAACGTACTTTACGAGGGGCAATTCGAACTGTTTTAGCAATTGCTTTTGCAGATGTAATTTGTTCAGTCATATTATTTACCTCCCCTTACTAGCGTTTTTTAGTTTGTCTGTCTTCCACGTGTCCTCTATAAGTACGTGTTGGAACAAACTCGCCTAATTTATGGCCGACCATATCTTCTTGAATATATACCGGAACATGTTTGCGACCGTCGTATACTGCAATTGTCAACCCAATAAAATTAGGGAAAATTGTTGAACGACGAGACCAAGTTTTAATAACTTGTTTCTTTTTTGCATCTTGTTGCGCTTCTACCTTTTTCATTAAATGTTCATCGATAAAAGGTCCTTTTTTTAAACTACGAGCCAAGCTGTAGCCCTCCCTTCAAAAATTTACCGGATATTATTTTTTACGTCCGCGTACGATTAATTTACTTGATTTTTTCTTAGGATTACGTGTTTTAACACCAATAGCTTTTTTACCCCAAGGCGTCATTGGCGATGGACGTCCAATTGGTGTACGACCTTCACCACCACCGTGTGGGTGATCGTTAGGGTTCATAACTGATCCACGTACTGTAGGGCGTTTTGATAACCAACGTGAACGACCTGCTTTACCCACATTGATTAATTCATGCTGCTCGTTACCTACAACTCCAATAGTTGCACGACAAGTTGATAAAATCATACGTACTTCACCTGAATTTAAACGTACTAACGTATATTTACCTTCTTGACCAAGAACTTGCGCACTCGCACCTGCTGCTCTAACTAATTGAGCACCTTTGCCAGGTTTTAATTCAATGTTATGAATGAAAGTACCTACTGGAATGTTTACTAATGGTAATGCATTCCCAATTTGAATATCGGCGTTTTCACCTGATTCAATTTTTTGGCCGACTTTAATTCCTTTAGGAGCAATAATGTAAGTCTTTACTCCATCTTCATAGTGAATTAATGCGATGTTTGCTGTACGGTTTGGATCGTATTCAACAGTTGCAACTGTTCCGATCACACCATCTTTGTTACGTTTGAAGTCAATTATACGGTAAGCACGTTTGTTTCCGCCACCTCTATGACGAACGGTGATTTTACCTTGTTTACTACGACCAGCGCGTTGTTTCTTTGAATCTAATAAAGTTTTTTCAGGTTTATCAGTAGTGATTTCTGAAAAGTCATATCCCGTCATATTACGACGGCCATTCGTGATCGCTTTATAATGTTTTAATGCCACTTTGTTAACCTCCTATTTTAATATTTGGAAAATGTTACTCAGCGTCTTCGCCAAATAAATCAATACGGTTTGAATCATCGGTTAATGTGATGATAGCTTTTTTATATTTACGAGAATATCCAGAGTGACGGCCCACACGCTTTGCTTTGCCGTCAACGTTGATAGTGTTCACTTTAGCTACCTCAACTCCATCAAACATGGCTTCAACAGCTTGTTTAATATGAGTTTTATTAGCACGACGATCTACTTCAAATGTATATTTGTTATCATCGATTGCTAACATAGATTGCTCTGTAATGACTGGACGTAGTATTACTTCTGATAATTGCATTATGCTAGAGCCTCCTCTACTGTAGAAAGAGCAGCTTGAGTGATTAACACGCGATCAGCATTGATTAAATCAAGAACATTTAAGTTTTCTTCATCAATCACTTTAACATTCGGAATGTTACGTGCTGCAAGATAAGCTGTTTCATTTTCATTTTCTAAAACAACTAATAATTTTGTGTCTGCATTCAAGTTTGCTAATACTTGTTTAAACTCTTTAGTTTTTGGTGTTTCAAATGATAAACCTTCAATGACTGTGAATTTATCTTCTGCTACTTTTTGTGATAGTGCTGAAACTAATGCTAAGTGACGCACTTTTCTATTTAAATTGTACTTATATGAACGAGGTGTGGGGCCAAATACAACTCCACCGCCTACCCATTGTGGTGAACGGATTGAACCTTGACGTGCACGTCCTGTTCCTTTTTGTCTCCAAGGCTTCCGTCCGCCTCCACGTACAGCAGAACGGTTTTTAACCGCATGAGTTCCTTGACGCAATGATGCACGTTGCATAATTACTGACTCGAAAATAACTGCTTCATTCGGTTCGATACCAAAGATTGCTTCGTTTAATTCCACTTCTCCGGCTTGTGACCCGTCTTGTTTGAATAATGTAACTTTAGGCATTTGCTCGTTCCTCCCTTCCTAGATATTATTTAACTGATTTAATGGATTGTTTAATTTCGACTAATGATTTTTTAGCTCCAGGTACGTTCCCTTTGATTAAGATAACATTGTTTTCCGGGTCAATTGAAACAATTTCCAGATTTTGAATCGTTACTCGATCGCCACCCATTTGACCAGCTAGTTTTTTACCTTTGAAAACGCGAGAAGGAGTAGCGGCCATTGCCATTGCTCCGGGACGACGATGGAAACGTGATCCGTGAGACATTGGTCCACGAGCTTGTCCATGACGCTTGATAACCCCTTGGAAACCTTTACCTTTCGATGTACCCGTAACATCTACGATGTCACCAACTTCGAAAGTTTCAATTGTGATTTCCTGTCCTACTTCATAATCTCCCAGCTCAACATCACGAAACTCGCGAATGAAGCGCTTAGGAGTAGCATTTGCTTTTGCTACATGACCTTTGTGCGGTTTGTTTGCTAATACTTCACGTTTATCTTGATAACCTAACTGAACTGCTTCGTAACCATCATTTTCTTTTGTTTTAACTTGAAGTACCACGTTTGCTGGAGCTTCAACAACAGTTACGGGGATTAATTCGCCATTTTCCGTGAAGAACTGTGTCATACCGACTTTTGTTCCTAAGATTCCTTTGGTCATGAGTACACCTCCTATTATTTTTTAATTTTATAATTTGATTTCGACGTCTACACCACTTGGTAAATCTAACTTCATTAAAGCATCTACTGTTTTAGCAGTCGGCTCAAGAATGTCGATTAAACGTTTGTGAGTGCGCATTTCGAATTGTTCACGAGAATCTTTATATTTGTGGGGTGAACGGATAACAGTAAATACTGAACGTTCTGTTGGTAATGGGATTGGCCCAGCCGTTTGCGCCCCGGTTCTTGCTGCAGATTCTACAATTTTTGCCGCTGATACATCTAGAGCACGGTGCTCATATGCTTTCAAACGGATACGAATTTTTTGTTTTGCCATTTTATTTCCTCCTCGTCAAAATAAATGTTTGACTCACTCCACAAGAATTACTAACTCACTAGTCCTTGGCAACTCGTCCTAGCGTGTCACAACCTCTCGCTTCATCGCTGTCATTCCTTGAATATCAAGGTTTGGTTGTCTTGAAACTTGTTATAGTCTCCAAACGACACAACGAATATTATATAGTATACAGTCATTAATTGCAAGTCTTTACAAGAATTAATTAAATTTGTCCTACAGTTGTACAACTCAACTCTTTTCACCATAAAGACTACTATTTTTAACTTCGAATTATCTGTCTGGAAAGTTAACAACTGTTAAATAATACTGTCCTTTTTGAAAAATGTCAAGAAAAAAGTGAATTTATTTAAGTGTTTATTTGACCTCATCAAATATCATTCTTATAAATGGCTGATTAAACGATATTATATAGAAGAAAAATTATCTTTGCTTCTGAAAATGACTTTTCAAATAAAAAAAGAGCTCCGAAAGGGCTCTTTTTATTGATAATAGGTCAATGTTTCTTCGTAGGCATCAATCATAGCTTGAGAGGCCTTATCCCAGGAAAACTGCTCTGCATATTTACGCGCTTTTACTTTCACACTCTCAATTAACTTCTCGTCCCCCAGCAAATCAATCGCTTCATTTAAAGATAGCAGCGACTCTGCTTCATAAATGAACCCATTTTCTCCATGCTGGATTTGCTCTACAGTTGGTTCGCTGTATGCAGCGACAACTGGTGTACCAGAAGCCATCGATTCAGTAATGACTAACCCTAAAGTTTCGCTTGTTGATGGAAAGACAAAGGCATCTGCTGAAGCATATGCTTTTGAGAGTTCTTCACCATGTAAAAAACCTGTAAAAACAGTGTCAGTTCCTTTAAAGGTCTTCATCAATGATTCTTTTGCAGGTCCATTACCCACAATTGCCAAACAAATATCATTTCTCTGATCGAAAAGTGGTCTTAAAGTATCAATTGCTTTTTCAGGTGCCAGCCGGCCTACAAATATTAGAAGTTTCTTATCGGTCTGCCCTTGAGTGAGCTGCTGCCGCATCTCCATACTTTTAAACCGAGGATGGCGGTTGATAGTGTCGACGCCTTTAGGCAAGATACGTAAGCCATGAATTTTTTGTTCTTCTAAAGTATCAAACATTGCTTTACTGGTAACTAGATTTAAAGGCGCTTTATTATGGAGGTTTCTTAGATACTTCCATAACAATGGCTCAACAAAGCCTATCCCATAGCGGGCAGTATAAGCCGGTAAATTAGTATGAAAGCTGCATATTAATGGTAGCGACATTTTTTTAGCATAATGAACTGCACTTGCTGTTAAAGATGCAGGGTTAACAGCATGCACTATATCAGGTTGGAATTCTTCCAACCAACCTTTCACCTTTTTATGAGGTATAGCCCAAGGTCTTTGTTTATAAAGAAAGAAAGTCACGGTTTTTGCGCCCACGACTTTCGCTCCTTTATACTCCGTTGGTAAACCTTCGATATCTGGTGCGATCACTAATAATTCATGACCTTGACGGGACATATAATCTATTGCACGAGTTAGACGTGTCACTACCCCATCTGTAGATGGTAAAAAGGTTTCAGTAACAATTGCAATTCTCATCGGTTATTTCCAAGAAGGTGAGTTCATAACATTATTATCTTTTAGACGATCTTTATTATCAATCGCTAATTGAAGAATATCAGCAATTACTTTATCCGTTAACAAGTGAGGTTCTAAACCTAATTCTTGAAGAGCAGTATAGACTGCGGAGAAGTAATGTTCTTCAGCTTCAACACGTGGATTATCTACATGTTCAACTTTTGCATTAATGTCAAAATGGTCTTGAGCTGCTTTTTCAACCATTTCTGCTAGTTCCAGCACAGAGAAAGTTTCTGTAATTTGATTATATACTTTAAACTCTCCACGCTCAGCAGGATTTAAAGCTGCAATTTCAATACAGCGTACAGTATCTTCTATATGAATAAAACCTCTTGTCTGCCCGCCTTTACCATAAACCGATAAAGGTAAATCGTTAGCTGCTTGAACAATAAAACGATTTAAGACTGTACCGTAAATACCATCATAGTCGAAACGGTTATGCAATACCGGATCCATAGCAGTTTCTGCTGTGTTTACCCCATAAACGACTCCTTGATTTAAATCGGTAGCACGGATTCCCCATGTACGACATGCAAACTCAATATTATGTGAATCATGAACTTTTGTTAAATGGTAGTAAGAACCTGGTTTTTTAGGAAAAAGGACACGGTCTTTACGTCCTTTATGTTCTACTTCCAGCCAGCCTTCTTCAACTTCAATATTCGGTGTACCATACTCACCCATTGTTCCTAATTTAATCAAGTGACAATCCGGTGCAAAATCTTTAATTGCGTACAAAACATTTAAATTACCTAATACGTTATTAGATTGTGTATAAATGGTGTGTTCACGAGAAATCATAGAATAAGGTGCCGAACGCTGCTCAGCATAGTGTACAAAAGCCTCCGGCTTAAATTCTTGAAAGACATCTGATAAGAAATCATAATCATTCAAATCACCTAAATATAATTGTATATCTTTATCAGTTAACTCTTTCCATTTTGCTACACGGTCTTCAATTGGTGCAATCGGTGTTAATGAATTCGAGTTTAACTCATTATCGATTTCACGACGAACTAAATTATCTAAAATGGCTACTTCATGGCCACGGTTAGATAAATATAAAGCAGTTGGCCATCCGCAAAACCCATCTCCACCAGCAACTATAATTCTCATCTTAAGAGCCCCCAATAATTAAATTTATTAATTTTGCATAATAATCTATTTATGCTTGTAAACTTCACAACCATATAGCCTAATATTACTAAAAAGTCATTAAATTGTCTAACTTATCCATTCTTATTACTTTTACTTATACTACTTCTAAAAGAATCATTTTAAATTTTAATCAAATAACTCAATCATTCACATTGACATTCTAATAGTACGCGTTATATAATTTAAAAAACCGCTTTTTTAAATTATAGGAGGGCTTAAATTTGCAAAGAGTATACGCTTTTAATGAAGGAAACGCTTCGATGAAGGACTTATTAGGTGGAAAAGGAAGTAATTTGGCTGAAATGACTCAGTTAGGTTTGCCAGTTCCACAAGGTTTCACAATCACTACAGCAGCCTGTTTAGAATATTTAGATCATTCTAATGAATTGAGTGAGGAGTTAAAAAAAGAAATAATCGAAGCTGTTAAGCACTTAGAAGACAGTATCAATAAGCAGTTTAATAACGACACTAATCTTTTATTAGTTTCTGTTCGTTCAGGAGCAAAATTTTCAATGCCAGGTATGATGGATACCATTTTAAATCTCGGTTTGAACGATGAAAATGTAATAAAATTAGCAAACTTAACCCAAAATGAACCTTTTGCTTACGACTGCTACCGTCGTTTACTACAAATGTACGGTAATGTTGTTTATGACATTGAAGGAAAGCTTTTTGAGAATATCTTAACTCAACACAGAGAAAAGAATAATTATTTAACTGACAGCCAGTTTACAGCAGATGACTTAAAACAAATTGTTCAAGAATTCAATCAAGTATTTGTAGATGAGTTAGGTCATCCCTTCCCGCAAGATGTAAATCAACAGATCTTTGCAGCAGTTGAAGCAGTCTTTAAATCTTGGGATAATGATCGGGCAAAAGTTTATAGACGCATGAATAATATACCTGACTCACTGGGAACAGCTGTTAATATTCAAGAGATGGTATTTGGAAATAGAGGCGAAACGAGCGGTACGGGAGTCCTCTTTACGCGTAACCCTGCCAACGGAGATCATGAGCTATATGGTGAATACTTAACAAATGCACAAGGAGAAGATGTGGTGGCCGGCATCCGTACTCCAATGTCTATTACTCGTTTGAAAGACCAAATGCCGAATATTTATGATGAAATTTTAGAATTAACCACTCAATTGGAAAAACATTATAAAAATATGCAAGATATAGAGTTCACGATTGAGGAAGGCAAGCTTTACTTACTACAAACTCGAAATGGTAAGAGAACTGCTCATGCCGCTGTAAAAATAGCTGTTGATTTTGTAGAAGAAGGATTGCTTTCTCAAGAAGAAGCATTACTTACAATTTCACCTGATTCTTTAAATCAGTTACTTCACCCAACTTTTGATGAAAGGGCTCTGCAGCTTGCAACAGTTATTTCAGATAAGGGGTTGCCAGCCTCACCTGGTGCGGCTACCGGACAAGTGGTGTTCGATGCTGCTACTGCTAAAGAGTGGACAGATGCCGGCAAAAAAGTAGTTTTAGTACGTCATGAAACCTCCCCGGAAGATATCGTAGGCATGTATTCTGCAGAAGCCATTGTTACAAGCCAAGGTGGTATGACCTCACACGCCGCAGTTGTAGCCAGAGGGATGGGTAAATGTTGTGTAGCCGGGTGCAGTGAACTTGAGATAAATGAGTCTAATAAAATGTTGACCTATCCTGGTGGAAAGTTAGTTGAAGGAGATACTATTTCTGTTGATGGTTCAACAGGAACTCTTTATAGGGGTGAAGTAGACACCACTCCAGGTGGAGCAAATGAAGACTTTGATCAAATTCTAGAATGGGCCCGCGAGAATTCTACTATGGGTATTCGTATGAATGCCGAAACAGAAAGTGATATTCAAAATGGATTAGACTTTGGAGCTAGTGGTATTGGTTTAGTCCGAACTGAACACATGTTTTTTGAACCTAACCGTCTGATAGCTATCCGTCAATTTTTATTATCTAAAGACAAGGAACAGCAACAAAAAGCTTTAGAAGCTATTAAAGTGTATCAAGTGGAAGATTTTGAATCTATTTTTGCCTTAATGAAAGATAAACCAGTAACTGTACGCTTACTTGATGCTCCATTACACGAGTTCCTGCCGCATAGTAAAACTGAAATTGAGCAAGTTGCTAAAGATTTAAATATGACGACGGCTGAATTAACAGACCGTGTAAGTTCTATGGCTGAAGTTAACCCTATGATGGGACATCGTGGATGTCGTATGGGTATGTCTTATCCAGACCTATACATAATGCAGGCAGAATCTGTTCTGCGTAGTGCATGGATTCAAGCAAAAGAAGGGATTGCTGTAAAACCGGAAATTATGATTCCTTTAGTCAGTTCTAAAGAAGAGTTGACTCGATTAAAGAAAAAAATTGAAGCTCATTTAGATCAAATTATTGCTGATAATAATATGCAGATTTCTTATGCTGTCGGGACGATGGTTGAAACACCAAGAGCATGTTTAACTGCTGATGCCCTAGCACAGGATAGTGACTTTTTCAGCTTTGGTACTAACGATTTAACACAGTTGGCCTTTGGCTATTCAAGAGATGATGCAGGTAAATTCCTGAATCAATATTTAGATGAAGGCGTACTATCTAATGATCCCTTCCAGACAGTAGACCGTGAAGCTGTTGGCGAACTCATTAAAATTGCAACTGAAAAAGGCCGTGATGCCAAGCCGAGTCTTAAAGTAGGTGTTTGTGGAGAATTAGGCGGTGATCCACTGTCGATTGAATTCTTCCAACATATTGGATTAAGTTATGTATCATGCTCACCTTATCGTATTCCTATTGCTCAATTAGCAGCTGCTCAAAGCGCCATAAAAAGCAAATAAACCCTAAATAGAGGAGGTGGACAATGAAGCTGTCTCAGAGACAAAAGCAAATTATTCAGATTGTTAAAGAGAATGAACCTATCAGCGGAGACTTGATTGCGCAGCATTTAGGCCTTACCAAGTCCACACTCAGAAGTGATTTTGCCGTACTGACAATGACGGGCATCTTGGATGCCCGTCAAAAAGTTGGTTATATCTATTCAGGCATGACCCAGAACTCTTTGCTGGCCGAGAGCTTAACTGAACATCCTATAAAAGATTTAATGATACAACCACTTATCGTAACTCCAGATACTTCTGTATTAGATGGTATCACAGAACTTTTCATGTATGATGCTGGAACACTCTATGTTATAGACAATGAAACAGAAAAATTAACAGGCCTGGTCTCTAGAAAAGATTTACTCAGATCGATATTAGGACAAAATACTCAAACAGCTTTAGCAGTCATTATGACCCGCATGCCGAATATTATCGTAGCGCAGGCTGATCAATCTGTATTAGAAGCTGCTCAATTACTTTCTCAACATCAAATTGATTCTTTACCAATTGTTACACCAGACTACAAAGTCATTGGTAAAATTACAAAATCAAATATCGTCGATTTTCTTGTGGACCTTTGCAATTCGGAGGAATAAGATGACCTTAGACAACCAACCGAAATTTTATATTATATCGGACTCTGTAGGTGAAACTGCCTTAAGAGCAACAAACGCTGCTTTAGCCCAGTTTCCCTCATTAACACAAAAAAGTATGAAACGTTTCCCTTTCATTAATAATATGGAAGAACTTCAACCTGTATTAATTGAGGCACAAAAAGTAAATGCAATTATTGTGACCACTTTAGTTAATAGAGAACTGGACAATTATGCCCGGGATTTTGCATCTGAGCATTCACTCGCTTACTATAATGTGATTCGTGAGTTAATGACGATTATTACTAATCAAACAGATTTAGAGCCTACTGAAAAATATGGACAACTTCATCGTTTAGATGATCACTATTTCGATCGCATTCAAGCCATTGAATTTGCTGTTAAATATGATGATGGAAAAAACCGTAAAGGTTTTGAATTAGCAGATATTATTTTGTTAGGAGTTTCTCGTTCATCTAAAACTCCTTTAAGTATGTATATGGCTAATAAATCTTATAAAGTAGCCAATCTACCTATTTTCCCGGAAGTACATATTCCGGAGGAAATATATAATGCAGAATCTAAACGCATTTTTGGTCTTACTGCTTCACCTCTTTATATTCAAAGCATTCGCCAAAAAAGAGTTGAAATGATGGGCTTAGGATCCGGTGCTTCTTACTCTAATTTAGAACGTGTAAAGCAGGAATTAATTTTTGCTGAAGATCTTTACTATAAATTAGGAGCAGAGGTTATTAATATTGAAAACCAGTCCATAGAAGAATTATCTGAGCACATTTTAGGAATCTACAATGCTTCATTTGCTTAGGAGATAAAAAAAACGCCCATACAGGGCGCTTTTTTTATTTATTTTCAGAAGAAGCCAGGGGTAATGTTAAGTTTTTAGTTTTCTCTACAAAAAAAGCATCCTGCTTAGCAGAATGCTTGATGATTAAAATATTTATAATTAACCGATGATTTTAGATACTGTACCAGCACCAACAGTACGTCCACCTTCACGGATTGAGAAACGAGTTCCGTCTTCAATAGCGATTGGGTGAATTAATTCAACTGTCATTGCTACGTTATCTCCAGGCATAACCATTTCAGTTCCTTCTGGTAATTCTACAACACCTGTAACGTCTGTTGTACGGAAGTAGAATTGAGGACGGTAGTTAGTAAAGAATGGAGTATGACGTCCACCCTCTTCTTTTGATAATACATAAACTTCAGCTTCGAATTTAGTATGAGGTGTGATTGTACCAGGCGCAGCTAATACTTGTCCACGTTCGATATCATCACGCGTAACACCACGTAGTAAAGCACCGATGTTATCTCCAGCTTCAGCATAGTCTAACATTTTACGGAACATTTCTACTCCGGTTACAATTGATTTAGTAGTTTTCTCATTAATACCTACAATATCAACTTCGTCACCAACACGAACTTGTCCACGCTCAACACGTCCAGTAGCAACTGTACCACGACCAGTAATTGAGAATACGTCCTCAATTG
>CAYYGA010000042.1:0-3628 GCA_964471435.1 uncultured Facklamia sp.
CATTCCTTTATTATAACAGATTTTGAAGTAATTCTAAATGAGACTTAGGGCTAATATCAGCCAAGGCTATGTCAAATATAGTTCGGGCACCCTTTTCGCCGCGCTGGTTGATTTTGTAGGCAGCTCGGGCGTAGGCGACTAAAACAGAGGCTGTAAATTCCGGGTTGGAATCCAGCGATAAGGAAAATTCATATAGCTGCAAGTTGTCTTGGCCCGTTTTAGCTGACCGCATCACCTTGCCGCCATGAGGCATGGCTTGATGATCCCGGTCCAATTCCGCCTGGCTGATAAAGTTGACTTCCGTTTCATAATCCGCAAAATAGTCGGGCATAGTTTGAATCGCTTCGGCGACTCCTTTTTCATCTGCCCCTTCTTCTAAAACTACAAAACATTGGCGGCGGTGCTTTTCACCGGTAGAAAGGTCGGGATTTTCTCCTGCACGCACTCTTTCCATGGCCGCTTCATCCGGCAGTGTATACTGCACTCCGTCTTTCACGCCTTCAACCCGGCGGACCGCATCTGAATGTCCCTGACTTAAACCTTTACCCCAAAAAGTGTAAGTATTTCCTTTTGGTAAAATGGCTTCTGCTGTTAAACGGTTCATAGAAAACAGGCCTGGGTCCCAGCCGACTGAAATCACTGAAATATGGCCATTTTCCCCCGCTGCTTGATCAACTTTTTTATAATGCTCGGGAATCTGGGCATGATTATCAAATGAGTCGACCGTGTTGAAATATTGCGAATAATGAGGCGTCTGCTCCGGTAGATCTTTAGCCGAGCCGCCGCATAAAATCATCACATCAATGTCTTTATATTTTTCTATCTGGTCGACATGCTCCACCTTCACTCCGGCAGGCGCATCATCTACCCCTTCTGGTCCCCGGCGGGAAAAAATGGCCTTTAACTCCATATCCTCTTGGGCCTCCAAGGCAGTTACAACGCCTCTACCTAAGTTTCCATAACCGATAATCCCAATTTGAATTTTAGTCATCAAATCTTCCCTTCTATTGGCTGTTGTCTTTTTATTTTATCTATAGTTGCATAATTCGGGTCAAAATTAAATAAAAAGCTGTTTCTTTTTGCCCTTCTCCTGTTTTCATCTGAAAATCAGCTTCAATCAACTGAGCATAAAGAGCAGCTAATCTGCTTAACTCAAACCGTCTGCTCGATTGTAAAGCCAGCTTCACCCGGTAAGGATGCACTCCTAAACTTTTGGCAATATCATTTTGCATCAAACCTTGAGCCTGCAACAATTTCACTTGAATCAACAAGCGGAACTGCGAAACTATCAGTGCATGCAGTTGAATCGGTTCATGCTTCATTAAAATTAAGTCTTGATAAATCTGCACAGCTGCCTGGATATTGCGCCGCATAATCGCATTGGTTAATTCAAAGACGTCCGACTCCAACGACCGGCTGACTAACTGTCTGACAACCTCCACGGTTATTTTAGAACCCGACTGCGCATACTGTTTCAACTTTTCAATTTCCGCAATAGCCATACTCATTTGAAAATTGACCCGGCCTAATAATTCATTGACCGCATCCCGGCTGATATCTAAATGACTTCCCTGCAAATACTGCTCCACATACCGTGTCACCTGGCCTTCATCTAAAGGACTGCAGTTGACAAAAAAAGTCTGCTTCAAAAAAGTCTTACTCAATTTGCGTCGTTTATCTATTTGATCATGAGGCATTACGAAGACTAAATGGGTGGCCGGATTAGGATTATCTAAATAGTCTAACAACCGCTTCTGCTCACCGTCCGTCAACTTTACCTTAGGCGTAGTCGATAAAAAATCGACATACTCCACGATAATTAAACGTTGACTGACAAAGAAAGAATACATTTCCGCCTCATCCAGCACCCGGTCAATCGATTCTTCTTCCAGGTCAATGGTGGTTAAGTCCAACTCACCTTCTTTATCTTCAATCAATTGAGCCACTAACTCACGAAACTGAGACAATAAATAGTCCTCACTCCCCTGCAAGGTTAAAACAGGAGGGACGCCCGTCTTCTTCACTTCTTGTACCGCTTTTTGAAAATCCATCGCTAACCCTTTCTTTCATCAATTGAAATAAGTTTACCATTTTTTTATGAAAAAGGGCGAACAATTAAAATTGAAGGAAGGAGTTTGTGAAATTGTTTTGCCCTTTTATCATTAATTAAGGTATAATTAAAAACGACTGTAAAACGAAAGGATGATTGGATGCGCCCTATTATTGGGATTACCGGCAATTTAACTTATGTACACGAAGAAGGCTTTGATCCTTTCGAGATATCTTATACCCCTCATGCTTACACAGAGGTCATTCAGGCGGTTGGAGGAATACCAATTGTTTTTCCTTTAACCCAAAGCAGCCACATAGAGGAGCAACTGGAATTAGTGGATGCACTCCTTTTTACCGGAGGACAGGATGTGAATCCTTTTCATTACCAAGAACAACCGGGTCTACTTTTAGGTGGCACTTCTCCCTTGCGTGATGCCAGAGAAATTGAATTGCTGCATGCTGCTTTGAAAATGAAGAAACCTGTTCTAGGCGTTTGCCGCGGTCTTCAATTGATTAATGTTGCCTTAGGCGGCTCTCTTTATCAGGATTTAAGCGAAATTCCCAACCTCAGTATTCAGCATGTTCAAAAAACGCCACCGGAGTATACAGCCCATGCCGTTAATGTAAAGTCTGATTCTGCTTTGGCTCAAATTATGACATCCGGCGACTATGTGAACACCATTCATCATCAGGCGATTAAAACATTAGGCAAAGGGTTGGAAGTTTCAGCCTGGAGTCCCGACAATGTCATTGAAGCCTTTGAATCGCGCGATGACGATCATTCAATTGTAGGTGTCCAGTGGCATCCTGAATTAACTTACAAAACTAACCAGCCCAGCCGCGCAATTTTTGAAAACCTAGTCCACCGAGGTCTGGCCCGCCGTCAAGGCCGAAGCAGCTAGTTATTTAAATCAATTGGCACTCACTTAGTCGATCCCCCCCCTTTAAGCGCACTTGTCTTTATTTTTAAAATTATATAAGTTTCAATTCTTAAAAAGCACCTCTCTTCAAGCTACCCGCTGGATTACCAGCAGCAGCCCATCAGAGAGGTGCTTACTTTTTATTGAAAAAGGAAAGGATCTTCATTGGAGAAGAAATAGGAACGATGGTGATACCTCATCGACAAGATTAAGCCCACGCCGATCATATTGGAAATGATGGCCGACCCCCCTTGGGAAATAAAGGGTAAAGGTACACCGGTAATCGGCAGCAGACCGATGGTCATACCGACATTTTCCAAAACGTGGAAGAGAATCATAGAAATAACACCGGCTGAAATGTAGGTGTAAAATTCATTTTGTGTCTCAAAACAAGTCTGTACCATTTGATAAATCAAGATGAAGTAAATCACCAAAACAAAGGAACTGCCGAGAAAACCAAAGTTTTCACCGATGGTCGCAAAGATAAAGTCGGATTCACGAACCGGCACCGGCACTTCTGAAATCCCAAAACCTTTTCCGGTCAAACCGCCCGAACCAATCGCTAAAATACTCTGCACCAGCTGATAAGCATCCCCCTGTCGGTCCGAAAAGGGACTGATCCAGGAAGTAATCCGGCTGATTTGATACTGTTCAAA
>CAYYGA010000042.1:3728-11718 GCA_964471435.1 uncultured Facklamia sp.
ATTAAGGCCGGTTTCATCAGTTCTGAAGGCTGGAAGGATAAAGGTCCAATTGAAAACCAAGATCGTGCCCCTGTTAATGCAGCCGTTTCCCGGTCATAAAAGAAGAGGACCAAAACTAAGAGGACGAGGCCTGCGCCATATAAAATAGTGGACAGTTTCCAATACTGTTCGGCATCAAACTGCATGACGACAATGACAACTAATGCTCCGATGGCATACCATAAAGCCTGATAGAGGGTCGGTGTCACACCCTGCCCTTCTACCAGCGCTGTTGTTGCGTAGACTACCGCCAGACCGATCAGACACAGGATAATCACATTTAAGATAATCCCATAGTCAATCCGGCTGTCGTTGTAGTTGGCAACTTTTTTTAATCTACTCATTAAATTTCAAAATCTCCTTTGTTGAGTCCTGCGAGTCTGACTTTCTGATTCGGTGGTGTAAAATTTCAGATTCAAGTTGAGTTTTATTGAAATCATCACTTGAACTTTCATATGTTTCAAATTCTACGACTTCCGCCACCATTTGACGGTAGGATTTGGTTTTATAATCATGATATAAAACATTAATATAACCTCCGACCGCAAAGACAGTCGCATTTAAATACAGCCAGACCAGGACGATAATAAAGACTCCAATCGCTGAGTTCGAACTCAGGTTATTGGCGAAAGAAACGTAAATACTAAAAAGCTGGGACACCAGGAAAAAACCGACCAGAGAAAAAGCGGCTCCCGGAATTGAGTATTTGATCGGCCAGTTGACATTCGGCATAAACTTATAAATTAAAACCAGCAGGACAAAGGCCCCGATGATCCCAAGTATTAAACCACCCTGCAAAAGCCCGATGAAAAAGCTTAAATCAAAATTAATATAATCACTGATTAAACGCAGCACCGTTTCTCCAAATAATACGACAAAGGAAAAAGCTGCTACCACGACTACAATGACTAAGGTGAATATATAAGAGAAAACACGTTGAAAGAAGAAATTCTGCCGCGGTTCTGCTTTATAAATCGTGTTTAAAACGCGCTGGATGGTATTAAATGCATTCGATGCCGGCCATAGAGAGATTAACAAACCGACTGAAAAGACGGTAGTCGATACATTCTCCAAGTAAGACTCAATCAAGGGCAGCATCACATCTTCCACTTCAGCCGGAAGAACCATTTGTAAGCCGCTTAACAATTCGCCTTCACCGATCGGTAATAGTGCAACAACGTTAGTAAATGCCAAAAGAATCGGTACGATGGCCGATATGATGTAGTAAGACAACTCCGCAGCGTAACTGCCAAAAGCCAGTTGATCACTATTTAATTGAAAAGTCTTAATAAAACGTGCAACACGATTTATATTTTTAGTTTGTTCACTCATGCTTCTCCCTCTTCCCTAAATTAACTATTCCAGATTACCATAAAGCATTCATCTTTGCATCTCTATCCTCACTTTGTAAACAATACGACTTATAACTATTTTAGCATCTATTTCGATTATTCGGTATAATAAAAACATTGAAAAAAAAGGAGGAACGAAATGGGCAATGGTGTAACTTTTTACTTTATGCGTCACGGCGAGACCTATTTCAATCGTTACGGACGTATTCAAGGATGGAGCAATGCTCCCTTGACCCCTGAAGGGATTCAAACCATCAAACGATCTGGTAAAGGAATCACCGACATCCAGTTCGATGCAGTGTATTCCAGCGATCTGCAGCGCACCGTTGAAACCGCTCAGCTGGTTCTGGCTGAGAATCAATTCAAAGACCACTACAAACTCCAAACTTTTCCCGAACTGCGGGAAGTCAGTTTTGGCTATTATGAAGGCTCAGTGGCCGACGAACTGTATTTGGAAATTAAAAACTATCTAAAAAAAGCAGGCGAAGACCTTGAAGAATGGAGAAATTACTTTAATCCGGAACGTTTTATCAACTTAGTCAGAGCGGTGGATCCTTATGACCACGCTGAAAATTATGTGGAATTCTGGCACCGCGTTGAATCCGGCCTCTTAACCCTGCTCAACCGCCATGCTGGCACCAATCAAAATATCCTAGTTGTCAGTCACGGCCTGACGATTAAAAGTTTAATCCACGGACTGGTCGCTGACTATCCCGACGACTCTCCTCCTCTGGAAAATGCCTCACTTTCCATTGTTGAGTACCGCCAGGGTCAATTTCAGCTGATCGACATGAATAAAACCGATCACTTTAAAGACTAAAGCTGCCTTATAGATGCTTCATTTTTTTAAAAAGGTTTGTAAGTTAACTGAATGTTTAATCAGATTTGAAAGACTATCGATAGAAAGAAGTTGAAGAGATGAAAATTGCGTTGATTGAAGGACTGCGTGTCCCCGAAGACTATATTCGCGAATTGGCAGCTCCTTTAGAAGAAGACGGCCATGAGTTTGTCTACTTTGCTGAAAAGACGACGGATGAAAAGGAATTACTTGAACGCTGCCAAGGTGCCGATATTGTAATGCTGGCCAACAATCCTCTGCCTGCTTCTGTTGTGGAGCAATTAGATGGCACCCAATTTATCAATATTGCCTTCACCGGGGTGGATCATGTACCGGTGGATTTGGCAAAGTCAATGGGAATGAAAGTTTCCAATGCGGCCGGCTATGCCAATCAAGCAGTGGCTGAATTGGCAATTGGTTTAACTTTGGCTTTATACCGTGAAATAAAAGCGGGCGACCAGGATGTCCGTCAAGGAGAAGACTTCCCCGGCTTGATTCAAGGCCAGGAAATCGCAGGTAAAACCGTTGGTATCATCGGTACCGGTGAAATCGGACTGCAGACTGCCCGCTTGTTTAAAGCTTTTGGCGCAAATTTAATCGGTTTTAACCGTTCTGAAAAAGCTGAAGCCAAAGAACTGGGGATTGAGCTTAAAGATCTTGAAACAGTCATGCAGGAAAGTGATATTATCAGCATCCATCTGCCATTAAATGATGGCACAAAAGGAATCATCAGTCGCCAAATGATGACTTGCATGAAACCGGGGGCTGTTTTAATTAATGTAGCCCGCGGTCCGGTGGTGGATAATGAAGCTTTAGCTGATTTATTAAATGATGGGGTTGTGGCTGGTGCTGGTATTGATGTGTATGATATGGAGCCGCCATTGCCGAATGATTATCCTTTATTAAAGGCTAAGAATACTATTTTAGCCCCGCATGTGGGTTATTTGACTAATGAAGCCATGAAGCACCGAGCGCGTATTGTGTTTGAAAATACGGAGAGCTTTATCAAAGGTGAGCCGCAGAATTTGGTTTAGTATTAAAAATAAAAGAGCTACACAGCATGAGCCTTAAAATTCAATATAAAAACCCGGTCTTATTATTTAAGAACAGCGAAACCGTCTTTCACTCCTAACGGATTTCCAGACTTTCATAGCTACTCAACCACTAAGCATTTCATGTAAAGTGGTTGATGTGCGCTATGAATTTTTTACGCTGTTAACAATGAGACCGGGTTTTATATTGCATTTTTTACTTAAACTTAATCTCTTTTTTAAAAAATCCGAATACAAACTTATTCCTCACCAGTTGGAGGCATTCAGCGCCAGGAGAACCCGCAACTTTTTGAGCAGCAGGTTCTCGGTACTTGAGTGCCTGCTACGAGTCTCAATGCGGGCACTCACCTTTCTAAGAACCTTCTACTATGAGAGCAGCGTGCTCTCAAGTGCTTGAGAACCTTCCTATAATCAGGATTCCGATTAAATACAGTGATTTGAAAAGATACATCTCAAAAAGGGCTGGCATAATAAAAAGAAGTGTCGTGCAAACACGACACTTCATCATAAGTCTTTTAAATATCCTCAAAAAGACCAAAATACTTGTTTTACTCCTATTTTTATACAAACCCTTTTCTAGAAACTTGAATTGGGTTCTTGAAGGAAGGCTGCTTCTTCCACAGTCGTCTCACGCCCTATAGCCTCATTACGATGAGGATAGCGCCCAAAACGGTCGATGATCACCTTATGACGGATGGCGTAATCCAAACTTTCCTCCATACCCAGGCTTTCAAACAGCTCCACCGATTTTTCCTGGATTACTGCCGACTCAGAATGCATATAAGGCATCAAGGCGAACTGTTTATACTCCAAAGGCAGGTAGTCAAAATCATCGTGGGCCACCAACTCCTGCGCCAAGACTAATGCCGCTAGATCCTGCTCAAAAGCTTCCGCCCGCCCGCGCATCAAATTACGCGAAAATTGATCCAAAACAATAATTTCCGCCAAACGCCCTTCTAAAGTAGAACGCCAATAAGCCAACCCGCCCTGCTTGGCTAAAAGCCAAGTCGAGCCGAACACACTTTCAATCTCCGCATCAAAGGCATCATCTTTGGCGAATCTCTTCTCTTCATTCCCTGAATTAAACCAAAAATCTATCACTGCCTGAGCTGTTTGAACCATCAACTTTTCCTCCTCTAAGGATTAATACAAATCAAAAATTTCATCAAATAAATCCTGCTGCTTATCAATTTGAGCCTTATTACCAATGACAGCCAGACTCGACTCTTTTAAAACCTCCGCCAGCGGCTGAGCTAGAGCTGTCATATCTTCTGCTGTCGTTTCAATAACTTCTTCTTTTAACTGCTTGAACTCCGCTTCACCATAACCGGTCATTTCCATACCTAAAGCCAACAGACCTTTATCTCGGGCAGAACGTGGACGCTCCAACGGACTTAAGGTACCAATAATATCTTTTAATAAATCCGCTTCAGAAACTTCTAAATTTTTAACAAAATCAGGCAGCCCGTAATAAGCATCGATCGTTTCTTTAATGTTGGGGTCACGGTAGGAGGAAAGCATAAAGTTCCCGGTTCTTTGATGACGGTACATCGAACCATAGGCCCCGCCTTTGACGCGGATCATATTCCATAAGTAGCCGTAACGAATCTCATTGCTTAAAACATTGCTGGCGCCGTTATAAGGCAGCTTGTTTTCAGCTTCAGCAGCTAGTCCGACATAGTTGACGTCTTGAGCCGTACGGAAAGCCTCATTTTGACGCTTGCCGGGCTGGTGATGATAAGCGTAAGCCAGGTTTTCTGTTTCCACTCCGTCGAAAGCAGCCAATACTTTTTCTTTAACAATTTGACTGCGCTCCTGGTCGCCGATATATAAAAGATTGAGGCGGGCTTTATTAATTAATTTAGCCAGACCGTCTTTCAGGCGTTGAGACAGGGCAAAGAATTTACCGTCTAAGATGAGTTGACGCTGTTCTTTTAAGAAGTAGAAATAGTCAATGCCGTTGGTATATTCACTCAACTTGGCATCGGCCGTCCAATGACTCATGGCGCGGTTAGCGGCCAAGACATGGGATTGATAGTTAATCATCATTTCAAACTGGGAAATTAAACGCTGGATAATTTGATAGATTTCTTTTTCATCATCAAAGAGCGTATTAGCTAAAATATCAAACATTAATTCCAAGAGCTCATCCAGTGAAGCTTCCAGCGCTTTACCCGTTAAAACGAAGTAAGGTTTTACTTTATTTTTAACATCAGTAAAGGTGCGGACACCCGCGTGAATACCGCCTGTATGCAGGTCAATTTTTCGCTGCAAGGCTTCGACCGAAAGGTTTTCAGTCGCCAAATTGCTTAAAAGGTTACTGATTAGAGATAAAAGGCTGTAATCCTCGCTGGGAAGGTCGGCAATATCTAAATAGAAATCAACATAATCAATACCGGAAGTAAAGAGGTCGGCCTGGTAGAAAAGGTTATTTTCTCCTTCTTCGAACAGCCCTGTTTTTTCAATTGGCAGGTGTTCAACTTCAGTTGATAAATCTTCCCGGCTTAAGCTTGGAATTTTAGCCAAGTCTTCCGGTGAATCGGCGCTTTCCTGACGTTCAATCAGCTGCTGGGTTTCTTCAACCAGTTGTTGCAGTTCTGCTTCTTCTAAACCGGCTTTATATTCCTGGAGTTCTTGATGGAGTTCTGCTTCAAGCTTATCATTTTTACCCGGTTCTGCTTTTAAAGTCAGCGCTACCCGGTGGTCGTTATTTAAAAGCTTTTCCTGGATTAATTTTTCGAAATATCCATTTTCGGATAATCCGCGTAATTCTTCAATCGTTTCTGAAAACTCCAAGCCGTCATAAGGCATACCGCCGTATAACCAAGTTTCATAAGCGGAAATCGCATAAATTACACCGCGGGGGCTGGATTCAGAAATTACTTGTTCTTTTAATTGGAAAACAATTTTATTGATGGATGCCTGGATGAGTTCAGAATCGATTCCTTTTTCCACTAAATCAGTTAAGGTATTTTTGACTACTTCTTTAAATTCATCCATTTTACTGGCGTCGGAATATTTGGCAGTAATATTAAAGACTAGCGGGAAACCGACGCGGTCAAGGCCGCCTGAGATATCGCCGCCAATTTCTGCGTCCAGTAAAGCTTTACGCAAGGGTGACTGTTGGTTTCCTAGAAGGATTTCTTCTAATATTTCCAGAGCCTGGTTTTCCAATACGTCATCCGCAGTGCCCACATGCCAATTTAAGGCCAGGTAGTCTTTATCTTTTGGATCGTCACCTTCTGTAATTGAGTAAGTGGCTTCAAAGGTCTTACTTTCAGGCGCTTCTATGTCAAAAGCGACATCAATCGGGTCCTCTAATTTCCCTTTTCCATCAAAATATTCGGACAGGTGGTTGAAGGCTTGATCGATGTCCAAGTCGCCATATAGGACGGTTAAGGAGTTGGATGGGTGGTAATATGTTTCATGATAGTCGATAAATTCTTCCTGGGTCAGGCTCGGTATGGCAGCCGGTACGCCTCCTGATTCATGGCTGTAGATGGAGTCCGGGTATAGTGACAGTGCGGTGTAGTGGTAAAGCTGGCTTTCCGGTGAGGCGGTCGCACCTTTCATTTCGTTGTAGACGACCCCTTTATAAATCAAGTCATCTTCGACGGATTCCAGGTGGTAGTGCCAGCCTTCTTGGGCCAGGATTTGCGGGTTGTCAATGAAGAGCGGCTGGAAAACCGCATCCAAATAGACACTCATTAAGTTGGAAAAATCCTGGTCGTTGGTGGAAGCAACCGGGTAAATAGTTTTATCCGAAAAAGTCATGGCGTTAATGAAAGTATTCATCGAGCCTTTGACTATTTCCACAAAAGGTTCTTTGGATGGGAACTTTTTAGACCCGTTTAAAACCGAGTGTTCTAAAATATGAGTTATCCCATTATCGTTATAAGGCGGCGTCGCGAAACCGATGGTAAAGGCTTTGTTTTTATCATCATTCTCGATATGAAGTACCTGCGCCCCGCTTTCATCGTGTTGGTATAAGTGACCGACGGATTGCAGATCTTTTAATTCATGGCTTTCAATTTTACTAAATGACATATAATCCTCCTAGAATTTCTACTTTTCTTTGGTTTAATAATTATCTCATATTCCATTCTATAATTAAAGAAATCGTGCTTTGCTTATGGCTAAACTAATATTGAAATAATGTTATAATAAAGATATAAACAAAAAATTTGAAGAGGTGAATCGATGCTTTATATATTTGTTGTGACCGTAGTAACTTTACTTATGAATTATCTTTTACCCGGCCTTTACGTGGAAAGCTTTTGGAGTGCTTTATTATTTGCTTTAATTTTCGGTTTGATCAATGCCACTTTAGGGCAGGTCATTAAATTTGCCGGTTGTGCTTTGAATCTGTTAACCTTGGGACTTTTTAACCTGCTGGTGAATGGATTAATCGTTTATATGGCGAGTGGATTAATCGGTGGTATTGACATTCAAAACTACTTTTGGGCAATCGTTTTAGCTTTAATAATTTCTCTTTTCACTACCTACTTCAGCCGCGAAGAAGCCCAGCGCCGTACCTACCGCCGGTAGTTGAGTGTTATATTTTTTTAAAAAAAGATAGGAACCATAGTTAGCTTTCCTTCAATGATTAAGTGACACCTGCAGTGGAGTTGGAAGATAAGGATGGTTCTTTTTTTAGGGAACCACTTCAAAAATCATTTTTACGCACTAAAAATATCCTATATAAAAAG
>CAYYGA010000043.1:0-4179 GCA_964471435.1 uncultured Facklamia sp.
AGAAAAAAGGAGCCATTATAATGACAACATTTAATACAACAAAAGAAAAACATTTAGAAAAGCTAGAACTATTCACACCGATTGTAGCCCGCGTTCACGGCGGCAGTCATCCAGAATTTCATCAAGTAAAAGATTTATGGGATGAGATTCGGGACAAATCAGAAGGTGCAGGAGATCAAAAACCAGAACTTGACAATGAATTCAACCAGCTGCGCCAAGTAACTGATAACTATACAGTTCCTGAGGACACATGTGAAAGTTATGAAGCCGTCTATAAAATGTTGGAAGAAGTCGACCAAGCCTACCACGCTTAAATCAATCAACCTGCCGGAAAGTAATCCTTTAATCATTACTTTCCGGTATTTATATGAAGTAAACAGTTTTCCTCTCAATTAATTTAAACTTTCTATTCTTATTATCTATCAAGTCTGAAATTATTTATAATTATTTTAATTTATTTTACTTAAGTAGTTAGAAAGTCAAAAGTTGACCAGCATCAATTCTTATATGAAAGAGCTGCAGTATACTATAAGTAGAGGGAAACAAGAAGGAGTCACCAATACTCAAATCTGCAATTGCAGGTTCAATGAAAAGAATAGAAATGAAAATCATATAAAGTTGACCAGCATCAATTCTTATAATTGTAATCAGTAGTAAAGTATAAATAGAGACAAAGAAAACATTAATGGAGGAATTCATATGCAACGGAAAATATTAACCAGTAAAAATCAAATCACTTTAATTTCCGGTATCTTAATCGTCATCGCTTTTATCGCCCGCTTCGCCTTTAGTAACCTGCCAGTATTTAATTGGGCTTTAATTATTGCATCCATCATAGGGGTAGCGCCGATTGCCATTCAAGCTTATCAAGCTTTAAAAGTAAAAGTTATCAGTATTGACGTCTTAGTAACCATCGCCGTACTCGGAGCCTTCTTAATTCAAAACTTTGAAGAATCAGCTATTGTTACTTTCCTCTTTCTTTTTGGAGCCTGGTTAGAAGCGCGCACTTTGAACTCAACCCGTTCGGCTATTAAAGAATTAACTGAAATGGCACCGGAAGTTGCGTTTAAACAAATGGAAAACGGTGAGTTTGAAGAAGTGGACATTTGGGACGTAGACGAAGGCGACATTTTACAAGTTCGTACCGGTGGAAAAGTACCGGTTGATGGAACAGTTATGATCGGTGAAGGTCATATCAACGAAGCCAGTATCACAGGTGAAGCAGATCCGGTCCGGAAAGAATTCGAGTCAGAAGTTTTTGCAGGAACCATTTTAGAAAATGGAACCATCCAAATTAGAGCCGACCGTGTTGGAGAAGATACGACCTTTGGGAAAATTATTGAATTAGTAGAAGAAGCTCAGGACTCCAAGTCTGAAGCAGAACGCTTTATTGACCGCTTCTCCCAATGGTATACACCGGCTGTATTAGTAATGGCCTTTGTCGTTTGGTTGTTTTCACAAAACATTGAATTAGCGATCACCATTTTAGTATTAGGTTGTCCGGGTGCATTAGTAATTGGTGTCCCTGTTTCAAACGTTGCCGGTATCGGAAATGGTGCGCGTAACGGCGTTCTCTTAAAAGGTTCTGAAGTCATTCAAGACTTTAGTAAGGTCGATACTATTTTGTTCGATAAAACGGGTACCTTAACGGTTGGAAATCCAGAAGTAGCTGAATTCAAAACTTATGGTTCTGCAGATAAAGCATTGAGTTATTTAGCAAGTGTTGAAAGTGAATCCGATCACCCACTAGCCAAAGCAGTCCTATCAGAATTAAAAGATGTTGAACTTTATGAAGTAGAAGAAACAGACGTAGTCAAGGGTGGCGGAATCGTCGCACAAGTAGACGGTCACCGAGTAGCAGTAGGAAATGTCGCCTTAATGGAAAAAGAAGGTGTTCATTTAAATGACGCAGCCCTTCAAGATCTGGCAGCCTATGAAAAACGAGGCAACTCACTGGTAATAACTGCAGTCGATGGAGAGCTGAAAGCCTTGATGGGAATCCGTGACCAAGTTCGTCCGGGTATTAAAGAAGACTTACAAGCGATGAGAGCTTTAGGCGTGAAAAACTTAATCGTTCTTTCAGGAGACAACCAAGGAACAGTCGATCTGGTAGCCGAAGAATTAGGTTTAACCGAAGCACATGGTAACTTACTTCCTGAAGACAAGTCCGCTTATTTACAAAACCTGCAAGCCCAAGGACAAACCGTAGCCTTTGTTGGAGACGGTGTGAACGACAGCCCGTCTTTAGCATTAGCCGATATTGGGATTGCCATGGGTGGCGGAACGGATGTCGCTATTGAAACGTCGGATGTTGTCTTGATGAATTCAGACATGAGCCGTCTGCCGCATGCTTTAGGCTTAACTAAAGCAACTTCCAGCAACATGATTCAAAATATTGTTATCGCTGTAGGCGTTGTTCTGGTCTTACTAGCAGCCGTCTTCTTCAGTGACTGGATGAATATGTCCATCGGAATGCTAGTTCACGAAGCCAGTATTCTGGTAGTAATCATAAATGGTATGAGATTATTGCGCTATAACCTAAAAGGAAGAAACTCACAATTGCCAAAAAGGACTTAGAACCTAAAAAAACATACTATAAAGGTTTACCTACAAGTAAATTAAAATATTAAGAAGTTGAAGATCAGATTTTTTCTATCTCTGGTCTTCTATCTCTTAAAAGTTTTCGAAAAGTTGACAGCTATCCATTAAATTTTAGAAGAAATCCATTACAATATATGTATAGAAGATAAGAAATAGAAAAAAGGGGAAATAAAATATGTATAAAGCAAATATTCAATTAGAAACGTTATCCTGTCCATCATGTCTACAAAAAATCGAAAACGCCGTAGGTAACCTTAATGGTGTCGATAAAGACAGTTTAAAAGTTATGTTTAACGCTTCAAGAGTAAAAGTAGATTTTGATGATTCAGTTATTAAAATAGAAGAGATCGAAAAAACCATCCAAGAGTTAGGTTATGAAGTATTACGTTCACGCGTAAAAGCAGCATAAATATCCAGAAAGAAGAAGTCATTAACTAATGGCTTCCTTTTTAAGATAGAGACAAAGGGAAAAGTATTAAATCATATAGGAGGAAAATAGTATGACACATAATAAAACACCACAAGAAAGATTAAAAGAAGAACAAGCCCATAAAGAACATATTCATCATACCAAAATTAATGCAGCAGCTATTTTAGATCATGTTTTAGGAAACATCCATACCTTACATGTTAAACTGCATCAATACCACTGGTATGTGAAAGGACCACATTTCTATTCTTTACATGAAAAGTTTGAAGAACTTTATGATGCCAACGAAGAGTGGTTCGATGCAATTGCTGAACAACTACTCGCATCAGGGCATAAACCAGCTTCTACAACCAAAGAATTACTCGAGTATTCACTACTATCAGAAGACCCAGCCGATAAATATATTCAAGCAAATGAAATGGTTGAAAACTTAGTGGAAGATTACAGATCGACTCGTGAATTTGTCATCCGCGCAATCGACTTAGCTGGAGAAGAAGGCAATGTAGTCTTAGAAGATACGGTAATTGCTTATAAAGACCATATCGACAAAACTATTTGGATGTTACAAGCTTTCTTAGGTAAAGAGGCTTTAGAAGATGATGATGCTTTTGAGGATGAAGACTGGGAAGATTAACATTCTCAAGTCAAATTTAAATAATTAAATTAATAACTAAACCAGGAAGGAACTTTTCTAACGAGAGTTCTTTCCTGTTTTTACTTTTTATAATCCAATAATTTTTCTCTTCTATAGATAAATATCTTGTCTTTATAGTAAAATTTTATTGTTTTTATTATAAGACTAACATTTATTATGCGATTGAAGCTGATAGAATGAGATAAACCATATCATATTTTAAAAAATCACTTATATAGACTTGTTGAAAAAAATACAATCAATAAATATTTTATAGCTCGTTCAAATGACCTAAGTTGTTTTGAAATCAAAATACTAAAACGTAGATGTGAGCGTTTATTATTGAAATTAAAATAAAAAAACGCAGCAACTTAGTTGTTTTTTAAAAAGCAATATAACAACCAATTCCTTAAATAGCTTATAATAACATCCTCGAAATACTTTCGTTAAAATGAAGACTATAAACGAAACGGATGTAAAGTCACAGCAGTTTATTAAACTTGATAGGTGGTTT
>CAYYGA010000043.1:4279-11705 GCA_964471435.1 uncultured Facklamia sp.
TTTTTATAGCCTTGTAGAGACACCTTGTCTAAAAGAAGAGATTCAGTACTTTTTTAGAAGATATTTTATCAACCATCGGCAGGAAAAAATTTATTATTTATTAGAAATTATTTTAAGGTAGGGCTGTTTTTAGAAGCAGTATGCTTACTAGGGGGTCCACTTTTTATTAAAAAAGTTTTTAAAGAATTCGGTGTTTATTGTGTAAAAATAACTTCCTAATTTGGGCGTTCCGTTTTATAATTATTAAGAGTAGCAATAATAGTTTCAAGTTATAGCAAGTCTGTTTTCTTCCTGTATAATACTATAGGAAGTTTCATTAAATTTAGTCTAAATTTGAAGCGTAAAGGTTTGTTTAGAAAGGACAAGTCAAAATGAATAATCTCAAAATTACGGATTATGCGTTAGAATACTTAGAAAAACTTGTCGAGAATGATGAGCAGTTAGTCTTTACCAAGATTGAATTGTTCAATGACGGTGAGTTGCAGCATACGATTACCGACTTGATTGTGGTAATCGGCGGAGTGGTGGTAGAAGTGCTTGGGCGTGTATTCGGTCATGATTTAACCAATGATATTGAAGTGAATGAGCTGAAACTGTATGCAAAAGTAGGGTCGGATGAATTTGTTTTTGGGGAAGCTTCTCAAAATAAGGTTCAGACTTTGGTAGAGAAAAACACTTTAAATACACTGGAATTTAAACTGAATACAACGATTAATAAAACAAGTATGGTGAATGTATTGATTAATGGGGCCTATGTAGGGGACCAGGTGAAAGTTTTAGGGCAGAGTAAACCTGCAGAATTAAATCCCAACTATAAAATAGTCGGTCGGTTTGATGAGTATTACCACTCTCCTGAACTGGAAGACCTGCAGGAGGAGCTGACCGACAGCGATATTTTCTTTATTTATAATCGCTATAATTATTTAAGCAACACTTATCAATCAATCATGAAGAAAAATTTACTAGGTTACGGTTCGAGTTCTACCGGTAAACCGGATAAAAGTCTGCCGATTTATGAATATGTCATTTCGCCGCCTGAAACGCCGCAGCTTTCTCAAGGGGGGACCAGTACTGAATTAGACCCGGCCCCTTTGATTTTGCTTACTACCGGCGTACACGGCAATGAAAAGTCTGCTGTTTACAGCTGTTACGAATTTATCCGTCAAATGTTGGAAGGAAACAAATTGGACGCCCTGCTGGCTAATTTTCAATTTAAAATTATTCCAATTGTCAATCCTGGCGGGTATTCTGCTAACAGCCGCAACAATTTGAACGGTGTCAACATCAACCGTAACTTCAATTATGAGTGGGATGCTTTTACTTCTGGAGAAAAAGGCGAGCAGCCTTTATCGGAACCTGAATCTCAGATTGTATCTCGTTGGCTGGAAGAAAATAAGCATGCGGTGGCTTATATCGATCATCATAACTTTATTCGAAGCTACCCGGGACGCGACCGTCGGATGACTTCTTATCATTTAACTCCCAACGATGAATTATCCTGTATGTATAGTTCCTTGATGCGCCTCTTATCGCTTAAATGGAATAAAAAATATTTACAGGATTATAATCCAGCGGGCGATATAGCCTATGGGTTTTCTTTAAATGATTTTTATCATAATTGTCCTGGAGTCATTAATGATGCTTATTATTTACATAAAATTAATTTATCTGTCACACCGGAAGCAGCCACTGAGGATCCTTTCGATATTTCCTTATGTCATACGAAAACATCTTTGGAATTGAATGTGGAGTTACTCGTAAATTATATTTTAGCCATGGTGGATACGTGTATGAAAAATCGGCAGAACCATTAAGATTTTGTAATTTTAGTTATATGCATTAACTATTTTCTATAAAAACTAGCAAAGTTTGATTATGGCACTTCTCGAACATGCGAGTGAGCGAATACTGAGTTTATGAACTTTCTCCCGCGTGCGTGTGCCTCTTTCCAGGCCGTGACCGCTTTCTCGGGCATGCGAGTGCGTGGATACTGGGCTTATGGGCTTTCTCCTGCATGCGTGTGCCTCTTTCCAGGCCATGACCGCTTTCTCGATCCCCTGTGTGCGCGTCTAGCAATCGGGTGGCCCTTCTCAATCAGCCGAGTGACTGTCTGGTGTGGAATAGGCCCTCATTCCGAACTAGCTCAGCGACTAAAAATTTAATAGATAAAAAGACACCGTCTCTTATCACAGAATCCTCCGGACTCTTGAGTAGAAAGGGTGTCTTTTGTCATTAATTTATTCACCTACCATGCCATCGCCGTCCCCGTCGATCATAAAAGGATAGAGCCAATGGTCGGACATTATCGGCATGGTGAAGCCAGCTTCTTTGGCTTCTTTAATAGTGACCTGGCCGTTGCCGTCTTGATCAATTAAAGAAAGATCGTCTGACGGACTTTCTTCTGTTTCTAAAGGCAACTTTCTTTTTCTTTTAATCGGCAGCTTCTCTTTTCTTTTAGCAGGCAGCTTTTCTTTTCTCTTTTCAGGGCTGTCTTCGCTCAGGTCGACTTCCTCTTGTGGTAAGGGACCGATTGGACCAGAACTGGCTCCATTTTTATAATCAATTTCGACGCCGGGTTGAATATTGGGGATATAAATATGAAATTGCAGGCCTTGGCCGTTGTCTTCAACCGACAGACCTTCCATAAAAGCGCCGCTGGCCAAAAGATTGTCACCTTCAAAAAAGGGAGTGACACGGTAGCGGACCAGAGCGTCGTTGACCTCAATAAAGTTGGCCACGAAGTTTTCAAAAGGCAGCATGCCTTGAACATTGAACCAGCGGGTGCCCGTCATTAAATTTCGTGGATCGGCGTCGTCTTCTACCAGTTGATAACCGATTAAATGACTGCGGTTATAGAGCCAGCCGCCCGAAACATTCACATATCGTTTCTGGTCCCAGCCGGTAGGGTAGATGTGGCTGATGCTGGGACGGTCTTCTGCCGGCATCAAGTCGACTCCCAGTAAAGCATTGGCCGCGGTCACCCGGCCCAGTTCGTCCAACTCTCCGTATTCATAAAACACTTCTACTTCAGCTAATTCTTCCGCGGTAAAGACCGGAACATTGTTGTTGACCTCGACATAATACTCGCCTTCAGCTACCTGGGGCGCTTCCTGGTGGAGGGCCGGCGGGGCTTCTAAAGTCATGACAGCTTGAACATTGGGTAAGGCAGGGACAAGGCTGATTGTTAAAGAGACTATTAATAATTTGAAAATGGTTGTTAGTTTTCTGATAGGCTTCTCCTTTTTTTAATAAAAGATCATTAGTTTGTGAACTTAAGTATAACAAAAATGGGGAGACTTTAAAAAAGTCTTATAAAAAGAAAAAAGTCTCATCACCGCCTTTGAAGTTGCGGTAATAAAACTTTTTATATTATTTGCTAGATTGCTAGAATTAAGAAATATCCTCAGTTCGTAAAGTCCGCAGGCCGTTTAAAACAGCCAGGACAGTGACGCCGACATCGGCAATGATGGCTTCCCACATAGTAGTGAAGCCGAGAGCCGCTAAAATAAGGAAAATAATTTTAATCCCGATAGCCAGCCAGATGTTTTGATTGGCAATCCGCAGGGTCTTTTTCGCAATTTTGATGGCGAGAGGCAGCTTGGTTAAAGAGTCGTTCATGAGGACCACATCGGCTGATTCAATGGCTGCGTCTGACCCCAGACCTCCCATAGCAATCCCTACATCGGCCCGGGCGATTACGGGCGCATCATTAATCCCGTCCCCGACAAAGGCGGTGTAACCTTTGCGGGAGCTTTGATTGGCTTTTAAAATATTTTCAAATTCCCGCACCTTATCCTGGGGCAGGAGTTGACCTTTAGCCTGGTCAATAGAAGTCTGGTCGGCAATTTCATCAACAACTGCCTGGCGGTCTCCCGACAGCAGTACCAGCTGATCGATGCCTCCCTTTTTTAAAGCATCCAGAGCCTGGACACTGTCCGCTTTTAATTGGTCGGCAATCGAGATCGAACCGGCATAGCGGCCATCAATGAGTGCGTAAACAAAGGTGGCTGAATCTTTTTCGGCCACTAAGTCAATTCCCTGACTTTGCATTAAAGCTTGATTGCCGACATAAATTTCCCGGCCGTCGACCAGGGCACGGATCCCTTTTCCGGCAATTTCTTCAACTGCCGACACCCGGCTGTTGTCGATTTCCTGGCCGTAAGCTTCAACAATCGAGCGGGCGATGGGGTGGTTGGAATGACTTTCAACCAGGGCGACTTTTTCCAGAAATTCTGACTTAGACAAATTGACGGCGTCGACTTTTTCTACCGCAAAATGACCTTGGGTCAAGGTGCCGGTCTTATCAAAAACGATGGTTTCCAAACGGCTGAGAACTTCTAAAAAGTTACCGCCTTTAACCAGGATACCCCTTTTAGCAGCGCCGCCGATGCCGCCATAAAAGCTCATGGGAACTGAAAGAACCAGAGCGCAGGGGCAGGAAATAACCAGAAACTGCAGGGCACGGTAAAACCAGTCAGAAAAATCGGCGCCTGATAAAAAGAGAGGAGGAAGTAAGGCTAAAGCGATGGCCAGAAAAACTACCGTCGGTGTATAAAAGCGGGAAAAGCGGGTGATGAACTTTTCGGTTTTAGCTTTTTTACTGCTAGCGTTTTCCACTAAATGAATAATCTGGCTGACCGTAGAGTCGGCATAGATTTTAGTGACTTCGATTTCCAACAGGCCGGTCAGATTGATGGTGCCGCTGACAACCGCATCACCGGATTCCACCGCCTGGGGTAAGGACTCACCGGTAAGGGCAGCGGTATCCAAGGTGGAAGCTCCTTTGATTATGGTTCCGTCCAAGGGAACTTTTTCACCAGCTTTAACCGTGATTTTTTGGCCTACTTTAACTTTCTGCGGGTCCATTTTTTCCAAACGGTCATTGACGTTCACCCAGGCGAAATCAGGGCGGATATCCATCAAATCGGCAATCGACTCACGCGACTGATCGACCGCCCGGTCTTGAAACCACTCGCCCACTTGGTAAAAGAGCATGACCGCCACCGCTTCCGAATATTCTCCGATACCAAAAGCTCCGATAGTGGCAATGGTCATTAAAAAGTTTTCATCAAACCAATTCCCGTGGCGGATATTATTGAGTGTCTTTTGTAAAATATCATAAGAGATCAGTAAGTAAGTCAAAATAAAATAAAGCAGGGCCGCTAATTGATTGGGAAAAGGGATCAGAAACCCTAAGAGGAAGAGGACGCCGGCTGCTAGAATGCGGTAAAGATGGGTCTTGCTTTCCTGAGGGTGGCTGTGAGAATGAGGGTGCCCACCTTCAAAGTCACCTGCTGCACTTATGTCTTCATGATTGTTCAAGGAAATGACCGTCACGCCATTTTCAGTCGCGTCTACTAAATTTTGCAAGACCTTAAGCTGGGCTTGGTCATCCCAGTCAGCAGCCGGCTCAATTTTAAGAGTCGACTGGATAAAATTTAAGTCAGCCTGCTGGACATTTTCCAACTCTTTTACTTTGTCTTCTATCTTACTGGCACAGTTAGCACAATTGAGACCTTCCAAGCGATAAGTATAAGCCATTTTCACCACTCCTTAATCGTGTTTAATGTGATCGATTGAATCGGTTAAAATATGTTCAACATGGAAATCGGCGATGGAATAAAAAACCATGCGGCCTTCTTTTCTCTTTTTTACCAGCTTTAAATTAAATAAATATTTCAGTTGATGGGAGATGGCCGACTTGGACATTTGTAACAGGGCCGACAGATCGCAGACGCAGAGTTCCTCCTGCATGAGAGCTAGCAGGATGTTTAAACGGGTCTCATCGGCAATGGCTTTAAATAAAGCCAGCAGCTGATCGACTTCACCGGCTGGTAACCTGTTCTTTTCTAGCTGGGGCATGATTTCAGGGTGGCAGGGTTCATAAAGTACTTGGGACATGTAATCACCTTTTTCCTTCAATATAATAGATAGTTACATTTATAAATGATATTCCATAATAGTTGAATAGCTGTTCAACTGTTATTTTAGCTCAAATGTTAAAGACAGTCAATTGACAATAATTAATATTTCCTATTTAATTGCATCCTCTGTATTAAATTTGAGTAAAAGTCTACAGAAAGTGTATAATAGGAGTAATAATTACAAGGGAGGAATTGTCCTAATGGATAGTGCCAGTTGGTCGAGTATTTTTATATTTTTATTTCTATTGTTAGCTTCAGCTTTTTTCTCTTCTGCTGAGACGGCTTATACGTCTATGAATCGTATAAGAATGGGACATGAAGCCAAGAAAGGGGACCGCCGGGCAAAAAAGGCTCTTTCTTTAGCAAATCAATATGATAAATTACTATCGACGATTTTAATTGGAAATAACACAGTCAATATTGGTGCTTCTGCAGTGGCAACTATTTTTTTCGTGAGTTTAACCCCTACTTACGGGCCAGCTATTTCAACTGTAGCGACAACTTTGATTTTCTTAATATTCGGTGAAATTACACCTAAATTAGTGGCTAAGCTATTGTCAGCTTCGGTTGCTAAAAGTTATAGCGGGATTTTAAATTTATTGATGACTATCTTAAGTCCTATTATTTGGTTATTGACTAAGTGGCAGGAGTTTGTCTTGCGCTTCTTACCACGCCAGCAAGGAGCTTCTATTAGTGAAGCAGAATTACTCTCTTTAATGAATGTAGCCCATACTGAAGGCTCCATTGAAGAAGAAGAGCACAATTTATTGAAATCCGCCATCTTGTTAGATGATACGGAAGCTTACACTGTATTGACGCCGCGGATTGATGTGGATTCGATTGATATTGATGATTCTTATGAAGAAATTGAAGCTGTATTTGAAACCACCAATCATACCCGTTTAGTGGTGTTTGATGATGAAACGGATACTATTTTAGGAACGCTGCATGAGCGTGACTTTAACCGTCATTTGAAAAAACAGCGCCGTCTGCCGGATTACCATAAGAATCTGGGGGACATCATCAGTAAACCGACCTTTGTACCGGGAAATATGAATCTATCTGATTTATTAAAACAAATGCAGATGGAAAAGAAACACTTAGTGATTGTCGTCGATGAGCGTGGTTCCATGGACGGAATCGTTACCATGGAAGATATTATTGAAAAATTAGTTGGTGATATTTGGGATGAGCACGACATTGTTCAAAGAGAAATAGAAGAAGTTGAGCCCGGTCAAATTATCCATATTCAAGGTTCACTGCCCTTGGAAGATTTATTTAATTACTTTAACCTGGAAGATCCCGACCGCTGGGATTCAATCTCGGTGGGTGGTTTAATCATGGAAGAATTGGGCCGGATGCCTGAAAATAATGATGAAGTTATCTTGAAATATTTACATTTAAAAGTTGTAAAAGTTTTAAACGGCCGAATCTTAGATGTCTTAGTGAAACGTCTGGAACCCTTAGAAATTGAAGACGACCAAGAAACTAATTAAAAAAAG
>CAYYGA010000044.1:0-11337 GCA_964471435.1 uncultured Facklamia sp.
ACCAATTACTTGACTAAAAAATAAGCACCTATAAAAAGACCAGGGTTATATTGATAAACTATGTCTTAATTGTAGTCTGAAATAAAAAAATATTTATCACCCTTCAGATTTATCTGTGCAGCTTTGAAGGTCTGACAGATTACTCCTAGGAAGTGGGTTCAATTATTGGTCATGACTAGTTTAGGCTTTTATTACTTAGCTGAATTCTTCTTAATCCTATTTCCTAATCAGCATAAAACTTTATTAAAGGATCCATGGATAGAACCTCTTCAAAATCCAGGGCTACTATATAGGCTCCAATACACGGCATCTTCAAATTGCTCTTTAAAGCCTGGGTATAAAGTGAAATCTGATATAAATATTTATCCCTTAATTCTTCTATCTGCTCCTGACGTGACTGCCAATTCAAATCGCGGAAACGATCCGTCTTAAAGTCAATCAATATAAAACCTTCGCCCGGAATAACCACATAACTGTCAATCACCCCGTGCACTAGAATCCGGTCATCATCGAAATCTAAGCGGTCAGTCGGCAGACCGGCAAAGAGATCACCGGCTTGAATTAAGTAAGAAAAAGCCCGTTCTCTTTCCAAGTCGTCCGCCCTTTGAATCAGTTCCTGGCCCAGCTTACTTTGTAGGAAGTGACTGATTTTTTCTAAATAAATAACTTCTCTTTCAGCTTCAGTCATTTTTCCATCTAATAAAAGAGTAGCTGCCTGTTGATTTAAAATAGTTAAATAGTCTTCGGAAGCAGCCTCTTGAAAAGCTTTAAAGTCTAGTTCCTGCATAAAGAAATGGTTGATCGTTCCAATTTGGGCCGCATCCAGCCGGTCCTCAGTCATAAAGCCCGGCGCATTAAAGGTATCCTGGGTGTAGCGGATACCGTGAATCCCTTCTTCATTGATACGAGAAACCCAGCCTTCTTCTTCCTTGCTCACATTGGAGATGGTCCTATCCCGGTTGGAATAACGACGGTCTTCAAAATTAGATAAATGTTCATGAGGCGGCTCCTCATTCAACCGTTTCAATTCAGAAACCGATTGATAAGAAGCGGTCACCGCAGCCAATTGAAAAGGATACTGGTGAGTCATAAGATTTTCAATCCGCTTCACTGCAGGATGTTTAACCTCATCGACAGCAGCTGTTTTTTCTTTTAAAATCTTCAGCCAGTTTTCAGGACTTAAAGGAAATGACACAGGTCCTGCTTGAGGAAAACCAGCTTCAATAACAGCCCTAGAAAAGAATTTTACCTTAAAGTCTAATCTGTCCAAGGAAGCCAGGCCGGCAACAGCTTGATGCTGGTACAAAGCTAAAGTCTGTTGCAGCCAGGTTAAAAAGTTATTCGCCCTGCTTCTTTCTTGTATGGCAATTTCCAGCTGCTGACTTCCGGTAAGAATTCGAGTTTCTTCCTGCTCTTCCAGCCATTTTTCTTCTGAATTAATGGTACCCACGACCATCAATTTTTGTTCACAGCGCGTTAAGGCTACATAAAGCAGACGCATCTGTTCTGCCTTGGCCGCATTTTGATTGAGTAATTGGCGGGCTGTTTTAGACAGTGACTGGTAAACCAGTAAATTTTTCGCATCATAATAGTTGAGGCCCACCCCGTGATGTTTGGTAGCCACTACTGTCTTGCTGCCTTCTCTTATATTAAAGCGGCGGCCGGCGTTCATTAAATAAACCACCGGAAATTCCTGTCCTTTTGAGGCATGGATGGTCATGGCCCGCACTTCATTTTGATCGGCTTCTAATATAATGGGTTCCGCCAAATCTTGGTCATGCTCAATCATCCGCTCAATATAGCGAATATAAGAATAAAGGCCGAAACCTGCCTGGTTGGAAAAGTCTTTCGCCTTTTGATAAAAAGCATGCAAGTTGGCTTGACGTTGCGGCCCATTATCCAAACCCGCCACATAATCTAAAAAGTAAGTGTCCTGGTAAATGGTCCAAATCACTTCTTCAATCACATGGGTTTGGGAATACTGCCGCCAGCTTCTTAATTGTCTTCTAAAAGCAGCCAGTTTTTGATAAATACCTTCATGCAGTTGCCCGCTTAATTCTCCGGCTTCAAAGCCGCTGAGATAAGCCTGGCCGGCTTCATAGAAATTGCCTCCCGGATGATATATCCGGATCTGACTTAAGGCTTCATCATCTAAACCGACAAAATAAGAACGCAAAATAGCGACTAAGGGAATATCCTGGATGGGGTTATCAATCAGTTTTAATAGACTAACCATCAATTGTATTTCCTGGCGTTGAAAATACGTTTCAATAGCCTGGGTCGCTAAAGGAATTTGATAATAGGAAAAAGCTTCCTGCAGGGGTGCTAGAACAGCCCGGGTTGCACTGAGAACGACAATGTCTTTAAAAGTCATGGGACGGTTCTGGCCCAGCTTTTTATCATAAATTTGGTAGCCGGAACGAAGCTTAGACTGAATATCTTGGGCGATTAGAAAAGCTTCTGCTTCAATACTTTTATCCAACTTTATCTCATCCATCCCAGGTAAAGTGGGCGCATCATCATCTGCTGGACTTTGATAATCTTCGCTGTCATCGGTTTCTTTGGTATGCAGTAAAAATTCTATTTGATAATTTTTATCTTTTTTAGTATCTCCGCCATCAAAGAGCTGACTATTTCCCATAGCCAAAGCTTCATGGGTGCCATATTCCATTTCACCAAAAGAAGGATCCATTAAACGTTCAAAAACATAGTTGGTGAAGTTTAAAATGTCAAAACGCGAGCGGTAATTTTTATCAAGAATAATCAACTGCCCATCTTCTTTTTCTTGATAATTTTGGTATTTTTTTAAAAAGAGTGAAGGCTCGGCCATCCGAAAAGCATAAATTGATTGTTTAACGTCCCCTACCATAAAGAGGTTTCCAGCAGTATCGGACTCATTTTCATGCGACAGCCAGGAAAGGATCGCTGCCTGGATTTCGTTGATATCCTGGTATTCATCGACCAGCACTTCTTTGAATAATTTTTGATAGTAATGAGCGGCCGGGCTGGGGTAGCGTTTTTTAGTTTTCTCATCATACGGCGCTAATATTTCCAAAGTTAAATGTTCTAAGTCAGTGTAATCGACGATGTTTTCGCGCCCTTTAATTAATTTTAACTGACGGTGGAACATAATGGTCAATTGTTGCAGCTTTTCAATAGTCGGCAGAACCTTTTCTTCAATTTGCGCTGTTGTAGGATACGCATAAGGAAAATAATTACCAATTTGTGTCAAGGCTTCCTTGGCCCGGTCACGGTAATTTTTAGCTATTTCTATCCACTCCAGGTCTTCTTCCAAGGCTTTGGCCCGCGAAGACGGCCAGCGGTCAAAGGACAGAGTCTGTGCTTCTTCAATCACCTGCTCCAAGTCATCTTCTAAGAGGGCCTGGTAAATACTTTTAGCCGCTTGGCATTCCCTTTCTAGGAGGGGGATATACTTTTCAACAGCTGTTTGAGAAGCGGCCTTAATTTCTTCCAAAGCTTCTTCTAAAGCCTTAATAGCTGCAAGGGCAGAACCCTTCACTTCAAGCTGAATGCTCTTTTTAAACAGTTCAGACTGCTGGAGTTCTTCTAGACTGCCAGCTTTTTCCACCATGGCTTCCAGCCATAATTTAGGCTCCGGATTGGCCATGGCGAAATGGTAAATTTCTAGGATCAACTCTTGTAAGGATTGATCATCGCGGCCGGTTGTAAACTGCGCCATTAAACTTTGATAATCTGCTTGATTAATCAAAGGCGGCGTGTTGGCCTCTGCGGTTAGATCTGCTTGATCTACGTAAATAGATTCAATTACTTTCTGCCAGCTTTCTTCATACATCATGGCTTTTTGGGTTTCATCGGTCATTAAAGAAATGGCCGGATTCATTTCAATGATGTAAAAGAACTGTTGGATCACCTGCAGACAGAAAGAGTGAAGCGTTCTGATATGGGCAGTCGGCAGTGCGTTGAGTTGATATAAAAGATGCGGGGTCTGCTGCCGGTCTAAAGTGGTACTGACTGCTTCTTTCAGGCGGTTCTCCATCCGTTCTTTCATTTCATTGGCAGCAGCTTCGGTAAAAGTCACTACTAACAATTCATCAATATTGGCCCAGCCGCTTACAATATGATTCATAATCCGTTCAATCAAGACCGTGGTTTTACCCGATCCCGCTGAAGCAGCAACTAAAATATTACTGCCTTTTTGATGAATCGCCTGCCACTGCTCATCATTAAAGGGGCTGGTGGCTGGTTTTAAAGGAATAGTATAATTTTCTAACATTATTGTCCTCCTTCTGGGTCTTGTTTAGAAGTTTTGCCCGCTTGTCCCTCAATAGTCTGGCGCATCCGGTCCAGCACTTCTCCACTGCTGACATCTTTTTGACGATAATAATTATAAGACTGAGTGCCATCAAATCCGGTAATTACCCGGTAAGGCCGGTTTAAGGAGGTTGTAAAGGGATCGTCTTCAAATGGAGCCATCGCAATTTCGCCCCCTTGAATTCTTTCAGCTGCCTGTTTAAACATCCAGTGCGTATATTCCAGCAGCAGATCCAATTCCTCTTCTTCATAAGCCGGACTGCTCTTGTAGTAGCCGTCCTTTTTCAAACGAACCGGATAAACCAGGGTCGTTTTTTCACTTTCGGCTAAAGGTTCAATCAACTCCAAGGTCTTGGAATCGATTGTTATAAAACCGTTAAACTTATTCTCACTCAGCTTATCCTGGATTAACTGATCTTCTTCTTGCGTCCAAATCTGCCCTTTACCTTTTTGATATTTTTGTAAAAGCCTTTGGTAAAAAGCACCCAGCGCTTTATGTTGCGGGTAATTTTTTAAAGCGACTGCCAAATAGGTAAGAATTTGTAAATCCAAGCCGTAATAAGCATCGACCAGGCTGAAGTTTTTATTGCCAGATTTATAATCGACGATTTGTAAATAAGGCTGCCCTTGAATCGTCAATTCATCAATGCGGTCAATTTTCCCTCGGATGGTTAACTGCCCGCCGCTGTCTAAAGGATAAACAAAGCCTTCCAACTGCCTTCTGGCTTCGGTTCCAAAAATTCCTTCTGTTAGTAAAGCAGACGACTTAGTAATCGACTGTTGGACTTGGGTAAAGTAAATAAACTGGCGCAGACGTCTTTTCATTTGTTGATGAATTGCCTGCAGCTGCGGGTGGGACTGGAAAATACTGTAAGTGGAATCTGCCTGCATATTATTTAAGGTCAGCTCTAAATACACTTCCAATTCCGCCTGGCTGAGTTGGCTTAAAGTTAAGTTGTCTTTTTGTAAAAGCCGGACTAATTGATCTAAAGCTTCGTGAAAGTAATCCCCTACGGTCATGGGGTTAATCGTGTAGTTTTCTTTTTCCTGCAGACGGAGGCCGTAGAGCAGGAAGTGACTGTAAGGATCCTGGTAAAACTTCTCTACTCTGGATACCGAAAGATTTAGGTTGGTGCCGAACAACTTGAGAGCCGTTTCAGGATTCAAATCTTCCGGTAGTTGATTAAATTGGAATAATTGCTCGATTAAATTAAATAACTGACGACCAAACACGAGGGATTCTGAACTGAACTGCATCTGCTTTTGATACTGATTTAAACTGGCTAAGAGCTCTATAAAAGCAGTGGGGATTGATGATTGGTTTTCATAATAAGATCTTATTTTTTGAAAAACTGGTGTTAAGGCCATCTGATAAGTTCCAAAATCCTGCAGGCTGAGTGGCTGCCCTTGGGTTTCTGCCTGGGTGGACATCGTTTTTTGTCTCACTTCAAAACCGGCTAAATGAATGACTTGACTCACATAAGGCGACCACTGCTTTTGCATGTCTCCTACTTGGATGCTGTAAGAAAAATGAAGCTGCTCGGTAGCTAAGAGCAATACTTGATAAGAAACCAGCTGCTCTAAGGCCAGGTGGTCCCTTTCATAATCACTTAAAAATTGTTGGGGTAATAAATCTTCAGCTATTTCCTGCCGGTTTTCTTTTGATAAAAGCGAATGCTGCTGGGAGGTCTGCGGCAGACTGGTGTGATCCATTCCGACCACAAAAGCAATTTTGGCCGGTTCCACCTGTGGACTTAATATGGAAGTGAAGGTTACTTGGTCCAAAGTTGGCGGAATAATATGATAGCTGCCCGCTTCTAAACCAGCCAGTAAAATATCAATAAACTCATCCAGTTCCACAGGGCGTTCGCAGTAAATAAGGTAGAACTCATCTAAAGCATCTCTAAAAACCTGCCATACTTGCTCATGACGGCGGGACTGGCCGATGTCTCCTTCTTCAATGGCCTGGTCACGCATCGATTCCAGCTGCTGGCGCACCCCGGTTTGATCAATGATACGGTAAGCCAAACGGGCTGCTTCATCGCCATTAACAGCCTGTTTCCAGATTTGGATCGGCTGATAAATAGAGTTTAAAATCCAGCTTCTTAATTTATTAAAAATGTCTTCCTGGGTCTGATGCGTTTCCTGTCCTTGATGGTTAACATATAAAAAATGAGCGCTGGGGTACTGCCATTTAAAACTGTCCGCAAAGAAACGGTAACCGCTGAAGCCATAGGCCGTAATTAAATTTTCAAATAAATAAATCTGGTAGCGGTGCTCTTCTAATAGTGCTTCCTTTTCCTCCTGCGACCCAGCCTGGTTTAACTGCAGTTCTACCTCTCGCGGAATGAATAGAGGAGACTTTATTAAGGATAAAATATCATCCAGCTGCCAGTTGTAACGGCTCAAATTCATCAGGGTATGTAAAAGACAGAAGAAGGGATGTTGATCCATTGACAAGGCATGGTCAAAGAAATAAGGAATGTTATTGGCTTCAAAGATGGGATCAATAATGGTTTCAAAGCGTTCCATATCACGCGTGAAGACATAAATATCCTGGTAACGGTAACCTTCTTCCACTACCAATCGATGAATTTGGTTGGCTACATATCGCAGTTCAGATTGGGGACTGTCATATTCTGTAAAAGAATGATGTTCACCCTTCACTTCTATCAGCGGCTGTTGGATCACTTGATAGTTATTTTGCGCCCGGCAATAAGTTTGTGCGACTGCGGCGATCTCCGGCTGAAAAGAAAAGCTATGATCTTTTAGTTCCAAAGCGGGTAAAAAGTCGATGCCGACTAAAGCAGCCAGTTCCCGGATGCGGTGATAAGTCTGGTAGGCTATTTGGTTGAGAGGCTGGCTTTCATTCGCGGAAAGCTCTTGATTTGTCAGAGGTAAAGTAAGCCAGATCTGCTTGAAGGAATGTGCTAAAGCTAAAACTAACTGCATTTCCTGGCTTGAAAAATAATAATGATGGTCAATGACCATATAATGGTGGGGATGCTGATTGCTTTGAATATGATCAATTAAATCATTTAAAATCGTATAATTCCCTACGGTCTGGCGGTCTAATTCTTCTAAAAAAGCTGCATATAAAAGTTTTATCTCAGCTAGACGCTGAGCTTCCAAGACTGCCGGTGATAAGGCAACATTTTCAGCGTCATATTCAATATCAGCGGCTAATATATCTGCGGCTGCGATATTTCCTTCAATTAATTCTTTAAAAAGTATCAGCAACTGTTCACTAAATGATTGATAATTAACCTGGGCTGCATACACATGTAATTGTTGGCGGTAGTCTTGTAAAACTTGGCGGATAATCATCGTTAAACCTAAATCCGACAGCATCTGCCGGTCATGTTGCGGCCCCAGTAAAAACCAAGCTAAGCGCGAGAAAGAGGCGACTTGGATATCGATAATACTGGCGTCGGAGCTTTGATTGGTTTGGGCTACTACTTCTAAGAGATAAGCTTCCATCTCGAATTTCAAATGTTCCGGGACAATATAATAGACGACAGCCTGGGGGTCTTTTTCTTTGATAGATAAGACTTTTTGGATTAAGGCTGCCTTTTTATTTTGCCTGAGATCTCCGGTTACTATTTGTATAGCCATGAATGGCCTCCTTCTTCCCTTACTTTATCTTTTACTCTTCTAGTTTTATAAAGTCTTCTCTAGAACGAATGGGGAGAAGACATTGTATAAATAAAAGTTATCGCTTCGTTATGAAAAAAACTTATAGAATTTATAAAATACTTTTGAAGGATTCTTTTTAAAGATACCCTATTATATATTTTTAATTCTAATTGTGCTCTGTTCCCAAAATAAATCTGAAAGAAAAAACAAAAAAATTTATCACCGCATCAGAATCATCTGCGTAGCTTAGAATGGCTTATTGAAGGCTTTAGCCTGAGATTAGCCATTCTCTAGCAGATGAAGTCTGAAAACTCCGACCAGCGGAAGGAGTTGAAAGGCGGTTCGCGGTAATTAATTTTTTTGTTTTTTTCTGTAAGATTTTTACAAGCTATTAATAAAATTTTAAACTATTTACGGTTGAGCAGCCAATTCAACGATGTTAATAATCACTTCGGTGGCTTTTACCATTGATTCTACAGCTACAAACTCGTAACGGCCGTGCATGTTTTCTCCACCGGCAAAAATATTAGGGGTTGGAATGCCCATGAAAGAGATTTTTGAACCGTCTGTTCCGCCTCTAATCGGGGCAATATCAGGTTCGATTCCAACAGCCTGCATAGCTTTTTGAGCTAAAGAAACCGGGGTCATATCCTTTTCAATGATTTCCGCCATATTGTAATATTGATCGAAAAGAGTTAATTCAATGGGTTGATTAGGATAATTTTTATTAATATCGGCCACAATCTTTTCTACCTTTTCTTTACGCTTTTCTAATTCCTGACGGTCAAAGTCTCGAATAATCATCGATAATTCACCTTCATCAATGGTGGCTGTTATATCTGACACCAGGTAAAAGCCTTCACGTCCTTCAGTTTTTTCAGGTACTTCATCCTGAGGCAAAGCAGAGATAAAATCATTTAGGATACTCACCGCATTGATCATTTTGTCTTTGGCTGTTCCGGGATGAACACTCAAGCCGGTCACTTTCAGTTTAGCTGCTGCTGCGTTGAAAGATTCATACTGCAACTCCCCTACCGGTCCGCCGTCCATAGTATAAGCAAAGTCCACATCAAACCCTTCAGCATCAAAGTGATCCGCTCCGCGGCCAATCTCTTCGTCCGGTCCAAAAGCTACTCGGACTTTACCGTGTTTAATCTCAGGATTTTGAATGAAATATTCCATAGCTGTCATAATTTCGGCAATCCCTGACTTATCATCGGCACCTAAAAGAGTCGTTCCATCAGTTGTAATCAAAGTCTGCCCTTTGTACTTGGTTAAATTAGGAAAATCTTTTTCCGTCATGGTGTAGTCATCATTTAAGATAACATCCCCACCGGCATAATTTTCTATTACTTGAGGCTGTACATTTTCTGAATTAAAATCAGCTGTATCCACATGAGCGATAAACCCAATCGCCGGAAGGTCCGGTGTATTGGCCGGTAAAGTGGCCGTCACAAAAGCATTGTCCGGATTAAGTTCTACTTCTTCCATCCCGATTTCTTTTAATTCTTCGACTAACAAATTCAATAAATCAAACTGGATTTTGGTGGAAGGAATAGTAGTACTCTTCTCATCCGAGCGGGTATTAATTACTGCGTATCTTAGTAAGCGTTCTTTCGTTTTTGTAAATAAATCCATGATAAGCCTTCTTTCTTATTGATATTCAAAAGGATCTGTTGAAACTTCACTGACAACTATTTCTAAATCCCACTCCTGGGCTTCTACTAAAGTTTGTAATTTTTGACTGACAAAAGTAGAAAAAGCGGATTCGATATAATGGCCCGCATCAATTGTCATTAAATCTAACTCATATAAATCGTGACCGCTGTGGTAAGTTATATCCCCCGTAATAAACACATCCGCCCCTGACAAAGCAATTTCATCCATCATACTTGACCCCGACCCGCCGATGACCGCTATTTCTTGATAAAAAGGTTTGGGATCCCGCTCGATGATTTTCAAATTTGTACGGTTGAAGCTCCTTTTAACGTGCGCAATTAAAGTCTCCCGGTCCATAGCCTGCGCTAAAGAGCCAATACGGGCCAGGTTGGGGAAACCTGCCTGATCGTAAGATAGCGGCTGGATGTCTTGCAAACTTAGTTTTTGAGCCAGCAAATCATTCATCCCCATCTCTGCCCGGTCAAAATTGGTATGCATGGCAAAAACATTTAAGTCAGCTTTGATGGCCTGGGCATACATTCTAATTTGTGGGTCTTCCATGTTGAACCGCTCAACTGCTTTGAAAATAGGCGGATGATGTAATACAAGGGTATCCACCCCTCTTTCAACTGCTTCTTCGACTACCTGGGGTCTCATATCCAAAGCTACCATGACTTTTTCAATAGTATTTTTAGGGTGTCCAAAATGCAGACCGACCTGGTCCCAGTCTTCCGCCAGGCTGGCTGGATACAATAAATCGATTTGGTCGATTAAATTTTTAAATTTAATTTTTTTCAACTGCGAGTACCTCCTTGATCATTTGAATTTCTTCTTTCACAGCCTGTATTTTTTCTAAGCGGTCCGGGGCAAATTCAGTTTCTTTATGGTCAGTCTTACCAGCTGTTAATTGGCTTAAGATTCTTTGTTGATGTTCCAAATCTCTTTGCCAATATTTTTCAAAGGCCGCCGGAGGATTTTCAAGATTGTAAGGTCCAAAAAACAATTGATGCCTTGAGTACTTTTCAACTGCCCCTGCTTGACTGGCTTTTTCTGCCACCAGGACATCATAGATCTGTCCTTTTTCATCAATCAAGGTTTCATTCAAAAGTTGATAGTTGTGGTTCATTAACCATTTGCGCAGATTAGGGACACCGTTGTTGGCTTGTAAAACCAGCAAGGATGGTAATTTATCCGCATCAAACCCTGCCTGCAAAATGTTGGTGATTAAGACGCCGCCCATCCCGCAGATGGCTGCTGTATTAATCTGATCTTCTTCTTCGACGACTTCAAAACCGTCACCTTTTCTTACATCTATTTTATGGTCCAACTGTTGAAGTTTCACTTCTTTTTGGGCGGATTCAAAAGGTCCGTCAACAACTTCTCCTGCTATGGCCCACTCAATTTTATCGTTTAATAGTAAATTAACCGGTAAATAGGCATGGTCAGATCCTATGTCCACCAGGCGGATGGGGGTTTTTCCATATTGGATGATATAATCGGCTACTTGTTGTAAGCGTTTAGATAATTTTTCTGCATTCATAGTCGCACTCCTCTACACTTCATTTATTATATCTAAGAAAAGACTTTCATGCTAATTTTTTCAAAGGTAATTGGTTAAATAAAGAGGACTTGTGTCTTACGATATTTTTTAAGGGGAAGCTCTCAGCTTCCTTTTGATTCTCCGAGGGTTTGAGAAGCTACGGGAGCGTCTGGGGCTGCGTCATAAGTCAGTGTTTAAAACCAATCTTA
>CAYYGA010000045.1:0-5459 GCA_964471435.1 uncultured Facklamia sp.
ATCTTTATCACCGCATCAGAATCATCTGCGCAGCTTAGAATGACTTAGTGAAAGCTTTAGCTTGAACTTAGTCATTCTCTAGCAGATGAAGTCCGAAAACTCCGACCAACGGAAGGAGTTGAAGGAAGGTTCGCGGTAATAAAAGATGAGGGTTTTTCTGTAAGATTTTATTTGCCTAGTTGATGTTAGTTCCTATATTGCTACAATTAAATACTAAGCAGACTTAGCCAAACCTTTCACAAACCCCAACACACCCAGTTTTCATTGAAAACACTATCATTACAAAACCCCTTGCATTGTGACACCCTGTCATATATAATAGATTAGATGACAGCTCGTCACATTTACTTTTTAAAGGAGGACAGTAGTGCCCAAACAAACTTTTTTTAACCTGCCGGAAGATAAACAAACCAAACTCATCGAAGCCGGCTTCCAAGAGTTTTCCAATGCTTCCCTACGTGAAGCAAAAATCGCAAACATCATTAATAGTGCACAAATTCCACGCGGATCCTTCTACCAATATTTTGAAGATATAGAAGATCTCTTTTTTTATTTAGTGGATATCGTGATTCATGAAATAGAAGCCTTTACTGTTGATCTAAGCTTAGACCAGCCACTAGAAGATGAGTTACGGAAATACAGCCATCATTATATTCAATTCATGCTTGAATCGAAATACGTTGAATTTTTAAAACAAATCTTTTTAAACTTAAATTATTCGGTCATGAACCGCATATTTGAAGCCAGCCGCTGGATTAACCGGCCCAACCGGCCTGAAGACGCCTTAATTATGGAGTATTTAAAAAACTACCTCAAGGTCGAGTCGACCCAGGAGACGAAAGAGTTTCTCATTACTTTCCATTTCAATTTAACCAATATCATTTCCGTGGCGGTTGCCAAGGACTGGAGTCTAGAAAAGACTTTAACCAAGTTTGATCAACGTATGGACTGGTTGTTGTATGGAGTACTAAATCAAGAAAGTAGGGATAAATAAATGTTCAGAATCTGGAGAATGTTAGATTTTAGAAGAGTCAGTATCATGCTTTTAATTATGTTGGTTGAAGCAGCTGGAATCTTGCTCTTACCAACTTTAGGAGCAGCTATTTTAAACGTTGGAGCAGCCAACGGGATGGGCGACGCAATTTGGAGATACGGCTCATATATGGCGATTTCCACTGTCGTTACCATCATAGCCGCCATTGTTTCTGTGTTTTTGACCGCCCGTGAATCCCAGGGGCTGGGAAATAAATTACGTAAGCTGATGTTTGATAAGATTATGGCCTTTTCGCAAGATGACTTGGCTAAATTTGAAACATCTACCTTGATTACTCGTACAACCAACGATATTATGCAGATTCAATTGGTGACCATGATGGTGATGCGTTTAGTTATTATGGCGCCGATCATGATCCTCGTTTCAACTTATTTCGCCTACCAGACAGAACCAAGACTGGCGTGGGTTTTTGGAATAACTTTACCGCTGATTAGTGTGATTGTTTTTATAATTATGCGTAAGGCCAATCCAATCTTCCGTTCTATTCAAGCAAAAATGGATAATTTAAATAAAATTTTCCGGGAAGGTTTAACCGGTATACGTGTCATCCGTGCCTTTAACACTACTAAATATGAAGAAGACCGATTTGATGCAGCCAACAGCGATTTCCGCCAAACTAATATCAAAGCTTATACCATTATCGCCTTTCTCTTACCTTCCTTACTGCTTTTAGTCGGCGTTTCCAACATTTTAATCTTTACCTCCGGGAGCAGTTTGATTGAAGTCGGTTCAATGCAGGTGGGAAATCTAACCGCTTATATTCAATACAGTTTCCAAATTTTACTGGCCATTCTTTATATCGGAATGCTTTTCATGTTCCTCCCACGTGCCGAAGTGTCTTCTGAACGTGTTTTGGAAGTTTTAGACACTGAAGTGTCGATAAAAAATGTGGACAACCCGCATCAGTTGGAAAAAGGTCAAAATATTACTTTAGACTTTAATGAAGTTTCCTTTGGCTTTCCCGGTGCAGAAAGGCCGGCAGTTAAAGATATCGACTTCTCGGTCCAGCAAGGAGAAACCTTAGCCATTATCGGGGGAACCGGTTCAGGTAAAACCACCATTGCCAATCTCATCCCACGTCTTTATGAAGCCACTCAAGGAAGTGTACGCATCAATGGCGTGGATGTTAAATTACTTGAACAAGGACAATTACGTGAACATGTAGGTTATGCCACTCAAAACGCTGTGCTCTTTTCGGGGACCATCCGGTCAAATTTACTCTACGGTAAAGAAGATGCCACCGATGAAGAACTGTGGCGTGCTTTAGAAATTGCCCAGGCTGAATTTGTTAAAGACTTAACGCATGGACTTGATTCCCGGGTTGAACAAAGAGGGCGTAACTATTCAGGAGGTCAGCGTCAGCGTCTGTCGATTGCCCGTGTACTGGTCAGCCAGCCGGACATCTACGTTTTCGATGATACCTTTTCTGCCCTGGACTTTAAAACCGATGCCCGTTTAAGAAAAGCTTTAAAGCCGGTGACACGAAATGCGATTTCAATTATTATTGCCCAACGAGTTAATACTGTTATGGATGCGGACACCATTCTGGTGCTGGATAACGGCCAAATTGTCGGCCAGGGAACCCACCAGGAATTACTAGAAACCAACGATGTTTACCGTGGGATTGTAGATTCTCAAGTTAGAAAGGAGTCGGATGCGGATGGAATCAAATAAAAATAAAGGTAAAATTATTAATCCAAGTTTTTGGGAAACAACGAAACGTCTGTTGCAGTTTATGTCTCACCGCAAGTGGTGGCTCTTAGTTGTTGTTATACTGGCAGCGGGATCTGCATTTTTAAGTGCTCAATTACCCCGAATATTAGGTGCAATCACCAACGTGATCTATGACGGCATCAGCCAAGGCATGCAGGACGGCCGCTTTATCTTAGACTATGACCGAATCGGTCAAATTATCATGATTCTAGCAGCTGCTTACATCTTTTCAGCAGCTTTCCGTTATTTCCAGCAGTTCATTACCTTGCGGATCGCCCAGCATACTGTTTATGACCTGAGGAAACTTTTAAAGGAAAAAATGGGACGCCTGCCGGTTAATTATTTTGATACCAATGCGACCGGGGAAATCTTATCGCGTGCCATTAATGATGTTGACCAGATTGCTGCTTCTTTAGGCCCGACCTTAACCGAAGCCGTAACTTCAACCGTACAGTTTCTGGCGGTTTTAATTACCATGTTAACTTTAAGCGGCCCGCTGGCTTTAATCGTTATTTTGATGATTCCAGCCAATGCCTTAATCATTCGGGTGGTAACTAAACGCTCGCAGGTTAAATTCCGTATGCGTCAAATTGAATTAGGGGAACTCAACGATTATGTTGAAGAAATCTATTCCGGACACTCAGCGGTAAAAGTTTATAACCAGGCGGAATATGAAGCGGGAGTTTTTGCCGAGAAATCAGACAAGCTGAACGATGCAGCTTGGAAGGCTGAGTTTTTATCAGGAATCTTAAATCCTCTCGTCGGTTTTTCTAAAAACTTAGTTTATACCGCTGTTGGTGTAGTAGGTGGATTTGGTGTCTTAAACGGAAGCATTGCGATTGGTAGTGTGCAGGCTTTCTTCCAATATACCAACCAATTCGCCCAACCTTTCCGTCAGTTAGCTAACCTGGCCAACTCGATTCAAATGACCATTGCTTCAACCGAGCGTGTCTTTGAAGTCTTGGACGAACCGGAAATGGTTCACCCGCAAGGTCTAACAGACAAGAAAAACAGTCCTTACAAAATTGAATTTGATCATGTTCAATTTGGTTATTCACCGGATAATTTATTGATGACCGACTTTAACTTACAAGTTGAAGACGGCGAAATGATTGCGGTTGTAGGACCAACCGGAGCCGGTAAAACGACTCTGATCAACCTGCTGGAACGTTTTTACGATGTCAGCGGCGGAGCTATCCGCTATCAGGGCATCGATATCCGTAACATCAGCCGTGAAGCTTTACGTGACAAGTTCTCTATGGTTTTACAAGAAACTTGGCTGTTTTCAGGTACGATCTGGGACAACCTAAAATATGGTAATGACCAGGTGACCGATGAGCAGATTTTGGCAGCTTCAAAAGCGGCTCACGTGCATGATTTTGTGACCACCTTACCGGAAGGTTACCAAACCCTTTTAACCGAAGATGGAACCAACTTGTCCCAAGGACAGCGTCAGTTAATTACGATTGCGCGTGCTTTCTTGTCGGATCCTGAGATCATCATCTTGGACGAAGCGACATCGAGTGTCGATACCCGTACTGAAGTTTTGATTCAAGCGGCCATGAATAATTTACTGGAAGGGCGGACTTCTTTTGTGGTGGCCCACCGTCTGTCGACGATCCGTGATGCGGATAAGATTATTGTGATGGACCAAGGTGACGTGATTGAGACCGGGAATCATAATCAGCTGATTGAAGCCGATGGTTTCTATGCTTCACTTTACAATTCACAGTTTGCTTAAGATAAAAATAATTATATAAAAAATGCGCTCCCCTTTAGCCGGTTTTATGCGGTGAAAAGGGGAGCGTTTTTTGTTTAAATATTATGTTGGGATTGCGCCTAGTATCTTCCAAAAGGGCGCGGGGTTGCTTGTGGAAAGCCATGGGACCGTCCGGAGCCTGTAGTCTCCGGACTCTCAAGCCTCAAACTCATTGTAGTCGCTGAAGCGCCAACACTGAGTAATTCGCATTTCGTCCTTGGCATGGCTACAAGCAACCCCACAGCCTTTTGGAAGATACTCATAAAAATCACATCTTATAATGAGAGGATGGGAACTATTGTAGTGTTTGCACTTTTTAAATGAAAGTGAGTATTTCTAGACTGAAAAACCTTTGGGCAAAGAAGTGGCTAACTATAGGTCTTTCAACTCCTTCCGCTGGTCGGAGTTTCCAGACTTCATCTGCTAGAGAATGGCTAAGCTTAAGCTGTCGCTTTCGCTAAGCCATTCTAAGCTGCGCAGATGATTCTATTTGCCGTGATAAAATTTTTGTTTTTTCTTTCAGATTTTAATGTGAACTCTAAGATAGAGTATTGTTGAATCCTCTATTTGGAACTGAAAGAAAAAAAGTTAGGGCTACGGCTTTTTAATATATTTAAAGGTCCTCGTAGCGCCCATGAGGTTAACCCTCTGGGTTTGTTTAACCTCGTTTTGGATAGGACGTCGGTCAAATGAATTTGATGGGGCCCGTTTGAAATACGACGTCGGTCAAAGGAATTTGACGGGGCTCGTCTTTGAAACGAGGGCGGTCTGGCGGGTTTGATGGGGCTCGTCTTTTAAACGAGGGCGGTCTGGCGGGTTTGACGGGGCTCGTCTTTTAAACGAGGGCGGTCCAGCGGGTTTGACGGGGCTCGTCTTTTAAACGAGGCCGATCTGTGGGGGGTGAGCGTTCCTCTTTGAGGAGACGAAGGTCAT
>CAYYGA010000045.1:5559-8084 GCA_964471435.1 uncultured Facklamia sp.
AAACGAGGCCGATCTGTGGGGGGTGAGCGTTCCTCTTTGAGGAGACGAAGGTCATGTAGGAGATGTCGACCCCTTAATGGGTACGCAATCATTCTTCTTCTAGTAAGTCTCTTTCTAAGGCATAGAAAATACATCAAAAAAAGTTATAGATTAGTTAAGAGGAAGTTAATTAGAGAAAGTTAATTAATGGAAGGACTCTATTACTCGATTGAACAACTTGAAAAGATAGAGAAAAAATGTGCTCCCCTTTAGCCAGCTTCAAGTGGTGAAAAGGGGAGCACATTTTTTATTTTGTTAATAAATAGTGATTAAGTTCTTTAGCCTTGTTAGCCGCAAAAGGAATGACGTTTTGGTTAGATAAATGAAGGAAGTTTTCTTGGCGATCTAAACTTTTAATATGGGACAAATTAACGATAAAGGAACGATGCACTCTCACTAATCCTTCGTTTTTATTTTCTAGATTTTTTAATCGTTCATAAAATTCAAAACGGCTCTTAATAGTCACTAAAGCTAATTTATGTGCCTGGGCAATTGATTCAATATATAATATATCTTTATAATCTATTACTCGTGTTCGTCGACCTTGCTTAAAAGCAAAACGTTTTTTAACGTTGGCGGCTTCTTTTTCTCTTTCAATGATTACTTTTAATACCTCTATCAGTTGAGCTTGCAGGTCCTGATCAGAGTCTTTTACAATAAAGTCGAGGGCTTCCACTTTATACTTGAAAGTTAAGGGAGCAAGTTGACTGTGGCTGGTAATAAAAATTATTCGACCTAAGGGATCGAGCTGGCGAATTGTTTGAGCTAACTCTAACCCATTCATGCTTGCTTTTGGGCCAAAGTCGATATCTAAAAAATAAATATTATTAAGATCATTTGTTTTCTCTAAATAAGTCAGTAAATCTTTAGGACAAGGACAATCTAAGGCCACTTCTAAAGCTAAGTCTTCAATCATAATATAGTTTTCAATGTATTGACGAATCAGTTGGCGTTGGATGTGATTATCTTCTGCTATGTATATAGATTGCATTAATTCAGCTCCTTCGGAAGGGTTAACTCTTGTATAAAAGTAGCATCTTCAATTTCGGTTGATAATAACCACTTTTCTTGGTCGACAATTTTCATCAAATTGGTTAAGCCAAGTCCGCGACCTTCTCCTTTAATGGACACATCTTTTTGATAGATGGATGCTACATTAAAGGCTTCAAGATTTTTTTCAAAAGGGTTGGTAATCAGAATAATCCAATAGTCTTCATCGTCAATAAAAGCAATTCTTAGGATACCATTTAAGTTTTCTTGCATGGCTTCAATAGCGTTATCTAATAAGATGCCTAAGGCTTTTGTTAAGCTGATTGTTTTTTCTACTTTTAAATCCGTCTCTTCTGATATTTCTAAGTTAAACTTGATACCTAAGGAATCAGCGTAGATGAGCTTGGTGTAAATTAAATGACGTAAAGGGGGGTTGTTCAAATGAATTAGTTCTGTTAATTCAAGTTGATCATTCCGTTTGAATTCACCTACTTGATGGTCTAAAAACTTTTTGATTGCTTGATAATCTTCCTCAAGCAGCCAGCCTTGAAAACTCAAGAGAGTATTTTGATAATCATGGCGGAATTGTCGCATTTCATCATATTGCTTTTTTAACAGATTAGCATAATCTTCATCTATTTTTAGTTGAGCCTTTTGACTAGCCAGGTGAGTTCTTTGAGTATAAGAATATTGAAAAAAGACGAGTGTAAAAAAGAAAAGGGTGAAAAATACGATTAAGACAGCTGATAATATATCATTTAAGGTGGACTGGCCATAAAATAAATAGGCAAAGTGGGATTGCAAATGACGGTAATAAAGCACTAGATAAAGTAATAGCAGGGGAATGTAAAGGTTAGACTGGGCTGGTGGCAGTTTAGTTAGAATAAGCCGTTCAATGAAGCTGTAAAGGGCGAGACGGATAAAAATAAAACTTTGATTGAGCCAAAAAGAATTAACGGTCAAAGCATCAGGAAAAGTCTCTATCAGCCAACTATCAAAAGCTAAATTTAATAAGGCAATCAAAGGATAGAGGAAGGTTTTTTGCATTTGCTTTTCACCCGAATATGCCACTACAGTAAACAAAACAAATAAGACCATACCCTCGAGAATATCGCCATAAATAGGAGTGATCTGTCTAATAGCAAGTAAGCCACTAATTAAGAGTAAGTGTCCCGCTGCTGAAACTTTGGGTTTTAAAAAGTAAAAAGCGGCTGCTTGTTGTAAACTTCGCATTATTTGGAATAGATTCATTAAAAAATCAAACTCACTTTCAACCAAATGAGTGAAAAACAATCGTTTAAGAGTTTTTTCACTTTAATTGTTAATATAAAAGTATACTAAGAGTGAGAAAGAAAAGGATTACATTTATTCTAAGTATAATATTTTTTAAAGTCAATAATGGAAAGGAAGAGGATTATGTTAAAAAGAATAGCTGTTTTTAGTCTGCTTTTAATCACTCTAGTCACTCCCTCAACCGCAAATGCCCAAACGGAAGT
>CAYYGA010000045.1:8184-11240 GCA_964471435.1 uncultured Facklamia sp.
TCTATCAAGAAGTGAGCCAGTTGATTGAACCTGGGATGAAAAGAGAGGCTGTCACCTTTTTATTACAAGAACGGATTCCAGGCGTTTACCAGCATCAAGATTTTTATTTAATCAGTCAACCTTACATATATCTTTCACAAAATCTTTGGATAGTGGAAGCTCTCGGGACCCGCGTATTAAGATTTGAACTTTCCAATGACCTAGAAGAAATCACTGACGATTTCGGGGTTAGCTATTTAAGAGAGGACGACAATTAAAATGAAAAAATTGTTAAACTTTAAAGCCTTATACTTAGGTTTTCTGTCACTTTTGTCAGTTATTTTTATTTCGTCTAACTCCGTGATGCATGCCCAAGAGTCAAGCCTGACAACAGAAATCCCATTTTCTGGTGTGTATGTTAATCAAGAGGCTACTAGTGAAATAAAAGAATTATACTTTTATGCGGACCAGAAGGTGGTATTAATTTCACTTAATCCGGATTATACCGGTCTGGAAACAATTTTCCCTCTTTATAGTGCCCTCAATAATCCAGAATTAGTAATCACCCCTCAAAAAGATCATGATGCAGAAGCAGAAGCCTTGGTCCTCAATCAAATCATGCCTGACTATGCTCAAATTTATGCAGCAGTTGCTGAAGAAATCACCCCTTCAACTCCCTTTGCAGAAGCAGAATTAAGAGTAAATTTTAAAGCACCCGGACTCTATCGGCTAGAAGCTTTTAATTGGAACACTCCCAGAAGTGATAATTATATTCTTTCACAACCACTTATTGAGTCTCAGGGACAAGATTATTTCTTTAACATGTATAACCTACCTGTGTTAGCTTTGACATCTAATTTAAATGATGAGACCTTAGTAAATGAAAGAGGACAGATTTTTGAAAAAACGGCTGATACCTTGCCTGAGTTGGACGCTTTGATGGATCAATAAAATAATATTGATAAGAAAAGGACGGCTCAGTGTGACATGAGGCCGTCCTTAATTTTATGGATATTAATTATCTAAGACTTCTAAATTGACATTAGGATCGTGGATAGACTTTTTAAAATCAACTAGGTCGGCCAGAGAAGAAGAATGATTGTCAAAATCTTTTTTTAAAATGGCATAGACCACCGAGTCGACCAGGCCTAGATTATTGAGGTTGCCCTGGCGGTGGGTGCCTTCGTAAAGCATACCGGCTTTTTCCATGACTTTGCCTGAAGCCTTGTTGCGGCTGTCGTAGGTGGCAAAGATCCGGTTGACGTCGGCTTCTTCAAATAAAAAGCGGATGACTTCTTTTAAAGCCTGGGTCATATAGCCCTGGCCCCAGAACTTTTTACTGAGCACATAGCCGATTTCGCAGGCGTTGATATCGTGCGAAAACTTGACCATGCTGATACTGCCGATAACGGTGTCGGGTTCGTCTTTTACCGCAATTGCCCAATTGTAATACCAAGGGTGCTGGTAATTATTAACCCACTCACTGACGATTTTTTCGGTCACTTCAAGGGATTCGTGGGCCGGCCAGGTCAGATAGGTGACGTTGGAAGGATGTCCAGCCCAGTTATCAAACATGGCGGGGGCGTCGCTTAATTTAAAGGGACGCAAGATTAACTTTTCGGTGTTGAGTGTTTTGGTTCCGAGAGCTTTCATATGTTGTTTCCTCCAGTATGACTATAGTTGGTTACTTTTTAACCAAGTGGTTAATTGCTTTTTATTTTTAAAAATCAGGCAGCTTTTAGCCGGGTAGTGGTTTAAGAGCTGCACAACTTGTGGGCGTTGGTGGCGGTTGAAGAGGCGGGTGTAGTTTAAAAATTCCAAGTCCCAGTGTTCGATGTTGTGGCCGCCCATATCGGAGCGCGGTTGGTTGTGATGCTTGAGGTAGCGTTTTAAAATGCCTGCCACTGCTGAACGGGAAGGGTAGTCGAGAAAAATGACGGTGTCTGCTTGTTTAAGGCGCATGTCCATGGTGGATAAATAATTACCGTCGATAATCCAGCGGTCTTGGTGGAGAATGGTTTGTTGGGCTTGTATAAATTCTTCTGATGAGACAGTCTGCCAGTTTTCCCGCCAGTAAAGCTGGTCCAAATGATAGAGGGGCAGCTTTAATTTATGGGCCAGGCTTTTGGCTAAGGTGGATTTGCCGGTGCCGGGACTGCCGATAATAATGATTTTCTGCATCCGTCTTCCTTCTTTCTTTATCCCTGGCGGATTCCAATAAGAAAAGAGGCTTTTCTGGTTTAAAGTGTTTCTATTTGAAAATAATTATAGCATTGATTCTTAGATTTCTCTTTTAAATACATTTTTTATTACACTATAAGAAGCAAAATTAATTAGCAAAGTCATGATTTACATGATGACGACTTTGCTAAAATAAACTATTTTTGTTATATATGATTAGTTGTCACCAAATAAAAAAAGTCTTTCTAAGCTCGAGCTAAGTGAGCTTAGAAAGACTTTATTGATTCTTAAGAAGCTACTTTTTCAGGGACTAAGCCAGCTTCGACTAAGGCTTCAGCAATTTGAACCGAGTTAGTGGCGGCGCCCTTACGGATGTTATCGGCAACTACCCAGAGATTCAAGCCATGTTCCACCGAATCGTCCCGGCGGATCCGGCCGACATAGACTTCATCGGTTTCATCCACAAATTCAGTTAAGGGATATTCTTCTTTGGCCAGGTCATCTTGGACGACGACACCCGGATAGGCGGCCAGTTCTTTTTTGATGGTTTCCAGATCGAATTCTTTTTCAAATTCCAAATTCACGCTGACGGCGTGGCCGTTTAGAATCGGGACGCGCACTGCGGTAGAAGTGATGCGGATACTGTCATCGGATAAAATCTTTTTAGTTTCATCAATCATTTTCTGCTCTTCTTTAGTGTAGCCATTTTCCAAAAAGACATCGATTTGCGGTAGCACTGATTTTTTAATGTTATGAGCAAATTTATTGGTAGTCCCATTTTCCAAATCAGCAATACCGTCAACACCGGCTCCTGAAACGGATTGGTAGGTGTTATAAACAATGCGTTTGATGCCGTATTTTTGTAAAGGGGCTAAAGGAACGACCGACTGGATGGT
>CAYYGA010000046.1:0-2234 GCA_964471435.1 uncultured Facklamia sp.
CGATTGTTATCGACCCATGTTTGCGCTGCTTCACGATCAGGAACGCCGTCCTGCATGGCCAGCGTGACACTTTCCATATCCTCTACTTCCCAATAGAAATTATCAACTATCCGATAGGCATCCGGCATATCTTCTTCAAATCCTTGGCGGACCAGGGTATGAATATTTTCTGCTTCACCATACACTAATTCCGGATCATCTAAAAACTTAATTTCATAACGCAGGAACTTCCAATGCGGCGCCCAGGCTGTAAATACGAATTCTTCTTCATTGGCACAATCGCATCCGCTAAAGAAGCCAGCATAGCCCCTGTAGAAGGAGATTCTAACTCCCAGTCAGCCAAGTTGTCATAGGTTTCCATTGCCACTTCAGTCATATCCATTATACCCGCTCCCGGTTCTACACCCATAATGCTGGAACCCGCCTCATCACTTAACTCATCAATGGAGTCAACATCCATATAGGAAGGAACTGCTAAACCACTGCGCGCGCCTTCTAAGTTATAACCTAAATCAACCACTTGATTACCGTAGGTTGCATAAAGAGAGCTGTGAGTTACCGGCAGCCAGGCTATTGTAGTAATATCTGACTCCCCCGTGGCAATCGATTCAAATACATTAGCATTGTCCAATGACACCAAATTCACATTATAGCCGGCTTCTTCCAAAACGATACCTAATACCTGAGCCGAAGCTACTTCTGTATCCCAAGGGTTGTGGGCTACACGAAGAAGCGGTGCAGAACTTCTATCTACAAAAGTTGTATTGTTCATACTATACACGACTTCCCACACAAGCAGGCCTGCTAAGATCACAGCGAGGATAATATTAAATATATTTCTTCTTTTCGTTCCGCCTTCTCTCAGGAAATCGAAGATGGTACTGAAATTGATCGTCAACCAGTTAATTAAAGCTCTCATTCATTCAGCTACAGGTAAGGTTTGTAGATGATCAAGAATACTACTCATGACTACTTTCCTCCTTTATCTCAGCTTCCCTTTCGGCGCCATTTAATTCATAATCCGTTGACATCGCTTCGATAATATTGCTTCTTACAATAACTCCTTCAATCTCTCCAGTTTCTTTAGTTACTGCAACCGGGGTCTCCGAAGTATGCATGACATCAAACAACTCGTCCATCATGGTTCCTTTTTCTACTTCCGGGATGTCAGTATGAATCATACTGGCAATATTATGTGTGTTTTCTTTAATCAGATTTAAAAGATCTTCCCGTGTGACATAACCTACTAATTTTTGTTGATCGTCCACCACAATAATATTGTTCATTCCTTCTTCTTCCATCAATCTTAATGCAGCAGCGGGCCGTTCACTATCCAGTGTAAGAGCTGCGGGCTTTTCCATCAGATTTTCGGCTGTATAAACTTTTGTACGATCTATATCTTCCACAATTCATTTAACATAATCATTAGCCGGGTTAGACATTATATCCTGCCCGCGGCCCACTTGAACTACTTCGCCGTCTTTCATGATGGCTATCCGGTTCCCAAGTCTGAGAGACTCATTCAAATCATGGGTAATGAAAATAATTGTTTTATTCATTGCTTTTTGCATTTCTATTAATTCATCCTGCATATCTCGACGAATAAGAGGATCTAAAACTGAAAAAGCTTCGTCCATTAACCAAGATGTCCGGATCATTCGCCAAAGCTCTGGCCAACCCCACACGTTGCTGCATTCCTCCTGATAATTGATGGGGATATTGATCTTTATAAGGTAAGAGACCTGCATTATCAAGTGCTCTTTCTGCTTTTTAACGACGTTCACTTTGTTTGATTCCCTGCACTTCTAAACCATATTCTGTATTTTCTAATATCCTTCTATGGGGAAACAGACCAAAATTTTGGAACACCATCGATATTTTTTGACGTCTTACTTTTCGAAGGTCACCATTAGACATAGTAGAAACATTATCACCATCAATAAAAATATTTCCCATGGTTGGTTCGATTAAACGGTTCAACATTCTTACCAAAGTTGACTTTCCACTCCCAGAAAAACCCATGATGACAAATATTTCACCTTCATTTATTTCAAAATTTGCTTGATTAACTCCTACTGTAGATCCAGTTAAAGCTAATATTTCTTCTTTGCTTTTGCCTTGTTTTAATAAGGTTAAGGCTTCTGCTTCATTTTCTCCAAAAATCTTTGTTAAGTTTTCGATTCTTAATTTACTCACTTTTCTCTCCTCTATGATACGACATTATTTTCACCTTA
>CAYYGA010000046.1:2334-4635 GCA_964471435.1 uncultured Facklamia sp.
ATTCTTAATTTACTCACTTTTCTCTCCTCTATGATACGACATTATTTTCACCTTAAAATAATTGATTTATCATGTAAAAGCTTGATCTTGATATAACAAGCTTTTAGCAGGTTTTTTCCGCTTACACTCCTATTATAATAGAACTATGAGATTCTAATAAGAAATTTTGCTTACTTTATCCTTATCCTCATCACGAGAGACACTCTTGAGATTAGTGGCCTATTTCTTGATCTGTTTTTTTCAAAAGATGATAAATATCCATGTAACGCTCTCTAAAAAAACTGTTCTTCAACATAACAAAGTTAAATTCTCGTTGTTCTGAAAAATCCAGTAACTCAATTTTGGCTAACTCACCTGCTTTAAGTGCTCTTTTAGCTGCCACCTCAAATAAAAAAGTAATTCCTAAGCCTTTGGAAACCATTTGTTTTATTGCCTGCATATTCCCAATTTCAATAATTTTCTCAAAAGCATTCAAAGAATAGTTGTGCTCTTCTAAAATATGCTCAAAAATCTCACGAGTGCCCGATCCTTTTTCTCTTAAAATTAAACGATTTTTGATTAAGTCTTCATATTCAATGCTCCGATGGGCTAAATTTGATTGAGCGGAACAAACTGGAATAAAATCTTCCAAGCTGAAGAGTGTCGTATCATAATCTGATTTATCAAACTGCCCTTCAACCAAAATAAAATCTAACTCCCCTGAATTAAGTCGTTCGAGCAATCGTTTAGTGTTGGCTACTGTCATCTGGAACTGCATGTTTGGATAGATTTCTAATAAACGGGATAAAATTTCAGGCATGACATATTCACCAATAGATAGAGTGGCCCCGAATGTAAATTTGATTGATTCAGCCGGCGAACTTTTAATCATATTTTTAAAATGACTGGCATCTGAAGCTGCAGTAGTCGCAAATTCTTTGAGCATCTTTCCTTCTTTAGTTAAACTGATTTTTCTGTTTGAGCTGTTAATGAGCTTACAACTGTAATAGCTTTCTAAAAATTTAATATGCTGGGAAACTGCCGGTTGGGTGATATGTAAGACTTGTGCTGCTTTCGTAAAACTGCCCGTTTGGCAAATAGTTAAAAAAGTCTCGAGTCGATAATCTAACATTGTCTTTCCTCTTCCATAAGTTTATCTAATGATACTATTATAAACTATAATTATATTTTATCTCAAGGCTTTGCTAAGCTATATGTCAATGATGATTTAATTGAAAGGAAGAAACCTTAATGAAACATCAAAATAACTATTTTTCCGGCATCTTATTATCCGCCTTGATTGCTGTCACGGCTTACCTTATTAATCGCTTTTTACCCTTCGATTTTTTAGGGGAGGCATTAATTGCACTCCTACTTGGGATGGTAATTCACCCTTTTTTATCTCAAAATACAAATTTCGATAAAGGAGTCAGTTGGACTTCTAATCGTATATTGCGGTTAGGTATCATTCTTGCCGGGATTACTTTAAACTTTTCTCAAGTACTCCAAGCAGGTAAATATTCTCTTCTCTTGTTAGCTTTCACCATGACCACCTCTTTTGGAGTAGGGTATTTATGTCATAAAGTCTTTAAAATCAACTGGAAATTATCCAGTTTACTTTCAATCAGCACTGCTATTTGTGGCGGGACGGCTGTCGCTACTTTAGGGCCTACCATTGATGCTAAGCATCGAGATATTGCCTACGCCATTTCAGCTACTTTTTTATTTGATATTATTACAGTGATTGCTTTCCCTTGGATCGGCCAGATGCTTGGGTTAAGTGATACGAGTTACGGTTTATGGATTGGGACGGCCGTTAATGACACTTCTTCCGTGGTGGCGGCAGGCTATGCTTTTTCCGAAGCAGCCGGTGTACTCGCTACAATTGTTAAACTGACAAGGACCTTGTTTATCGTTCCAGTCGTTTTAATTTTTTCTTGGATTTATGCCAAAAAAGAAGCAACTGCAGTGGGTACCCAGCCTAAAATTAATATTTCACGCATTTTCCCTTGGTTTATTCTAGGTTTTCTGGTGATGGTAGCAGTCAGATCAACTGGTCTGATTCCAGATTTTCTAGTGAATCAAATTTCCTTTTTATCTAAATTCTTTTTAACGATGGCTTTAGCTGCAATTGGAATGAAGACAAGTTTTAAGGAAGTTAAAAGTGTAGGTGCTACACCCATGCTTGCTGGAATCGTGATAGACGTTTCCGTTGTATTTGTTGCTTTGTTTGCACAAGCTCTTATTTTGAAATATATTTAAACAGGTCAAAAGATTGTGAAATGTTTATCGTGTCTATTACGCATTTCACTACCATTTTTC
>CAYYGA010000046.1:4735-11180 GCA_964471435.1 uncultured Facklamia sp.
TCAAAAGATTGTGAAATGTTTATCGTGTCTATTACGCATTTCACTACCATTTTTCACAAGGTCCTGATATAATAAAAGCTGTTATTTTGATAGGAGAGTGGAAAAATGTCTGTAGAAAAAACATATATTATGCTGAAACCGGATGCGGTAGAACGTCGTTTAATTGGTGAGGTTATTAGTAGAATCGAAAAAAAAGGCTACCGCATATTAGATGCTAAATTAATGCAATTAGATAAAGAAATTATAGCAGAGCATTATGCTCACTTAACTGACAAGCCTTTTTATCCTGAATTAGAAGGTTTTATGTTATCAGGTCCTGTATTTGGGATGATTGTTGAAGGTGAACAAGCTATCCAAGGCATGCGTGCCATGATGGGACCTACCAATGTCTTTGAAGCCGCACCTGGAACTATTCGAGGCGACTATGCTTCAGATCTAACTAAAAATATTGTCCACGGTTCGGATGCACCTGAAACTGCTGAAGAAGAAATTACCCGTTTTTTCGGTAAATAAATAATTTATGAGATCTGTATACAAGTTTTAATTACACATTATTGAAAAGAACCTAAACAATTGAGGAGTGATTCTCTTGTTTAGGCTCTTTTTTATGGTTACTGTTTTATTGATAGTGATGAGGGTCGTCTTGACCGTTTTAAAACCGTCATTTTAAGATACATTAAATTTAGCATATTTTTCGCCTTCATATAATATGTATCTATAATTAAAGATAAGAACACAAAGGAGGGCTTTTATGTCTCAAGAAAACAAAGGACATGTAATTCTTATCACATGTGGAGCAGCGGGTCTTGGTAAAGCGGCCGCTCATAAGTGTGCGGAGGAAGGCGCTCAATTAGTATTGGTAGACTTAAATGAAGAAGCATTAGAAGCAACTAAAGAGGAAATCACGTAAGAATTCCCAAATTTAGAAATTTTGACTGTAACAGCAAATGTAGCAAATGTAGCAAATGAAGAAGATGTAAAAAATTATGTCGATAAAACAATGGAAAAGTTTGGTAGAATTGACGGCTTCTTTAATAATGCCGGAATTGAAGGCAGACAAAACTTGACAGAGGATTTTGGTAAGGAAGAATTCGAAAAAGTTATTTCGATTAACCTAAATGGTGTTTTCTATGGAATGGCCCATGTACTGAAAGTCATGCACGAGCAGCAATCGGGAGCAATTGTTAACACTGCATCGGTTGGAGGTATTCGTGGGGTAGGCAATCAATCAGGTTATTCAGCCAGCAAGCACGGTGTAGTTGGTTTAACAAAAAATTCAGCCGTAGAATACGGTATTCATAACATTACAATCAATGCCATTGCTCCTGGTGCTATCATGACGGCTATGGTGGAAGGCTCCTTAAAGCAAATGGATCCGGATAATTGGGAAGAAGCAGGAAAAGAGTTTGTGAAAGTAAATCCTATGCAACGGTTTGGAAAACCTGAAGAAGTAGCTGAATTAGTATGGTTCTTACTATCAGGCAAAGCAACCTTTATTAATGGACAAACAATTGCCATTGATGGCGACCAATCTATTAAATATTAATTGCGTGTTTAAAACTAGTTTTAAAATATATATCCGCAAAAAACGCTGAAGATTTTCTTCAGCGTTTTTCTTAGCTTAAATCAGCAGTAAAGATGTGTGGTAGTGACTGCTGCTTTAATTATGTTGTTTCTTTTGTAACTTCCACCGTCCTCTCAACCACTTTAGGGTGATGAATTTTTTGAATTAACTCTTTTTCTTCCTTCAGTTCAATCGCTTCTGTTCGTGCCATATCCTGCTGCAAACCTTTTACGAAACTTGCCATTACTACCAGCATAACTATACCAAATGGAAAGGCTACAACAATAGAAGCTGTTTGTAAAACTTCTAAACCACCAGCAACAAGTAATGCATAAGCTAAAAGCGCTTGAACAATCCCCCAGATAGTTTTGGTCTTATTGTCAGGATCGAGTACACCGTTCCGGCTCATCATCCCTAAAACAAAAGTTCCGGAGTTGGCACTCGTAATAAAGAAAGTAAAGAGTAAGAGAATTGCTATCATAGATAAGATAGATCCAAATGGAATATTTTCCAAAACTATAAATAAGGCTGTTTCAGTTGATTCAATAGCCTGGGTAGCTACTTCAAGACCTTGACTGATTCCTGTTGTCCCAAAAATGGCGAACCACACAAAGGAACCTAAAGCCGGAACCATTGTTACACCCATCACAAACTCTCGAATAGTACGTCCTTTAGAAATACGGGCAATAAACACTCCGACAAACGGTGCCCATGCAATCCACCATGCCCAGTAGAAGACCCGCCAAGAGCCTAACCAACTATTATCTCCATAAGTAGAGATTCTTAAACTATCCTGTACAAAACCTGATAGAAATGCGCCTAATGAATTAGTAAAGGAATTTAATATATCACGAGTGGGTCCAAGTAAGAATAGTAGAACCATTATTATAAAGGCAACTACAATGTTTAGATTAGATACCGCACTAATACCTTTTTCGATACCCGCAACAGCTGTCCAAATTACAATTACGGTGATTCCAGCCATTAATGCAAAGGAAACTATATTATTAATCGGGATACCGAATAAATAATTTAATCCACTGTTAATTTGAAGGACACCTAAACCTAATGAGGTGGCCAAACCAGCTACGGTCGCAAAAATGGCTAATATATCCACTAACTTTCCAATCCAGCCACTCGCCCTTTCTTCCCCTAAAAGAGGAATTAAAGTACTACTCACGAGAGCTGGTTTATTACGCCTAAACTGCATATAAGCTAGTGGCAAAGCAATAATCGCGTAGTTGGCCCAAGGGCTGATTCCCCAGTGCATAAAAGAAGAAAACATTGCAAAGTCGGCAGCTTCAGGAGTTCCTGGAGTAATGCCATAAGCAGGATTTACGAAGTGAGTCAAAGGCTCAGCAGCCCCCCAGAATACTAATCCAATCCCCATTCCAGCTGAAAATAACATTGCAAACCAAGACATAGTCGAGTAATCAGGCTTAGAGTCATCTGGACCTAATTTTATCTTCCCATACTTACTAAAAGCTAAAAACAAAACAAACAAAACGAATATGAACATGACCATTAAGTAGAACCAGCCAAAATTTAGCGTTAATCCATTAAAAATATTTCCGGCAATACTACCCAAACTTTCAGGGCTCACTATCCCCCAGATCGCCACAATCGCAACCATTAAAATTGAAATATTAAACACATTGTTATCTTTTTTAAACATATGATCCCTCCTTCTGAAGAGGCTGAGAACTTTCTCAGCCTCTCAAGATCATGGTTATTTATAAATGGTTTGCTCTGTAATCTCATCTGTCAAAGCTTCAAGTGATTTTCTTACAATGCTATATCGAGTTTTATATTGCTCTTCTTTAGATTTGCTTGGGTCTCCTAAAGGATATGGAATTGATATTGATGGAACTATCTTGTTAGCTCCTACTGTTGCAGCAACTGGAACCAGGTTTGCAATTTGCACAATTGGAATCCCTGCTTTTTCAATTTCTTTAACAATCGTGGCACCCGCACGAGTACAGGTCCCTCAAGTGGCCACTAATAAAACGCCGTCCACTTTATCTTCTTCCAGATGCTCTAAGATTTCTTGTCCCATACGAGAAGCTTCTGCTTGTGTTGTTCCCGTTCCAACCGTTGAATAAAAGTATGGATGTAAAGATCCATAGACTTCTTCTTCCAACATATCTTTCATTACGTCCACTGGCATGATGACATTTGGATCTGCATTGGCAGCTGCCGGGTCAAAACCAGCATGAATGGTTTTAAATTCACCCGGTAAAAGACGAGGCATTTCAGATATATCATAACGTCCCCAGCGTGTTGCTGAAGCAGATTGAATACGGTCTGGGTTATCGACTGGCACAATTCCTCCCGTATTAACTAAGGCAATTCTAGCTTTTTTGAGGTCTTTAATCGGCTTCGCTGGCTCAATCACTTCTCTTGGTTCGATAAACAATTCAGTTTCATAAGGTTGACCATTTAGTTTTTTAACTAACATTTCGACTCCACGTACTGCAGCAGGGACTGGTTCTTCTAACCATACTTGGTGGCGGACTCCACGCGGGAAGTAACCTTCTTTTTCGGCTCCATCGCCTGTTTCACCTTTTAATAGTTTATTCGCATGAGCTGTTAAAACATCTAAATCTTGACGCATTTTTGCTGCCGAATTTCCACCTTTAAAAACTTTAACTTTTTTACGGAACATTTCAACTCCAGGGTTTTCCGCATTCATAGATGTTAGAGCTGGTACATTAAAGGCTTTTTCGACTGCTTCACAAACCATCCCACAGGCTACACCGTAACGTCCGGCTTGGAAAGCTGGTCCTGCCACAAATAAATCAAATTCTTTATCTTCAATAAGTGCTAAAATCTCTTTAACTGCCTGCTCTTTATTTTCACCAATATAATTGTCCCCGCACACAATAGTGTAAGTAACTTCACAATCATCTAACATATTATTAAGTGCTACACCTGGTCCTACGGGGCCTTCACGTAATTCCGGTGCTAAATCGGCTGTATCTTCTCCACCTAATCCGGCAAAAAATTGGTTAATATAATGGATACATTTTTTCATCTTCTCACTCCTAAAAATCTCTCATTGTCTTAACGGACCATCCGGCAATACCATCCCCAGTAAACATCGCATTATTTTCCATAACTATTGAGCCGTCTTCTCTAACAGAAGGACCTAGGATATCATCATTTGCCCAACCACCTGAAAGTCCATCTCTGGCTAAAGCTTCTAATTCCCCATATACTTGTTCTGCTGCTTCTAATTCAATCATTTGAGAAACATTACCAGTTGATACTAAAGCATCCGCTTTTTGATCCAGTACTACTAAAGGTTGGGATGCACCATCACGGCCGGTTGCTTCATTTGAAATACCTACTGTTTTAACGCCAACGTCTTCTAAGGCTACAATACAACGGATATAGTCAGTATCTGGGTTTCCATAGCCTTCTTCTGTTACGATTGCACCATCAGCTCCTAATGCCTTAGCAATATTAGCTACAAAAATGGCAGAGCGTTCTTTTTGTTCAAGGGAAACATTCAAGTTGGACATGATGACACCTAAGAAATTGATGGTATCCCCATGTGCACGGTAAAGCTCTTTTATAGTAGGGAAATTTTGCATATCATGAGTTGCCCATTTTGATGAAGCTGGCATAAATGAACCTGAGATAATAGCCCCATCTAACACCTCGTTTGGATTCATAAAGGTAGGTACAAAGTGGTTCATATCCCAGCCATAAAGTAAGTCATTGTATCCCATCTCTTCCATTTGAGACTGAGGCTGCATGACGAGTACAACTTTTGGTAAAGATTGATAATCTTCGCCTCTTTCAGTCACAGCTTCAAATTCATACACTTCTGTATCTTCAGGTTCTTGGTCCAGTACGGTCTTTCCTAAGTACTCAGCAAAGCGGTGAGTAGCCATCCGAATCGCCCGGTTTTTCTTTTGCTGTTCATGACGTTCAAAGTCCTCATTTGTATCCGCTATAATACAAATATTAATTAATTCACCGTATTGAGTATATTTTTGACCTTCACCAAACATGTCAATCAAGCCATCTCCAAAACTTCCCATATGCATTCCGACACCTAAAACTGATACGCCTTTAAGTGCATGCACCACTCCTTCACCAGCCGGTGCTAATTCCCCTGTTACCCCTGGGAAAGTCGCCCGACCGTCTAAGCGGGCTCTTGGTTCAGCTGCTTCTTTAACCGGTACAATCCGAATCGATTCGCCAGGCTTGGCAATTTTTAATTCAAGTTTAGTAATACTTTCGTCTTCTCTAATAAATGCTTCTGCTTCTGCTTGATTGATTGTTAAAACGCCATCTTTAAATACTGTTTCATTTCCGAAAGTGACATCTTTCACATAAAAATTCGCAATTTCCAATTTCTTCACATTAAAACCTCCTTGGTTTTGAATCTCTTTAAACTAACAACGATTAATATGTAATCATGATTACTGTGCCTATAATATACCATCATAAGAGAGCGCTTGCAAGTTTTTTTCAAAATAATATAAAAATAGTTCCTTTTGTCAAGTGACAAGAGGAACTATTTAAATATTTTATAAATGATTTATTAAATCAAGAAGTCCAAATATTTTTCAAAATCCTTGTAGGCTTCTACCGGCTCTAATTGTTCGTTTTTTACATTTTCTAATAAGCTTTGAAAAATTAATAAGACCATTTCATCAATTTTATAACCCTTTTCCTGACTGATTTCATCATGTTTAATGGCTTCTTCTACCAACACACGTGAGCGATTAACCAGTTTTTCTTCTAGCAGCATTGCTACTAAAGATGGTTCTTTTTCTTCAATCAGATCTGGGAAGTAAGTATAATATTGTTTAATATATTCATTGGAATTATGACTTAATTCACTGAAAAAAAGTAATTGAAAATAAA
>CAYYGA010000047.1:0-2681 GCA_964471435.1 uncultured Facklamia sp.
TTAAACTTAATTTAAAGTTTGATTTTTCTAATCATGGTGCTGATTTTGACATTCAAATTCCAGAAAATGCTCCGGAGTTTTATGGTTACTCCTTTAAGAAGGTTAACTTTTCCCCTTAAATAATTCATTAAATTTTTAATTAGTTTATAAAGGGTGTATACTTTTAACTAAGAAAGGAAAGTGGTTTCAATGAAAAAATCTATTACGAAGCTTTTAAGCTTTTTTGCAACTTTCACTATAATGCTCGGGGTTAGTGCAGTACCTGCTGTTGAAGCGCAGGAAACCAATTGGGAAGAAATAATGACTGAGATTTACAAAGTGAATCAAGAACCTGTGTCCATGGAGGGTGAGGGGCTCGTTAATTTAGAGATCCAAGATCTGGTAAGTGGTAATTTAGCTTTAGACTTCCAGTACAATTTAGACCCTGAATTTGCATTAGATATCGAAGCTTATTTAGATGCACTGCTGTATTCGGAAGATGCTGAAGGAGAAATGCAGTCATTTCCAATGACCCTTAGCGGGCAGGCGGTTATCTTTGAAGGTATGGGGTATTTATTTGATGGTAATACTTGGTATTCTGAAGATGTCTCTGAATTAATCGATATGTTCACCGAACAATATCAAGCGAGTATGGAACAAGCAGAAATGGTATCTTCTGAGCAAAATGTTGAATTGGCTATGAAGTATTTTGAATTAACGGAAACAGATACAGAATATGTCATGGTTTTAGATCCTAATCTTAATGAAGAAGAATTCTGGGCTGATATCGAAGAGATGCTTGATATGGAAACAATTAAAGCAGATGCGATTGAACAGGTCATTGAACAGACAGAGCAGGTAGAAGGTGAAACAGTTTCGCCAGCTGAACGTCAGGAATTAGAAGAACAATATGATCTGGCTTTCGAAGCAGGTAAATCCTTTGCTTTAGACTTTATGGATCATGTAGAAGTTCGTTATTCAAAAGAAAACTACTATATGACTGGTATGATCATGCAAATGTCAGTGACTGACCAGGAATTGAATGAAATGATGATGGAATTAGACGTGGAAAATGAAGCCGAAATGTTGCCTATGGATTCATTTAATATGACCATGAGCATTGAGATGGTCTTTGAAAATCATGGTGAAAACTTTGACATTGAAGTCCCGGCTGAAGCTTTGAACACCGAATCTATGATGGAGTCTGATCAGCCGGCTGATGACATCGAATTAGAAGATGAGTGGGAAAGTGAAGAGACTGAACTTGATCAAGAATCTTCTATAGAAGCCGACACTACTGAAGAAGAAATAACTGAAGAAAACGATGTTGAATAATAGTTGAAAATGGACGGCCCCTTAGAGGGCAAGGCTTCCAAATAAGAAGAACCCCGTCACGTAATAGTGGAACGGGGTTCTATTTAAATTATTTTTATTCTAAATGAATATCAGCATGCTTGATATCATGGGATACAAATAAAAGGTTGGCTACATTTTTTACAGCGGTCTTTTTATCACGTGCGACAATCAAATCTACCAAGTTTTTATGAATTTTAGCGGCCTTAATTAAACCATCATCCATATTCTCAATCATATAATTTACATGCAGGGCACTCACTTGATAAATCAATCCCTTCAAAGTGGCATACACCATTTCATAGAGTGGATTTTTAGAAATCTGACAAATTTTATAATGAAAATCATAATCTATTTTATTGAATAAAGCCAAGTCGTTTTCTAATGCAGCCGTCATCAACTTATCCGCTAGAACATTCAACTCTTCGATATCCTCATCGGTTGCACGGTCAATCGCATGTTCCACACATGCTTGTTCAATTGTGATCCGGATTTCTTTAACATGTGGATAAAGACCCTTATATTGTGATAAAAGATCACTGTGAGATTCCATAATATTTGGAAAATTGCGCTCTTTCACGTAAGAACCTTTGCCCACTTTTATATCAATTAAACCTAAGGTCTCCATCTTTTGCAAGGCAGCCCTTACTGTCAGCCGACTTACTCCAAATTTGTCAGCCATCTCATTCTCACTCGGGAATTTTTCTCCTGCTGCTATCTCATTTGAAATAATCTGATCAATCAGATCTCCCATTACCTCATTGGTTACATTCATTTTCTCTAGTTTTTCAATCACAACTATCACCTACCTATCCATATTCCTGCCTTTGAAGGGCAGGCTGTTTAATTTTTAATCTGTGTTAATCATCGATTATATACCTACTGTTCCTAATTAGAAAAGTATTCTGACACTCCACTGGCGATTCGTCAAGCTATAAAAAGAGTTGAAACTACCATAAAAATATATTTGTTGAAAATAATGAAAAATGTTGACAAAAACAAACTGTCTTGTTAAAGTATAACTAACCTGTATGACAGCTGACAAGTATTAATGTTAAAAATATTAAAATAAATTAGTTTTAGCTTTAACAGAAGACTTGTAAAGGTTTACAGCAAGTACTTATTTCTCTTATTCTTTAGAATATATTTTTTTAATGAAGAATGTAAGGGCTTACTTTGCATTAGAGTTCTCTAATGATATTACTATAAAGTTTTCATATTATTGTCCGCAATAATATGTAACCCTTATGTTTTTCTCGATAATTTATATTTCTACTATAAAAAGGAGGTCATTGAAAAAATAATAAGTCGTTTCTTCATAAGCCAATGATGTGTCTCCTCTGTCTTTT
>CAYYGA010000047.1:2781-10792 GCA_964471435.1 uncultured Facklamia sp.
GAAAAAATAATAAGTCGTTTCTTCATAAGCCAATGATGTGTCTCCTCTGTCTTTTTCACAAAAATTTATATAAAACTTGGAGGAAATATTAAATGGAAAAAAACACTAGAAGTGGCTTTACTTTAGGGTTAGTGCCACGTATCATTCTTGCTATTATAGTCGGTATTGTCCTTGGCCAGCTCGGCTTTATTCCGGAGTGGTTTATCCGAACTCTTGTCACTTTATCAAGCATTTTCTCTAGCTTCTTGAACTTTATTATTCCGCTTATGATTGTTGGATTAATTGTTAAAGGGATTTCTGATCTTTCGGAAGGTGCAGGAAAACTATTAGGGATTACAGTGGGTATCTCTTATACTTCAACACTACTCGCGGGATCTTTAGCCTATATAATGGCCGTTACCATTTTCCCAATGTTCATTACTGCTGACACCGTATCGCAAGTAGCAGGGACGGGTGAAGGTTTAACACCCTTTTTCGAAATTCCTTTAGCTCCAATGTTCGACGTTACTATGGCAATTATTTTTGCCTTTATGATGGGTCTTGGAATCTCTTGGTTAAAAAGCGTACAACCTGAAGAAGGGCGCGTTGTTTATAACTTCTTCTCAGGCTTTGAAAAAATCATCATGAAAGTTTTAGAAGTAATCATCATTCCATTTTTACCTATCTATATTATGGGTAACTTTGCGAATCTTTCCTACTCAGGAGCAGTATTCTCTATTCTTTCTGTATTCTGGAGAGTATTCATCCTTGTAATCGCACTGCACTTAATCTATGTTTCAGCAATGTTTATCTTATTTGGCGGTATTGCCGGTAAAAACCCATTAACATTAATCAAAAATCAAGTAACGGGCTATATGACGGCTCTAGGAACTCAATCTTCAGCTGCTACTATTCCTGTTAACGTGGAAGTTTCACGCCGCAACGGTGTTTCAGAAAAAATTGGTAACTTTGTGGTTCCTTTATGTGCCACGATTCACTTAGCTGGTTCCATGATTACTATCACTTCTTGTGCGATGGCGGTTATGATGATGTATGATTTACCATACTCATTTACCACTATTCTTAGCTTTATTGCTGTACTAGGAGTAGCAATGGTAGCAGCTCCAGGAGCACCTGGTGGAGCCATTATGGCCGCATTACCATTCTTACCAATCGTAGGTATCGTAACAGACACAATGCAGCAATTAATGATTTCACTTTACATTACTCAAGACTCTTTCGGTACAGCAGCTAACGTATCAGGAGACAACGCAATTGCTGTTTTAGTTGACCACATTTACAAAAAAGATGCCAACATAACTGATGAGACAATTGCTGTATCTAAACCTTAAGGATACTTTTTAATCGATGCCCCTTTTTAATCACTTTTTGAAAAGGGGTTTTACTTTTGATTAAAGATGAGAATCATTAAAATAGTTCATAATTTTTTATATAAATAATGAAGTTTTAGAAAGGAAATTTTTATGACAAGTAAACATTTAGTAAAAACCTTAGAAGAAAGCCTTCAGGAGTTAAAAGATAAAGGCCTTTATAATGTAATCGACACATTAGATGAAGCCAACGGTCCTGAAATTTCAATTGAAGGACAAACAGTTATTAACTTATCTTCAAATAACTATTTAGGTTTCGCCACTGATCCGGATATGATCAAAGCAGCGAATGAAGCGACTGAAAAATATGGGGTAGGGGCTGGAGCTGTCCGGACTATCAATGGTACTTTAAAAATTCATAATGAGTTGGAAAAAACGTTAGCTCAGTTCAAACAAACTGAAGCAACCATTGCCCTTCAATCTGGATTTAATGCCAATATGGCGGCCATACCGGCAATTATGACTAAAAAAGACGCCATTCTATCCGATGAATTGAATCACGCTTCCATTATTGATGGCTGCCGTTTATCAGGCGCTAAAATAATCAGAGTGAAACATCAGGACATGGAAGATTTACGTGCTAAAGCGAAAGAAGCAGTAGAGTCTGGTGAATATGAAAAAGTTATGTATATCACCGATGGTGTCTTCTCAATGGATGGAAACATCGCGAAATTAGATGAAAGTCTGCCAATCTGTGAAGAATTTGACATCATTACTTATGTAGATGATGCCCATGGTTCAGGCGTAATGGGTAAAGGTGCAGGTACTGTTAAGCATTTTGGTTTACAAGACAAAGTTGATATCCAAATGGGAACTTTATCTAAAGCTATTGGAGTAGTAGGTGGCTACATTGCCGGTAAACAAGTCTTAATTGACTGGTTGAAAGTTCGCGGACGTCCTTTCTTATTCTCTACTTCATTAACTCCAGGAGCAGCAGCAGCTTCCAAAGCAGCCGTTGAAAAATTAATGAAATCAGATGAAGCGGTACAAAAACTATGGGAGAATGCCGAGTACTTGAAAAAAGGCTTAAAAGAATTAGGATTCAATACCGGAATTTCTGAAAGCCCAATTACACCAGTTATTATTGGTGATGAGAATAAAACACAAGAGTTTTCTAAACGCTTAAGAGAAGAAGGCGTCTATGCCAAATCAATCGTCTTCCCAACTGTACCTCAAGGCACCGGACGTGTACGTAATATGCCTTCTGCTGCTCATACTAAAGATCAATTAGACCGCGCAATCGCAATTTACGAAAAAGTTGGTAAGGAACTGGAAATAATCTAAATTTATTTAAGCATCCGATAAATCGTAAGGGAAGAATAATAGAATAGCCTGATAAGCTCATTTTTTAACATGCTTGGTTTCCTGAAACTAAAAAATAAAGAGAGCTTCAAAAGCTATTCAATCAAGACCCAAGACAAGCTAGATAGAATCACTGATAAAAAATCTTTAGATAAGAAAGAAGGAGCTTTAATGGCTAAAATTTTAGTAACAGGATCTTTGGGCCAAGTAGGAACTGACTTAGTAATGAAATTACGAGAAACTTATGGTATCGACAATGTGATTGCGACTGATTTACGAACAGATCCCAATTCGCCGGTATGTACGGAAGGGATTTTCGAAGAGCTGAACGTGTTGGACGAATTAGCTTATAATCATATCAACAGTAGATATCCGGGTATCGATACAATTTATAATTTAGCAGGGGTATTGTCTGCAGTTGGAGAAGCAGACCCTAAATTATGTTGGAATGTGAATGTGGGTGGGGTGATTAATTCACTGGAAGCAGCCAAAAACTTAGGCTGGAAAGTGATGACAATTTCATCGATTGCGGCTTTTGGACCGTCAACTCCATTAGATAATACACCTCAAGTAACGATTCAAAGACCTACTACCATGTATGGGGTGGCTAAAGTAGCGCATGAGTTATTATGTGACTATTATTACATAAAATATGGTGTCGATACACGTAGCGTACGTTTCCCCGGTATTGTATCTTATGCCACTTTACCAGGCGGTGGAACAACGGATTATGCGGTTGAAATTTACTATGATGCCTTACAAAAAGGCGAATATACTTCCTTTATCGATAAAGGTACTTACATGGATATGATGTATATGCCGGATGCAATTGACTGCTTAATTCAATTAGCAGAAGCAGATCCTGATAAGTTAATTCACCGGAATGGTTATAACGTCAGCGGCATGAGTTTTGAACCAGAACAAATTGCGGCTTCAATCCGGAAATATCTTCCAGATTTTGAAATGAAATATGATGTTGATCCATTACGTCAAGGAATTGCGGAATCTTGGCCAAACTCTTTGGATACGACCGCTGCACGCGAAGAATGGAATTTCAATCCAAAATACGACTTAGATAAAATGACCCTTGATATGTTGGAAAACTTATCGAAAAAACTCGATATTCCCTTTGGCGTGAACGTATAATATTTTTATCAGGGTAAGTACCCCTAGCACTTACCCTGCTTAAAAAAAGAGAGACTCAAACTATCCCTCTTCAGCAGACTCCCTTTCGAGGGTAGTCTGCTTTTTTAATAAAAAAATACCTCTCAAGGTTTATTTAACCTTAAAAGAGGCATTGCTTTTTAACATAAATTATCTTCTTCATCTTGAAGTTTATTATAACCCAAAAGACTTTCTATTTCTTCACTGGGGAATCCGCGCAGAATCAATTTTCCTCCATCATCTCTTCTAAAGGAGTCGATGTAATAACAATAATCGATTAAGTCATCGAGGTTGTCGATCAAGTCTTCTATGATTGCTTTATAGTTATATGTAGTAATATCGCCCCCGAAGTCCATCACACATTCTAATAGATAGACTTCCAGAAAGGTGGGAAGTAAATCTGAAATATTGGGATCTTCAGTGGTTTCAATAAACTCTTTTAAGACTAAAAAGAAAGGTTTCAATTTTTTCTTAAGAACAGTTGACGGAAAATAATATGATTCGCAACTACTATATGACATGCAGCAGCCTCCTTTTCATTCAAAAACGAGTATAACATAGATTAAAAAATTTAACTATGGTTTTTGTGAAAACAAACCCAAAGAAAACTTTAAATTAAATATTTAATTTAAGATAATGATAGCGCATTTAGAAGAGCTGGCTTATAATAGTAATTAACAAATAAAATAAGAGTTATTAAGGAGCATAGTAATGAAAAGATATTTACCAATGTCAATTGCGGTGGGAATAATTGCAGTTATTTGGGTGTTTTTAGCAGACGTGATAGGTTTTGTCGCGTGGCCGGGCTTTATTGGCTGGTCTATTTATTTTTATGGCGGGGCAAAACCTGAAGCTTTGAAAAAGGGAGTCCCATGTTATATTCTAGGTGCACTGTTAGCTTGGTTGGCAGTCATGATGCAGGGGTGGCTGGGAGGTCTTCCGATTCTAGTTCTTATTCCAATCTTCCTCTTATCATTTTTAATGACTTATGCGCAAACCTGGGACTTCTTTAACTTAGCTCCGGCTACTTTTTTAGGATCCGCTACCTTTTTTGGAACAATGAATCTGTCGGATACCCTCTTAGTAGGTTTAGCCGGGATGATTATTTTAGGGCTTGTGTCTACATGGTTTATTCCTATGGTAGAAAACTGGTTCAATCATCGTAGCCGAGTTATATAGCCTTGAACATATTTATAGAACTTTCCTTTTTATTTGTTCATAATTTTAGATACTTATAAAGCAAAATATGATATATTATAGGTGCAGAGTCATGGATGAAGGAGGGTTCAAGAATGAAAAAATCAGATGATATAGGGTCACAGGCATTATTAATTGTTTCAATTTTTGGTTTGACAGGTCTATATTTATCCCAACAAGTATCGGCCGAAACAGGCGTTATAAATCCCGTATTTTTAACCGCTAATGTTTTGCCGGCTACTGGAGAAAGTAATACAATTTATATTACTATTGCAGCAATCATTCTATTGCTTGGAGGAATTGCTTTACTTATTAAACGTAACCGGAAATAATTGGGTGGAGCATTTAGGAAAAAATTCTGGTAACTTGAAACAGTGACTTAGCTGTTAATTTTTCGAGGAAAGCCTTCTTTGGATCTTTCAGGAATATAGGTCCCACCCATTAGCGGTGGGATTTTTTGTTGAAAATAAAAGAAGGGTATCTACATTTTTTTAAAACTTGCTTATTTTTTCTTAAGAGGCTATATTATAAATTAAGTGAAGAGTTTATTAATCACCCAAACACATATAATCAATTAAAAACAGGGGAAGTAGGTGCAAATCCTACACAGTCCCTATGCTACTGTAAAGCTCCTTTTAGGAGCTGAGTCAGATTACCTGTTTTTAATTAATAACCGTTACTTCTCAGGGTATAGTAACGTTTGTTGAATATTTAATCAGTGAATTGAAGGCGGACAAGCCCGTTTTCATCTATTATTAGATACTAAGCAAATGTACAGGCCTCGAGTCTTAACATTTACTTAGTATTTTTTTATCTTTTTTTAAAAAAGGAGCCATTTTATGACAGAATTTATTTACATAACCGACAGGATAAGTCAGTTGAATGTTCTAGGCTATAAAAAGGTCGTCTTCAATCACTGCTGCAAGGCGTGGCATTTATAGCTGGCCAATTTTTCTGGATGGTATCAGTGATACCTGTCCGCATTAAAGGAGGTGTTGCGACTATCTATTAATTAAGACTATAAGCATTACCCATTCGAAAGTATAACAGGAGGAAATTTTATGAATAAAAACAAAAGATATTTTCTTAATTTCAGTGTTTTAATAATAGCTATGCTTACTCTTTTAACCTCAGGCTCTTTAAGCTCAATTATGGCGACAGAAGCAGCTAGTGTTGATGGCGTCAATGTTGTAGACATGGTAGGACGGGAAGTTGTATTACCGGAAGAGGATTTAACTAAAGTAGTCATTTTAGATCCTTCCAATGCAGAAATTCTTTTTGCCTTAGATGCCGGGGATGTCATTATTGGGCGGGGGATGTATGTAGATTATCCTGCTGAAGTTGATAATATTCCTTTAGTCGGTACGGGGGATCAATTAAATGTGGAAGAAATTATTGCTTTAGAACCTCAAGCCGTCATTATGTCGACAATGGGCTTAACGGGGGACCAGCTGACGGCTATTGAAACAGCTGGAATTGCGGTTATTATAACCGAAGCCTGGACGATTGAGGAGGTTTACGACTCTATTAAATTCTTAGGCAGCTTAGTTGGCCGCAATGAAGAAGCAGAAAACTTAATTGCTGATATGGAAGATACCTTTTTAACTTACAGTGAAATGGCTGAAGAAAGAGCCGATGGCAGCAGCATTTATTATGAAATTTCACCTTTAGAGTATGGTTTATGGTCCGGCGGTCAAGGAGCTTTCTTGCATGAGTTAGGGGAGCTGTTAGGGTTAGAAAATATCTTTGCGGATCAGGAAGGCTGGTTTGAAGTATCTGAAGAGCAAGTTTTAGCAGCTGAACCAGATTATATCATTACAACGATGGAGTCTTTTGATGAAGAAGCACCTTCTCCTACAGAAGAAATTATGAATCGTCCCGCCTGGGAAATTTTACCGGCAGTTCAAAATGGTAATGTCTACCAGGTCGATAACTCCGAATTTACCCGTCCCGGCCCCCGCTTAGCAGAAGCTATAGAGACCTTATACGACTATATTTACGGCGCCGACTAGATAAAAATTATAAATTAAAAAGTATAAAATGCCTGTAATGAGAAGTTGGCAGAGTAATGATTCCTTTGCTTTTCAATTTCTCTACAGGCATTTTTCCTTTTAATAAATAGAGAATCGAGCTTATCAGCAATAATGGTTTGATGTATAATAGTTAGTGAAGTGTTTATTATGTGAGGAAATGAGTGGTAAAATGAGAATAACAGTAGTTGGGATGGGATATGTGGGCTTGGCAAATGCGATCCTGCTTGCTCAAAATCATCAAGTAAAAGCTATGGAAATTATTCCTGAGCGGGTTGAATTAATTAATCAAGGAATATCGCCAATTATAGACCAGGAAATGAGTAGCTATTTAGCTGACCACAGTTTAGATTTAAAAGCGACGACTGATCCAGAAGAAGCTTATTCAGGCGCTGAAGTGGTCGTAGTGGCTACCCCAACGAACTACGATGATGAAACCAATCAGTTTGACACACGAGCAGTGGAGGCTGTATTTGATCAAGTGGCTGAACTAGCCCCTGAGGCGACCATTTTAATCAAATCAACTATTCCTGTAGGCTATACGCAAGAAATACGTGAGCGTTATGGCTTGGATATTATTTTTTCTCCAGAATTTTTACGTGAAGGTAAAGCTCTTTATGATAACTTATATCCATCACGAATTATTGTAGGAAATGAAAGTCCACGCTCACAAATGGTTTTAGATTTATTAAAAGAGGGCGCTTTGAAAGAAGATGTTTCAACAATCTTAATGGCATCCACCGAAGCCGAAGCCGTCAAACTTTTTTCAAATACTTATCTAGCTTTGCGCATTTCCTACTTCAATGAATTGGATACTTATGCTGAGGTGCGCGGTTTAGATACTCAACAAATTATTGAAGGGGTCGGTTTGGATCCTCGTATCGGAAAGCATTATAACAATCCGTCCTTTGGTTACGGCGGCTACTGCCTGCCAAAAGATACCAAGCA
>CAYYGA010000048.1:0-2689 GCA_964471435.1 uncultured Facklamia sp.
AAAACAAGGTTAATAAAAACCTACTACTTTAAGTAAGGTGAGTGATATAATGGTTAGAAAGGAGTGATAAGTATGAGTAATTTACCATTACGACAAGAGTTAAATCCCGAAGAGTTGTGGGATTTATCACTATTGTTTACTAACCAGCAAGAATTTGAAGAAGCTTTAGAAAAATATAAAGGTGAAGTTAATCAATTTGAAGGTTACCAAGGAAAGCTTAACAATAAACACCAACTAATTCAAGCTTTAAATGCTCTCGAATCAATCAATCAACAGGCTGCTTATCTGGCGCATTATGCTTCTTTAGCTTATGAAACAGATAAATTAACCCGCCAAAATGAAGAAAATGAGATGCGGGTGCGGCAGCTCTTTGATGAAAGCGGACAAAAACTAGCATTTTTTGAAGTTGAATTAGCATTATTAGAAGCTGATTATTTAAAAGAGTTAGCTGGCCAGCCGGAATTAGAAACATTCACAGCTTTTCTTGATGAAGTCGTTCGAAAAAAAGAATTTTATTTGTCAAAAGAAGGCGAAGAGTTATTAAGTTCAATTGATAGTCACTTGTTTAATCAGTACCGTTTATATGAAACTATTAAACATCAAGATCTACGCTTCGAGAGTTTTGAAGTAGACGGGCAAACTTATCACAATTCCTTTCCCGCTTTTGAAGGAAACTATGAAACACATCCCAATCAAGCTGTGCGTCATCAATCATGGGAATCTTTTCATGAGGGGTTAGCTGGTTTTCAACATACAGCCGCTACTAATTATATCAGCCAAGTTCAAACTGAAAAACAAATCGCACAACTAAGAGGATTTTCATCCGTCCTCGACTATCATTTGTTTGATCAAAAGGTCGGCCAGGAAGCTTATCATCGACAAATTGATACCTTAATGAAGTATTTTGCGCCTGTCATGCAGCGGTATGCTAAAGTTTTACAAAAACAGCATGGACTCACTAAGATTTCTTTAGCCGATATAAAAATGCCCTTTAATCCTGACTTTCAATCGGTAGTTTCGATTGAAGAGAGCCGCCAGATGATAGAAGATGCCTTTACTAATTTAGGAGATGAGTATTTAAAAATTATAAAAGAAGCGTTTGATAAACGTTGGATTGATTATCCGATGAATCAAACCAAATCCACTGGAGGTTTTTGTGCAACAGTTTATAATGGGCCTTCATATATTCTTTTAAATTGGACAGGTTTATTAAGTGAGGTATTGGTTTTAGCACATGAACTAGGCCATGCCTGTCATTACCAACTTTTTTACCGTAATCAATCCAGCTTAACACCGGATGTCAGCTTATACTTTGTAGAAGCTCCCTCTACTGCTAATGAAGTGATTATGTGTCAATATTTATTAAAGCAGGATTTAAGTAAGGGAGAAAAACAAAATTTAATCGCTGAATTTATTTCCAGGACTTATTTCCATAATATGGTCACTCATTTATTAGAAGCAGATTTTCAAAGGAAGGTCTACCAAGCAGTAGATAACAATGACTTATTAAATAGTGAGATACTGAATCAATTCTTCTATGAAACTTTAAGTGGATTCTGGGGTGATGCGGTGGAAATAAATCCTGGGGCAGAATTGACTTGGATGCGTCAGCCGCACTACTTCATGGGCTTGTACCCTTACACTTATTCCGCCGGCTTAACAATCGGTACTCAAGTCGGACAGGAAATAGCTCAAGGAAATCAAACAGTTATATCCCAGTGGCTGGAAGTATTAAAAATGGGCGGCACTCAAGATCCTGTTACCCTGGCTAAAATGGTTGGTGTTAATATGACAAATAGTGACGCTTTAAAAGAAGCAATTGCTTTTGTCGATAAATTATTAGATCAAATTGAGTCAATATTATAAAAAACATTGCATAATAATAATACAAGCTCTTTCATCCCAGTCCTTTGTAATAATATGTCAGTTTGATTGCAATCATAAGATAAACAGTTTAAAACTGACTTACATTCGTGGGAAAAGCATGTATTTGCTGTTGATATGAGTTAGAATACTTCTTACAACGTCAAGAACGGGCTTTAATTCCCGCAGTAAGGAGTAATTTTAATTTATGAAAAAATCATTAAAAGTTGTTTTAGCAGCCATGAGTTTGTCGCCTTTATTTTTTGGATCTAATAATGTCCAGGCACAATCAGCGGCAAATCAAGAAATCTCATTTTTAGGTAATTGGAAACGTCGCCCTATCGAAGATATCATGACATCCATTCAATTAAGTGTTGAGTCGGGTTCTAAAACTTATATAGTTCAATGGGGAGACACTTTGAATTCGATTGCTTTGGCTACAGGAATCCATGTGAAAGACTTAGTTCAAATTAACTCAATTGCAAACCCTGATTTAATTTTAGCAGGAGCGACTATTACTTTTAACCCTCAAACACAAACTATTGTTTATGATGACTTGGTATCTGAAGAAACAGAAGTTCCTGCACCCAATACAGATGATGAAAATGTTGAAGGTATCTTAGAAGAAACACATGTTGAAGAAATTACTTCTGAAGAGGAGTATTTAGTCGTCGACACGGAAGAAGTAGAAGCAGCAGATGTCCCGACAGCTATTCTAGAATTAGAAACTGAAGAAACAAGCTTCAATCATAGTGAAGCCCAAAACTTAAGTGTAGAAATTTTAGAAGAACTAATTACTGAAGAACCAATTATTGAGGAACCAATT
>CAYYGA010000048.1:2789-10563 GCA_964471435.1 uncultured Facklamia sp.
CCAATTGTTGAAGAACCGATTGTTGAAGAGCCAATTGTTGAAGCTCCAACCAATGTATCGTCAGATCCAAGTGCAGCCTTCAGCCAGATTGTAGCCGATAAAGGTGTAAGTGCCTCTGAAGCTGATATGTGGTCATTTATTATAAACCGTGAATCCAGCTGGAACCCTACCATCAGCAACCCATCAAGTGGTGCATATGGTTTACCTCAAGCTTTACCAGGCAGTAAAATGGCTTCACATGGCGCTGATTGGCAGACTAACCCATACACTCAGCTTTCTTGGATGTATGATTATATGGTAGGTCGTTATGGAAGTATTGCAGGAGCATATGAGTTCTGGCAAAATAATCACTGGTATTAAAATAACAATAATATTGATATCAATTTAGTGATTTTGCTGAAGCTTGTTCAGAAATTTTAATAAATCGTCATCGACTATTAAAGTGATGAGGTCTTAGGTCCGAAAGTAATTGAACTGGTATGAATGATAAAAGGTGGGTACCAGGAGCTGTTAAACTGAAAAGAAAAATTAATTAGTTTAATTTACTAATGATTTTCATTCTTTTGGAATTTAATAAATTGTTTAAAGAAAGAGTATTCCTTTGAATGCTCTTTTTTTTGCTTTGTTTTCATCTCTTGGCTTTGGTAGAATTAGCCTTGACAAAGATTTTATAGGGGGACTATGATGACTAACGCAACTAAAATAACCTTTTGGAATGGCTTGGATACTATCGGTGGTAATATAGTGAGTTTTGAAAAAGATAACCACCGCCTAATCATGGATTTGGGAGCATTAGTAGGAGCAGATGTGCTTGAATTAACTGATAGAAGTAAAACAACCGATTTATTTCATCAAGAATTAATCCCTGCCATCGATGGTATTTACCCAGCTGATCAAATCGCAGCACTTGACTTAGGTTCTTATGAAGAAAGTACAGTAAACACAGCAATTTGTTTATCCCATTTACATCTTGATCATTTAGGTAATTTTGGACAAATTGCAACTGATTTACCTGTTTATGCCAGTCAAGACTCAGTTGATTTCTATCATGCTTTAGCTAAAACCCATTTATTACCTCAGTATCAAGTAAACTGGCAGGCGGTGGAATATGGCAAAACCATCAAACATGGGCCCTTTAAAGTAACTTTTTATGAAAGCGACCATGATACTTTAGGAGCGTCCAGTATTTTCATTGAGGCTGATGATGTAAAAGTTATTTATTCGGGAGATGTTCGTTTATCAGGTTTTTACCCCGAAAAAGTTTCTCAATGGATTTCCAAAGGGCAAGAATTTAATCCTGATATATTATTATTAGAAGGTACTACTTTTTCTTCCTATGGAGACGAAGTAGAAGTACGACCGATTGAAAATTCGATGAAATCAATTAATAGTCCTACGGAGCGCAAACTTATCCAAGAAATCACTAAGCTGCTGGAAACTCGAACTGATGAATTGTTTGTTTTGAATGCTTACCCGCAAAATGTTACCCGTTTATTAGCAATGGTAAAATTAGCACAGACTTATCAACGAAAATTTGTCTTTGATTCAGCCTATTATCAACTATTAAAACCTTTTACTGATGAGTTAGGCTTAAAAATTTATTATTTTCAAGATGAAATAGTAAAGGTGGAACAAGATTTAACAGATGCTGTATCAGCAGTTCAGTTAAAAGATCATCCGGGGAACTATTTCCTACAGGTTGATTATGAAAGACACCAGCATCTATTTGAATTACCTCAAGGGGTTTATTTACATTCAAATGGGGTGCCTTTAGGTTTTTATGATGAGCAATATGAACCTTTTGTTTTTAGTTTGACAGAAGCAGGCTGGGATTTTTACCAGGCGAATGTATCCGGTCACGCACAGCCGACTGATTTATTGTCGATTGCCTATATGATTAACCCTGCTGTAACAGTTCCATGGCATACTTATAAACCGGAAGTTTTTGCGCAAGAACTTATTAATTATGGTGTAACGACTCGCCTGCCGCAAAAAAGATATGAGTACAGCCCGGCAGAGCTTTTAGACGAAAATAGAAATGGAAGCGTTGAAAAATAGGATGGAAACTTTAACACTGTTATTTACTAGCGATACGCATGCACATTGGATTGAAAATCAAAACAATGGCGGATATTCACTGACAAATACAGCAGCACTTTTAAAGAAGAAGCGCCAACAAGCTCCGGGCAAGGTTTTACTGATGGATATAGGTGATTTTATTCAAGGCTCATCTTTTGCAACTTATACCAGTACAGTTAGTCAGGATGCATCCGTATATGCCCGTGCCATGAACCATCTTAATTATGATTATCAACTACTAGGAAATCATGAGTTTAATTTTGGTTTAGATTATTTAGAAAGTGCATTAACGAATCTAGAAGCACAGGTCTTATGTGCCAACTTAGTTGATGAGAAAAATAAAACGCCTTTGTTTGGAAAACCTTATGAAATAAAAGAAATACAAGGGTTAAGAGTAGGTATAATCGGGGTTACCACTCATTATATCCCTCACTGGGAACTACCAGAGCATTATGAAGGAATTGAATTCTTAGATGCGAGTCAAACGGTTAACCACTATGTCAACTTAATAAAAGATCAGGTGGATCTTATGATTGTCGCCTACCATGGAGGCTTTGAAAAAGATTTAGCGACTGGTTTGGAATTAGAAGCTCAAAGTGGTGAAAACCAAGGCTACCGTATTTTAGAAGAAAATCCCGCTGTGGATATTCTGTTAACGGGGCATCAGCATCGATTAATTAATGAAAAATTTAACGATACTTTAACATTGCAGCCGGGTTATGGAGGCGAAAGTGTAGGAGAAGTCATAATTCAACACACTAATGGTAAAGTTCATTCAATAGAAGGTACCCTACATAAAATAGAAAAAGATGTAACCGATTCAAGTGTTTCAGAAATATTAGAACCTGAATATTCTAAAGCTGTTAATTGGTTAAACCAGTCCTTGGGCTATGCTCAAATTGACTTTACTACTGATGATATTTTTAAAGCCAGACAAGAAGGACATCCTTTTCCCGAATTTTTAAATCAATTGATGCTTGCCCACACAAAGGCTGATTTTGCAGGTATTTCTATTTTGAATGACAGCTTTCATTTGTTTAGAGGCGATATCACGAATGCCCTGCTATTAGAAACTTATCCTTACTATAATCGAATAGCAGTTGTTGAAATGTCCGGACAGGACCTTTATGAGATTATGGAATATAATTTGGCCTACTTTAGTTTAGATGCCAACGAACAATTGCAGGTTAATCCTGACTATTTATTCCCAAAACCGCGGCATTATAACTACGATTTATACAGTGGGTTTACTTCAGTCATTAATATGCAAAATTCTAAAGGTAAACGGGTAGAACAATTGATCGATGAAAAAAATGGAGAACCTATAAACCGAACACAACTTTATAAAGTGGCTGTTACGCAATACAGAGCTGTAGGTGGAGGGGACTATTCTAATTTTGGTAAAGATAAAATTTTAAAAATTTCAGAACAGGATATGGAGAGTTTAATTAAGGACGGCTTAACCTCATATACTGAAAAGGATTGGACAAAAGTCAACCAAAATTATAAGCATCTTGTTTGGAAATAAATAAGAGTTTATAAAAAACTTTACATTAAATTTACAAAGCTTTGATATAATGATAGCGCTCACATAAGGAGGAAGGCTAGTGCAAGTTAGATTTGAAGATGTAACGATGAAATTTGAAGAGAATGTGGTTTTAAATAACATCAATTTTACCCTGCCGAGTCAGGAATTGATTTCATTTTTAGGCCCAAGTGGTTGTGGTAAATCTACTACACTTTATTTAATTTCAGGCTTATTGAATGCCACTTCAGGTAAAATTTACTTTGATGACCAGGATGTAACAAAATTAGATCCTGTTAAAAGAGGAGTAGGACTGGTGTTTCAAAACTATGCTCTTTATCCTCATATGACAGTGAGAGAAAATATTATGTTTCCTTTAAGAATGGCGAAAGCAGCTAAAAGGGACCGGATTGAACGAGCGGAGGATATGGCTCGTTTAACCCAGATTCAAGATCAATTGGATAAGTATCCAAGACAATTATCAGGCGGACAACAACAACGGGTTGCTATTTCCCGTGCATTAGCAAAATCACCTGAAATATTATTAATGGACGAACCGCTGTCGAATTTAGATGCACGTTTACGGATTGAAATGCGAGAAGAAATCCGTCGCATTCAGCAAGAAACAGGTGTTACCACCGTTTTTGTTACTCATGATCAAGAAGAAGCTTTAAGTATAGCTGACAATGTGATGGTGTTAGAAAAAGGTGAAATCCAACAAATGACAGATCCGGTGACTTTATACCAAGAGCCGGCTAATCTCTTTGTGGCTCGCTTTATCGGTACTCCTGTAATCAATACCTTCCAAAAGTCTTCAGAAGCATTAAATGCTCACCATGAAGTTTTTCCAAAAGAATGGCAACATTTAGGAGTTCGTTCTGAAGATCTTGAATTAGGCAGTGAGCAGGATCATTTATTGAAAGCGATAATAAAACGTGTGGAAATTGTCGGGAAAGATGTAACCGTTCATTGTCTTTGGGAAGATGAAGAATTTGTGGTTTCGGATATTCCTACCCATGTATCAGAAGGAGATCAAATTTACTTAAAAGTAAAATTAGACCGTATTTTATTATTTAATAAAGAAGGTTACCGGATTAAGAGGAGTCAAGGTGATTTAAATGAATAGAAAAGCGAGTTTAAAAAGCACGCTGCAGGCCTTTTTGTATCTCTTACCCATGTTAATTTTTATAGGTATTTTTACAGTTTATCCCATTTTTAAATCAATCGATATGAGTTTCTATACGGATTACAATATTTTTACCGGTATTGTAGCTAAGCGAGGGATAGATAATTATGTCGAAATCTTTCAAGATCCGCAATTTTATGCGGCTCTGAAAAATACAGCCTTATATGTTGTCTGGGTAGTACCTTCTTCCTTAATTATCTCTTTATTTATTGCGATTCTATTAAATGAAATCCCTAAGGTGAGAGGGCTCTTCAGAACAGTTTACTTCCTGCCTTTTGTAACTAGTACAGTTGCAATTTCAATCGTCTGGTCCTGGTTATATCATTCCAATTACGGACTGATTAATTATATTTTAGGATGGGTGGGGCTTGATCCAATTAACTGGTTGAATAGTTCGGAGATGGCTATGCCGGCAGTAATTATCATGGCTATCTGGAAAGGTCTGGGCTTTAATATTTTATTATTGCTGGTTGGATTAGGTAATATTAATGATAACTACTACAAAGCTGCTAAAGTGGACGGTGCCAATGCCTGGCAGCGATTCAGGCGAATTACACTGCCCTTATTAAGACCAACTATTTTTCTTTTAACGGTTATTAGTGTGATTAACGGCTTCAAAGTGTTCGATGAGGTATTCGCCTTATTTAACGGTCGACCAGGACCTGCGGGATCAGCTACCACTTTAGTTTATTACTTATACCGTAAGTTCTATGAACAATATGATTATGGAATGGCCGCCGCAACTGGGATAGTACTGTTTGGTATTGTGCTGATTTTGACAGTTATCCAGTTCCTCGGTAACCGTTACTTTGAAAAAAGAGGGGGCTAATTTCAATGCGTAATCTTTTTAAAATTCTTCTTTCGTATGTTATATTGACCTTGGGCGGCTTATTGATGGTTTTGCCATTTTTTTGGATGATTTCAACCAGTTTGAAAACAGCTGGGCAGGCGACGGCAATTCCTCCAATTTGGTGGCCGGGTGAACCACTGTGGGAAAACTATCGGACTGCTTTAGCAGCTGCTCCGTTCGACCGTTATTTTATAAATAGTGTGATTGTGACTGTGTTTTCTACAGCAGGAGAATTATTTACAAGTATTCTGGCAGCATATGCCTTTGCTAAACTTAAGTTTTGGGGTAAAGACATCTTGTTCTTAATTTTATTGGCAACCATGATGGTGCCGGGAGAATTGATGACCATCCCCAACTTTGTAACTTTATCCAATTGGGGATTGATTAATACCTATGGCGCTTTAATTATTCCATGGTTAGCCTCTGTATTTTCAGTCTTTACTTTAAAACAATCTTTCCAGAGCGTACCTGATGCATTATATTATGCGGCAAAAACGGATGGTGCTAGTGATTGGCGCTTCTTGTGGGAGATGATGGTTCCACTATCTAAATCTTCTATTGTAGCAGTAATGATCTTAAAGGTGATCGGCTCTTGGAACTCGTTCTTATGGCCGCTGATTGTGACCACAGAACGCAACATGCGGACTTTACCAGTGGGACTACAAGCTTTCACCACAGAAGCCGGGACTCGATTTGAGTTATTAATGGCAGCTTCGGCGATCGTTATTATCCCAATGGTTGTCTTCTATCTGGTTTTCCAGAAGAATATTATTCAGGGTATTTCTCGCTCTGGATTAAAAGGGTAGTCGTTGTCGCTTTTTTCAAAAATGATAAGGAGTTTATAAATGAAGAAAATCAAATTAATGATGGCAGCTTTAATGGTATTTTCAATGAGTTCAATCTTTGCTCCCTTAGCTTCAGCTCAAGATGCAGTAGAAATAACATTCTGGCATGCGATGAATGGCCCGCACCAAGACGCTATTACCGCTTTAGTTGAATCTTTTAATGAGTCACAAGATGAGTATGTAGTAGTTGAACAAAACCAAGGGGATTATGCCACCTTGCAACAATCTGTTATTGCCTCAGGTGTGTCAGGTGATTTACCCGTCATGGCACAATTAACCGCTTCTACTGTAGTTGACTTCCAAGATCAAGGCTTAACAATGGCTTTAGATGACCATTTAACAGAAGAAAATGGGTTCACTCAGGAATTAATGGATGATATTTATGAAGGTTTCTTAACCGGTGTAACATTAGATGGTCAAATGTATGGCGTGCCTTTTTCTAAATCAGTTCGATTAATGTATGTAAATCAAGATTTATTAGATGAAGTTGGTCTAGAAGTACCTACCACTTGGGAAGAAGTTGAAGCTCTAGGTGTGGCAATGGATGAAGCTGGTTTAGAAGAGCATGCGATGGGATTTGAAAACGGTCCGTCGATGGAGTATGAAACAATGGCTCGTCAAAATGGTGCCGTGTGGATTGCTGATGATGTATCTGAAGTAGAAATGGCTTCTGAAACTGCAGTAGAACCTCTACAATTTATGAAAGATTTAATTGATAATGACCATGCCCGTCTAGCAGGTGAAGATGGCTTTATGTCTGGTCCATTTTCACAAGGAGCTTCAGCTCTTTATATTGGTTCTTCAGCAGGCTTACCCCACGTCTTACCGGGAGTAGAAGAATCTGGCATGAATATGGTAACGGCAGAATTACCTGTTTATGGTGAAGGCGACCCTTTAACTTTATTTGCAGGTAACGACTTAGGAATTTTCAATTCAGCTTCTGAAGAAGAAATTGCTGGAGCGGTTCAATTTATGGCCTTTTTACTTGAAGCAGATAACACTGCGCAATGGGCAATTGATACAGGTTATTTACCGATTACTCAATCAGGTGTTGAATCTCAAGTATGGCAAGATTATTTAGCAGAAATGCCATATGCTGAAGCAGCTACAACTAGTTTAGATTACGGACGCTCTCAAGTGCCTTATGTTGGAGCTTCTGAGGTATTTACTGAATTAAATATCGCAATGGAAAATGTCTTTATTAATGATGCAGATGCAACTTCAGAAATGACCCGTATAGAAGAAATGGTTAAAGGACATTTAGGCTTAGAATAAGTCTTTTTAAAAAG
>CAYYGA010000049.1:0-9936 GCA_964471435.1 uncultured Facklamia sp.
AAATAGCCGCCGCCATCTTAGACCGACTGGTCCATCATGCGAAGATTTTTAAAATAACTGGAAAGTCCTACCGTCTAAAAGGAAAGTTAAAAAGTGACTAACTAATTAAATTGCCCAAAACCTACATTTTTAGATTGCCGAAAACCTACAATTTTAAATTGCCCTTGACACAAATAAGGGGCAGAAAAGATATACATGTATATATTTTTAACTATTCTGACATTTTTATTTTTGTTAAAAACGTTGATTTAATGCAATTTGATACTATGCGCATATACTCTTATAGATAGTAATCAACTATCTTCAAGCAAAGCTTAATTTTTCCATTTATTCAATGAAAAGGCCCGCCCTAAAGCTCTAACGAGCTCTGGGGCGGGTCTTATTTTTGTTTTAATAGGGAGATTGAGTCATGAGTAGGTTTTTAAATCAATCCTACAGAAAAAAGCAAAATTGTTCTTGTGGCGAACCGTCTTCCAACTCCTCCCGTTGGTCGGATTTTCCAGCCTTTTTCTGCTAGAGAATTGCTAAGTTCAGGCTATCGCCTTCACTAAGCACTTCTAAGCTGCGCAGAAAATTCTACTGCCACGATAAAATTTTGCTTTTTTCTGTAGGATTTCAGCTTCTCCAATTCATTTTTTTGAAAGGGTTATCACAAAATCTTATTGTTATGATATAGTGGAAGTAATATTATTATATTAATAAGTTTTATTAGTTTGATGAAAAGGAGTTGATTAATAAACTTAAGCTGAGTACTTTTTAATCAAAGGAGGCTAATGATTATGAAGGAAATTTTCGTAGATGATTCTAGTAAACGATTAAGATATAGCGCAGGTAAGTTAATAGTAAGGGACCAGGATGGCTCAAAAGAATTAGAGATTGCTATTAATCAAATTGATTCGTTAAATATTATTGGTAATCCTCAGATTTCAACCCAATTATTGAAGGCTATGTCTGTTAGAAAAAAGTCTGTACATTTTTATTCTAATAATGGCAAATATATATCCAGCCTATATACTTCTTACGAAGAAAACTATGAAAAGCAATGGGCACAGTTTGAAGCAATAAATAATCCAGATTTTAAAATTAAGATGGCCAGAAAGATTGTTCAAAATAAAATAGCTCTCCAAGCAGGACTTATTTCCGCTTACAACACTGATAAAATTGTTGATTCAGAAGAAATTGGACAGTTTCGGAAATATTATGAGGCCGCGGGTGAAACAAGGGCAATAAATAATATTTTAGGATATGAAGGGAAAACTGCTAAAAATTATTTTTATTATCTTGGAATGATGGTACCTTCAGAATTTAAATTTTATGGAAGGTCAAAGAGGCCACCTAAGGATCCATTTAATGCCATGATAAGTTTTGGCTATGGTATTCTCTATGGCTATCTTAGAGGAGCTTTAACAAAATATGGTCTTAATCTAGGTTTTGGTCTTCTTCATGCCAATCGTTCTCACCATGCAGCATTAGTCAGTGATTTAATGGAAGTTTGGCGTCCGATTATTGTGGATGATGTTGTGATGAATTTATTAACTGAACAACGTATATCATTTGATATGTTTGATATAAAGAAAAATGAGGCTGTCTATTTAACCCCAGAAGGTAGGAAAATATTTCTGTCAGCTTTGAGGGACAGAATGAGTCAAAAACATGATTATTTTAACCATACTCAGAAGCGCTTTTATTTTATTTATACCGTTAATCAACAGGTGGAAAGCTTACTTAGGGCTTATTCGGAACAAAATCCTGACTTATATCATTGGATAGGGGTGGATGAGAATGCGAAAATTATTTAACCTCACCGAAGATGAAATCAGCTATGCTGAAACTAGAAAAATTCACAGTCTAATCATCTATGATATTATGAAAAATAAGCGCAGGCTTAAGCTCTGTAAACTGCTAGAAGGATTTGGTGTCAGAGTACAGAAATCCTGTTTTGAAGTGTTATTAGAACCGTCAAGTTATTCTGACTTACAAAAGGAGCTTACTGACTTTTATCGTGAGGAAGAACTAGATAATATCATTGTTTATCCGCTAATAAATAGCAAGATTCAGAGGTATAACAGTGAAACAATTAGTTTTTATGACGATATAATTTTCTTGTAAGAAATAACAAACAAAGGAGGGCTTATGAAAAAAATAAAAATAAATTTTAGGATTGTTAATAATCAAAAAATTCAAACTTTCAGATTAAATGTTATGTTGCATGGTTTATTGATGGAAATAATACCTCCTAGCTATGCTGAATTATTACATAGTCTGCCAGTTAATCCTTACTCTCAATCTGTAAAATTAGAGGGGGATTTGTATATATGGCAAATTAACTTACTAGACGAAGATGCTGAAAGTTTAATAGGACAAGCTCTTCTGGATGATGAGTTTTCACAGTTTAATTTACGTTCACTTAATGAAGGCTTGTGTAGGATTGAGAGTAAAACAACGGAAGAATTATCCCAGAAACAGCTAACAGACATATTTTATGAAGATAAAACTGTTAGCAAGATTAGGTTACATTTCAATACACCAACTGCCTTTAAACAGCAAGGCGAGTATGTCTTCGTCCCTGATGTGAGATTGATATTCCAAAGTTTACTGATGAAACACAGTCAATTAATTGATCATAGAGAAGAAATTAATGTAGAACTTCTGGAAGAAATGATTCAATCTTCTAGAATTAGTAGCTATCGACTTAACAGCTACTATTATCAGATTCATGGAATAAAGATTCCTGCTTTCATGGGCAGTATTACCCTTGATGTGAGAGCTGCCCAATCACTTATTAATTTTATGCTTGTACTGTTTAAATTTGGGGAATATTCAGGAGTAGGAATTAAAACTTCCATGGGAATGGGTAGTTTGACACTGGGACAATTGAGATGAGAAGGAGAAAGCGATGGAAGAAAAATTTGTAGATTTGGTTTACGGATCTGCCCTGCATGATATTGGTAAAGTCGTCCAAAGAGCTAGCAATCAAAAAATCAATCACTCCAGGCTAGGTGGCGATTTTATTCATTCAATCGTTAATAATCCAAAGATTGAAAATCAAATTCGCTATCATCATGCCAAAGAAATTAGGCAGACCCGATTAGCAGATAATGATTTAGCCTATATCACTTATGTAGCAGATAATATTGCAAGTGCTACAGATCGTAAAACCAAAAATGAAGAGATTGAAACGACTTATACAAATTGGGATAGCCATACCAATCAGGAAGATATTTTCAATCACTTTAAAGAAGTAAATGAAGAAAGATACTATAAGCCAGTTATGTTAGATGACCGCGAAGAAATTAATTTTGCTTCAGAGCAATATAAGAAATTTTCATCTAGTGATTATCAAGCAATCATTAATAAAATAGAAGAAAATTTGCGGTTAATAAGTTTTGACCAAGACTATATTACTAGTATGTTGGATTTACTCGAAAGTACTTTAAGTTATGTTCCTAGTTCAACAAATTTAGATGAAGCAAAGGATATTTCTTTATATGACCACACAAAGTTGACAGCAGCATTAGCCAGTTCTATTTACTATTTCTTAGAAGAAAAAGGTATAAGTAACTATCGGAAATATTTATTTTCTGATAATGTAGATTTTTATCAAGCGGAAGCATTCCAGTTGTTAAAGTTTGACATAAGTGGGGTTCAGAATTTTATTTATACCATTCGAGATAGTAAAGCAGCAACTATGCTTCGCAGTCGCTCATTTTATTTAGAAATCTTAGCAGAGAATTTGATCGATGAATTATTAGATTATGTCTCCTTAAGTCGGGCCAATGTATTGTATTCGGGGGGTGGTGGAGCTTACTTATTACTACCAAATACTCAAAAGATTAACCAGCAATTAAGTGAAGTGGAGAAGAATATTAACCAGTTTCTTAGAGAAACTTATGGCATTTCCTTATTTATTGCTTTTGGCAAACATCCTTTTACAGCTAACCAAGCAGTAGCAAAAAGTACTGATCAATCTTTTGGTGATGTTTATCATCAAGTAAGTCAAGCGATTAGTGCAAAAAAATTAAATCGCTATTCGGCCAAAGAAATTCGCCAGCTCAATCAAGCGGGAAAAGTGAGAGGAAGAGAGTGTAAAGTTTGTCATACCATTCATAATCATGACCACGAAGACGAAATTTGCCAATTATGTGATAATTTAATTCAATTTTCAAAATCATTACAGTTTGAAGACTTCTATCTGACGAACTATGAAGAATCTGGTTTACCCTTAGGTTTTGGAAGGTACTTGCATGGGATAAATAAGAGCGAAATTGCTAATAAATCTGAAAATGATAGGGTTTATGCTAAAAATAAATTTTATATCGGACAACAACAATCCATCCATTTATGGGTAGGGGATTATGTTCAACAGGAACGTCTAACTTTTAATGACTATGCTGAACAGTCAGAAGGAATTAATCGCTTAGCAGTTGTAAGATGCGATGTGGATGACTTAGGTCAAGCTTTTATCAATGGTTTCCCTGAACGTTTTAATACTTTATCTAGGACATCGACTTTTAGTCGAACGATGAGTTTGTTCTTTAAGTTTTATATCAATTTAATTTTGGAAGAATTAGACGTTAAAGGGCAAGTTATATACTCAGGTGGTGATGATGTTTTTGTTGTGGGAGATTGGCAAGCTATGCTTGAATTTGGGATTGAACTTCGTCAGCGTTTTATTCAATATACTCAGGGTAAATTGACCTTGTCAACGGGAATTGGGATGTTTCCTGCTAAAACACCCGTATCTATTATGGCGACTCAAACAGGAATATTAGAGTCTGCTGCTAAGGATAACGGAAAAGATTCTATTAGTTTGTTTAATTCTGATAATACTTTTAAATGGGATGTATTTATCGAGGATATCTGGGAAAGTAAATTGACTTTAATTCGTTCTTTCTTTGAATCCAATCAATTAGGTGATGCCTATGGGAATGCCTTTATATACAGATTATTAGAATTAATTCGACAAAGTTTTGATGATGCTTCTGATAATAATATCGAAAGAGGATCCTACAAAACAATATCTTGGGCACATTGGGTCTATTTCTTAACTAGAATGGAACCTAAGAATCCATCTAAGAAGGCAGCGTTTAAAGAATTTACGAAGGAATTACATTCTTATTTTTCAGATAGCGAACAAGTAAAACAGTTAGCAATGGCATTGGAATTATATGTTTACATGATAAGAGGAGAGTGAACTAATGATACTTGATGATTTAAATTATGTTGATAAGGCTGAAGGAGTTATTAAGAATTTAAGGAAAAAGGAAAATAGAAGGACTGGCGAAAAAAAATATGAGCTGACGACTTCTAAAATTCGCAATCTACTGAGTTTAACTAGTGCCTTGTATGATGAAGTTCAAACACGTCCCTTTGAAGAATTAAATGATCGCTTGGCCTATCTGCGTGTTCAATATGTGTATCAAGCGGGGCGTGAGAATTCTGTCAAAGATTTAGTGGAAAAGGCTGAGATATTAGAAGCCTTAAAAGAAGTCAATGATAAAGAAACTTTAATACGTTTTTGTCGTTATATGGAAGCCTTAGTAGCATACTTCAAATATTACGGAGGAGAGGACAATTAATATGGTTGAAAAGAATCATCAATATGGAAAAATTAAAATCGAAGGAACTATTAAACTTCTAACCGGCATGCATATCGGAGCTAGCTCTGCGTTTGCTGCTATTGGAGCAACTGATAGCCCTATTATCAAAGACCCTCTAACAAGTAAACCTTTGATTCCTGGCTCTTCTTTAAAGGGGAAAATGCGGAGCTTATTAGCTAAGGTTTATAACCAAACTATAGCAAAAAATCCGAATGAAGACTCAGTTAGAATCAGACGATTATTCGGAGATAGCGATGATTTGAAGGTTGGGCGACTTATTTTTAGGGATACCATTTTGTCTAATGAGGATGAATTGTTTGACAAAGGAGTAAGAACGCTGACAGAAGTAAAATTTGAGAATACGATTGATCGCTTTACAGCCATGGCTAACCCTAGACAAATAGAACGAGCGATTGCTGGTAGTGAATTTGATTTTAATCTAATTTATGATGCGAGTCAGAGCGAAGAAGCGGAAGAAGATTTTGAGACGATTATTACAGGATTAAAGTTACTGGAATTAGATTATTTAGGTGGAAATGGAAGTCGAGGCTATGGACGAATCGAGTTTGTAAACTTAAAAGCAGAGCAAGTTGTCGGTGAGTTAGACGAAGGTTTAATTAATACTCTCAATGACCAGCTCAAGCAATTATAAAGCAGGTGGTTAAATTGACATTTCAATTATATTTAATGAAATTTCAATCGGCGCATTTTGGTTCGAGTTTACTTGAAGAAACCCAAGCTACATTTACAGCGGACCGTTTATTTTCAGCCCTTTTTATGGAAGCTATGAAGTATAATCTTGAAAATGAATTTTATCAGCTAGCCGTCTCTGACGACTTTCAGTTAAGTGATGCCATGCTATACAATAATGGTTTATATTTTCCTAAACCGATTGGCTATCCTTTGAGAAATAATATTAAGCGGTCAGATAAGAATGAATCAAGAAGAGAAGCGAAGAAAGTGAAAGAGTTAAATTATCTCTATGAAGACGACTTTGATTATTTTCTATCTGGGGAAGCCCAATTAGAAGATTTAGAACAGTTTGCCAGTGAAGAGAAAATGTTGTTCACCAAAGAAGCAAAAACTAGTGTTGGTGAAGATCCTTACCGGATTGGAACGGTTCATTATGAGTCAAATACTGCCTTAGCTGTTATTGCTAGGCAGCACGCACTCTCAGATCAATTATTTGAGAGTTTACAATATTCTGGTTTAGGCGGGAAGAGAAGCAGTGGTTTAGGGCAATTTAAGTTAGAAATAGCTCCTTTAGAAGATTACTTAAGTGAAAGAATTACTACTAAGTCCCAAGAGCCACTCATGTTATTAACGAAAGCAATCGCTAATGATAATGAATTAGAAGGAGTCTTAGAAGGGTCCGCCTATTTATTAGAGAAGGCAAGTGGCTTTGCTTATAGTCGAGCTGGTAAGGATAACTATCGAAAACAGGACTTATATAAATTTAAAGCGGGTTCCACCTTTCAATCTAGCTTTGAAGGAACGATTATTGATGTTGCACCTGATGAGTTTCCCCATCCAGTCTGGAATTATTCTAAACCCTTATTCTTGAGATTGGAGGGAGAGTAAAATGAGCCAATTCAAGCAATTTGCGTTAAAATTACTAACTGTAGCTCCAGTTCATATTGGGGATGGTCATACTTATACGAAAAAAGAGTATATTTATGAAAAAGGTGAATATTATTTTCCGGATATGGGAAAACTATATCAGCATTTAGTAGGATTGGGTCAAAATGAAGTGACCCACTTTGAAAACTTTCTACTAGGAAATGATAGATCTGTTGATCGATTAATCTTCTTACTAAAGAATTTAGGTATTAAGGAAAGAAATTTCGGTGGTTATAAAATTAAGGAAACAGGATTTGAATCGGAGAAAACGGCTCAAAATAGAAAAGGTTATGTTAACAACATCGACTCATTTATTAAGAATCCTTATAATGAGCCTTATATTCCAGGAAGTAGTTTAAAGGGAGCCCTCAGAACGATTTTATGTAATGTTGTATTTGAAACTGATAATACCAGAAGAAGCAATAACAATATTCCTTGGGGAGCTAGGAGTAGAGTCGCTTTTAATGATATTTTCCACAATATTCGTGTATCAGATAGTCGTCCCCTAAGTTTAGATGATCTCATTTTGACTCAAAAAATTGATTATTCAACAGTAAAGAGTCGAAGCAATGCGATAAATCTATATAGAGAATCGATAAAACCATTAAAGCTAATTGAATTCACTATAACATGTGAGGGTCAAGAAGCGATTCGACTAGTGGAAGAATTGGAAGTTTTTGCTAAGAAACACTACCAAGCCTATTATGATTATTTCTTAAATGAATTACCAGAAGAGTATAGGCAAGATTTACCACTTAAGAAAAATATTTTGTACTTGGGTGCAGGTAGTGGCTTTTGGACTAAAACAATCATTAATCAAGCTGATCCAAAGCGTCATAGAAAGGGCAGAACGAGGATGGTTGGTAAGGGTGTTTATAAATTAACGAACAGCAACCCCACAAGTATTAAGAAACGTAGAATATCATCCCCAAAAGGCAAGTATGAGATGGGCAAATGTTATTTTGAAATTAAAGAAATTCAAACAAAATAATAGGAGGCTTCAATGAAATATTTAATTAGTTGTGTAGGAGATACTGATCCCATAAGAAATTATCATGATGGGGCCATATTGCATATAGCAAGAGTTGAGCGGCCGGAAGTTATTGTTTTGATTCATAGTCAGCGGACTCTTCCTAAGCACGAACAGATAGCTAAGGCTATTAATGCAATTGATGAATCATATCGCCCTCAAATTAAGCAAGAAGAAGAGATTATTGAGAAAGTAGCTTATTTTGATGAAGTTTTTTCCCAGATTAGTGGGATTGTTAGAAAATATTTAGTGGAAGATTTGCAAGAAGAGTATGAGTATATTTTCAACTTGTCATCTGGAACACCTCAGATGAAGAGTGCATTCTTTGCGATAAATCAAATTGAATCTTATAATATTCGTTCCATTCAAGTTCTTTCCCCGCAACATGATTCTAATGCAGGAGTCTATCATGAGGCGAGTGAAGATATTGATGTCTTAATCGAAACGAATGAGGACAACAAGGCAAAGTTTAAAGATAGATGTCATGAAGATAAGGCAGCAAATTTTTCCCAAACTTTGGTAAAACAATCAATGAAGAATTTAATCAATAAGTATGATTACTTCGCTGCCTTAGAATTGCTGAAAGATCAAAAAGGATTTCCAAATAAGGGAAAACTTCGCAAAGAGCTAGAAACCATTGTTGATAACATCAAAACTCAGGGTCTACCCGAAAAAATTGAAAAGTTAAAATATCCTGAATCCTTAAAGAAAGCTTTACATGCTTATTTATTGATTGATATCAAGATGAAATCAGGCGAATTAGCGGAAGTATTAATTCGCGTAAAATCTCTAGCAGAATTTATTACTGAGTCTTATTTGAGAAATAAATATCCAGGTATCTTTAAGCAACTTCCTAATGATACTAGAATTTATTTGAATGAGGGCAAGTATCCTGAAGTTGAAGCATTTATGATTAAACAATTAACAGAAGAAGGCAAAACATATCATGCTTCGTATCTAAATTTGCTATCTTACATTGACATTCTGCAGTGTTTAGAACCAGAGAGTTCTATGATTCCGAATTTATTTAAGGTTAAGCAGATAAATGGAATGCGAAATATGGTTGCTCATAATCTTGGTAAAATCAATCATTGGAAAGACAAAGAAATTAGTAATGCCGTAAAAAGTACTAAGGGATTGCTAATGCAAACTTTTAAATTCGATCATCGCTATTTTGAATTTTATAATCAGATTAACCAAGAATTATTTGAATTACTCAGGTAAGACTTAATGTCTTGCAAATAGGATAGGGGTTTAATCAAGGGTCCAAATTTGATTAAATCCCATATTCTTAATACAAGTGTAAAAAATATGATGATTTAGAAACTAAAATGGATTGAGAGTAGTTGGTGTAGATTTTTGTGCTAATAGACTATCTGAATTTCATATGTTTCTGATAGTGGAGCGAAAGAGTTTTGGAAAGCCAATGAATTTTTTCAGGTAATATGGTATAATTAAAATGTTATCTAATGCTATAAAAGGGTGTGGTTAGGATGAGTAAAAAAAGAAAAACACAATATATTGTGTTGCATTTTCATTCATACACAAATTGTAGCATTCAGATACCTTAAACCCCGTGAGGGGACGGAAACCTGGTTGTAGTACGCTTGCAAGTTATAAGCCTTCATTCAGATACCTTAAACCCCGTGAGGGGACGGAAACACCACGCTTAAATTAAATTGTCAA
>CAYYGA010000049.1:9946-10325 GCA_964471435.1 uncultured Facklamia sp.
TTTCATATAGATTCAGATACCTTAAACCCCGTGAGGGGACGGAAACCATATGTAAACTTGAGCCTCGGTTTGATCTCTTTTATATTCAGATACCTTAAACCCCGTGAGGGGACGGAAACTCTGATGAACTTTCGCCATAGAATTCTACAACTTTATTCAGATACCTTAAACCCCGTGAGGGGACGGAAACGGTATGCGACCACGGTACACCCAAGCGCTCAGTGAATTCAGATACCTTAAACCCCGTGAGGGGACGGAAACAGATGCATTACATCCCAACCTAGATACTACAATTAATTCAGATACCTTAAACCCCGTGAGGGGACGGAAACATCGTATTGATTGCTGCATTGTAAAGCCCTTTTAAATTCAGATACCT
>CAYYGA010000050.1:0-2468 GCA_964471435.1 uncultured Facklamia sp.
GCTAAGTCCTTATTGAAAAAAAGACCCATCTTTAAAGATGAAGAGCACGAGAACCTTAATAAGAAAAGTCAAAAGAAAGGATGGAGACGAGTAAGTGAGGAACATTTTGTAATAGAATAGTAAAGAGTAGACGACTTTTCATACGCTTTTTTTCTTACATTAAATACAAAAGCATCCAGACATAACACGGTCCGGATGCTTTTTTTATTCAATGTGCAGTCACACTTAGTGAAAGGACTATATATTCTATGAATCTTTTTGATTCTGACTTCGATTAGCCAATGTTTGATAATCTAAATTTCGCACCTGAGCCCAGGCTAATAATTGATTTTGAATCACAAGATCCGTTTGCTGCAGTTCTTGGATATTTTTTACACCTAGTAAAAGCATCATATGCTTAAGAGCAGATTCCCATTGATGAACCAGTTCAATTGTTTTTTCTACCCCGTCTTCAGCAACCGAGGCTAAAAAGCGACCGGCCACTCCAGTTGCCTTTGCTCCCAAAGCGAGAGCCTTAGCAATATCCAAGTAATTGCGAATACCACCAGAGGCCAGAATTTCCACTCTATCTTGCAATCCCAATGATTCTAACATCGCTTCGGGGGTGGTTTGTCCCCAGTTGGCCAGGCTTGAAAAATCCAGGATGTCCAAATCGCGGCGATTGTTTTCAATAGAGACAAAATTCGTGCCTCCACGACCTGAAATATCAATAGTTTTCACACCTAAATCAATCAAATAGTCAATAGTCTCACGACTCATTCCAAATCCAACTTCTTTAATAACTACAGGTACAGATAACTTTTCTACCATATCTGAAATGTTTTTACTCCAAGAACGAAAATCACGGTCACCTTCCGGCATGACTACTTCTTGAGGAACATTTAAGTGGATTTGGATCGCATCGGCATCCAGTAAATCTACTACTTTTTGAGCATTTTCTAGAGGATGATGAGCGCCTAAGTTGGCCAGTATAAAACCATTTGGATTTTCCTGCCTGATTACCGTAAAAGTATTACTGACAGAAGGGTCAGAAATGGCAGCAGAGACTGAACCAACGCCCATACTAATCCCAGTAGCATGAGCTACTTGAGCCAGTCTTTTATTGTATTCTTTAGCCTGGTCTGTCCCGCCGGTCATTCCATTTATATAAAAGGGCTGTGCATGAGTGTGACCTGCCCACTGGGTAGAAATATCAACTTCTTCAAATCGTAGATTTGAAAAAGAATGATGCACAAAACGCAAATCTTCAAATGGAGAATAAGAGGCTTGTTTTTGCTGCTCTAAAGCAAAACGGATATGGTCAGCTTTTCTTTCCTGTGACTTCTTTGGCTCTTGCGAAGGAAGGTGATTCAGATTATTTGACATAAAATCCTCTTTCTTTACTAATATTTTAATTATAGATTTAAAGCAACTTCAACATGCAAGGGCTCAATACCAGCTTTTTCCCAGGCCGAATGAATAGTAGCAACTTTCTGGTAATCTAGCCCGAAAGCAAGCCCACAGTCACCACCGCCAGCGCCTGAAGACTTGGCATAAAAATCTTGTGAATGAGCAATTTCAATTAATTGATTTAAATCTGAAGTTTCAATAGTTAATTCATAAGCAGTACTTAAATCTGCTAATAGCTGACGATACCGCATGACTTCTTGAAAAAACACTTCCCATTGAGAACTTTCTAAAGCTTTTTTCATCGAATTGACAGTCTCCTTGGCAGAAGATAGAAAACTTTTATAAGCCTGGGGACGGTCTTTAGCCTGCTTCTGTACTTCAGCTACCAAGTTTTCTGTGGAAGCAGGTGACTGGGTCCAGCCGATTAACACTCGGAGTTCATTTGATACATTTAAAGGTTGGATAACTAAACCTTCCCAGACAGAATCGTTGGTTAACATCTGAACAGTTGTCCACTTTTGGAATAACTTTTCAAGTAACTTACTGCGATCAGGGGCAATATAATAAATCCAGCCATGATAAAGATTAGAAGCAAGATCCCCAAAGCTGCCTCGTGAACCTAATTTTAATAAAGTCAGCGCCGCTAATTTAAAATAACTGAGTGAATCGACTGCTTCGAGTCCGTGAAGTTTTAGCATCGCTTGAATCATACCAGCTGTTACAGCGCCGGAAGACCCTAAGCCATATTTACGGCCATCCTCACTGGTCAATTGGGATAAAATACGAATCCTATAATTACTGGCTGTTAAATTATATAAAGGTAATAAGTCATGACAAGTGTCAATAGCTGTTAAGACATATTTCCAATCTTCCCAAAGCTTTTCTGTATCATTTATTTCTTCATGAAATAAGAGCCACTTTGACCCCTCTTTACGAGCTTGTATTGACGATAAACTGACTTGAGTAGTTGAGAGTTGACTAAAATTGTCCTCAGAAAAAGCTATTTCAACTTTTAAATACTGATTAAGAGCTATTAAGATGGCAGGCTGGCCATTTTCTAAAACAGCATATTCACCTGC
>CAYYGA010000050.1:2568-10305 GCA_964471435.1 uncultured Facklamia sp.
TAAGCTGAGAAACCTTTTGCTCTCAATTCGCGGACTAAATTCATAGCCAGCAAGGAATCGGCTTCAAAATAACTAAAGGAAGGATCGGCCGATAACATGGTGGCATGCATTTTCATTGCATTATGTTCAGCAATCTTACCTAGTCGGTCAATATCTTGCGCATGGATTGCTTCTTTGATTGCTGTAAGATCTTTTTCAACTTCCTGAGGCCACAATGGGTAAAAAGGTGAAGTTTCAATGGTGTGCTGCATAGCAACTCTTGACGACATTTTCTTGATACCTTTATTGAGCACCACTACCAACATAGCGATATCCCAATCAGCTTCTGCAATTTTTTCAGCGTAAGAAGAATGCGAATCATTTCCTTGACCTTTATGCCAATGGACAAAGCCACCAAACAAACTGCGTGATGCCGAACCAGACCCTTGTCTGGCGAGTATTGAGAGTTCTTTGGCAGATAAATTTAAATCTAAAGCAGCATTTAAAGCTGTGGCTAAAGCGGCAAAAGCTGAAGCAGAAGAAGCAAGACCGGCAGCGGTCGGCACAAAGTTTCGACTGGTGACTAAAACTCTTTGTTCGATTCCTGCAAGTTGTCGGAATTTATCAACAAAAAAGGAAACTTTTGCGGTTGCTTTAGCATTTTGTTTTTCCCCATCCAGGATAAATTGGTCTTCCTCGAGATTTTTTGTAAAATCTACTTGGGTCTCAGTATAAAATTCTTCCAGGGTCAAGGATAAACTATCTGTAACCGGTAAGAAGAGTTCCTGATTTCTCTTGCCCCAGTACTTAATTAAGGCGATATTAGTATGAGCGCGGTACTTTGCGATCAAATCTCCCATTAAAAAATCACTCCTTCAATAATTTTAAGCGATAAATTTAGCTTAGTCATTTAAATTCATCTGCCAGACAGCAATAGCTCCGGCATCTTTCAGCGCCCGGGTAATTAACTCGGCAGCTGTCTCGTCTTCGGCCAGTGCTATCACACAGCCTCCCATGCCGCCTCCGGTTAATTTAGCTCCTAAGGCTCCTGAAAGCCAAGCAGAAGTAACTAAATTATCTAAAGTCTTGTTTGAAACTCCTAACTGATTTAAGTAGTAATGATTATAAGACATAAGACGACCAAGAGTTTTCGCTTCATTGTTCAAGATTGCCTCGTAAGATTGATTGACAAAGCGTCCTATGTTTTCCATTAACTCTTGCACAAATTCCGGATTTTTTTCGTTGAGCTGTCGGACATGGCTGACTGCAACGCGTGTTTGACCGACTTGTCCAGAATCAGCTACAATCAAGACAGCATCCATTTTCATATTAAAAAAACGAGCCTGTTGACTTTTGCGGTAAATGACTGGATCTTGGGAACTGGTCACGAGGGTATCAATACCGGATGTGGATTCGTGGGCAATCACTTCAGATTCGTTAGTAATATATCGCAGGAGATAATCAGATAAATCAACTTGGTAAAAATCAGAGATTGCACGAATTAAAGATACAACCACTGCAGCTGAAGATCCCATACCTCTTTCTTGGGGTATGGTGGATTCGATAAGAATCTTTAAAGGATGAAGTGGAAGTCGAAGAGATTCTAAAGTCAGCTGTGCTGCTTTTTTTAAATTGTTTAGATTATCCGGTGCTTGTTGAAAAGGACCGGTGTAATATTGACAAGTGATATGGGAGTCGGGAATTGAAGATAAAGTAACAGTAGTTTTGACTCCAATCGTTGAAAAGGGTAAAGCAATCGCCGGGAAATCATATACTACAGAGTGTTCGCCCATTAAGATTATTTTACTGTGAGCATAGCCGGTGCCTGCATGACTTAAGTTAATAGGATGGGGGGTAAAAGTGGGGTTAGTTTGTTTTTTACTTTCAAAACTCTCTCTCATAATAGTCCCCCTTTCTAAAAAATTCTGTTATAAAAGTAATGAGTATGTTAAAATTAAGCGAAATTACAGCCGATTTACAAGCTGGATATCTATAGGTGTATATACTTTTATTAAATAATTCTATCATAATTTTACCATATTGGCTTATAAATAGTTTGAAAACTATTGATTTATAAGGTTATTTGAGGAGGGAAGAAGGATGCTTGCTGTAGGGGACTTGTATAATGGTTATTCTCGTAATGAGTGGCAGCAATTCCAATCGAGAGGTTTGGAAATTGCACCAGTAGCTGAGTTAACTGAATTGGTCTCAGTGCATGACCGTTTGACACAAAAAGATGTCAAAGAAATTTATGGACCTTTGCTTCATTATATAGAAGCAGACTTTATCCACGAGGCTCAGTATAATCAGTCAAAACAGGCATTTTTTAGTTTAGATGGAGAGCCGGCTGAGTATGATAAAGTCCCATTTATTATTGGTATCTCCGGAAGTGTGGCAGTAGGTAAGTCAACGACGGCGAGGGTGCTTCACCAGCTCTTAGCTGAAACATTTCCCCAGCGTAAAGTCGCTTTGATTACAACGGATGGTTTTTTGTATCCAAATGAGGTTTTAAAGCAGCGGGGGATGATGCGCCGGAAAGGGTTCCCGGAGTCTTATGACATGCCGCTTTTATTAGAATTTATGACCCATATAAAAACAAAGACGTCACCTTTTTCAGTGCCGGTTTATTCACATGATGTATACGATATTATTCCCGGAGAGTATGAAATTGTTGAGTATCCAGACATTTTAATCGTTGAAGGAATTAATGTTTTACAATTACCTTCCAACCAGCAAATATATGTTTCAGATTTTTTTGATTTTTCTATTTATATAGATGCTGAGCAGGAGCAGATTCACCGGTGGTTTGTAGAGCGGTTTGAAGTTCACTTGAAAATGGCCAGAGATGACCCGGATAATTATTATCATAAATTAAGCTATGAACCAAGGGATAAAGCCATTGCTTATGCTAATGATGTTTGGTACAGCATCAATTTACCGAATTTAGTCCAACATATAAGACCTACAAGGTCGAGGGCGGATGTAGTGATTCATAAAACTGATAATCATTATATTGATCAAATTTTTGTGAGAAAATATTAAACAGAATATAAAGGGGTAGAGAAATGATTCCAGAAATTGATAAAATTATTATTTTAGATTTCGGCAGTCAATATTCACAATTAATTTCACGTCGGATACGTGAATTTGGTGTTTTCAGTGAATTGTTAGATTATGATAAAAAAGCCGATGAAATTGCAGCAGAAGGCCATGTAAAAGGAATTATTTTATCCGGAGGTCCCCATAGTGTCTTTGCAAAAGATGCAGATTTAATTGATCCTGCTATTTTTGATTTAGGTATCCCAGTTCTGGGTATTAACTATGGTATGCAGTTGATTGCCAACCATTTTGGGGGCACGGTTGAAAAAGCTACAGCTCCTGAAGCGGGTCGTGCTGCTATTCAAGTTTCAAATACAAATACTGGACTTTTTGCCGGATTAGGAGAAAGTCAAGAAGTTTTAATGAGCTATCAAGATCGGGTGACCGAAGCGCCCGTCGGTTTTGATTTAACAGCTTCAACTGCTTCCGTTCCAGTAGCAGCTTTTGAAAATAAAGACCGCAAAATTTACGGGGTTCAATTTCATCCTGAAACAAAATTAACTGTCCATGGTAATGAAATGTTACGTAATTTTACAACCGAGATTTGTCAAGCTGAGGCTAACTGGACAATGGAAAACTATATCGAATTAGAGATTAGTAAAATTCAAGAGCGTGTAGGGGATCGTAAAGTTTTGCTTGGTCTTTCAGGCGGTGTGGATTCTTCAGTAGTAGGAGTCTTACTGCAAAAAGCCATCGGTGATCAATTAACTTGTATTTTTGTTGATCATGGTCTCTTACGAAAAGGGGAAGTAGAAAATGTAATGGCTTCTCTTGGAGGAGATTTTGGGTTAAATATTGTGCTTGTCGATGCTAAAGATCGTTTCTTTGAAAAATTGAAAGGCGTCAGTGATCCGGAAGAAAAACGCAAAATCATTGGCAATGAATTCATCTATGTCTTTGATGATGAAGCGACTAAATTAAAAGGTGTTGACTTTTTAGCTCAAGGAACAATTTATACTGATATTATCGAATCAGGCACTAAAACAGCTCAAACTATCAAATCCCACCATAATGTGGGTGGGTTGCCTGAAGATATGGATTTTGAACTGATTGAACCGTTAAATACTTTGTTTAAAGATGAAGTAAGAGCGGTAGGAACTACTTTAGGAATGCCGGATTCTATCGTATGGCGTCAGCCGTTTCCAGGGCCGGGTCTAGGTATTCGTGTTCTTGGAGAAATTACGGATGAAAAAGTAGAGATTGTTAGAGAGTCGGACGCTATTTTAAGGGAAGAAATTGCTTTAAATGGATTGGACCGCGATATTTGGCAATATTTCACGGTTCTGCCGAATATCCGCTCAGTAGGGGTTAAAGGGGATGGTCGAACTTATGATCATACTATCGGAATCCGGGCAATTACTTCAGTCGACGGAATGACAGCAGAATTTGCCCGTATCGATTGGGAAGTTTTACAAAAAATTTCTAACCGAATTGTTAATGAGGTAGCCCATGTGAATCGTGTCGTTTATGACATTACAGGCAAACCGCCTGCAACGGTGGAATGGGAATAGAAACTAAAAATACAGTATCATAGCTTTAAATTTTAAGAATTTAACTTTATAAAACTTTAAAAAAGCAAACAAATCCACCTAACCTTAAAAAGGGAGGGTGGATTTTCTAGAATAAGCATTAGCGGCCGGAAAGTTTAAGAGTAGACACTATTAAATAGTGGATGATAAAGTTAACTAAGATCCATTAATGCAGCGACTGCCATTAAACAATTCCTCCTTGAGACGGAGGATAAGTACCTTTACACACTATATACTAGAATAGTAAAGGAAAGGTGGCTGTAAAATGACAAAAATAAAACAAACAAACTCTAAAATGTCCCTGAAAAAATTTATTCGCGCTCTATTTGAAAAAGAAACACCCACTTATATTAAAGCCATCATCGGTATTGCTTTAATTTATACTTTATTTCCATTAGATGTCCTGCCTGACATTTTCGGGATATTAGGTTTTGCAGATGACGCAGCGGTGATCGGAGTCTTAACCACTATTGCTATGAAACTATTAGATAATTACCATCTTAAAGAAAATCAAAAGATGCCTAATGGTAAAATGGCGACACCTCTTAATAATTAGTTTTTTACTCTAGGATTAATTTTGATGATAGGCGAGGGACTCTTCCTTCTTCAATTGTAAATTTTTATATAAATTAACTGTAAGTTGTTTATGAACAGTCGTTGGTGCTTTTAAATGAAAGTAAAAAACAGAGAAAATCACAGGACGGCCTAATAAACTTTGAAAGTTTTAAAGGTTAAGTCATGATTTCCTCTGTATTTTTAATGGATTAATAATTATTCTTTGGATTTTTCATAAGTTGAAGAACGTTCTTCAATTTCAGCTAAACGCTCGATATCGATATTCCCGCCTGAAATTATGCAGACAATCTTTTTACCTTTAATTTGATCTTTGTAGGCGTCTAATGCTGAGATAGATAAAGAGCCAGCAGGTTCTGTTAAAATGCCTGAATGCTTATTGAGTTCCAACATGGTAGTACAAACTGCACCTTCATCTATATTGACATACTCATCTACAAATTTAATCGCATGATTGTAGGCATTTTGCCCCACACGTCCAATAGCAGTTCCCTCTACGAAGATATCCATATTCTCTAAGCTGATTGGTCCACCATTTTTTAAAGCAGCCTGCATCGATGCAGCCCCTGTCGGTTCGACTCCAATTACTTTAGTGTTAGAAGATACTTGTTTAGAAAAAGCAGAAACACCGGCAATTAAACCTCCGCCCCCTACAGGACAGAAAATATAATCAGGTTCATCATCCAAAAGCTCAAATTGATCATAAATTTCAGAACCAGCGGTTCCTTGTCCAGCAATTAAAAGAAGGTCATTAAAGGCATTCACAAATACTGCCCCTTCATCGTCACAGAAAATATGCGCCGCTTCAGACGCATCGTCAAAAGTCTCACCTACTAATTGAATGGTGACAAAATTTTCTCCAAAGTATTTAACTTGGTTAATCTTTTGAACCTGTGTGGTTTCAGGCATAAAAATAGTGGCCCTTATACCTAATAATTTTGCAGTCAATGCCACCCCTTGTGCATGGTTTCCTGCAGAAGCACAAACAACACCCCGACTTCTTTCAGCGGGAGTCAACTGAGAGATAGCATAATAAGCACCCCGTATTTTAAATGACCGTACCATTTGAAGATCTTCACGCTTCAAATAAACATCGCACTGATATTTATTTGATAGGTAAGCATCATATTCTAAAGGAGTTTCTTCAGCAATTTCTTGAAGAACTTCAGAAGCTTTTAAAATATCTTCAATCGTTACTAGTTTAACGGAATTTCTTACTTTAATATTTTCATTGATCATTCTGTTTCCTCCTGTTTTGTCTCTTTTATGAAAAGCTACGAGGCCCTTATTGTATTTTATTAAGTATTAAACTACTTTATTAAGAAGTTTTATTAGCTAAAATAAGAATTTATCTTATTCATTTAGCACCCTCAGGAGGTTGGATGCTGTAGAAGTTGCACCTGCTCTAATAAGAAACACCGTTTTATAATACAATCTATGGTGTTTTGTGGTGCTAAAATTATACCCATTTTCATCGGTTATTAAGCTACATTATATCCTTAAATAAAGTCATATTAAAACTTAATATGACTTTATCATCTAATTATAATTAAATCAAGTATTAATAGTGATCTATAAAAAAAGTTATTTTTTTAATAAAATCTTGAAAAATTCTTTGTATCATAAATTATTTATAGATGGAGGAGGGAGAAAATAAAATTTTTAAGATATACCTTAATAAATGATGGAGATAAAAAAAGCACCAAAATTTTTAACTGCCTCCTTGTCTACTTGACAGGGAGGCAGTTCATTGTTCGGATGCTTTTTCATTTATAAAAGAGAGTAGAGGCTCAATTCTAAGAGATTAGCTAATAAATGCGCAATAGTAGCTAACCAAATGTTGTTAGTTTTATAATAAATGAGACCAAAGAGACAGCCGTTGATAAAGGTAAAGCTCAAGCCGTAAAAAACTAAAGTCAGATTTGCGGTTGCAAAGTGACCAATAGTAAATAAGAAAGATGTGAGTAAGAGAGCAGGTAGGAAGCGCGTTCCAAAGCTCAATTGACGTTGAAAGAATCCACGCCATGCAATTTCTTCACCCAATGCAAACACTAGGAACAAGAAAACTGTTAAAAAATTTAGATTAAGAGGCATAGAATTTTGTACCGGCAGAATATTTTCTACACGTTGGGTTTCATATTCAATATAAGCTGGGAAAAAGTTAGAGGAAATGAGAAAGCTAACACCACTTACGAAAAGGGGAAGTACCAGCCATAACCAAGTAGAAGTATTTTTCAACTGGCGCCTTGCATGGGCAAAGTTAAGTGCTTGAATATCATGTTGATCTTGTGTGACTCGGCGATAGAGGAAAAAGGAGATAATCCCTATTGGCATAACTATACCTGAGATAGGAAATCCAAAGAGATTAGCAAATGAGAAGAGAACCATCAAGAGAATGCCAAATTGAGGTAAGTGTCTAAAACTAACCTTTTTAATCCCTTCCATAATAGAAACTCCTTTCACTAGTAGAAGGCGGTAACATTATACTTCAGCTTAATTATACACCCTTGTATACGCTTTCACAATAAACTTCATTGATTTATTTGTTATTTATTTT
>CAYYGA010000051.1:0-8349 GCA_964471435.1 uncultured Facklamia sp.
TATTTTACTCAGCAATATCTACATACTTCAAGTGGTAGCGGCCGATGGCGTCAGGATTCATGTTTTGAACAGAATCGCTGAGGGCATAGATACTTTCGTTATAATAAATAAGGATAACCGGGATTGCGCTCATCATCACGACTTCAGCTTTTCATAATAAATCTACTCGTAATGATTTATCTTTTTTCTATGTCTTTCAATTTAAATTTGTCTACCTTCGCCTTTTAAATGTGTCATATCCCCATAAAGTTGAGTCAATTTTTCAAATTCAGTTGCATCATAAAAATTGATTCTACCTTCCGTATATTCTTTGGCTACTTCAATTGCAAAACTAGCAGCTTGAGCAATATCCACTTCATGACTAGCACCTGTCGCACTTCCTGGAACTGCACTTTCCGCGGTAATAGCTACACCAACAACTGGTGCGTCAGTCGCAGTAGCAGGTTGTAAAATACTATTTAAATGATATAAATTATTTGAATAAGGAGTGATATCTTGAGTAGAAATACCAAAAGTTCTGGCGGGCTTACCTGTCACAATAGATATGATATTTATTAAGTCATGCGCATAAGGAAGTATATAACCAGATTTCACTGTAGGAGAAATTGAAATACCACGATAATTCATCAAGGCATTGCCCTTTGTAGTATCAATAGAAATAATGGCATCACATTCCTCTTTAACTTCATAAGTATTCATTGTTGTCATATCAACAGGTGAACTCATAAAATCTACTGGGAAATGTTTTTGGGTAGGCGCATTAGGACATATGTGTGTGGTAATGATAACATCCCCTACTAAACGGTCTCCTTTCGCTGACATTTCTGCTAATTTTAAAGCAGAACTCACAGCAGCAATAGCTCCGTCACCATCTGATACTAAACCTATTTTACTCGGTCGCGCACCAATTCCACCTAAACGACCGATTATACCCAACGTTGATGCAGATCCGCCAGAGCGTTTACCATTTGTCCCTTTAATAACAACTTCGATAAAATCGGTAGATCCTTTGTTCCCTTCAATCGTTTCAATATGATATTCGACATACTTATAGCCTTTAAAAATTGCGCTAACTTTTTCTCCCGTGACATTACCGTCATCTAATAATTCAAGTACTTCAATTGTTTGTTTTAGTAACATTTTTGAGCTCCTATTCCCAATTTTTTTGTATATGATTATAAATGTTAGCAGAACTTATTGTAAATATACTTAAACAAAAGTTCATTTGATAAATAAATTGGAATATTATTAAGCTGATTTTTTAATATAGACTGCATTTTTTTATTATAACCAATACAATCCATCACAACTACTTTCACCTGTTTAGAAATAAAAAAGTTGGCAGCACTAATAAATTCCGATTCTTTACCATTATATGGAGAGGCTGCTGTAAAAAAAGATGCTTGTTTTAATTGCCATTTATGTTTAGAATCTTCTATTTGCCTTTGTAATGGATTAACTACCCCGATTGTTTGATTACTATAACTTTCTTTAATATATGGAATAACTATTTCTTCAGCAGTAATCAACTCGGCTTTTTTGGTAGATAAATTTTTAAATTCACCCGTACATAGTAAGGCAATTACTTCAGTTCCTTCTTGTTCTAATCTATCAATCATTTTTTGTAATTTAGATTCAACTTTAGATTGACTCATAATGACTTGATAGCCATCAATAAAACGACTAGTTAATGAAGGTTTTTCTTTTTCAGTTAATCCAAATTTTTCAACAGCCTCTTCATGACTTAACCCATCCAATAAACCGATTTGCTCAACACCTTCAACGTTACTAAAGTACTCCTCATAAATGTCCTGTAAATCTTTTCTAGGAGCTTCTCCAATCGTAAGAAAAATAATTCGTTTAGCCATCTATTCACCTCACAATTAAAAGTTATAAAATTTAACAAACTCTTAAAAAATAGTAAAAATTTTGTTTTTACTTACTACTAAATAAAAGTATAAGGGCTTTTAATCAAAAAGAAAATCAATCACTGCAGCTATATAGACTTTGGCTGCTAATATAATTTTATCTACTTCAACCCGTTCATTATAACCATGTATAGTAGAAAGATAAGCCGGCCCATACTGTAAAACTGGAATCTTATAATCTCTGAAATGGCGTGCATCGCTTGATGCCCATTGCATCACTCCATATGCTTCATGTTCTGATATTTTTTGAAGATTGTCTATAATTGCTTTACAAATAGGTTCGTCTGGTGACGTATAATTAGCATCACTGCGGAATCCAAAGCGTTCCATTTTATAAGAGATTCCTAATTTTTCCCACTCACTTGTTAGATATTTGGTGATATCATCTTGCTGGACACCAAAAGGAAGGCGACAATCCACTTGCACAGTACACGATTCAGGAACAATATTGGCTTTGGTCCCACCTTGAATCATTCCGATATTATAAGAAATATGATCAAGAATAGGTTGGTAAGGCTCTCTTTCAGTCTCAACTTCACGCATATATTTTTTAGATACACTAACTAGTTCCTGGGCATCTTCTGGCATATCAAATTCCATTTCATGTAAAGTTTGGATTACCTCTATCGCTTTTATCGTATCCGTAATTGCATTGTGGCCAATAAGAGGTGACAAGCTCCCATGTCCTGGTTTACCAAAAACTTCAAGCGTAAACCAATAAGATCCTTTCTGACCTATAGTAGGATTATACTTAGAAGAAGGCTCAGCAATTAATGCCCCATCTGCTGCTATTAATTCCCTTTCTAAAAGCCAAGGTACTCCATATTCACCGCCGGTTTCTTCATCAGGAACAACTGCCAGCGTTAATTCACCTGGTAATTCAATTTTAAGACGTTTTAGTAAAGCAGTAACAAAGATAATGCCACCTAAGCCTGCTTTCATATCTGAAGCTCCTCGTCCTAATAAAAAACCATCTTTTACTTCTCCACTCATTGGATTAAAATCCCATTTTTCTAAGTTCCCAGCAGGTACTACATCAGAATGCCCACAGTAAACTAATTTTTTTCCTGCTGAATTCCCGTACTTTGAGATGATATTAAACATACTCGGATGAGATTCATAAGTATCGGCTTCAAGTCCCCATTTATTCAAATAACTGACAATAAATTCAGTTATTTTTTCAGTATGCCCTGGTGGGTTCTGGCTATCAATTTGAATTAATCTGGAGCATAAATCAATTAATTCATCTTTATGCTCTTCAACTTCATCCACTAATTTCTTTTTCAATGCTTCTTTATCGATCATATATTTTGTCCCTTTCGTTTTTTAATCTTTAATACTCCCCATCCTAATGATTTAATAGACTTTTATCCTTCCATCTAATCTAGTCTATTGTAAGGGTTACTAATTGGAATAGCTTCAACAAGTTTTTTAGTGTACTCCTCTTTAGATCGTAAATATATATCTTCAGAATCTCCAATTTCAACAATCTCACCTTGATTCATCACCGCAATGCGGTCACAAAAAAAACGAATCACATTTAAATCATGAGAAATAAAAAGGTAAGTTAAATTTAACTTTTCCTGTAACTCATTAAGTAAGTTAAGTATTTGTGCTTGCACAGAAACATCTAAGGCTGAAACTGATTCATCACAAATAACAACTTTTGGATTTAAAGCAATGGCACGCGCGATATTTATTCTTTGGAGTTGACCTCCGGAAAATTCATGGGGATACTTATTTATTGAGCTATAAGGTAGGTTGACTAAATTAAGTAATTCTTTAATTCGGTTGGTACGAAACTCCTTATTGCCTTCATTATGAATGATAAAAGGCTCTGTCAATGAATACTCTATGCTTTTACGCCCATCTAAAGTACCATAAGGACTTTGAAAAACCATTTGCATTTGCTTACGGAAATCTTTTAAATCAGTACCCGATTTTTGTGTAATTTCTTCGTCGTAGAAATTTATCGTGCCTTCAGTTGGACTAATTAAACGGTTAATAAGACGAGCAACGGTTGATTTTCCACTTCCAGATTCTCCAACAATACCTAGCGTTTCCCCTTCAAAAACATCAAAGCTGACATCATTTACTGCTTTAACATATTCTCTTTCTTGTTGGAATAACTTTTCTTTTGGTAAGGGATAATATTTTTTTATATTTTTCACTGAAATAATTTTTTGTTGACTCATTCATAGCACCCCTTCCGTTAAATTTTAATTACATTAGCTGTAAATTCAGCAACATAATGACCCGGTTCAACTTCATTCATCTTTAAACTTTCAGCACTAGCCATGTCACTTACAAAATTACCATAAGTTAATGTTTTTAATTTCTCTAATTTAGACGTTTCTTGATTAATTTGAGATTCAAGTAAGCCTTGAGTATAGGGATGAAGCGGATTATCATAAATTTGTTTAGCGGTACCCATTTCTACCACATGACCTTTAAACATCACCACTACTCGATCACAAGTTTCCCATATAACCCCTAAATCATGGGTAATCATAATGATAGATGTATCAAACTCTTTTTGTAAATCTTTTAATAAATTTAAGATTTGTTTTTGTATGGTGACATCGAGTGCTGTGGTTGGTTCATCAGCAATCAAGAGTTTAGGTTCACAAATTAAAGCCATTGCAATCATGACTCTTTGGCGCATTCCCCCTGAAAACTCATGTGGGTACATTTTCACCCTGCGCGAGGCGTCTTTTATCCCGACCTTATTTAGCATTTCTAATGATAACTCTTGAGCCTCTTGCTTATTAATTTTTCGATGTGTTTTGATTGTTTCAGTTATTTGATTACCAATAGTATAAACAGGATTTAAGGTTGTTAGCGGATCTTGAAAAATCATAGAAATTTCATTGCCACGAATTCTTTGGTAATCCTTCTGCGAAAAGGATAATAACTTATTCCCGTCAAAAGATAATTCATCTGCTGAGACTAATGAGTTTTTTGGAAGGAGGCCCATGATTGAAGTTGCTGTAACACTTTTACCTGAACCTGATTCCCCTACCAGCCCAATTGTTTCTTTGCGACCCACATTAAAATTAATCCCTTTTAAAGCATGAAAATTACTATTATGCCCTTTGAATGTTACATGTAGATTTTTTACAGTTAGAATATTTTCCATTATTTGCCTCCTTAACTATTCAGTTTTGGATCCAAGGCATCACGAATTCCATCACCTAAGATGTTAATACCCAGTACAGTAAATAAAATTGCCAATCCAGAAAATGTCGCAATTTCTGGATTTAAAACCAGAAAACCTCTTCCTTCATTTAATATAGACCCCCATGATGGTGTGGGAGGTTGAACACCTAACCCTAAAAAGCTTAATGATGCCTCAGAGATGATTGCTCCAGCTATACTCATTGTTCCATGAACAACAAGCGAAGGCATACTGTTAGGCAAAACATGGCTGAACATAGTGCGTGAATTACTTGCGCCTAATGAACGGAGGACTTCGATAAATTCTTCTTCTTTAATACTTAAAACCTGTCCCCGTACTATCCTGGTAAATCCTGGTATATTCCCTATCCCAATTGATAAAATGACATTGCCAAGACCTTGTCCAAGTACAGACATTATTAAAATCGCTAATAAAATAAAAGGAAATGCTGAAAAACCATCCATTACACGCATAATCAAATTATCCAGCGCTCCTCCAGTGAATCCAGCAATTAAACCTAGAACGGTTCCGATGACTCCACCTATAGCAACAGCAGAAAATCCAACGATTACAGAAATACGGGATCCGTAAACAATTCTACTGAATAAATCTCTTCCGAAATTGTCAGTCCCTAGTAGATGACCTTCCTCTCCAACTGATCTAAAAGATGCTAATGGGTTAATGCTTAAAGGATCGTGCGTAGCAATATAGGGTGCCAGAATGGCAACTAGAATAACAACAGTTACTATGATTAATCCTACCATTGCCAACTTATTGCGTATAAGTAAACGGAAGAAGCCAGGTCTGCTTTGTACTTCTTGATTTAAAACCGTAACTCTTTCCATATTATTTACCCTCCGTCGTATATGTAATTCTTGGATCAGCAACTTTATATAGGATATCAATCAGTAAATTTGTTACAACGTAAATCAAGGCAATAAAAATAACAACTCCTTGAATCACTGCCAGGTCTCTTCGGTCAATTGCATCAGTCGTCAACCGACCCATCCCTGGCCACGAGAATATTGTTTCAGTTAGTATAGAACCTCCTAAAAGTCCGGCTATTTGAATTCCAAATATCGAGAGAATAGGTGATAGAGCATTTCTTAAAGCATGCTTTATAATAACAGTCCATTCTCTTAAGCCTTTAGCACGTGCTGTTCGAACATAATCTGTGGAAATAACTTCTAACATACTTGACCGCGTAATTCGAGCAAAGTTTGCCATCGGTATTGTAGCTAACGTTACACTAGGTAAAATCAGATGTTGCAAATTTTCTCCGATTGTTGCTGTCGAACTTCCCATACCAGTTGCAGGGAGCCATCCTAGATTTACACTAAATATTAATACCAGCATTACTCCCAACCAGAACACAGGCATAGAAACTCCAACCAATGATATCAGCATAACTCCATAATCTACAGGAGTGTTACGATAGTATGCAGAAGCAATCCCTGCAGGGATTCCAATAATAAGCGCAATAAATAAAGCAGCTAAGGATAAGATTATGGTATTCGGGAATCTCTCAGCAATTAGCTGAGTTACATTCATATTATAAGCGTATGAATAGCCCAGGTCTCCGCGCAATAAATCACCTAAGTAATTAAAAAATTGAACAAATATTGAATCATTTAATCCCATTATTTCTCGCATTCTTTCGACATCAGCCACACTTGCTTGTGGTCCTAGTAAGGTTGCTGCTGGATCCCCAGGAATCATCCTTGTAACAACAAAAACTATGAGTGCTATAATCAATAAAGTCGGGACTATATTGATTATCCTACGTATTAAATATCTTCCCACTTAAGATCCTCCTAATTGATTTATTTGGAACTATTCTACCACTTCTACTTTTTCAAGTAAAATTAAAATTAGCATAAACTCACTAATCTATTACTTTTCTAATAAATTTCTTATTTTTATTTACTTTATATTTATTTGGTGGTATAGTTTTTATATATCAATTGGTTTAAACCATGTGATATCAATATTATATGGAGGTAATGCAATGAAAAAGCTTATTAAAATTTTTGTATCAGTTCTAATGTTGTTGTCACTTGCTCCTTTTTCGTCATTAAATGTAAGCGCTCAATCAGAGGGTGGAATAATTAATATTGGTCTCACCGCTAACCCAAGTACTCTTGATCCGGTGACTTACACAAGTCAATATGAATCCAATGTTATGAGACAAGTGATGGATACTTTGCTTATTATTGATCCTGAAACGAGTGAGTACTTACCTTCTTTAGCTACCGAGTGGGAAGCAAATGAAGATGGTTCTGCTTATACCTTTAAACTTCGAGAAGGCGTTCATTTCCAAGCAGGTGAGTACCAAGAAGGTCGCGAGATGGTTGCTGAAGACGTCAAATTCAGTTTAGAACGATCAGCAAACGAGTCAGCAATGAATCGTTTAAGAGGTGTGAAAGAAGTTGAAATTGTGGATGACTATGAAGTAATAGTTCATTTAGAATCTCCCAATGCCGCTTTATTAGGCATGCTGACAGATATGGGGAATGCTATTATTCCACAAGAGGAAGTCGAAGGATGGGGCGATGCCTTTGCACAAAACATTTTAGGTACTGGTCCTTTCCAAATAAATAATTTACAAGCTGGCCAACAAATTGAATTAGTCCGTCATGATAATTACTGGGGTGAAAGACCCAACTTAGATGGTGTCACTTTTAAAGTTATAACTGATGGTACAATGATGACTAACTCCTTGCTTTCTGGAGATATCCATATTGCTACAGATATTAAAGGCCAAAATCGCGAAATCATTACCCAATCAGATGGGGTAGAATTAATTAGTATTCCAGGAATGCAAACTTCATACCTAGATATGAATAATGTGACTGGACCAACAGCCGATGCTAAAGTACGTGAAGCAATTTATATGGCAACAAATGTTGAAGAAATTGTAATGGGCGTTAACCAGTGGGGAGGCGCTGAAGTTTCATACTCACCTCTACCAAAAGCTTCATGGGGTTACTTAGAAAATTCTGCTGACTATATACCAGAATATAATCCTGAAGCTGCCAAAGCACTATTAGCTGAAACTGAGTATGCAGATGGTTTTTCAATTGATTTATTTGCTGCCGAAGCTCGTGTACCGTACGCAACAATTTTCCAATCTCAAATGAAAGAAAATCTTAATATTGATGTGAATATCAATGTTCAAGAATGGGGTACTTATAGTCAAACAGTATCTAACGGACAAGCACCGTTGAATATTGGAGGTTGGTC
>CAYYGA010000051.1:8359-10301 GCA_964471435.1 uncultured Facklamia sp.
GGATCTCTGGGTAATGGAAAAGGTTATAACGTCCCAGAAGTTGATACCTTACTTGATCAAGCTTTAAGTGAAACTGATCAAGAGGTGCGTTCTGACCTCTACAAAGAAGCCCAAGAAATCATCTTACAAGACTATTCAAGGATTGAATTAGAATTAGTTGAAACAGCTTATGGCATTTCTGAAAGTGTCGAAGGTTTCTCTGTACGTCCTGATTCATACATCGTCATTGTAAACAATGAAGGAACGAATACATCATTAGCTCAATAAGGTGTTAGCCTCTTAAAAATTAATAATTAGGAAAACACTCCACTCACTTGGAGTGTTTTCTTTATTAAATAGGGAAAAATTAAAGTGGAAGGAAGTTTATATGAATACATTCAAAAATTCAAAAACACTATATGCTCTTGAATATTTATCCTCCTTGAATGGAGAGGGAGATAATCTTGTTTATGTGAATACATATATTTCAAAAGAAGATAATAGTTATATTTCAGATATTATAATGAAGAACTTAATCACTGATAAAGAAAGAGCTATTATTAGAAATGGGTTCCAAAACACTTATCCCATTATAAATGAAGAAAATTTGTTTTATCTCTCAAATTTAAATGGTAATAAACAGGTTTATCGTTATGATTTTAAAAAGCAGCAAAATTTTCAGCTAACTTTTTCCAATACAGACATCGTATATTATGATGTACTTGATGCCCACTCTTTAGCCTTTGTTACTTCTCTTCCATTAGATTTTGACAACTATTTTTTTTGGAAAGAAATTACTGAAGAAAAGAATAAGGAAGATGAATTTTATCGCATTGAAAATATGGCTTATCTAGCTGATGGAGTGGGTTTTATTAACCCAGATTTACAAACTTATCTATGTATTCAAGACCTAAAAACTCAAGAAGTTCATCTTATTTCAGATATTTCTCGAGGATATAATATGCGGCGTTTTTTTTCAAGTACTTCAAATGGTAAGCAAATATATTATGAAAAAGCTCTCTGCCCTAAAGATGATTACAATTCAGACAGTGGCATTTATAACTATGATAGAGTTACAAATAAAATAAACCATTTGACAAACCACTATTCAACTGGAATCTTTGCAGAACCTTCTATTTCACCTGATGGAAAAAATATAGCCTTTATTGGCAATGAACTGCCTTACGAAACACCTAATCAAAATAACTTATACTTATTAAACACATCTACCGGTATGATGAAAAATTTGTCAGATGAAAATGGATATGATATTCAATTTTGTGATAATAGTGTCTCTGACATATATCAGAATATTACTGCTCCTTTAATTCAATGGACAAATGATTCAAGTACTTTTTATGTTACAAGTTCTGAATATGGGAATGTGAAATTATATCTTGCTAACTTAAAGGGGGAATTAAAAGAAATTTCACCCACTCACGCAGTCTTAAAAGAATATTTTGTTTCTAAATCAAATACTCTCTTTGCATTTACCAGTTACCCTGATAAACCAGTTATGTTAGAAAAGTATGATGGTCAAATATGGCATGAGATAACTACAAAGGTAAGTGAGTATTATAGCACTTTCAATTACGGTAAATATCAAGAAGTTGAATACGAGGCAGAAGATGGTGGGATTATTCACGGTATACTCTGTACCCCAGCTAATTTTAATCCTGAAGAAAAATATCCATTGATATTGAATATTCATGGGGGTCCATATACTATGCATGCTTGGAATTTTTATCACGAAGTCCAACATATGCTTGCGAATGGTTACTTAGTCTTATTAGTAAATCCTAGAGGTAGTTTTGGTTACGGTCAAAAGCACGCTTATGGAGTATATCAAAGGTATGGTAAAGAGGACTATTCTGATCTTATGACCGCTTTAGATAAAGTTATAGAAAACCACTCGTTTGTCGACGATACCCGTTTATTTGTGACAGGCGGAAGTTATGGTGGA
>CAYYGA010000052.1:0-1278 GCA_964471435.1 uncultured Facklamia sp.
AATGGGTATCATTTTCTACAAGAGGGAGTGGCAGTGTAAAATCTTTTAGCACCTCGACCGTTACCTCCACTTCACCAGGAATTTCTAAACCGTCCCCCATAATTTCACCGTCTCCCATAGCAGCATGTAAATCTCCCATAGCAAGTAGTGCTCCTTTTACGTTTACCGGTAAATAAAGGGCAGCTCCTTCAGTAATGGCGGTAGTGTCCATATTCCCCCCATGATCTCCAGGGGTTCCGGTATTAATCCCTTCGCCTTTTGGAGCTGTTCCAATGACGCCGATCATTTTGTTTAAAGGAATATCAATGCCTTTATACTCAACTACTTGATCATTTACTTTACTAATAACCGTTTCTTCTTCTTTAATATTATCTGATAGAAGACCTAAGCCGGGCGCAGTAACAATTGCACCTTGATCAGCCAGTTTAATAGAGTGGATAGTTATTTTTAATGTATCGCCTGGCTCGGCTTCGTTTATATATAAAGGCCCAGTAGCCGGATTCACCTGCCCAAAGTCAATTGAACTTACTAAATCATCTTCACTCCTTACCGTATTAGAAAAGCAGTCTAATGTTTCAAAGACAACTTTAGATCCACTGTCTACGCAAGCAACAGGCTTATTGTTTTTGTCCATTTGAAATACTACATTACTAGTTGAAATCCTCATCTAAGATTCTCCTTTTATTCTAATGATAGCTTAATTTAAATTATGATGAATAAAGTAATCGAAGTCAAAGTTTTCCCCTGTAATCATCTATTCGGCAGGTGAGTTACTACTTAAATTTATAGGTTTTATTAAAAGTAAAACCTGATTCACATCTTTTATAGCAGGATTGTGATGAGCTGGTGCTAAAAAATAGAGCAAATATTTTTCAATTAAGGTATGATTGTAGAAGTTTAAAATATTGTCTAAGACGAGAATGTAAATCGAGGGGATATAATGAAACCAGAGCAAAATAATAATCAGTTAACTAAAGCAGTTAAACTAACCCAGGAGCAGATGTTAAAAATATTGGATTGGGCATACACTAGTACTATTAACGGGTTACCTGGACAGAAAAATGTTTATGAATTTGTGGATGGGTTTCTAGAGGCTGCAAATAATAACCGCGAAAAAGCGATCACGCGCCTGGTTGTATATCAAACTACTAAAGCAGCAACTTCAGGGTTTATAACTGGTTTCGGTGGTATATTAACACTGCCCGTTACACTGCCAGCCAACAAAGCGACGGTATTGTTCTTTCAAATGCGTATGATTGCTGCTATTGCATTATTACG
>CAYYGA010000052.1:1378-10093 GCA_964471435.1 uncultured Facklamia sp.
TTAGTAGGAGCAGGCTTTGATACTACCACTACTTTAGTAATTGCAAATATAAGTAAAAAAACATTTACTGTCCGTGGACTGGATCTTGGAGACGGACATGTCCTGCAATGGGAAGATGATAACAATGATAAGAAAGAAATAAGATAAATACTTGAAAAGATTTTAATTTTTAGGCTGAAAATATTATTGTCAATCAGATTATAGGAAATGAAAGAGGTTGAGCAGTCTCAAGCTGCTCAACCTCTATGAATAATTTATAAGAAAAAAGTGCTGCTTTAATTTTAATCCTACTTTTGATTACAAGATATATTACTCTTCTTGCGGATAAGGAAAAGGTAAATATTGTTTGTGAGACAAGGTGTAATTACCTTGGCCATTCACTAAATTGGTTGTTTCTTGAATGAACCGTTCAACATCTTTTAAGTCCACTGAAGCTATAAAACTAACTTTTTCTGTATAAAGGATATCTATCAATTTTACCCACTCTTTTTGCTTCAACTCATGCTCTAGAAGCCCGGCAAAGTGATAATCAACAATTAAAGTTATTTCTTGCTGCAGACGCCATTGGGCAATGCCTAATTCACGAATAGCCTTACTGCAGGCTCCGCCATAAGCAATTTTTAAGCGGTTGGCACCTAATAAAACACCTCCCCATTTTCTTGAAACCACAGCGGTAGTGTTAACCAAGCCGGCTTGCTTTAAAGCTTCTAAAATAGGGAGGCCTGCTGTGCCTGAAGGCTCACCGTTATCACGAGCTCGTTGAAATTCACCACTGTCTCCAACGATATAAGCAGATGCATTCGTATAACCGCGGTATTTCTTTTTCATATCTTTAATGAATTGATCAGCTTCTTCTACCGTCCGCGTCATTTTAAGATGACATAAGAAAATGGATTTTCTAAGTTCAGTTTCACTTGAAGATCCCTCAAAACTACCTTTAAAAGGTTGAGCCATTTTATTCACTTCCTTGCTATTCCATTCATTATAACAAAACAGAACAAATTTACCTCCATTTGAAAAGGGTATTGTTTATAAGCCTTCTGTTAGGAAAATATCAGGTGTTTTGTTAGTATAAAAATATGAAGGAGGCCTGAATATGGTTAGGAAAATAATTGAGAATCAAAATGAAAAAGCTATTGAGACTTTGATGCGTATTTCAGAAAAAGATGACTTAGCTAAATTTAAAGATGCTTTCAAAGAAAAGTATCAAAGTGATTGGGATACAATTAAGGGAACTTTAAGTGGTGAAGAGCATGTTGATGGACTCTCGGCTCCTGAACATTTCTTAGAAAGCTTATTTGAATACAATCGAAAAGAAATAAAAAAATAAATTTTAGTTCAATAAGCTGAATATGATTTTAAATATTGTTATCTTTAAAGAAGAGTTCTAAGCTCTTCTTTTTTATATTTTTCGATTAAATGCGGCTAAATTGTCAGAAAAGCTGGGAATCAATAAGAATATTTGAACAAATTTAATCGAACAGTTATACTGCTGTTTCTTATACTATGAATAATCTTAAATACGTTTTATATTTTAAAATTATTTATCTAAAAAACAATAGATAAAGTATTAGGAGAATAAATTTTGGAGGTTTATTATGTGTACAGCAATAAAAATTGATTATCCTGGAGGCAGTGTGCTGGGAAGAACAATGGATATACAAGCACCTGCTAAGTATAATATTATTTACCAACCTAAAGATTATCCTTCTGCAGATAATTTATTAGGAGGAAACCACTTATCACGCTATAAAATAATGGGCGTAGGTTTTACCAATCGGGATCCCTTAAAAGATGGTATCAACGAATATGGCTTGATGGGAGTAACAAATGATTTTGCCGGCTTTAATCTCTTTGCTAAAGAAATAAATGATGAAAAAATTAATGTTTCCAGTTATCATTTTATGAATTATGTTTTGGCCAATTACCAGTCCATTGAAGAACTGCTGGAAGATTTGCCGAATATCCACATTTCCAGCCATGATTATCAAGGTAAAAAAGTGATTACCCCGGATTTTCATTATATGTTTGCCGATAGCAGTCAACGCTCAATCGTTATCGAGCCTTATAAACAGGAGTTAAAAGTCTATGAAAATCCCTATAATGTAATGACCAATACACCCAAATTTTCCTCACATATTAAGAATATTAAAAAGCATTTTGATCTTGGTAATCTAGAAGAATTTAACGGAGCCAAAAACCTTCCTGGGGGCTATGATCCTAAATCTCGCTTTCTTAAAGCCTTTTATCAAAGTCAAACATCTTTAAAAGCGGAAGATGCCCGAACTGCCATGGGGTATTTATACCGGGTCTTATCTGCAGTTGCCCTCCCGCAAGGCTTCATTAAAAATAAAAGCTATCACTCAGTTACCTTTACCCAGTACCTCAGCGCTTATGACAGCCAATCTAAGCTATTAACGCTGCAGGCAGCAGACAACCCAACTGTTTATAGTTTTAGCTTTGATGACGTTGAGGATGAGAAAAAAAGACAGGCTATTTATATTGAAGAGAGATTTACACCTCAAGCGGTCGAAGAATAACTTGGAGGTAAGGGGGCCGCTACCTTTAAAAGTAAATTAATAGTTACGACAATATATAAAAAAGATGAGTTAACTAGAATCCCGCTTAGCATTAAGTGCATAGTTGGATGTCTTTTTTTAAAAAAATCTATAGAGACAAGTCCTTGAAGGAAATCATAGGAGATAGATAAAATAAAGTTAAAGAACTTCGGGATAGTTACTGAGTTTATAAGCAGTGAATATTCTGAAAAACAACACCCTACAATATGTTTATGAAGTTAACAGAATGTACTGGTCAATTCAGAGTAAAATAAGTTGTGGTGAAAGGAGCTTATAGTATGGATTTAAAGTGGTTACAGCAGTTACCCATTCCGAATGTAAAAAGTTTCCAGTCAGTCAGCGGAGGGGATGTAAATAAAGCTTTCCACTTGAACACTGAGGAAGGTCCGCTTTTTTTACTAATTCAGCCTCAAACAACAGAAACTTTTTTTCAAGAAGAAATCGCGGGTTTAAACGAATTGGCTAAGGCAGGAATTTCCTCGCCGGCAGTTATAGCAAGTGGAGCCATAGGAGAAGATGCTTTCTTATTGCTGGAATATATTGAATCAACGAGAGGCGATCATGCTGACTTAGGGCGCCTGGTGGCTCAAATGCACCGAGTAAAAAGTTCGAACGATCTCTTCGGCTTCTATGAACCATATCAAACGACTGGTATTACTTTTAGAAATGAATGGACAACTTCTTGGGTAGAATTATTTGTAGAGGAGCGTTTAGAAAAACTAAAGGCCGCCATTACAGTGAAAAATTATTGGACTCCATCGATAAAGCATAAATATGAAAAGGCTCATGAAATTATAAGGAGAATGTTACCACTGCATGAAAGTACTCCTGTCTTGTTACATGGAGACTTATGGAGCGGGAACTTTATGTTCCGCCCAGACGGCAGTCCCGTGTTGTTTGATCCTCACGCGCTTTATGGGGATCGCGAATTTGACTTAGGTATATCTACAGTATTTGGCGGGTTTGATGATTCCTTTTATAGAGCTTATCAAGAAGCATACCCTTTAGATCCAGGTGCACAAGTCAGACTCGAATTTTACCGTTTATATTTTCTAATGATACATTTTAATAAGTTTGGTACCATGTATTTAAGCAAAGTTGAGGAGAGTTTAGATCAAATTATAAAATTTAAGTAGTTAACTGTAATATTTTATTTACAAGTATTGAAAACAGAAGAGCTGTTTTATATCTTTTTTGGAAGGGATAACCGGCATCTTATTTTACCCATCATTAAAAACAACAATTTTTAAATAATCATGAAAAATAAGATAAAGGGGATGAATGAGATGAAAGCTATTGATATTGAACAGTTTAAAGTAAAGCCGGTAGAAGCTGTTGATTTATCTAAGTGGCGAACCAATATAAAATCATCAGAAGAAAAAATGAAGATATACAAGAAAAGTTGGATAAAAATATGGGAGAATTATCCGAGCTGTAACAACGATTATTAGCTGAAGAAACCAGGGGCCTAATTTTTGTTTTGCAGGCACTGGATGCTGCGGGAAAAGATGAGGGATGAGGCAGTACGCTATCTATTTTCACGGCTTAGTTCACAAGCCTTGCGAACCAGAGTCTTTAAACAACCGACCGAAGAGAACTTGAAGCATGACTATCTCTGGCGCTTACATGCTGCAATGCCGGAGCGGGGAGTGATTGCAGCCCGTGTCTTTAATACAGTTCAGGACGAACCTCTCCCTGATTACATAAAAAATGATCCGGATATTTGGCAGAAACGTTTTAAACATGTCAATGATTTCGAAAATTTTTTAGCAGAAAATGGTTTCTACACGGTAAAGGTATATTTACATATTTCCAAAGATATCCAAAAAGAACGTTTATTAGACCGAATTGAAAATCCGGATAAGAATTGGGAATTTTCATTTAGTGATTTGACCGATCGAGAACATTGGCATGAACACATGGAAGCTTTTGAGGACACATTTCAACATACATCTACTGATGTATCACCCTGGTTTGTTATTCCCGCAAACCATGGAGATTATGGACGTTTGATTATTAGTGAAATTTTATTAGACAAGTTACAAGAACTAAATCCACAGTTTCCAATGCCTTCAGACGATGAGAAGGTTAAAATGAAAGAGGCAGCTAAAGAGTTACGTGAAGGAAAATATGATTAAATTAAAAAAGCAACCCGCTTTTAATTAAAAGCGGGTTGCTTTTTCGAAGGTTTTATATACAAAAAAGAGAAGTTTTAAATAAGAATTATCTTCCATCTTTTTACTATTATCAACCTATTGGTATTCATAATTCTCCATGTGAGTTGAGTCAACCTTTTTTTCGACAGCTTCATCAGTGAGAGAAGACAGACTGACTTTTTCCAAGGGTTCGACAGCCGGACCATCCAATACTTCGCCTGAAAAATTAAAGCGGGAGCCATGGCAGGGACAGTCCCATGAGCGTTCTGCATTATTCCAGTTCAAGCCGCAGCCCATATGCGTACATCTAGTTTTAACGAGATGAACTTGTCCATCTTGATCTCGGTAACTACCGATTTTTTTACCATCAATTTCTATTAATCCGCCTTCATCTGTACCTAAATCATCAAGATAAATGTCCGAAGATTGAGTTTTAGAGACGACAAAATCTTTACCTACGGTAGCGTTTTTCTTAACAAATTGTTTTATATCCGCTACTTTTAATTTGCCTCTGTTCGGATCAAAAAGTTGTGTATAGCGGCTTTCTTGCCCTACAATTGAGTCTTTTATAATTTCTCCTGCGATCGCTCCCATTGCCATTCCCCATTTTTGAAAACCTGTTGCCATGAAAATATTAGAAGAGGATGGGGTCATTTGACCAATATATGGCAGTTTATCCAGAGTCGTTAAATCTTGAGAGGACCAGTGATAAGAAACTGCTCGCAGGTTAAAATATGATTGTCCAAATTCTTTAAGGTTTTGAAGGTGCTCCTGAGTAGGGGTCTTGCTTTTACCGGTGGAGTGACTTTCACCGCCTATCAGTAACATCTCCTGACCGTCTGAAGCTGTTACAGAACGCAGTGATCGGCTGGGAGATTCAGCATTAATATACATAGCTTGAGGAAATTTTCCTGCTGTTTTAGCGGCTATAATATACGAGCGGTCGATTGACAGTTTGGAAAAATAGAGGCCGTTAAAATCATTAAAGGGGTAGTGAGTTGCGACTACTAGTTGTTTAAATTCCAGTTGAGTTTCGTTTTCCATCAAAACAGCAGCATTGTTTTGAACTTTTACCGCCCGCGTTTGTTCATAAATTTTCCCACCAAGACGCTGGATTTCTTCCAAAATTGGAGCGAGGAACTTGACAGGATGAAATTGAGCTTGATTCGGCATAGTTAGGGAAGCTGTTGTTTCAAAGGGTAAATCTTCAATTGGATCTTTTGAAAAAGTCCCTTCAATTTGCAGCTTTCCATAAGCTGAGGCTTCTTTTCGAAGTTGAAGCAGACCTTTTGCGGTAGTTGAATATACTACAGCTGATTTAGTTTCTAAATCGCACTCAATATTTAATTCTTTACAAATCCTTTGGATTAAGTTGAGTCCGTCTAAGTTAGCCTCATAATACAAACGAGCCTTCTCTTCCCCATGAATCTTGACTAATTGATGATAGATTAAACTATGTTGAGCTGTGATTTTAGCAGTAGTATTGCCGGTGACTCCTGAAACTAGATTTTGTGCTTCAACCAATGTAACTTGTCTGCCTGCTTTTGCCAGAAGATAAGCAGTAAGGATGCCGGTGATACCGCCGCCTATTACATCAACTTCTGTACTGCTATCTTCGGTCAGTCTTGGAAAATGGGGGAGAGGGTGGGTGAGCCAGTAAGATTTAGGAAAATTTGAAATAGAGTGATCAGTTGATAATCGGTTCATATTAATATCCTCCCGTGTTAATTTTATGAAAGCTTTTACTTGTGTAAAGTATAATAGGTTTTTAAAGCATGAGGAAAAGATATCCATCCAAAAGGCGGAGCAATTAAAGGATGAAAGGAGTAATTAAAGGGGTAAAATAAATGCTTACAAGGTAGGAAAAGATATTTCATTATACTGAAACATTAAAAGCCGGCTTGTATTTCCAGCACCGATTATGGTGTATAATTAAAGTAAATAATATGGAAGATATCTTGTTTTGGGCGGGGGAAATTCATCATTATTATTCTTATTTGAGGTGGCATTGAGTCAGGATGAAAGGAATGATTAAAATGAGATGGACAGAGTCTTTTAAAAGTAGGTTTAGAGGACTAGGTAATTCGATTACCCGTTTTCCTTTAACAACTTTATTTTTACTGGCAGTGACGATTTTGAATGCTTTAATGATTGAAAATAGACAGATGGATTTTACACGACTCATTTATTCCTTTCTAGTTGGAGCACTTCTAAGTGCCGTCGCTCAAATGCATTACGAGCGTTTTTTTGAAAAATCTACTTTTCGTGTTGGGTTAATGATTGGAAGTTTGACTTTAACCCTTGGTTACTATTTTATTATAGGACCTCAAAATGATGTGAACCTAGACGTAACTATTAAGACATTCGCAGCTTTTTTTGCCTTATTGATGGCTTTTATCTGGATACCATCAATTAATAATGAGAATATTTTTTTTCATCAAAGTTTTTTAGCAGCCTTTAAATCATTTTTTATCACGCTTTTATTTGCCCTTGTGCTGGCTTTAGGAATGGGTGCCATATATAGTGCAATAGATTATCTTTTATTTAATGTAGATCCTTATTTATTTACCCATACTCTCAATATTGTCGGCTCTTTTTTTGCCCCTCTCTATTTTTTGTCATTGACACCATTTTTTTCTGAGGTAAAAGAAAATAAAAGTTCAGCTTTACTACGTCAAGAGGAAGTAATAAAAAATAAGCAGCAATTTAGATTACCACACTTTTTTGAACTATTACTTTCCTATGTAGTGATACCTTTAATTGTAATTTATACTCTTATTTTATTAATTTACATTCTAATGAACATCACAGGTGATTTTTGGACCGATAATTTACTAGAGCCATTGCTTGTTTCATATGCCGTTAGCGTATTAATTGTTTTAACTCTTTCATATAATAGTGAAAATCGCTTTGCTGTGTTATTTAGAAAAATATTCCCTAAGATTTTAGTGCCCATTGCACTCTTTCAAACAGTAGCATCTATATTGCGAATACGCGAAATGGGTATTACCCATGGGCGTTACTACGTTATCTTATTTGGAATATTTGCCACTCTAGCAGGGCTGATTATGAGTTTGATGAAACCGAAATTCCACGGTTATATTGTAGCTGTTTTATTGTTGTTTATAACCTTTTCTATTGTACCGCCCCTTGATGCCTTTTCGATTAGTAAAAGAAATCAACTGTCCCTTTTCGAGAATAAATTGAGAGAAAATAATATCTTAGTGGAAGGAGAGATTCAACCTAATGATTCGGTTTCAGTAAGCGATCGAATTATCATAACGAAGACCGCTGTCTACATTAATAATTTGGGTTACATTTCGGAGCTGTCTTTTTTACCCGAAAATTTCGACCTCTATACTGACTTTCAAGAAACTTTTGGGTTTAATCTAACGTATTCTCAAATTGAGGAAACATCAACAATGAGTAATTATATTTATTTGAACCGAGATGAATTAGTAGTAGAAACAGATGATTCAGATGTTCTACTTTTCCAAATGCTCACCTCTATAAAAAATATAGAACAGGAGCCTTTTGAGAACCTTGTATTTACAATTAATAATGAAAATTATTTTCTGGAACGTACCCTAACAGATGCTTATTATATTTTAACCTTGAAAAATGATCTAGAAGAAGAGATCATATCTTACCCGCTGGAAGAAATTTTCGAAGAGGTATTTGATAATGAAACGGCATTACCTTTTTATGAAGAAAGATTTCTCACTGTGGAGGAAGCAACTTTTATAAATGAAAATGAACGAGTAGAACTAAGGTTGATTGTTCTTTCGCTTGAACAAAATGAAGATTATAACTCGGCTGAATTATTAGTTCTGATCAATTTCAAGTAAGAAAAGCGGATGTATTTCTTTTTAGGAAGGCATGAGTGACTTTAGTTTTTAATCCAACTAAAGAATAAAATCTTTAGCATTTAAAATTTGTGAATTTGTTATAATGCTCTCAAAGGGGGAGTAGAAATGTTA
>CAYYGA010000053.1:0-1722 GCA_964471435.1 uncultured Facklamia sp.
AGTCTTATTTATTTTTAGAAAATTAATAGCTAAGAGCAGCATTTTTTTTATAATTAAGTTCCTATGTCTTTGCTCTGCCAAGGATGATTCAAAGAGTACTCCTTATATTTTTCAATTTAACTAATCATTTTTCTGGAAATGACTAACCATAGTCCTTTACAATGTTACTAGAGGGACTCAGATTGTCTTATACACAGCAAGAGAAGCTAAAAGGAGAAAATGAAATGAAAAAACTAAACAATAAAGTTGCCCTGGTGTATGGGGGAACATCTGGATTAGGAGAAGCGAGTGCAAAAAAATTCGCCCAAGAAGGAGCTAGAGTTGCAGTTGCAGGTCGTTCTAAGGCACGGGGAAATGAAATTGTTCAAGAAATTAAAGACGCAGGCGGGGAAGCCGTCTTCGTTTCAGTTGATTTAGCAGATCAAGAAAAAATAAAACAAAGTGTTAAGCAAACCTTAGATGCTTTTGGAACCATTGATATTCTATATAATGGAGCAGGTATACTGGATCAGTATGAAAATGTGGTGGATACTGATGAAGAGACCTTTGACCAGATTATTGCGATTAATGTAAAAGGGCCTTTTTTGGCCACTCAGGAAGTAATGCCTGTCTTTTTAGAAAAAGGAAAGGGAACTATTATTAATGTAGGTTCACAAGCGACCCGGTTTGCGGGCGTTGGAGGCACGAGTTATGTTATCAGTAAACATGCTATTGAAGGGTTTACTAAGCAATTGGCCTATGATTTCGGTCCAGAAGGAATTAAAGCGAACTTATTAGCACCCGGCTTCATCGAGTCTCCAATGACAGAAGGCCTAGAAGAAGAAAGATTAAAGGAAATTCCCGATCAACGTGCCGGTAAAGCTGAAGAAGTAGCTAACTTGGCGCTATTCCTGGCTTCGGATAATTCTAATTATATGAATGGGGCAACAGTCTTTATGGACGGCGGCTGGACAGTAGGACGTTAAATAATTTAATTGATTTATAAAACGTTATCTCTTATGAAAGAGCTGGCGTTTTTTAATTAAAGACTCTTTTTTCATTTTAAAGTTTTTCAATCTCACTCCTTCCATAGACTGATTATTCTCATTAGATGGTATGTTATTGTTTAATAGAATGTAAGAAAGAACCACCGATTGAAGGAGTGAGAAATTGAAAAATGACAGAGGATTTTGGGGAGAAGTATTATCTACCTGGATGAACAATATAATTTTATACGCTAAAGCTGAATTCAAAATAATTGGAATTGTTTACCTTATTATATTGTTGGGATTAATGTGGCTGGGGTACAGTTGGGTTTGGTTAATAGCCTTGGGGATTACTCTTTTAGATTTATTACCCGTGATTGGGTCAGGTATGGTATTTATACCTTGGGTGCTCTATGAATGGGTATTTGGAAACCCGCAGCAAGGCTGGTGGCTTTTATTGCTTTATGTTTTTGTGGCAGTTGTCAAGCAGTTCATCGAACCTTATTTTTTAGGAAAAGACTTACAGCTACCATTTTGGATGCCATTCCTGATATTATTTGTGTCCACCCTTTTATTCAATGTCTTTGGAATTTTAGTAGCATCTTTATTGACTCCATTGGTAGCTGCTTACCGCCAGGTAAGCATAGACTATCGACGCTGATCTAAGCCATCAAACCTTTAATCTACTCATATCCTTACATTTAAAGTTAGGATAGATTAGTTTGAAGGTTTATTTTTTATAAGAAGTGATTAAATA
>CAYYGA010000053.1:1822-9800 GCA_964471435.1 uncultured Facklamia sp.
ATTAAATAGCATCGTTTTACAAGTTGATGTTACAATAGAAGAGTCTCTAATTTTACCTGCTCCGGCGGTGGACGTAAACATTTCATTTAATAAAATGGCCGGAGAGAAAGTATCAATTAAGAAAGGCTCATAAATCGAGCTCTCTTATCATACAGGAGGAATAAATATGAAAGCAATCACGATTAAACAACCAGGCGGAGCAGAACAATTACAACTAAAAGAATATGATAAACCACAACCGCAAGCAGGAGAACTTTTAATCAAAGTAGGAGCTGCCGCAGTGAATCGTACTGATATTATTACAAGAGAAAATGGATCAGGGCCTATAAAAAGTCCTATTTTAGGCGTCGAAGTTGCGGGAGTAGTAGAAGAAGCCGGGGAAGGCAGCCATATAGAAGCAGGCACCCGTGTAATGGGGCTGGTGCATGGAGGTGGTTACGCGGAATATGCAATTATGCCAGATAAATGGGCGATGGAAATTCCAGATGGTCTCTCTTTTGAAGAAGCCGTAGCTATTCCGGAAGTATTTTTAACAGCTTACCAAACCTTGTTTTGGATTGGACAATTAAAAGTGGATGAAACAGTTTTAATTCATGCCGGCGGTAGCGGCGTGGGTACAGCTGCTATTCAACTGGCTAAACAACTTGGACAAGCAAAAGTGATCACAACAGCAGGATCACAAGAAAAACTCGATTTTTGTAAATCCCTGGGCGCAGATGTCACCATTAACTATAAAGAACAGAATTTTGATGAAGAAGTCCTAAAGGCGACTGATAATCAAGGGGTCGATTTAATTTTGGACTTTATCGGTGCCTCATATTGGGAGAAAAATTTCAATAGTATCAAAGTAGACGGACGCTGGGTCTTAATTGGAACATTAGGTGGAGCAGTAATTGAAAAAGCTAATCTATTTGACATTATGCGTAAACGCCTTTCAATTTCAGGAACTTTACTGACTCCAAGAAGTGATGAATATAAAGCAGCTCTTAGTGAAGAATTTTATTCTAAGACAGTCGATCTTTTTAAAAATGAAACATTAAAACCGATTGTGGATTCCATTTTCTCACTGGAGGAAGTGAAGCAGGCTCATGAACACATGGAAGATAATAAAAACATTGGAAAAATAATATTGAAAGTAAACTAAGCGACAGAGATTGAGAATGCTTCCTTTTCAATCAGCATAAAATTAAAAAAGTTGGCAGCAAACTTAGCAGAAATCGATATTAAAGCAGACAAAAAGAGACGCAGGTTACAAAACTTGGCGTCTCTTTCAGTTTCTAATACTTAAATATCAAGGGCACCGATAATATCAAAAGCATTATCTTTAGGATCATAGCCTACTTTTACTCGTGCTTCTTCATTGGAAAGACGCGTAAAAGTGTTATTGGACACACCATTTATGATAAGGAAAGGCTCTTTTAATTCAGCTTTCAGACAACAATCAATTAAATGGTTCATATCGTCTCTTGAAAAAAACATCGCCAGACCGTATTCATCCGCATGTTCGCTGATACCCTCACTGCCTGCTTTATAATCAGCAATACGAATACCAATCGATTCAATACCATTGGTATAAGCATGAAAAGCAGCTAAAGCTTCCAAATAAGCTTTAGATACACCATATAAATCAGCAGGCCGAATGGGATCAGTCGTTTTTACTTGAATATCATTTGGATAGGCATCTACGATATGCACAGAACTGGCAAAAATGATGCGTTTTAGTTTGTTTGCCTGCTTTGCTTCTTCAAAAAGGTTATGCGGTAATTTATAGTTTAGCTCTAACAAATCACCATAAAACTCAGCGCCCGCATCCGCCTGACCCGCTAATTGAATGACATACTCGATATCTTCCAATAAACCCTTCCAATTTTCCCGCTCAATTAAATCAGTGGAAGTATAAGATGTTTGAGTCAATAAATCTTTAGGAAATTCGGAAAAGTCATGATCCACTAAAGTTAGTGTGTGGTTCTTGACAAGGTAACGGGTAATTTCTTGACCAATTGTTCCTGCAGCGCCGGTGATTAATATATTTGCCATAGGGAAGTCCTCCTTTATTTATAGAATGAATATCTTTACTGATAATGTCATCGTAAATATCAGTCTCTCAAAAATCAAGTAATATGAAAAGGCATTTCGTCTTTATAAAATCCCAGTTATTAATTTTCCTTCATTATAATTAGGTGTGTCTTTTTATAGAAAATATTTCTAGGAATGCGGTATATTAGCATATATAGAATCAGTGAATATCAGGACCTTTCATTATCTTAAGATATTGATTATAATTTGATTAAAAGAATTGGAAAGTGTGAGTAGATGTTAAAAATAGGGTTTCAGGGGATAGAAGGATCTTATTCAGAAATGACTTTACAGGACTATCTGACAAGAGAAGGTTTAACCCAGAACGCTTCGATTATAGGATATACGAACTTTCCTGCGATTGTAGAAGATGTAATTAATAAAAAAATAGAGCGTGCTATTTTACCGATTGAAAATTCAACTACTGGATTAATTTCACGCACGATGGATCTTCTACGCTATCAATCAGTTGTTGCTATAGCGGAAGCCTATCAAAGCGTGGAACATTCTCTTTGGGGAGTCGAAGGGGCAAGTCTGGATAGTTTAGAGGAAGTTTATTCACATCCTGAAGCACTGTCTCAATGTGAGACTTTTTTCAAGAAATACCCACACATTACTCCTCGGGCTTATCAAGATACGGCTGAGTCCGCTTCGATGGTCGCTAGACAAAAGGATGTCAGTAAGGGATCGCTTTCCAGCTGGCGTGCAGGAGAGTTATATGGGTTAGTTCCCCTTTTAAAAGAAGTTCAAACAGAAGTATCAAACACCACCCGTTTTTATATTGTAGGGCATATAGATGATGTAGAGTTGAATGGGGATCGTTTAGCTTTATACGTAGAAACGCGGCATGAGGCCGGGGCTTTACTGAAGTTATTGCAGGTGTTTGATATTGTGAATTGTAATTTGGAGCGTTTAAATGCTCGCCCGATTCCGGATTACCCTTTTTCTTATGGTTTTTTTATCGAGGTGGATGTTTCAAGGATGACCGCTTCAATGGAACTTTTATTTGAGATGATGAAGCAGGCAAGTTTGCATATACAAGTGATTGGTCAATTTCAGCCTGTTACACTACATACAAAGTTGTAAAGGAGTGGCATGATGAAAATAGCGATGGTTGGTTTAGGTGTGGTGGGCGGAAGTTTTGCTAAGGCTCTGTTAGAAACGAATGTGAATAATGATGAAATTTATGCCATTGATACAAATCCTCAAACCTTAATTCAAGCTCAAGCTGAAGGAACGATTCTTTATGGTGAAGTTGAAAATAGAACTATTTTACAAAAAGCGGATGTTGTTTTTATATCATTATACCCGCACGATATGCGTGAGTTTTTACAAGAGTATGGCAGTCAGTTTAAAAAGGGTGCGATTGTTACAGATACAGTAGGAGTAAAAGGTGTTTTAATGGATTCGCTTTTAGATGTAATTCCACCCCAAGTAGATTTTATTTTTGGTCATCCGATGGCAGGCCGAGAAAAAAGCGGCTATGCCTATTCGAATCCTAATGTTTTAAAAGGAGCTAACTATCTACTCACGACTATATCTACAAATCAAAAAGAACATATTGAGCTTTTAAAGCAATTAATATATCGGATGGGGTTCAAAAGGGTGAGAATTACTTCACCGGAAGAACATGATGCGATGATCGCTTTTACCAGTCAATTGTGCCATGTAATTGCGGTAGGGTTAGTGAATTCAGATCCTAATTATGAAGAATCAATCCAATTTGCAGGTGATAGCTTCAGAGATTTAACACGGATTGCTAAAATAAATGAAAAGCTTTGGTCAGAATTATTTATTTCTAATAAGGATGAATTGTTGCGGGCAATCGATCGTTTTTCAAAAGAATTGAATAATTTACGACAGGCAATTAAAGCAGAAGATACTCAAGCTTTACAAGAGCAGTTTATTGAATCTACGACCAGGCGTGAACAGTTTGATTTAATGGATTACAAAGTCCAGCAGCAGTCTCAGCTACAAGAAGATTAGTATACTTCTTCATTGAGTCTTTCATTACTTAAAGTCAGCTGATGACTTTCTCTGTCTATTAAACAACATGTTGTAAAATTAAAAATAAGCATATCTGTTGATAGCAATTTACTTTTATAAGTATAATTCAACCATATCTATCCGTCGTTTATAAAACTGAAGGAGGAAAAAGATGGTTCAAGAGACTTATTTAATAACAGGAGCAGGAACAGGGTTTGGTAAAGGAATTGCATTTGGTTTGGCTGAAAGGGGTAAAGATGTGATTGCAGGGGTAGAAACTTTATCAGAAGTATCTGCCCTGCTTAAAGAAGCCCAAGAAAAAGAAATCAATCTGCGGGTTGAAAAGTTAGACGTTACCGACCCAGCAGACCGTGAAAGAGCGTGGGAATGGGATATAGATATTTTACTAAATAATGCGGGAATCAAAGAAGGGGGTTCTTTAGTCGACATACCTGAAGAACGTTTAAGAAACCAATTTGAAATCAATGTTTTTGGACCTATTCTATTAACCAAAGGGATTGCCCGGAATATGATTAAAAAGCAAAAAGGTAAAATTATATTTATGTCTTCCGTTTCAGGGCTACAGGCTGTTCCATTCTCCGGCCCTTATTGCGGCTCTAAGTTTACCGTAGAAGCGTTTGCCGAGAGTTTGTCCAAGGAATTACAGGAGTTTAACATTGCAGTTGCAACGATTAATCCGGGACCCTACTTAACCGGCTTTAATGACCGTGAATTTGAAACATGGAGAATGTGGCGCGATGATGCTACAGAACGTATTTTTAATTATGAAGAACTGGCCTTTCCTTACGAACAGTTTGACCCCGACCCTGTCATTGAAGAATCTATTAAAGTCTTAACCGGCGAAACAACTAAATACCGCAATATTATTCCAAAAGGGATGGAAGCTCAAATTAGAAAAAGTCAAGATGAAAAATGGGACCAAGAATACGATGATAATCTAGGAAATCGTCATGAAATGGTACAAAAATCAATGGATATTGCTCCGGCTACAACAGTTCCGGAAGGAATTATCGAAAAATTAAAAGATAAGTTATAATGGTAATGATAGAATGCTTTTAAAGAGAATATAGTTAATAACGGGCTTAACGATTGAAAGTTATTTCAATGGGTTAGGTCCGTTTTACATCTGGAAAGGAAGTAGTAAATGAAATCTTATGTCAATGACTATGCCGAAAAAGAAGATATTACAGTTCCAAAAAAATACTATGAAATCAAGATCCAAAGTTGGGAAAAAATTTTTGGTCCGACCTTAGAGGAGGTAAAAAAACACTATCAAGCAATAACGGGGGAAGTAGTAGAAGGCGAGTTAACAGATGAGGTAGTAGCCCGGCTTGGGATTGCAGGGTTGGAAAGTGTGGCAGCTTTAAAAGCATTTCTGCGTAAAGACTACGAAGAAGAATTAAGGCGTTATCATTTTTATCAGTCCCTAATGCCTTATTTGTTAGCTTTCCATGCTGAGACAGCTCAAGCAGTTATTAATCAAGAAGAATTCGATTCTTTTTATGAGGAATATTTAGAACAGATTGAAGAATTTGCCGAGCAGGAAGGGTTGGTTTTAGAAGACTATGCTCAATTAAAGTTAGGCTTGCGAGGAGATGTTCACCTGCATTTAAAAGACCGGGCGCGGGAAGACTTTGTTTTCAAACTGATTGCCCGTGAGCGTTATTTAACTAAAGAAGAAGTAACTCAAGCGGACTATGAAGCCTACATTCAAGAGCAGGTTTTAGCAGGCGGGGTGGATGAAATTGAGTTAAAAGAGCAGCTGTCTTACTCTAATTTTGCAGCCCGGAGGCCTGAAATGTTTTATACTAATGAATTGTATGAATATTTTGCACCTCAATTGGAAATTGAAACAGATTAATAATGAACAGCTCACATTAACATAATAACTGTCTTGAAAGTAATGGAAATTATGGTATATTAAGATTTGAAAATTAACAAGAAAGGGGCAGGAAGTTGGATAAGCAAAAACAGACTCGCATTTTATTAATTTTCAGTCTGGTTATAGGAATAAGTTTCTTTGTCATAACCTACTTAGCTATTGGAACCAGGGGGAGTGCGGAAGACCCCGCAAGTGTGAGTGAAGTTGATGGAAGCCAGCCCTCTATCCCTTTATATCAATCCTATACCGTTGATTTAGACCCTTTAGCCGGTATATATGTTGAGAACCTTCTATCCGACGGAGCGATTTTAGATATTAGTAATCGTGATGAAGAGCCTTTAATGGAAGCGACCTATGAAGATATTTTACTTGAAGATATGCCATGGTTTTATTACAGCCCCAATGTGGCAAAGGTGTCTCCAAGCTCTTTAGTCAACCAGTATCCACTGATAGAAAAAGAGCCTATTAATGCTTTTACCTGGCATTTGAATGGCAATGAGGAGAGTCTTCTTTTATTTCAGGACGGGCGGCCTTATACAGGATGGTTTGATCAAAATGAATTAGGCTGGCAGTTTTATTTAAATGGAATTCTTCAAGAAGATTACACACTGGAACCGTATCAAACAAAAAAGTGGCTCAAACATGCTGAGTTTGCTCATACTCTTTTACCCAATGCTTTTAAGCGGAGTTTCTTTTTAGAGCATCGCTATACTTACCACCAATATTTCCAGACCATGGATTTAGCTTATAGTATTTTATATAAAAATCCCGATTCTCTTATTTTATCCTCCCCTCCGGGAACCTTAGGTGCCTTGATTCGTACTACCACAGAGAATTTTGTAGACACGCCTTTAGAAGTTGTAGGGGAAGTAAAAATGGAATCAGGGGAATGGTTGCATGTTTATATTGGGTATGAGGAGTTAGGATGGATTAAAAAAGACTCGTCCTTCCAAGACTATGTATTGACCTATTATAGTGAGCGCGGGTTATTGGATGACGTTCAGACAACTTTAAGTGATTATATGGAGTATGTAAGTGGAAATGTGGGAGCTTCATTTGTCAATAATGAGACGATGAGTCAAGTTTCAGTCAACAATCAAATCTTTTTCCCAGCTAGCACACAAAAAATTTATGTGTTGGGAGAACTCTACTATCAATATAAGACCGGAGAATTAAGTCCTTATCAAGAAATCGCCTTATCCGGCAATAATATTGTTCCGGGTGCTGGAATTATTCAAGGTTCGCCGGTAGGCACCTTGTTTACTTTAGACTATTTAGTAGATTTAGTCGCTATTTATTCAGATAATACTGCTGCCAATACTTTAATTGAAGTAGTAGGAGGGGGAGCACGTATCACGCCTCATATGCATCAACTTGGTTTGTATGATACATATGTAAACGGGAAATATTATCATAGTGATACAAATGGTTTGTTTTATACAACACCGGGTGATTCTGCTCGTTTCTTTGCCTTATTGTATAACAATCAAGTAAACGGAGCTCCTTGGGATGGGCAGCTGATTGAGAAATTAAAGTTAAATACACATAATTTTTTAAGGAAACAAATTCCCAGTTCAACAATTTCATGGAACAAATCAGGTTTGGGACATACTGAACAAAATGATGTTGCAACTTTTGTGACACCCTATGGATCTTATTCTTTAGCGGCCTATACTGAATGGCCTTGGGATTATGATGCAATTGGAGAAGAATTAGCAGCCATGTCTGCTGCGGTTCATGAAGTCTTTAATCGCCACCGTCTTTTATTATGGGAGACAGTCTCTGATCCAGAAGCTTATATGCAGGAAATCTCCGCAGACTATGATTAACACAGGAAAAAACCGGGCAAATAGTCAAATCAGAATTTTTTGCCAAAGGTCTCTGTGTAAGTAACACATAGTGTATAAGAACTCCTTGAGTGAAGGATAAAATATAAAAAATAAAACCCCATCAGGACCCTAAGGTTGCTGATGGGGTTTTTATTAAGATTGGAAAGAATCCAAAACTTTTTTA
>CAYYGA010000054.1:0-5620 GCA_964471435.1 uncultured Facklamia sp.
TGTCTATTCCGGAAGGAAGACACCCAAGCAGAAGCTTAACTTTAAAATGATAAAGACTATTTTATAAACAACTAAAGGAATTAAATGCAAGCAGCTGAAAAGGGCTGTTAAATTGAAGAGGAAGGTGTCTTAGATGAAAAATATAGATATGCCAACAAAATACCAACCCCAAGAAGTGGAACAGGGGAAATACCAAGAATGGATAGATAAAGGGGTTTTCGAACCTTCAGAAGATAAGGAAGCAGAAGCTTACTCCATCGTTATTCCGCCTCCGAATGTGACCGGTAAACTTCACTTGGGGCATGCCTGGGACGTTACTTTACAGGATATGATTATCCGTGCTAAAAGAATGCAGGGCTTTGATACACTCTGGTTGCCGGGAATGGACCATGCGGGAATTGCGACTCAAGCCAGAGTAGAAGAGCGTTTAAAAGAACAAGAAGGCGTCAGTCGTCATGATTTAGGCCGTGAGAAGTTTGTGGAGCGCACTTGGGCTTGGAAAGAAGAATATGCCTCCATTATCCGTGAGCAGTGGGGTAAAATGGGTATTTCGGTTGATTATAACCGCGAGCGTTTCACTCTAGATGAAGGCTTAAACAAGGCTGTTAATAAAGTCTTTGTCGACCTTTATAATAAAGGCTTGATTTATCGCGGAGAATACATCATTAACTGGGATCCAAAAGCCATGACTGCTTTATCCGATATTGAAGTCATTCATAAAGACGTCAAAGGTGCTTTTTATCATATTCATTATCCGGTTGTAGGGACGGATGAAAAAGTAGAAATTGCGACTACAAGACCCGAGACTATGTTAGGGGATACAGCAGTAGCTGTTCACCCGGACGACGAACGTTACCAGCACTTAATTGGTAAAAAAGTTCTCCTGCCTTTAATGAACCGTGAAATACCAGTGGTAGCGGATGAGTATGTGGACCGTGAATTTGGAACAGGTGTAGTTAAAATTACGCCGGCTCATGACCCGAATGACTTTGAAGTTGGAAACCGCCACGACCTTGAGCGTGTGAATGTCATGCATAAAGACGGCTCGATTAATGAAAAGGGCGGACAATATGAAGGCATGGACCGCTTTGAAGCCCGTAAACAAGTTGTCAAAGACTTGGAAGAATTAGGTTTACTAGTGAAAATTGAAGAACATGAACATTCGGTTGGACATTCTGAACGTAGCGGAGCCGTTGTTGAGCCTTACTTATCCACCCAGTGGTTTGTGAAAATGGAACCTCTAGCAAAAAGATCGATTGACAATCAAGCGACTGAAAACGCTATTGAGTTCTTCCCGCCACGTTTTAATCAGACCTTCTTAACCTGGATGGAAAACATCCACGATTGGGTAATTTCCCGTCAATTATGGTGGGGACATCAAATACCTGCTTGGTATCATAAAGAAACCGGTGAAATTTATGTCGGGCTTGAGGAGCCGGCTGATTCCCAAAACTGGGAACGTGACCCGGATGTTTTAGATACTTGGTTTTCTTCTGCTTTATGGCCGTTTACAACTATGGGCTGGCCGGAAGAAACACCTGATTTAGAACGCTACTTCCCGACCGATACGCTGGTAACCGGTTATGACATTCTAACTTTCTGGGTATCCAGAATGATTTTCCAGTCTTTAGAATTCACAGACGAAATCCCTTTTAAAAATGTTTTGATCCACGGTTTAATTCGTGATGAGGAAGGGCGTAAAATGTCCAAATCTCTAGGCAATGGGATTGATCCGATGGATGTAATTGAGGAGTACGGCGTGGATGCGCTGCGTTGGTTCTTGGCGAATGGTTCGGCTCCGGGGCAGGATGTACGTTATTCAACCGAAAAAATGGCTTCTGCCTGGAATTTTATTAATAAAATTTGGAATGCCAGTCGCTATGTTTTGATGAATGTGGAAGATTTAGGCATTGAAAATATCCAGATCGGTGAGGACTTAACTTTAGCCGACCGTTGGATTTTAGCGAAACTCCAGACAACGATTGCGGATGTGACCCGTTTATTTGAACGTTTTGAATTTGGGGAAGCGGGCCGTGCTTTGTATCATTTCATCTGGCATGATTACTGTGATTGGTATATTGAAATGACCAAAGAGCAGCTACAAGATACCGAAAGCGAGCATTTAACGACTAAGAGTGTCTTGATTCATGTTCTGGATCAATTTTTACGGCTCTTACATCCGATTATGCCTTTCGTAACGGAAGAAATCTGGCAGCAAATTTCGCCGGCAGATGCTTCGATTGTGACGGCAGACTATCCACAAGTCGATGAAGCTTACCAAAATACGGAGGCCATCAATCAAATGGAGCAGTTAATTGAAGTTATCACTGCTGTGCGTCAAATCCGGAATGAAATGAACACGCCTTTATCCAAAGAGCTGGACATTTTTATCCAAGTAAAAGAAGACAAGGTAAGAGAGACTTTATCGACTAATAAAGCCTACATTAATCGTTTTTGTAATGCGAAAGAGTTAATGATTGAAGAGGATTTAAACTTAGAAGAAGAGATGGTTGTTCAAACTCTGCCTTTTGCACAAATTATGATTCCTTTGGCAGGGCTGGTGAAGATTGAAGATGAGATTAAACGTTTGGAAAACGAAGCCAGCAAGCTTGAAAAAGAAGTGGAGCGCGTCGTTAAAAAATTAAGCAATGAAAAGTTTGTTTCGAAAGCGCCTGAGGCTGTTGTGGAAGCTGAAAGACACAAACAGGAAGATTACCAAAAACAATTAGATGCTGTGATTGAACGAATTAATACTTTAAAGGAATTAATTTAAGCTGTTGGGCACAATCACTAGAGGAGAAAAAATGAGAGTAACAACTGCAGAACAAGCGACTGAATGGCTTGTTAATCAAATTAACTATGTTGCCAGAGGCGATATGAATAAAATGAAGATGGCTTTAGAGTATGTGGGCAACCCGCATCTCAACTTGCCGGTCATTCATATTACCGGGACCAATGGTAAAGGGTCGACGGTTTCTTATATGAAAAACATGTTGATGAGCCAGGGCTTAAAAGTGGCCACCTTTACCTCGCCTCATATTGAAAAGTTCAACGAACGCATTACTTATGACGGTCAAATGATTCCAGACGAAGATTTAATCCGTTTAACCAACGTCTTGATGGATTTAAACGACTACATGCAAGACAGTGACTACGGTATTTTGATTTACTTTGAACTCTTCACCATTATGATGGCTCTTTACTTTCGAGAAAAGCAGCCGGATATCTGCTTGATCGAAGCAGGTATCGGCGGTTTAAATGACTGTACCAACATTTTAGATTCCGAACTGGCTGTGATTACTTCCGTGGCATTGGACCATGGAGATTTGTTAGGCGATACTAAAGAAGCCGTTGCTTTGGAAAAAGCCGGCATCGTTAAAAAGCCCATGCCGCTGGTGACCGGCTGGATCGAAGACAGTCCGTTGGCTGTCATTGAAGAGTGGGCCAAAGAAAAAGAAGCCACTCATTATCGCTATGATAAAGAATACCAGGTGAGTGAAGAAGTTAGTTTAGCAGAAAAAGGACAGTCCTTTACCTTTAGCAGTCCAGAATTTTTAGATGAGGCGCTGAAATTAAAAATATCCATGCTGGGTGAGCATCAAACCCACAATGCAGCAGTAGCGGTCCAATCCTTTATCGTCTGGATGAAGGACCGTGGCTTATCGATCGACTGGCCGAAAGCTTTAAAAGCATTGGATCAGACTTCCTGGATTGGACGTCTGGAAAAAATCTATGACCAGCCGGCTGTTTACGTAGATGGTGCACATAATATGGAAGGGTTGACTGCTTTAGAAAAAGTGGTATCAGAATCCTTTGCCGATTATGAGGTGACCGTGATTTACGCGGGTCTTAAAAAGAAAAATCAAGAAGAGCAGTTGCCTTTGATTTTAAGTTTTGATGCCAAAAATGTGAAATTCACTACCTTCAAGCACTTTGAAACGATGGAAGAAGAAGATTTCACTCACATCGTCCAAGCCTTACCCCAAGAGCAGCAGGATAAAAGTGAGTTTATAGCCGATTGGTCGACTTGGATTGGCAGCTACTTAAGCGAAAATGCTGGAAAAGAGAACCAACTGCTGTTGGTAACTGGCTCACTTTATTTTGTTTCGCAAGTGAGAGAGTATCTAAAGAAATAGGATACTGTCCAAGCGCATAAAAATCTTACAGAAAACAATAAATCTTTTATTACCGCGACGCGTCTTTCAACTCCTCCCGTTGGTTGGAGTTTCCAGACTTCACCTGCTAGAGACTGACTAAGTGCAAGCTATCGCTTTCACTAAGCCAGTCTACGCTACGCAGATGAGTCTAATGCGGTGATAAAGATTTATTTTTTTCTTCCAGATTTTAATGCTCTACTTTGTTATAGCCTTAATAAATAAAACATTTCGCCTCCTTTTAGTGTATTTACTAATAAGGAGGTTTTTTGATGACAAGCACAAGCAATAGTTCAAGATTAACATCTTTTATTGAAGAAGTACCCCGCGAAGCCAGACCCCGAGAACGACTATTACTCTACGGTGAAAAGTCCTTATCCGACCATGAGCTGCTGGCTATTTTACTGCGGACCGGCACTAAAATGGAAAATGTTTTACAATTAGCCATGCGCTTTTTACAAGAGTTTGAGACTTTAAATGAAATCAAGCAGGCCAGTATTGAAGAGTATCAGCAGGTAAAAGGGATTGGTCCGATAAAAGCCATTGAATTAAAAGCAGCGGTAGAATTAGGCAGCCGTGTGCATCTGAGTTCAATCCCCCGTTACGGTCAGGTGACTTCCACTCGGAAAGCAGGCGACTGGCTCTTATTGGAAATGGCGGATTTGCAGCAGGAACATTTAGTGGTCTTGTTTTTAAATACTAAAAATGAAGTGATCCGAAAAAAGACCATTTTTATCGGCTCGGTTAATTCAAGTATCGCCCATCCGCGGGAGATTTTTAAAGAAGCGGTCAAGTATCCAACAGCCCGTTTGATTATCGCTCATAATCATCCGTCAGGAGATGTAGAGCCTTCACCGGCTGATATGCACTTCACGCGCCGCATGATTGATTGTGGGGAAATGATGGGGATTGAATTGTTGGATCATTTAATCATTGGGAATGGTAAATACTATTCGATTCGAGAGCAGACTAATTTTTTTGACTAGTCTTTTAATGGAGGTTAAATATTTTTATTATAAAAAGTTGAAAGATATGCGTTCATATGTTAAAATATAGTTATGTTTTTGTAAGAGGTATCAAAGTTTGGAAGTTTCCAAGTCGTACCATTCAACAGAAATATAAATTATTAATTAGTGCTTTTGGCACGAGGAGGAAATTTTTTAATGGAACAAGGAACAGTAAAATGGTTTAACGAATCTAAAGGTTTTGGCTTTATCGAACGTGAAAATGGATCAGATGTATTCGTACACTTTTCAGCAATTTCAGGTGACGGTTTCAAAACTTTAGCAGAAGGTCAAGCAGTTAGCTTTGAAGTTGAAGATGGCGAGCGCGGACCACAAGCTGCAAACGTTGAAAAATTAGGTTAATTTAATTATTAAAATCAAACTTGGCCAACCATTCTAACAGATGGTTGGTTTTTTTATTTTATATGGTGAAAGCTGTTGAAACGGCTGATAGGATGATTG
>CAYYGA010000054.1:5720-9764 GCA_964471435.1 uncultured Facklamia sp.
GGATGATTGTGGTAGATGAATCGGCTCATAATTTATTGCGGGATGATTTGTATAGGCGAATCCTCTCATGATTAGCTTATGAGCTGATTGTTACAGGAGAATCTGCTCTTGGAAAGCTTATCAGCTGATTTAAGCAAGCGAATCTTCTTCAGAGTAGAAAAACACCAGCGGATAGTGATAAAAGGGGTTCGTAACAAATTTATGAGGCAGGTTGAAGTCTGAGGTAGTTTTCTTATGTGGTTTTTGCTATAATTTATTGAGTTAATGCATAAAAATAGAAGGGGATTGGCAAATGAATATTTTTGGTAAACAACGTCTGGGAATTGATTTGGGATCTGCCAACACGATCATTTACATTGCCAACAAAGGTATCGCTTTAAGAGAACCTTCAATTGTAGCATTAGATAAAAATACACAAGAAATTGTGGCTTTTGGTAAAGAAGCCTCAAAATTAGTCGGGCGTACTTCCGATAACTATGAAACCATTTATCCGATACGTAACGGGGTCATCGCTAATTTTACTTTAACTAAACAAATGCTGGCCCATTTTATAAATCAAGCCCTCAATCGTTCTTTTGGTAAACCTGAAGTGGTGATTTGTGCACCCAGTAAAATTTCTAAAGTAGAAAGAAAAGCTATCATTGATGCGATTAGAGATTTAGGCATTAATCGGGCCATGATTATTGAAGAACCTTTTGCCGCAGCCGTAGGAGCGGATTTGGAAATTGAAGAAGCCAGAGGGAAAATGGTGGTTGATATTGGCGGAGGAACCACTGATATAGCGACAATTTCTTATGGAGAAATTATCCAGTCCCTGACGCTGACCGCAGCAGGCAGCTCCATGAATGAAGCTATTCAAGCCCATGTAAGACAGGCTTATCAATTAATTATCGGCGACTATACAGCTGAAACTTTGAAAATAGTAATCGGGAATGCAGACTATGCTAAAGAAGATCTTTCCGATAAACTGATGGTTAAGGGTAGAAGTATTACCATGGGAGTTCCCGGCCAGGCCAATGTCGAGGCCGAGGTGATCGCTCATGCAATCGATGAAATTATCAATCAAATTATTAATGCGATTAAGCAGGTACTTGAACAAACTCCTCCTGAGTTATCGGCGGACATTATGGAAACCGGCATTGTCTTGACGGGAGGAGGCGCTCTTTTAAAACGCCTGCCTGAACGTCTGGAAAGAGAAATTGGTCTGCCGGTCAGATTAGCTGACAAACCAATTGATGCCGTTGCAATCGGAGCCGGTTTATTATTAAATGAAATGAACCGCCGTTCCGAAATTATCGAAAAAAAATCACGCCGTTAGCAAGAAAGAAGGCTCTAAATGTTTAACAATAAAAGATTAATTTCTATTCTCCTGGGAGCGATAGCGATTATTAGTTTAATCGCTTATTCAATTAGCTCCAGCACCAATAATGTCGTAAAAAGTGCCGTCAATGATACAGTATCCTGGACCGGAAGAATCCTATCCGAACCCGTGAATGTGGTGGTAGGCTTTGTTAATTCGGTTGACGATTTAGTCAATACCTTTGAAGAAAACCAAGCCTTAAAATCAAAAATTGACCAGACCTATGAAATGCAGGTAAGAATTGCTGATTTAGAAACTGAAAATGAAAAGCTTAGACAAGAGATGAACCTCTCGGAAACCTTGTCTAATTTCACCAGCATCAATGCGACCGTTATTTCACGTAATCCTGACCAATGGATGGAAACCTTGGTGATTAATGCCGGATCCACTGACGGGATTGAACCGAATATGGCCGTCATGTCAGGAAATGGCTTAATCGGGAGAGTTGTTGAAGTCAACCCTACTAGTTCTAAAGTCCTCTTATTAACTTCCAACCACTCCAATGAAGGGATGGTGTCAGCCCGGATACAAACCGATGAGACAGGGAACTCAGCCATCGGTGTTATCTCTGATTATGACCCGGTAAGTAAAGAATATATTCTCAGCCAGGTCAGTCCTGAAGCCGATGTCAGTGAAGGCGATATGGTGATTACGTCAGGGCTTGGCGGGGTTATCCCGAGTACACTTCTTATTGGAGAAGTAGTGGATGCGCAAATGGATTCTTACGGCCTTTTCCAAAATGTCAGAGTTAAACCTGCAGGAGAAATGACCGATATCCGTTTTGTAACAGTTATCCTAAGAGAAGGGGGCGAAGGTGAGTAGTATGGCATCTTCAAAATCCTTCAGTCGTGACCACAAAATAAAAGGCATCGTTCCTTTAGTCTTACTGGTGGGATTGATTATTGATTCTTCTTTACCGGCGATTTTCCCCGGTGCCTTTCTGGGCAGTAATCAAGTGATCGTATCCCATCTTCTACTTTATTTTATTATCACCTTTGCTTTTTATATGCGGAATTCATCTATTTCACTTTACAGCTTTATTTTTGGTCTCCTACAAGATTCCTATTCGACGACTCTTTTAGGCGTTTATGCAGCTCTTTATTTCCTAGTTGCTTATATTATTCTACAGATCAGACGTTATTTTCCCCGTAACGCCATCGTCCATTTTATGCTCTTTATTGTAGCCATTACAATCATTGATTACTTAGTGTATTTCTTTTATGTCCGACTAGGCTTTGTTTCTTTAGGGGTGGAGCAGTATATTTTAACCCGTTTAGGGCCTACTTTGATTTTTAATACCGCTCTGGCATTTTTCATGTATTTTCCAACCCGGGCGCTTTTAGGCTGGTTGGGTTATAATGAACATATCATTTTCTAAGGGTGCTTCCTTTTTATCAATCAGTTGGGTTTAAATGATTATTTTTAAAAGAAAAAGGTTTGACTCAATGCTTGATTTTTGGTAAGATACTCTTGTTGTATTTGTGTAGCACCACAGCTGCAACCGCACAGGTTAAGTAAGAAGTACCGCAGGTCACTTAACATGGCGAGTCTAAGTGTAGATAAGTTAGCTTATCGAAAATCTATTTAATAGGAGGTGCTTGAATGTACGCAATTATAAATACAGGCGGCAAGCAAGTGAAAGTTGAAGAAGGACAAACAATCTTTGTTGAAAAATTAGACGCTGTTGAAGGCGATAAAGTTACTTTTGATGAGGTTGTTTTCGTTGGAGGATCTGACTCTAAAATCGGAGCTCCATTTGTTGAAGGTGCAACTGTCGAAGCTACAGTTGAAAAACAAGGCCGTGGTAAGAAAGTAACTACTTTCCGTTACTTACGTCGTAAAGACTCACACCGTAAAATGGGCCACCGTCAGCCGTATACAAAATTAACAATTAATTCAATTAATGCTTAATTATGATTAAGATTACTGTTGAAATTTCTAAGCCGGATGAATTGATTCAGACACTTGAAGTGACGGGACATGCGGATTATGCTGAACATGGGCAGGATATTGTCTGTGCGGCAGTTTCCAGCCAGGTTATTTCAGTGGAGAATTCTTTACATCAGCTTTTAAACATTCCAGTTAAGACGACAGTCAATGAAGTTGAAGGCGGTTATTTAAAAATAGAATTACCTTCAATTCCTTCAAAAAGCCTGCAACATGATGCTCAATTACTATTGAGACATCTGGTGTTTGCTTTAGAGGTATTAACTGAATCTTATCCAGAATATATACAGATCAAACAAATACATCAATAGGGGGTGCAAAGCACATGTTAAAACTAGATTTACAATTATTCGCTACGAAAAAAGGTGGGGGATCTACTTCCAACGGTCGTGATTCTCAATCAAAACGTTTAGGTGCTAAAGCTGGAGACGGCCAAGCAGTTCATGGTGGCTCAATCCTATATCGTCAACGTGGAACAAAAGTTCACCCTGGTACGAATGTGGGACGCGGAGGAGACGACACTTTATTTGCTTTAATCGATGGAGTCGTTCGATTCGAACGTTTTGGTAAAAAGAGAACAAAAGTTTCTGTTTACCCATTAGCACAAGAAGCTTAAGCTTACATAAGATCATAATCAAAAGGACTCTCCCTTGTGGAAGAGTCCTTTTTTGTTGGAGCTGATTGAGTGCTGTCTTCCCCTCGTTTTGGAAGACAGCTTACCAAAGCTAGCTCATTCT
>CAYYGA010000055.1:0-9602 GCA_964471435.1 uncultured Facklamia sp.
AAAAAGAACCTATCAGAAGTGGTTATCATCTCGATGAACTGTGGTATAATAGTTTTTAGCAGAGGGAGGTGGCCAATTTTGCAAAAAAATTGGATGAAAATTTTTATTCTGGCAATTATACTATTTTTAACAGGATGTAGTCGTGAACCGATGATACAGCTCAGTGAGGATAATCGTATTAAGGTGGAATCCAAACAAGCCGACCGCAATGGAGCAGATGAGGCTGTCGAGACGACCACAACTGAGCAAGATTTAAATAATGAAAATGATGCGATTCAAGAGGATGATTCTTCACAAGCAGCAAACATTGAAGAGGAAGAACCCTTAACTGAAGAAAATCAAACAGCTTCCAGTATTACCATCGATCGTTCTCAATGGGTACGTGCACCAGAGAATACTGAATATAATCTTATTGATTACATTCCTGTTCCAGCGAATCAAATAAACCAATATTACTCTGAACAAAATGACTTTATTGTCCGGTATACAGAGTACTACAACGAAACCACTGGGCAGTATCAAGTTCGAAAAATGTCTTTTGATAATATAATAATTGACTTATATACCTTTAGTGGAGATCAAATTCAGTGGTCAGGCCAAACAGAACCGGATGTTCCCTATACTAATTATCTAGAAACCGGGCTGCCGTCTACTGTTGAAAACAGCGTACCTCTTACTTTATTAGCGAGTCCTCTTAATGTTGGCAGCAGTTGGACGAATGGAGAAAATAACAGCAGTGAAATTATCGGTTTATACGATCAAATCCAAATAGAAGAGCAAACTTATCAAGAAGTGATTGAAGTTCTTACTCAAGCCGATAATCAGGAAACGCATCATTTCTATGCTGCGAATATTGGTTTAGTGGCAAGCTGGCAGGAAAATAACGATCAAGTCTCTGAATTAGAGTTTTTGACTGATTCCGCCTCAGAAGTGATGCTGGTTTACGAAGCAGCTATTTATCAACCACTTGAAAATGATGCCTCAGGAGCCTTAATCGAAGAAGCCATTGCAGCTTTCTCATGGCAAACCAATGATACAACAGCCAATGCTTTTAGACGTTTCTTCCAAGAACAAAACTGGATAGGAGATGAAATTTCAGTTTTAAATGTGGATGTTAGAGATGGGATAGGAGTAGTAAACTTTACCAGTGGGGTAGTAGCTACTTTAAATGAACATCCAGCCGGTGAACAGGCTGTCATAGCATCAATTGTTACTACTGTAGCTGACTTTTTACAAGTAGATTCAGTACGTTTAGAAGTGCAGGGAAATGGAATGCTGCCTGCTACAATTGAATACCCGGAAGGTGGGATTTATTCAGTTAATCCTGCCTGGTTAACAGCTTCTGGATCTCCAACAGAAGAAAATGAAGAGGAAAGTATAAACAGCGAATCTTTATCCGTCAACGAAGCCAGTATCGATGAAACAACAACTGAATAAAAAAAGCCCTTGAGTGTAGTGACCTCCAAAGTCTTGAAGATTTAATCTTAAGATAGTTTGGAGGTTTTTACCTACCCGGACTTTTTATATATTATGACGGCGGTGAGCTATTTCAGCAAAGTGAAATTTATCAATTCGATGTCGGGAATTGGTTAGTTGAAAGAATGAAGTATCTTCTAGAAAAACGTGGCTGGATACATTCATAACATAGTCATTTGGATGAATATTCATCCATTCTTGGTCTAAGTCATTAGCTAAATCCGCATAAAATTCTTTTAATGCATAAGAAATAACCAAACCAATTTCCTCTTCAAAATAATGATAAATAGACTTTTTTGCAATAGCAGCTGGAATTTTTTCAACCCGTCTTTGTAAAATATAATCTTCATCGATAATTAACACTTCATCGTCAATGACCCGTGCTCTAACTAAATGGATAAATGGGTCATCGTCTTTTAAATTATATAAACCTTTTAAAGCTAAGGGAGTAGTAGTCAATTCATTTTTTATTATAACTGTTTTAGAATTCAAACCTTTTTCCCTGGCTAGTTCATTGTATGAAACTAAACCGCTGATTGGTAAGGAGAAACTCTCATGATCGAGTACAATAGCTCCTTTTCCCTGCTGTTTATGAATGAGGCCGTCATTAATAAGCCTTTTTTGCGCTTTTCGAATGGTTTCACGGGAAACATCATAAGCCAAAGCTAAGTCAGGCTCACTCGGGAGCAAACTACCAATCGGATAATCATTTTTTTTAATTTTTTCACGCAAATCGTAATAAATTTTTTCAAACTTATGCATACACTCACTTCCTCTTTCATTATTTTAGCATGAATTCGAACTACTTAAAATATTAAAAGACTTTCTCTTAGTACTTGCATCCTTATCCGGTGTTTGCTACAATATCAAACGACAATATTATAAAGCAGTCAAAGTGCTTACGAATTTACCTGGCCCTCAAAGGCTGGGCAGATTCGTCTAGCATTTTTTTTATGGAATTGAATAAAACTTAAAAATACTTTAATCGTTGAAAGGAGAAACTATATGTATATTGCAGATACAATTGCAGCTATATCTACTGCTCTAGGCGAAGGAGCAATCGGCATCGTCCGTCTCAGTGGACCTGAAGCAATAGAAATAGCTAATCAATTATATGAAGAAAAAGATTTATCTCTTGTCCCCTCACACACTATTCATTACGGCCACATTTATAATCAAGAAGGTCAAATGTTGGATGAAGTGATGGTAACTGTTCTTAAAGGTCCTAAAACTTATACCCGGGAAGATATTGTAGAGATTAACTGTCATGGTGGTATCATTGCAGTTCAAAGAATATTGGAAGCATGCCTGCTGGCTGGAGCCCGCATGGCAGAGCCGGGAGAATTCACTAAGCGTGCATTTTTAAATGGCCGGATCGATTTATCCCAAGCAGAAGCTTTGATGGATCTTATACAAGCGAAAACTGGTAAGGCAATGAATGCTTCTCTCGATCAATTACAAGGTTCATTATCAGAGAAAATAACTTCTTTAAGAAAAGAAATGTTAAATACCCTGGCACAGGTAGAGGTGACTATAGATTATCCTGAATACGATGATGTAGAAGAGTTATCCTTAAGTCAAATGAATGAAACAGCTAAAAGTGTTAAACACCAGATTCAAAACCTATTACAGCAGGCAGAAGGCGGGCGGTTATTTAGAGATGGTATTCAAACTGCCATCATTGGTCGTCCAAATGTTGGGAAATCCAGCCTCCTCAACCGTTTAACAGGCTTTGACAAAGCGATTGTTACAGACATTGCGGGAACTACCCGTGATACGATAGAAGAATATATCAGTGTCAAGGGAGTTCCTTTACACTTAGTAGATACAGCGGGTATTCGGGACACCGATGAAGTAGTAGAACAAATTGGTGTGACACGATCGAGAGAAATAATGGGAAAAGCAGATCTAATTATCTTGATGTTGAATCAATCTGAAACTTTGACAGATACTGATAAAGAGCTCCTCAATTTAACGAAGGAAAAGAAACGTATCATTTTACTTAACAAACAAGATTTGCCGTCGGAATTAAACATAAGTCATTTGACACCCTATGCCCAGGAAGGAGAAATTATTACAACTTCGATGCTAACGGAGGCTGGGATAGCAGAGCTTGAAGAAAAAATAGAAGCTCTCTTTTACTCCGGTCATTTAGAAAGTACAGATGTCAATTATTTACTAAATACAAGACACACTAATCTATTGCGTCAGGCGATTCAATCATTAGATGAAGTAATTGATGCGACCGACATGCAGATTCCAGTCGATTTAATTCAAATCGATTTTACCCGTGCCTGGGATTTATTAGGAGAAATCACCGGTGAAAGTGTGCAGGATGAATTATTAGATAAATTATTTAGCGAGTTTTGTTTAGGAAAATAAGAAGGAGGAAAACATGCAGCAACTATCTACCATTTGTTATATCGATAATGGGAGTCAATTTCTCCTTTTGCACCGCAATAAAAAACCAAATGATATTCATGAAGGAAAATGGGTCAGTGTAGGAGGAAAATTTGAAGCGGGCGAATCCCCTCAAGAATGTGCCGTTCGCGAAATAAAAGAAGAAACAGGTTTGACAGCCACTAATCTCATTCCAGTAGGCTTTATTACTTTTCCTGATTTTACTCAAGATGGCAGAGACTGGTACAGCTTTGTTTACCGAGTGAATGAATTTGAAGGTGAATTATTAGAAGAATGCGATGAAGGTACTTTAGAATGGGTAAACTATGAAGATATTCTTTCTAAGCCTACCTGGGAAGGGGATTACATTTATTTAGATTGGATCCTCAATAACAAACCATTTTTTACAGCTAAGTTTTCTTACGATGCTGATGGAGAATTAATAGAACACCAGGTCGATTTTATAGAATCCATTAAGGAGGGATTTTAATGCATACATATGAAGCAGGTAAATATGATGTAATTGTTGTAGGAGCAGGACATGCAGGCAGTGAAGCTGCATTAGCAGCCGCTAGATTAGGGTCGCGGACCCTCTTAGTCTCCATGAGTTTAGAAACGGTTGCTTTTATGCCATGTAATCCTTCGATTGGAGGTCCGGCAAAAGGAGTGGTGGTACGTGAAATTGATGCTTTAGGCGGGGAAATGGGACGCAATATTGACAAAACCTATATTCAAATGCGTCTTCTAAATACTGGAAAAGGACCGGCTGTACAAGCATTAAGAGCCCAAGCGGATAAAGAACTTTATTCTAGCTCAATGAAACAAGTCTTGGAAGAAACACCAAACCTGGACTTAAAACAGGCACTTGTCGATCAATTATTAATAGAAGAAGATACATGCCGGGGTATTATCACTAATTCCGGAGCTGTTTACCGGGCTGACGCAGTGGTATTAACAGCGGGTACTTCTTCAAGAGGTAAGATAATAATTGGTGAATTAGTTTATTCTTCCGGGCCTAATAATACTCTACCATCTATTAAACTCTCTGAACATTTGATGGAACTGGGTGTAGAGCTGACTCGTTTTAAAACAGGAACACCACCACGCATTCATGGTGACTCAGTTAATTATGAAGAAACCGAAGAGCAGGCAGGAGACGCCTCACCCAACCATTTCTCTTTTGAAACACCGGATGAAGCTTACCTTGAAGATCATACATCCTGCTGGTTAACGCATACTAATTTATCAACCCATGAAATTATCCAGGCCAATTTACACCGCGCTCCCATGTTTAGTGGAAATATTGAAGGAGTGGGAGCACGCTATTGCCCTTCAATAGAAGATAAGATTGTTCGTTTCTCTGACAAACCACGTCATCAAATCTTTATTGAACCTGAAGGACTTTCAACCAAAGAAATGTATGTGCAGGGCTTGTCTACTTCTTTACCTGAAGATGTTCAACTGGAAATGATTAAAACAGTAGCAGGATTAGAAGATGCCCGCTTAATGCGCCCTGGATATGCGATTGAATATGATGTGGTTATTCCTCATCAGCTATCATTAAGTTTAGAAGTTAAAAAATTACCCGGTCTATTTACTGCCGGACAAATGAATGGAACCAGCGGGTATGAAGAAGCAGCGGGCCAAGGAATTATTGCAGGAATCAATGCTGCTTTAAAAGCACAAGGTAAAGATCCTTATGTAATGAAACGTAATGAAGGTTATATCGGGGTCATGATAGACGATTTAGTGACAAAAGGGACCACAGAACCCTATCGTTTACTCACATCTCGTGCTGAATACCGCTTATTATTGCGTCATGATAATGCAGATTTAAGGCTTACCCAGACCGGTTATGATTTGGGGCTCATTCCAGAAGAGCGCTATCAAGCATTCTTAAACAAAAAATCCCAAATCGAAGCAGAAAAAAAACGCCTTGGAAGTATTCGTTTAACACCTAATACACCAGGATTAGCTGAATATTTTGAAAAGGTGAATTCTACTCCTCTAAAAGACGGTATTTTAGCTCGTGACTTATTAAAAAGACCAGAAATTAAATACAAGGATTTAATAAAATTGATTCCTCATGATAATCTAGAGATGGACCGTCAAATAGGAGAACAAGTAGAAACACAAATCAAATATGAAGGATACATTCGAAAAGCAAATAATAAAGTCGATAAAGTCAAATCAATGGAAGAAAGAATAATACCAGAAGATATTGACTATGATGCAGTGGACAGCTTAGCTACAGAAGCACGAGACCGTCTAAAACTAATTCAACCTGCTAATTTAGGACAAGCCAGCAGAATTTCAGGAGTAAATCCTGCCGATATTGCAATCCTTACCGTTTATATTCAGCAAGGCAAAATTGCTCGTATTGGAGACAAAGACCAAGAGGAAGCTTCAATGAAGGCTTAATAAGTATAAAACCGAGGATTACAGGGGTGAAAATATGGAATTGAAATGTGAAGAGATTAATAATTATATCCAAAGAAATCAATATAATTATTTGCCGCGGTATAATTATCAATATCATGCTCAAGCAATCTTAGGAAAGCTGGGGAAAGCTCTTTTATATTTTTCTGATGACAAGGGCTACCATCTACTTTGTCTTTGTAATCCCTATAATTCAGAAAGTCAGGCGGACTTAAATTTTTTAGTACATTTTCAATCGTCAAATGGAAGTAAATGGAAATTTAATAAAATACGAGCTGTTTTTCCTCAAGGCATTGAAAAAATAAGTGCCGAACTTACGCGAGAAGATAGTCAAGTCTATCTGCATTTTATTTATCAAACAAAAGAGAGTCTTTTTCAAGAAATCGTCCTTTTTCAACAGTATAAAAATTGGGAGAGTCTAAAAAAGACTTCACTTCCATTAGATCTAATTCGATTCTCCAATCCTTTGGACACTGATGTGAAATGGTATAATCAAAAAGGTGATTGGAAATCAATAAAGATTGTCCAAGACGAAGAAACAAAAGCGGTTAGTATGATGCTTTATCAGGATTTACTGAAAGATGAAATCCGCTCAAAGGGAAAAGACTACCGTTTAAATTTTCCTAATCATCTAGAAAAAGAATTATTTAATAAGCAGAAGTGGCTGATTGAGGATGTCATTTCTGATGAGGAACATTATTATTTCTTAATGACAAACCAATCTGGTTCACTGGTAAAAGAAATTCAACTAGAGCTTGCAGGGAAACAAATCTTAAACATAGATCCTGCTCAAACATCTACGGAAATGCCGCAGGCTTATAGTCAAACTGCTTTAGTGACAGTAAGAAAGCCTGATGACAAAGAAGAAAGTCTGACTGCTGCTTTTCAAATAATAGAACATGGCCCCGACTTTAGCAGTCCAAAGTTTTTATCCAATAGTGATACAGGAAAAAAGGTGGATTATTTATCTTACATCGGATTGATGCAGGCAGAACAATATGTTCTAACTCATAATTTTTCCAAATTTTGGATGGGCGTCTTAACAGCTCCCCGTCATGTGAAGTTGGATTTAGAAGAAAAGGAGCTTACTTTTGGATCACACCAAGCTCTTCGACTTTCTTCCTTAGAAAGTCTCTATATAGGAAATGAAGCATTAGACTTTCATCCAGAAAGTGAAGAAGTAAAGATTGAAGCGAACAGCCAAGTAAACTGGTTTCAGTTTTTACAAGCTAATCACTATCTGAGACTTACTTTATCAGATGTTTCTTTCCAAATTATCTATGCTTTCGATCATAATCAAGCAGACTCCCAAGCTTTTAATCTTAACTATAATTCTGATTCAGGTAATGTGACTGTCAAACGTTGCCTGGGAGAGTCACCTCTAATAAAGGATAAATTGAAAGACTATTCAGAAAAAACGATCAACTTAAATAATCAAGGTCAATCGAATCCTATTGAAATAGAATGCCTGCGGGATACAAACTCACTAGAATTAATCATTAACCGAAGAGATATATTAAGTTTTATATTTTATGAAAAATATGCCGGCTATGATTTAACAATAAAGTCTCAAAACGATCCTTTAAAAATTATGAATATAGAAGTAGCTAAGATAAAAATTAATTAAAAAAATCCGCTGGAGTGAATTTTATTCATTCCAGCGGATTCTTTTGTTTTAAAAGATGACTCCTATTGAAAGTTAGAAAATGAAAGGGAATTAGTCCTGAGCAATTAATCCTTTATCTTGCTTTACTACATTAAGCAGTTGAATTAAATCCGAGTAGTTAGTAGCAGAAGGATAATCATCCACCCATAATATATGTTTACCTTTAATCGGCGGAATATAGAAATTGCTGATGATAATATCATAATCAGAATCAGCAGCTGTTTCTAGGGAGAAACGATCAGAAAATTCTCCTTGAATTTCTAAAATCCTTCCCACACGGTAACGAAGCCATTCTTCAATAAATTTACAATGTGCCAGATGAGTATCGGTGACAACAAGAGCTTTCACCGAATGTTTGATGTGAGAGAGTTGATCAAATAACCCTTCAAATTTAATGAAAAAAGTATAAATTAAATAGTCCAGTGAATTTTGATTCAATTCTCCATGCCAATCATGATAAAACTGAGCCAGATTTTCTTCTGCAAAAGCAAAGGCTTCAGGAATTACTTTTTTAATTCTGTCATTGAACTTCTTACCCCGATCTACATTAATTGTATTAATGAAGAGTTCATGGTGTTCAAAAACAAGAGCCTGCTGCAAAGCAAGAACCAACTGTTCTTTATTTTTCAGCTCGAGAGGAAATTTAGTGACAAATTTATCAATAAAATCAGCTAACAGGCTTTTTGACTCTGCAAATTTTTTTGTTTGCAAATCATTGCTCTCATGATCAGCCAGATATAGATAGTACTGCTGTTCTAAGAAAGGATAGAAAAGCTGTTTAATATTGGACTTATTAAAGTCAAGCCCTGCTGTTTGATAAAATTTTTCGACAAAATCTTGATGTTCTTCATTAGATAGTCGATCCACATAATAATCTGCTACACCATCTTTAGAATTATTAACAAAGGATTCTTGTTTAGTACGGGCCAAATTGACCATAGCGATAGTCATCCATAAACGCTTTCGACCAAAATCAAGCTCTAATTCGAAAGTATTTGTAAAATAGAGCAGGAGCTCTTCAACTTCTTTTTCGGAAGGCTCAAAAGGCCACTCTAAAGCATCAAATACCTCAAAATAGAGCTGGGTGTAAAAAGCCCGAATATCCGCTTCATCTCCTGTCAAACGAACAGGTGTAATCTCCAGAGCTATATTAAAGCGTTCAAGTAAATCACTATTTAACTGCTGGGCAATCCGGTAGAGCGTGGACTGACTAATATCTAACTCATCAATCAATTCCTGACGGTCATAAGAAGCCTGATGAAAAAGAGCATCCAATAAAGCAAAAGCGGTCGATTCACGAGTCATTAGATTATAAAAATAATCTATTCGGCATCCATGCGGCAAATAAAGCATCACTGTATCAGAAGTCGTGTAAATTCTCATGTCAGGATATTTACCTTTTAAATAATTGAGATCTTCATAAACAGCACGACGATTAGTTTTAAATTTTTTTGTTAATTGGCGGTATGTTACCGGATGGATTTGATTACTTAAATATTCTACCAACCGTAAGCGTCGAAGCTTGGCTTTTGAAATGAACACTGACAAAATGGGGTTCCTCCTTGTATTCACCTATTTTCACAGGTGTGTATAGCTATTAAATGTAACAAAGTTTTTTATG
>CAYYGA010000056.1:0-2411 GCA_964471435.1 uncultured Facklamia sp.
TCTCCAAAAGGAACGGGGACATTCATTCCCCACAAGCCACTTATTACCATCGGAATCGTCAATACGACGGTAATTGAAGTGAGGACTCTCAATATATTGTTTAAATTGTTGGAAATAACATTTGAAAATACATCATTTAACAAATCTACAAGCCGCATCCCTTCATCAACCATGCTTTCAGCTTGATAAGATTCTATTAAAACATCATGCATCATGGATAAGAGCTCAGCTGATTCATTGAATCGGGAGGATTTCGTTAACAATTCAAGAACATCTCTATTATTTTGTACAGCTGTTTTAAATGAAGATAAACTTTTATCGAGTGCAATCAGACGATAAAGCTCTTTATTTTTTGAGGAACTTTGGATATCTTTTTGCATCACTTCAATTTCACGGTGAATACTTCTTAAGCCTTCCACAATTTCTGTTTGTATTTTTTCAAAAATGGATAAAACCATAATTTCGTAAGATAGATAATCCAAATATCTAAACTCTGAAAAAAGCGCATTTAAAATATCCGGTATAGTCTCTAAGGCTGTAATAATTTTATCGCCGGTATCAATTAGTGAAATGGCGTGTGTATTAAACTCTGGAAATCCTGAGGGTCCTGTCTCAGCTAACATATATTGCAACAATACTAAGGTAGGTCGTTGACCTGCTTGATGGGGGTTTCTTCCATACGGGCAATTTCAAATTCATCATTCACCCCTGATAAATAATCATCCGGGATAGCATATTGTTTAGCATAACTCGTTAACTGCTCATCGCTTGCGCCTATAATTTCTATCCACTCATTTTTCATAGTGGAAGCTGTATGTGTTTTTGTCATAATTATCCCTCATATTGTTGGTTTGTTGTCTTCGTTAAATAAAATTAATTGGGTACTTCTAACTTAAAGTCATAAAAATTTACTGGCTTCCTTTATACTCAAGTTATCCATTTTATTTTTGTAAATATCCACAAATTTACTGACCCATGCAGGGTTAGTCTTGGAATATTCTCTTAAACTCCAGCCAATCGCCTTATTGATAAAAAATTCAGAGCTTCCAAAATTATTGACTATTATTCTCTCCAGTAAATGAGTATTTGTTTGATTTTTGCGACCGCGTTGATGATTAATAGCAACTCTTCGAAGCCAAAAATCTTCATCCATTGACCATTGAATCATTAAGTCATCTACCCTTTTATCTACAAGACCTATATGACCGATAATTTTATCCAAACCGTCAATAGTATCCCACCATTGTTTAGTTTTTATATATTTCTTAATATTCGATAAATCATTATATGTTAAAAAAGATTGCATCGTTTTAAGGTAGTCCACAACGAAATATTGAAATTCTCTATGTTCATCCGAATAACACTTATCCAGCAAAGTCCAATCAATAATACCTCGTTTTTTTTCTTTTTTTAGAAATTCTTTATAGATTTTTCTTCTTATGGGTGTCTGTATACCGTAAAATGAAAATATATTTCTCATATAAGCAGCCATTTGGCGGGCTTTTTCACTATCTCTTCTTACTTCAAATTCTTTTTTCAGCTCAGTATATTTATCCATCTTCATTCCCTCCTTACTTCAACCCCGTGTAAAGATGCTTTTCTAGTCAAAGTATATCAGAGTACCCTATTTAAAACTGTATTTATCCTGTTTTGAAAGAATAGTGTTACTAGAAACTCCATCGGTCAGCCTAGTCATTTTACATGCCTTAACCTATATTTAAAAAATCAACTAGATACTGATTTGCCATTCAAAATTAAAAAGTTTTCCTGGCACTATTAGTATGCCAAGAAAACTTTGTATAACATAATTGTTTTGCTCAAATCTTTATCATTGCTAGAGAACTTCCACTAAGGTAATAACCCCTAATAGAAAAATCAGACAAAATATATAGTTGCGGAATTTCCGCGTGTTGATTCTTTGATAAAAAAAATTTCCTAAAGCTATTGCAATTAAAACTGCGGGGATTGAAGCGAGATAGTAGACAACAACCTCTCTAGTCCAAAAACCACTTAAAAAATGACTGAAAAGAATAAAGGAACTGGAAATTATAAAATGCGACTGAACATTTCCACGAAATGCTTTAGGCTCCCAATTTCTTAAAGTGGCATAAAGGACGATTGGTGTTCCATTTGTATTATAGGCACTTCCTAACATGCCGGAGAAAAATCCAAAAGGAATTGAAAAGTTTGAATTTTGAAAGGTTGCTTCAATTTTTTTATGCTGAGTTTTAGGGCCGAAGAGCGAATACACTGAATAAACAATTAGTAAAATTCCCAATATTGATTTGACCCAAATCTCATCAACCTTTTGAATCAATAATAAACCAAACGGTATCCCAACTACTGTCGCAATCGACATCTTGGTAAGAACAACAGGATCTTTGTCTTTCCAACCGGAAAAAGCAAAAAAG
>CAYYGA010000056.1:2511-9466 GCA_964471435.1 uncultured Facklamia sp.
GCAAAAAAGCTAGTAAGGGCATAGAGACAACAGCATCTCCAAAACCAAAGGTAGACCGCATCAATGAACCCAAAAATACAGCCCCTGCCACAAGTAATACAAGTGAATAATCCATATTTCCTCCATTAATATAATCAAATTTCTAACGGTTCGCTTCCCTATACATCATAATGAAAGATACAAAAATCCATTATATTATAACTTCTCGTGATTCATGCAGACGCCCTTACGTTTTGACAGAGGGAGGCTGGGTCTTTTGCGTGTCGGAGAGAGCTTTTTGTGACGGTGTGAATCAATGTTGACTGGCGATGCACAAAACTACCTCAACCTTAGCTTTTTCATAAAAAATATCCCCCCTGAAAGTCAGAAGGGATAAAAAAATTAACTATTCTTCGTCAGCGGCTTCGTCGCTGTTTTCTTCGGCGGGGTCAATTTCAACGCCGTCTTCCTCGCCGTTAAGCTGGTACTCGACCGCTCCTTCCCAAGCAGGCTTGTCAGCACCGTCGGTTGTCTCATAGATGGCTTTAGCAACTTCATCGCTGTTATAGTAGGAAACGATTTGAGCGAACAAATCATTGTCGACATTGTCCCCGTGAGCGGCAATCACATTGCGGTAGCCTTCGTTTAATTGTTCCGGATAGTCGGCATCGACGAAAATGGCGTCCTCATGTAAGGATAGACCCGCATCATTCGCAAAGTTTGTATTGATGAAAGCGGCGGCGACATCAGGAAGGGCAAGCGGTAACTGGTTCGCATCTAATTCCTCAAATTCCAGTTCCAAGGGATTGTCGGTTATATCACTGGGCGTAGGGTCATAGCCGGCTTCGTCGTCCACTTCAATCAGTCCGGCTATTTCAAGAGCCAAAATCGCTCGGCCCCCGTTAGTCGGGTCGTTTGGAATAGCTACCACATCGCCTGGCTGTAATTCATCCAATGAGGCTATTTTGTCTGAATACGCCCCCATTGGAGAAACGAAAGTGTAGCCCACCGGCGTTAAATTACCGTCATTGGCTTCATTCCAATTATCCAAGAAAGCCACATGCTGGAAGGCATTCAAGTCGATGGACCCATCTTGAAGGGCAATGTTTGGCTGGACATAATCATTAAAGAGTACAATCTCAAGTTCGATTCCATCAGCTGCCGCTTTTTCGACCACAATCGACCAAACATCCTCCGCCGAACCCGGCACGAGTCCCACCGTCACTGTTTCACCTTCGAATTGACTTGCATCCTCTTGGGCACTCGCTGCGCCAACACCGGTACTCGCCCATAAACCTGCAGCCAAACCTAGGACACCTAACTTTTTCAACCATTTCTTCATTTTTACACGCTCCTTAAATTTTTTGAAAACAAAAAACTCTCATCCCTATAAAAAGGACGAGAGTTAAACTCCGTGTTACCACCTTTGTTTGTCATACCATCACTGGCACAACCTCAGCCAATACGCCGCTTAAAACTCATTGCGGTTATATTGGGGCATTTATAACGGGTGCATCCGTTCATTCTTATTGCTCACGCATTCAGAATGAAAGCTCAGCGGTCATTTTCGAGTTGATGCAACTTGCCCGCTTTCACCACCCGCGCGCTCTCTACCAAAGTCCATCAAAACTACTTTCCACATCGAAGCCTTAGTTTTCGTTAATAAGTACTATAAATTAAATTCTGAGAGAATGCAAACATTTATTAAAAAAAGTTAATGATTGTGTTAGAATATTTCTAATGAGAGGAAGTGACCTATGGATTATGCAACTATAAATCATAACGTTAAAGTCGCTCCAGAGAACCATATCCGGTCGTTTAATGACCGGATCAGCCATCTGGAAGATTTAATGTATTTTAATATTGGAGAGCCAGATTTCGCTACACCGGAAAATATTAAAGCAGCCGCCATCGCATCGATAAAAAAGGACCAGAGTTTTTATTCCCACTCCCGTGGGGTTCTTGAACTCCGCCAAGCTATCAGTGGTTTTTTAAAACGCAAATACAAGCTGGATTATTCCCCTGAAAACCAAATTCTCGTAACAGCTGGAGCCACCCAAGCTCTGTATTTGGCGTTGACGGGCCTCTTGAATGCCGGTGATGAGGTCTTGGTTGTAGACCCGAATTACGTCATTTACAATTCACAAATTATTTTGGCCGGCGGGGTAGTTAAACCTATTGATGTTTCCGCTACAAGTTTTAAGTTAACCCCTGTGGCTTTGGAAGAGGCGATTAAACATGCTGCCAAAGTGAAGGCGGTTGTCTTAAACTTTCCCACTAATCCGACTGGCGTTACCTATAACGAAGAAGAATTGAAAGCCTTGGCCCAAGTCATCGCTGATAACAATCTGTATGTCATTGCAGATGAGGTGTATTCAGAATTTGCCTATGAAATCGACCATGTTTCGATTGCTCGGTTTATTCCGGAAAGAACCCTGTTAATTAACGGGGCCTCCAAATCCCATGCGATGACCGGATGGCGATCGGCGTTTCTAGCAGGGCCAGCCCCCTTAATAAGTGCTTTTTATCCCCTCCACCAAGCAATGCTGACGGCCATCACAACTCAAGTCCAATATGCCAGTATCGCTGCTTATGAAGACAGCGACGACAGTATCCTTGCCATGCGGGAATCCTACCGAAACCGATGCGACTTGATTGTTACGGGAATGGAAAAACTTGGCTTTGAATCCGTCACCCCGGAGGGGGCATTCTACTTGTTTACCCAGGTACCGGACTGGTTTAAAGGCGACGATGTCGATTTCTGTTTGGCCCTAGCCCATCAGGCCAGACTAGCAGTTACGCCGGGGTCGATATTTGGCGAGGCCGGCCGAAACTATTTCCGCACCAGCTATGTTTCCAGCCTGGCTAACATTGAGATATACCTTGACCGGATGGCCCAATTCAAGCAAAAACACCAAATCTAAATATTATAATAGGGGTTCTTCCGAGCTATCTATTTGCCAAGGATTACCCATCTTATCGGTTACCTTACCATCAAGAAAACTCCAGAAATTTTCTCGCCGCAGCATTTCCATTTAAGATAAAGGATGGAAAGGATTCTATACTTTTTAGTGTTGGTGATTGATCACCAACACTTTTTTAAGGCACAGAAAAAGCCAGTGATTCCCTTTATGATGTAAGTACGACCAAACAATCATAGGGAGGAAATCAACATGGCTCACTTACATTCTACCGTAATTTTACATGGAATTAAAGACCCGTAGATTCAAACCCAGCTATTTCGTAAGCAGATACCCCTGTATTATTGATGCCACTAAGAATTCCCAGGACATATCTAATTCTTTTCAATCTTGTCTTTACCTATTCTCCAGTTATCTAACAATCTAGATTTAAGATTAAGTTTATTCTTATTATAAAGGGATAATGATATGTTTCACTTATTTCTAAAGTTAGGAGTCTATAAATCTTGACTGCAAGAATAACTTTATCAATCTTCACTTCAGCTATAGACATTAAAATGCTTCCAAAAAGTTCGGCTAATTTGCCAACCTCCATCCCTCTCACCCTATGACCATTCATTTTATTTGTTAGATTTTTTGCGACAAATTTTTTTAAAAGTTGATTAAACTCTTTAACTTGTAAAAAGCTTCCTGTCCTGATAACCAATAATTTAGTATTAATTTTTGATTTCAATATTCTCTGTCTTAATCTTTCTAATTCTCTCTATTTTAAATCTTCGGTTTTATCTTCCAAATCTATTTTTCAATAGTCCCATTTTGAGAAATACGAAATCTAATCATATATTAAATGGTGAGCATAGGCACAAGCATTTACTTATTAAAACTTATAATATAGAACTTTGTCCATGTTCATTCACAAACAATCTCATACAACCCTTATACTAAAGCTTTTTTTTTGTGAAATAGTAAAAAATAATCCTTGCTTTTTAAAATAATAGCGCTTACAATACGGATGAAGGGTTTACGCCAGCATTTTAAAAATCGCATATTAATTAGTAAAAATTCGTATTAATACTAAAAATTGATATTCACAGTCTCAATTTTTAAGGAAATACTTACTTGACTCCTTTCTCTGATTTGAATTAAAAATTAAAAATAGGCGGTGATATTTTCTAAAATTCGTTATACAGCTACTTCTAATTACCATATTATTGTTACCGTTAAAAATCTTACAAATAATAAAAGATCGGGAGAGATACAATGAATAAATATGATGTAATCGTGGTTGGTGCTGGATCGATGGGTATGGCGGCAGGTTATAATCTTGCTAAAAATGGTAAAAAAGTTCTGTTAATCGATGCTTTTGATCCACCCCATGCTCTTTCAAGTCATGAAGGAGATACAAGATATGTTTCTGCTGCATCGGGTGAAGGTGGATCTTATACCCCAATGACGCTTCGTGCTTTAGAGTTATTCAGAGAAATGGATGCGAGCTCTCATGAACAAATATTTGTTCAAAATGGAGCGTTAACCTTTGGAGTGAAGGGATCGACTTCAAACTTCGTTGAAACAGCCATTGAAAGTGCTAAAGAATATGATATTCCAATTGAATATTTTGAAAATGGTTCAGCCTTTAAAAAACGCTGGCCAGACCTAAACTTCCCTGAAGAAATGCACGGGGTTTTAGAGCCTCGTTCTGGAACTATTCAAACAACCAATACCATTCGATGGTTTAAAATGCATGCCATTGAACACGGTGCAGAGATTTCCATCAAAAATCCAGTTCATGAGATTGAAGTGGTATCAGATGATCTAGTTCGAGTACGCACACAAAACGGTACTTATGAAGCGGAAAAGATTGTACTTACTGCAGGTGCCTACACTAAACCTTTCTTAAAACAATTAGGTATCGACATTGAATTATCGGTTGAGCGTCGGGTTCTTGGTTGGTTTGATACCGATGAAATGTATTATTCCGTGGATAAATTCCCTGCTTGGTATGGGGATACGCCTATTGGAGTTTACTATGGCTTCGGAGACTTGCGTGATGATGGTATGAAGATTGGTAAGTTCTTCGAGCCTGATGACGAAGATATCTGGTCTGATAACTTAAGTCCAGAATATATTGACCGCGAGTTTGGAGTCTTCAAACGTGACGAGCGAGAATTAAGAGAGTTTCTATCAAATTATATGCCGAAAGCCAACGGACATATGAAACGTTGCTTTGTAGGTATGTGGACCAATACTGCAGATGAAAACTATGTCTTAGACTTCCACCCAGATCACAAAAACGTTGTAATTGGATGTGGCTTCTCAGGAAATGGATTTAAAGCCGTTCCTGCTGTCGGTGAGATTTTATCTGAATTAATCATCGATGGTGAGTCTAAGTTAGATATTTCTGACTTCAAAATTACTCGAGATGCACTTAAATATAACTTCTCAGAACAAACTGAATCTTTAACTTGGGGCCAAATGCGTCACTTATAAGACTACTGCAATTAGGGATTTGAAAGGGGAAAGCAAAATGTCAATGAAGAATAATGAACAAGTAAGACATGATCACGAAACTATTCGTAACGGTGTAGGTTTTTATGATTTTACCCACGAACTTTTAAAAGTAACTGGTCCACAAGCGGGAGAATTTCTCGATAAAATCATGGCCAATACTATGGCAGGCTTAAATGATGGTCAAGGTAAGTATACACAAATGTTAAATGATGACGGCATTATTATTGATGATTTAATTGTTTTTAAAGTTCCAGAGGATGGCTATTGGGTATCAACTTTATACGCCGACCAAATGGTTGAAGTTTTTAATCAGTACATTGCTGATTACGATGCTGAATACCAAGATATCCGTAATGACTACATAATGTATGCTATTCAAGGACCAGATTCACTCAAAGTATTAAATAAGATTTTAGACAATGATATTTCTGATTTAAAATGGTTTAATATTGCTCCGAATCATATTGAGTACTTCCCAGTATTAGTAGCTCGTGCAGGTTATACAGGAGAACTTGGCTATGAAATCGTTGCTGAAAGAAAATATCGTAATGCCATTGAGCGTCGCTTAAGAGTAGAAGGCGAAGAATTCGGCATTGAAAATACCACTTCTGCTGCCATTCTCAGCTCACTCCCTCGCGAAAAAGGATATGTCTTAATGAGCGACGTTGGAGAAACAAACCCACTTGAATCAGGCTTCGGTTGGGCTATTGATTGGGATACAGACTTTATCGGAAAAGAAAGTCTGATTAAAGTAAAAGAAAATGGGGCTAAACGGAAACTATTAGGCTTTGAACTCCTCGATAATGACATCGATGAATCCAAAATTGGAGACGGTTCAGCAGTTGAAAAAGATGGTGACGTCGTTGGTAAAGTTACAACCCTAACCTATGGATTTACCGTTGGCAAATATATTGGTTATGCTCTCGTTGATAAAGCTAAAGCTAAAATAGGTGATACCATCACAATCAATGGCTTAGAGGCTAAATTAGTTGATAGAATGTTCTTTGATCCATCGAATGAGCGATTGACTAAATAAACCCCTTTTTTGAAAACATTATGTAAATTGAAAGGCCTTGGTAGGATTATCTACCAAAGGCCTTTTTGCATGGTCTTAATGGATTTAATCCACTGCTGAAAAAATAGTTCCACATAGAACTTAAGTTAAACAATGAAGTTGTCATGAATTTGACCTTTTAAATCATAAAGTCTGGTTGCTTTAAGAGAGCCGTTTAATCAATAAGTTATATAGTACGTAGTTTCCAGCTAAACTTATCATATTCTTTTTCGTTAAAACAATATATTTTAGAATCTCTGCCCTCACCTATCGGCTTAGCTTCTGGGGCAGTCCGTCCATAGGCAGGATATCTGCTTCTTTATTCACTAACTTTCCTTCACAATGAGGAGACTCTACGCGCGATCGCTGGTAGAGCAACCGCTTCTCGAAGTTCAATTTTCGCTAACGTTCGATTTCTCTAAGAGAACGACGGTTTCAACATGGGACGAGTTGATAGAATTGATGTATTTGCGATTTTTAATGAAATAGTCGT
>CAYYGA010000057.1:0-8944 GCA_964471435.1 uncultured Facklamia sp.
CCTGGGTTAGCCATCATATCAAATAAATCCGCATCGACCATTTCGCTTCCATCACATGCCCCTCCAGCAGCAATATTAATTACTGGCACTTTTAACTTCTTAGCAATCGCATTACTCACTTCAATAGGAGTTAATTCAATAGTCATAGCCTTCATACCACATTCTTGATATTCATAAGCTTGACGGAAAATTTCCATAGCATCTTCTGCAGTCTTTCCTAAACGCTTATACCCTCCATATTTACCCATAGTCTGCCAACCAGACAAAGCTCCAACATGCCCATATACAATGACATGATTATCAGCTAAAAATTCTAAGGTTTCATTATTAATTCCCATTGGTAAAATAGAATCAGCTCCTGCAGAATGGAAAATTGAAAAGTTTGCCAGAGCTTCTTCTTTATTGGCAAAAGCAATGGTATCAGTCACATAATTAATATGAATATGCGGGGCAACTTGACGATTTGCTCCAATCCATTCTGGAGCTCTGTTTAAAGCCTCCTTTGCCCCAATCATTCCACTATTCGATGGCGGTAGACGACAAATATCAATTCCTGACATTTCAGCTGCCATCGTAAACATGGGCCCTAACATACTAGGGCAATGTTGCACTATGTGCTTACCTTCATCTTTCATTTGTTGTAAATAATGGATGGTCTTGCGTCCTTTTTTCGCCATTGACATCTTAGGAAAGGGACTAAACATTGGATTTTTTTCTTCTGACATTAATATTTCCTCCTTGATTGTGTTGGCTTCTTTCTAGTGTTTATATTTAGCTATTAGTTCCTCCTTTTTGTAAATTGGTAACGCTTTCTAAGTTGATGATTTTATTATAGCAAATCACTTCTGGTAAAATAATTAGTAATTTTATGTATTTATGACAAGTAGCCTTGATAAAAGAAAGTGCTTCTTACTTTCAAATAAACTATGGTAAACTAATGGTAATGCAAGCGCACTTATTTTTTTCTGCTTCAGTACTTTCATAAATGGAGGTAACTTTAATGACAAGCAAACAATCAATCCCTTGGCAAGCAATCTATGACTTTGTGTTGTCGTGCGGAAAGTGTAATGACATTTATTCTTTCTCATCAGAAATTCTATCTAAGATCCAGTCACTATGTCAATTTGATCAAGCCCTAGTTTTTACTCTTTCTGACAACAGTAAAGTTTGCAATCAATTTTTAGTCAATATTGACGAAAGATGGAGTGATTTATATCTATCCTATTACTTACTAACGGACAATGGGCGTTATAATGTCGAAAAAAGGGTACAACATTATCCAGCTCAACCCACAGTTAATTTGATGACTTGGGAAAACGAACCCTCAAATGAATTTGTCCCTCACTATATTCAACCGCGAGGTTTAAAATTTTCTTTAGGTTTTGCCCTATACGATCAGAATGGTCGACCTCGAAGTGTATTTGCATTAGATAAAACAAAAAATGAAAATTTTACTTACCAAGAATACATAGCCTTGAATATAGCCCTACCTCTTCTCAATAATTTACATATGAAATTCTTTCATCCCATCCCTAACTATACTTACAATTCTTTACTAGAAACGCTCACCCCGAGAGAAGCAGAAATTGTGAATTTACTCTGCCAAGGAACTTCACCCACCCATATCAGTGAATCACTTTATATCTCTTTAGCCACCACTTATAAACATATTGCCAATATTTATGAAAAAATGAATGTCTCTAGTATGCAAGAACTGCTAGTAAAGGTCTTAACTACTAATTAAGAAAGTAAAACCTCCCTTGTATTCAGTAGGAAGCACTGAAACCAAAGGAGGTATTTTCCATTCTACAAAGCTAATAAATATATTATGGGATTTATGTATGAGAAGAATTTAAAACTCAAAAATTCAAATTGAGAAGCTAATCCTTTATGATCTTCATCCAATTTAGGCTCAAACATTTTCTTTAAATAGCGTCATTCTAAGTCAACTCCGGCCAATAATCTTTATTAGCTTCAATCAAATCATCTAACAAATCTTTAGCAACTTTAGCACTGGGAACAATTTTTGATAGCGTTAGAGCCTGCCACATCTTCTGGTAACTTTTTTCAATGTATGCTTCCACGACTAATTTTTCTACTGTTACTTGCTGCATCATCAAAGCTTTATTAAACATAGGTATTTTCCCCTGGGTTATTGCTTCAGCTCCCTTTGAACCAACGATACACGGTACTTCTACCATGGCATCATCTGGAAAATTAGCAATCGCCCCGTTATTTTCTACAATTAAAAGCATCCGTTCATGTGTATTAAAGGCAATCGCTGTGGCTAAATCCACAATAAAAGTTGCATGAGCACCTTTTTCAAATTCAGCCCCTTCGGCCGTTCTATTTTCAATTATAGAACGGGCAGTGGAGAATACTTCCTTTTCCCTGCCTTCCATGACTTCATTTGCCCGCGTATAAAGGGGGTTGGATTGTTCTACTTCATAATCAGGATAAAAATAATACTTCAAATAGGTATTCGGTAAGTAAGTAGGATCGATGGCAATCAAATCCTTAGCTTTTTTATGTGTTTCCTGCCAACTAGGGTCGGTGTGCTGAGTGTCTACTTCTTCTTCAGTGAGATAACCATGTTTTGATACATAATCAATTAATTCTTGAGTGTAATCATTGCCTTCCTTATCTCTGACACTCGTCCACCAGCCAAAGTGGTTTAAGCCAAAATAATCGACCTCCAGATCTTGAGGCTCTTTTCCAATAATGTAAGACATCCGTCTCAAAGTTCCTACTGGCATGTCGCAAATATTAATGACTTTAGAATCAGGCCTCATTACTCTGCAAGCTTCTGCTACAATCGCAGCCGGATTAGAGTAATTCAACATCCAGGCATCAGGGGAATATTCCTCCATGTAATCAATTAACTCCATCATCCCTGCAATACTGCGCATTCCATAAGCAATGCCTCCGGGACCGCACGTTTCTTGTCCCACTACCCCATACTTAAGAGGTATTTTTTCATCTAGTTCGCGCATTTCATATTTCCCCACCCGGATATGAGCCATACAAAAATCCATATCACTAAAGGCTAGAGCAGGATCATCAGTGTAAGTATATTCAATGTCAGGTGCTTTTTCTTCTAAAATAATTTTAATGGCTTCACCTAAAACAGCTTGTCTTTCAGCGTCATTGTCGTATAGTGTTAGTTTTCTAATAGGAAAACGATCCGCATTATCTAAAAGCATCATCACAATTCCAGGCGTGAAGGTAGAACCTCCTCCGGCTATCATGACTGAAAACTTTTTCATTATTTATTCCTCCCTTGTAGTGCCCAGATAGTTATCCAAATCTTCTCTTACTTTTGTTACTTCTAAACCATAAACCACTTGAATATGATTGTCTTGTTGTATTACGCCTTTCGCATTAATACGCTGTTCTAAAATATTCTCCTTAAGTAAAGCTGGATTCTTCACGGTTAAGCGCAGCCGTGTATAACAATTATCTATAGTGTTGATATTGTCGGCCCCGCCTAAACCTTCTACAAGTAAAGCAATATCAAATTCAGATTGCGACGCACCAGTGTTTTCTACATTTCCGGCAAGGCCTTGTTTTTCTTTATAGTCATTTTGAGAATAAAGTCTTACTTCTTCCCCTCTTCCGATAGTTTTGATATTAAATTTTGTAATCAGTAGTCTAAAAATAAGATAATAGATTAAAAATGTAGCAACTCCTACCATTATAAAAACCGGCCACCGTGTTTTTTCTACTCCTAAAGGAATGTTGTACAAAATGAAATCCAACAAGCCATTAGGAGCTATTGCCCTTGAACCAAAAAGGTTGAGTGCTACTAGACTCAAGCCGCTTAACACCGAGTGAACCATAAACAATAGTGGCGAGACAAATAAAAATGTGAATTCAATCGGCTCCGTTACACCTGAAAATAAAGCTGTAAAAACTGCTGGAAGTAAAACTAAACGAGTTTGAGCTTTATTTTGTGGCTTAGCAGTATGAAGCATCGCTAAACCGGCTCCGATTAAGCCAAACATCTTGGAAATACCCCGTGCATCAAAATTAACAGTTGGGGATAAAAGACCAACGGCAGGATCAGCCAGTTGAGCTAAATAAATAGTTCTCGCTCCTTCATACACTGTTCCCGCAACTTCTTCAACTCCTCCGAAGGAAGTGTATAAAAAAGGGGTGTAAACTAGATGATGCAGACCTGAAGGTAGTAAAAGCCGGTCTAAACTACCATACATAAACAAACCAACATTCCCGCTTGTATGAATAAGATTGGTTATAAAATTAATACCTTCTTGAAAAAAGGGCCAAACATAGGAGAACAATACCGCTAAAAAGACTACTAGCGGAATTAAAATAATTATAACAAAGCGTGATCCCCCATAAATTCGGAAGACATTATTAAATTCTGTATCAATAAAGCGATTATGAAGCCCGGCAGTGATTAAAGCTAAAAGCAGCCCCGGAAATACTCCTATTTGATGAATTTGTTCTCCCAGCATCATTGTTTGGCCATAAACACTTAAATTTTGGGATTCTGTTAAGATTCCTCGCATCTCTAAAACTTTATTCAGCGCAAAAATAAAGACCCAAAACCCTATCACAGCTATAAAAGCGGCTTCTGCTTTCTTTTTTCGGGCTAAGCCGATCACAATTCCAACACAAAAAATTAAACTTAAGTGACTTAGTACAGGTAATAAAGCAGCTGATAAAATGTTACCGAATTCGAAGGTAATAGGATTATCCAGGATTGGTACAGCTTCTATCAATCGCGGATTGGTAAATATGTTAGCGATGGCTATCAGTAAGCCCAGAATAGGCAACATCAATGTGGGAAGAAACAGAGCCTTAGAGAATCTTTGTAAATTACTCAGAACTTTTTTTCGCAATCCAATCCCCCCTTATAGTAAGTTCATTTTATTGAAAATAGAGTTAAATCAACAGAGAAATGATTAGGAAAAAAGCAGCTTTATCATTAAGCACAAAATTAGATAGCAATTAAAATATGATTAGTATAGACTTATACAGGAAGCGGTTGCATATGTCACTTATAGCTTGGTTGTTCATATGATTTATCACTCGGTTTCATGACAAATTATTATAAGAAAGGTGATTTAAATGAGTTTTGATGTGATCACAGAATCTAAAAATGTTTTAGATACAATTATTCAATGGAGAAGAGAGCTCCATCAAATCCCGGAGCTAGGTTTAGAATTACCTCAAACAGTTAAGTATGTCACAGGAGTATTAAAAGAATTAGGAGTTGAGTATGACGCTTCTTATGTTGATGGTAACGGAATTGTTGCTGTTATTAAAGGAAGCAAAGAAGAAAATTCGACGGATAAAGTGCTAGGCTTACGTGCAGATATGGATGGCTTACCCATCCAAGAAGAAACAGGTCTTCCTTTTTCTTCAACCAACTCCAATATGCATGCATGCGGGCATGATGGTCATACTTCAATGCTCTTAGGAGCTGCGAAACTTTTACAAGAAAATCGTCATTTATTCTCTGGTTCAGTAAAATTAATTTTCCAACCTGGTGAAGAATATCCCGGTGGTGCTGAGCCGATGATTAAAGAAGGGGCTATGAACGATCCTAAAGTGACTCGCATGTTAGGTTTCCATGCTGGACAAATTGATGGTACTGTTCCTAGCGGTACTATAGGATACAAGCGTGGTCCGATGATGGCTTCAATGGACCGGTTTTTAATCGAAATCAATGGAAAAGGAAGCCATGGTGCTTACCCTGAAAATTCTAATGATCCGATTATGGCAGCTGGTCAAATTATTACTGCTCTTCAATCCATTAAATCGCGTAATATACGTGCAGTAGATCCTGCTGTTGTTTCAATTACTCGCGTAACGGGCGGCTTTAATCAAAATATTATTCCTAATACAGTAGAGTTAGAAGGAACCGTGCGGGCCTTAAATGAAGAATTACAACATAAAATTGTGGATCGTATGCGAGAAATATCAACTGGCATTGGAGCTGCCATGGGCGTATCAGTTAACTTTATTTATGATTACAAATACCCCCCAGTTATCAATGACAACCTTGTAGTAGAAGAGACAGTTGAATCTTTAGATGAAATTTTTGATGAAGGTACATTATTAGAAATTCATGAACCATTAATGGGTGGAGAAGATTACGCCTTTTATTTAAAAGAAGCTCCGGGTACTTTCTTATTCTTATCCAACCCTGGGGAAATCGAAGGTAGTTTCCATGGACATCATCATCCGAAGTTTAATATTGATGAATCGTTACTTTATATGGGGACTGCTTCTTTTGTTAAAGTCGCTTTAGATTATTTAAATTAATTAAAAGCCCCGCTCCTTATATCTAATCCGGAAGGACACTCTGACTCTAGTTGCTGGAAGTTTTTAAAAAAATTTCTTTTATATTTAGAAAGGATCAAGCTTATGGTCTCAAAAGTTTTTACAAACTATAAATTACATTTAATCGTTATTGTAATTGTAGTTATTTCCGAACTAATCGGTTCAGTCACTATAGACTTAGGGCAGGTAACCATTGTCTTTTCTCCATTAATTTGGGCAATGTTAATTTCCACCATGCTGTATTTATTTAAACCATTAAAACTCTTAACTGAAAAAGCAACTAAACATTCCAATTTTATGATGGGCATTACCTTAGCTCTCTTGATCGCAAAATTAGGTGTCACTTCTGGAGCACAGCTCAATGAAATACGTGCTGCTGGCCTGGCACTTGTATTACAAAACTTTGGTAATATTGGAACGATCTTTTTAGCTTTACCTATTTGTTATTTCTTTAAGTTAAAAAGAGAATCTGTGGGCATGTCACATGCTTTAAGCCGGGAGGCCAACGTAGGGTTAATACAAGACTTATATGGTGCTGAATCACCCGAGTTTCGTGGCGTAATGGCTGTTTATATTGTCGGTACTCTATTTGGTCCAATTATTATGAGTCTACTTGCATCATTTGGTACTATTTTGGGGATTTCTCCTTTAGCAGCTGCAATGGGTGTAGGGGCAGGTTCTGCTTCTATGATGACTGCCGGTCTGGCAGCACTCATTGAAAGCTTCCCTGATCTTGCTGAACAAATGACCGCTTATGCTGCTTTATCGAATTTAATCTCAAGCGTAATTGCTTTACCCTTAGGTGCCTTTATTGGAGTACCTTTAACTGAATTTCTTTATAAAAAGTTCTTTCCTTCCCGTCCAATAACTAATTAGTAAAGGAGCATGAATTTAAATGACAAAATTTAAAGATAATTGGGTAGAAATATGTTTAACCCTATTGATAGCCATTCTTATTTCAACGATTGCTAATTTAGTAGGTTATGGTTATACAATAACAGAATCAATACCAGGTTTATTAATTTTAGCAGTAATGAGTCTCGCTGGTTACTTTTTAGCTTATGTGATACCTTTTGAAAAAATTTCTGCGGTATTGTGGATTTCCATTATCGCAATTTTATTAGCGAGTCCAATTTCCCCTCTTTCAGGTTTTATTATCTATCATGTCGGTAATGTTCACTTAATGTCTGTTGTAACTCCCATCCTCGCTTATGCTGGAGCAGTTATAGCCAAAGACTGGGGAGCCTTCCGTCAAATAGGCTGGCAGGGTATTGTTGTATCAGTTTTTGTAATGGCTGGAACTTTCTTAATCTCTTCACTTCTAGGCGATTTCTTTATGAGGCTCTTTTAATATTCATAGATGATAGTTTATTTCATAACAAAAGCCCAGGTAATCTGGGCTTTTTTACTGCTCACTTTTAAAAAAACTATTAAGCATAAACATCTAAAAAAGTTTTCAATTTTAAAACTGGCAGTGATTACTGGCGGCCTGGTTATCCAATAAATAGTAAACTATGGCATGGGAAGCCATGCCCTTTCCTATCACATAAAAGTCCCGGCCTTCAACCTCCTAGTTTCTCAATTGAAAGGTCCTCTCAGTCCCATCATAATCCGTATTATAACCCTCCATAATGCCCTTACAATTTTTAATAGTATTTACTGCATTCAAACGTGCAGTTCTTTCAGATACATAATCAAGTAAAGGAATAAATTTTTTCTGATAAGGACTTGTAACGTTGGCTCCCCCGATATTAAGTACTTTCGTACTCTCTAAAGCGGCTTCTAATTGATTTTATTTTATCTTATAAGATTTATAGGCAGCTTCTATTCCAGCTAATTCATCTATCTTTTGCTGAATATGAGGGGAGACAGTATGCCCTAAAGGGTAGCCAAAGAGCCCTTAAAATCGCATCGATTATCCTCCTTATATTTGAGTTTATATTTTGCAGTTGTGGTGGATAATGATTATGGTTGTTTCTTCTATTTATAAATAGCTAAAATCTATTAGCTTCCAAATTAACCCCTGCATGTTAGTTGAATTGCCTTCCCGGATCTATTAAAATCCTGACGATGATGATTTAATTTTGTTTTAATTAGAGATGCTTATATATAAATTATTAAGGTGTTTCATAATCCAAAATATAGCTGCATTCTTTATTTAACTGTTGAAAATTGACAATTTTAGTATTAAAAAATAAAAACCAGGCAGGAAAACCTGCCTGATAAACGTGAAATTTAGTTTTAGATGAATATTACTGTAATAAAGCTGAATCAAAGTTGCCTGTATCAACGATTTGTTCAAATGCCGTTTGTAAAGCCGTATTTTCTGTTGGCTGGAAATGAATTAAACCGTCCGGTTGTGTTTCATTTTGCTGGCTCACTAACACGATTGGCTGTTCGTTTACGATGGCAAACAAGTAATAATTGGCACCAGCTGGTTCACCAGGATTTTGAGCACTAAAGTCTTCATAGTTATGATAGGCTGCCACAATGGCATAGTCCCCCGACTCATAGCTGATTCCATCTTCTGACCAATAAGCTGCCACGGATTGGTTATTGACCGCTAAGGAAGAAAGTACATCAGTTGGGAAAACAACTCCGTACATATTCCCTTCTTGCCCCGGTGTAAATT
>CAYYGA010000058.1:0-8818 GCA_964471435.1 uncultured Facklamia sp.
GTAAACCTTCAGGAACTACCGAAGGTAAGGCTGGTTTGCCAAAAACAGGTGAACAAAATCAATTTATTAGTTTATTACTTTCCATTCTATTTATTTTAGTTGGAGTAGGCTTAGTTATTTTCAAACATATTAGATTTAAATAGGAAGGTTAAATGAAAATAACTTTCAAGAAGCTAATTTAGATTAAGAAAAAAATCCAGTATCAGAGGTGATTTACATCAACACTGATACTGGATTTTTATTTTTTCCCAAAGACTACAACAATAAATCATCATGAACTCTAAAGATTACATCTTTATAGACTGTGAATTAATTCCTGCGAGTGAACCGTTGTGAATTGAGGTTTTTTAGCTTTGGTTATCTTATCAATTATTTTTTTTATACTCACGCTATCCAGATAGGTTGGGAAATGATTAATGATATAAGTTTCGGTATTCACTAATTCTGGTAAATTAAAAGTACTGATAATTAAATCATGTTGCATTTTTTCCAGAATCTCTTTTGAAATTTTTTGACCTTTATACACTTCTATTTTAGCTATTTCCCCTAATTCAAAAAGTAAGGAATTTCGCAGCATTTCTGCATGGGAAAAATGCTCATCACTTAAAATCAATATGCTGACTTGACGATATTTTTTATATAAGTTGGGCAAAAGATTTTCCCAAAAAGTAAATAAAGTATAAATTAACTTATTAATTTTATCTTCATCCAAATCTTTTTTTAACAACAGTCTGAATTCTACAATCGCAGCATAAAACTTTTGGTATAGCCATGGCGTTTCTTGATTTAAAATTTGCACAAAATACTTGTATCGATTGTATAGAATATATTTACTAGTTGGATCCACTTCTTCAATTGAAGTTGTTCCGGTCAGGCTGAATAAAAGTTCTTCTATATTAACTGGAACATCCAGTTGATGAGAAAGCTCTTCTAAAAAACTTTCCATAAAAGTCATCGCTTGGTCCATCTCATTATTTTGTCTTCTCATTTCCATCATCTTTTTTTTATTATAAATATCACCTAAGTGAATATAGGGGTGATAGACTTGATGATAAAATTCCGGACTTCTTTTCCCAGAAAGTCTTTGAAGGGGAGAACTAACAAAGCTAACCACATTCAAAATAATATTCATTAAACCGCCTTGGTGTTGTCCTGTTTCGATTAAATAGCCTTGATTATAACGGTAGGAATTCACCATGACAACCAATTTAATCGATTCATAAAAAGCAAAATCTATTGGCATATCACTTGGCAGTAATGCTAATACTTTATCAAACCTTTGATTAATCTCAGCTTCACTCCTATCTTTAAAAGGCCATTCGAGTACAGTACTGGTTTCTTTGAAGTAGGCACAGTAATAATTGCGAATAAATAATTCATCACCTACCAATTTACAAGGATTAGTTTCTACTAAAGAATGATGAGGAGAAAAGTATTCATTGATGTGATTAATGGACCGATAAATAGTAGAAGGGCTGGCATGTAATATTTCTGATAAATCTTCAATTGAAAGAGTATCATCAAAAAAAATTTGTTCTAAAATTTGAAAAGATAAGGTCTCTTCAAGCAATTGACGATAGTAATCTTTAATATTACTTTTATAATCCAACTGCAGCCGTATACCTTGTTGACTTGATTCAATTTGAATATTTGTACCAGCTTCCCGAAAAAAATTTACATCTTCTTTAAGAATACGGGTAGAACAATCTAATTCTTTAGCAATACTTTGTAAAGTTATCCACTCATTGGAATTTAACAATAGCTCGATAAGATCAGTTCTTCGTCTTTCATTTGATTTTAGTAGCTCTCTCATGACTGCCTCCTCTAGAAAACTAAAAAAATATTCACTAACAAGTATAAAGTATTTAATAAGATTATGCCATAACCCTGAAGAAAGTACTTTTTTAATTCTTAACAAAGTATCTTTAATATTTTTATTTGATTTTAAAGTTGAACCTATAGAATATGGTAAATATTAGTGATTGACATTACTGCATATAAATGTTAAATTTAATATATAATTGTAACCGCTATGCATATTTTTTTGAACAGTCTTGTGACCGGTTACACTTTTAAGGAGCTACGACTATGAATATTAAACAAATAGCCGATTTAGCGGGAGTTTCTGTTGCCACGGTTTCAAGAGTGATTAATAATAGTCCGCGTGTAAGTAAAAAGACACGGGAGAAGGTTCTCGAAATTATGGAGGAACACCATTATGTGCCCTCCAGTATTGCCCGCAACCTTAGTTTAAAAAAATCAACTCATGTGGCTGTAATTGTTCCGGATATTACAAACTCCTTTTTCTCAGAAGTCATTCAAGGATTTTCTAAAATTTTATATGAAAAAGGGTACAATCTTTTGTTAATGAACTCTGATGAAGACGTAAAAATTCAACATGCCCATCTTCAATCTGTATTAGAGCAACAAGTCGCTGGTTTAATCATGACGCCGGTTGCCTTTAATGATGAGCAGTCCAAAAAATTACTTCTCATGTTACAAGGTAAAAATGTCCCCATTGTTTTTATTGACCGTAATATTGATGATTTTACTACTGATGGTATTTATATTGATAACTATATGGGAACTTTTGAAGCGACAGAGCTGATGATAAAAAAGGGGCATAAAAAGCTTGGAATTATTACCGGTCCAGAAGATAATAAACCTGCTATCGACCGCTATCAAGGGTATTTAGATGCTTTGGAAAAACATGATCTTGAAGTTAATTTTGATCATGTAACCAAAGGCGACTTTAAAATGCAGAGTGGCTACGATGGTATGAAATATCTGGTAGAAAACACAACAGCACAGCCTGAAGCTCTTGTCATCTCAAATAACACCATGAGTTTAGGTGCAATAAAATACCTAACAGAACAAAATATCCCTCTTCAAAAAATCGAAATCGTAGCTTTTGATAATATCGAACTAGTCGAATGGTTTAATATTCCGATTTCCTATGTAAAGCCCCCAACACTTAAAATGGGTGAAATAGGTGCAAATATCTTGCTGGATAAAATTTCAAATCCTTTAAATAAAACACCTGAAAACGTGGTCTTAAGCGCGGAATTGATTGTTAAAGGATAAAAGGGCATACAACAAAACTTAATCACTGCTTATTTTAGAGAAAAATCCGGTTTAATCAGCAGATTATTTAAGTTACCGTTTTTTTAAAAAATTCATACTTTTAAGTATGAAAAATCTTAAAGTGGATTACTTTAAAGTAGGTGATAGATGATAAAAAAAGACTGTGAATAGTATAGAAAGGCTGAAGCTTGAATAAAATCCAAGAAAATATGTTTGGTGAAGCGAATCCAGTTTGACAGTTAGAAATAACTTAATAAGTGTTTTTAGTTAGCGGATTACCTTGTCTTTTAGCCGAGGTTGAGATGAAGAGTAAGTCGTGAACAGGCTTTGTAAAGTGAGAGCGATTTGAAGGTTACCAGCTATCAAGTTGTTCTTAGGCAAGATGTGAAGTTGATTTAAAAGCATGAAGGAGAGGAGGCAGTCTAATCGATGGATTTGTTTTTTTTTAGTAATGAAACGACACTTTTGGAGGGTGTATTTTCAAAACTTCAAAGATAAAGCAATCTAATATTAGTGGCAATCAGACATATGTTCCAGCTTTCTTTTCAAAGGCATATAAGAAAATATTTTAATTTATTTCAACTTGTTCTACTTAGAGTAGAATAAGTTTTTTTTATATTTTCTTTTCAGGTGATTCAAGGGGTAGGTATTTGATTATTCAGTCATTAAATCGAAGGAGCTGAAGAGATTAAAGTTATTTTTTAGTTCGAAAAGAGAGTAAATAAAGATGCTTAACTAATAGTATGTTTTTTCTAGTATTGAACGCTATATTCTAGAGGCAGTTAGCTTGATTAATTACCTAGAAAGTTTATATGGAAGAGAATAATAAATAGGGCTGAGCAGTTTGATAGCGCTCAGCCCTGTTTTATATTATTTAATCTTCCCAGCCACACAGAGTGTAGCCTTGATTTTGTGCATCAGTCAATGTTATTTCTGCGACGCTGTTTGCATTATTAAGTCTACGACAACCGGCATGAAAATGGTACTTTGTTCCAGAATTAGGAGCTATGTATACCATTTGGGCTACTACTTCCGGTTCCGATATTTCTTCAAAGTAAGACTCATTTGATTCTTCTGCTTCAATGGAGCCTGAAATAGAAGGGGAGGAGGATTCAGGAGCAGCTGTCCCATCTACTAATTCTGCATTAGCAAGATATTGACTGTCTCCATCATTCCATACATTATAATTATTTCGTTTAGCATAATCAGCCGAAGCAAAGATAGCGTCAATATATTTATCATCTAAATCTTCATCTTCGATATAGCGAGGGATTGCGTAACCTTCGGTGACTAGTACTTCTTGAAGAAGGACTTCGTCCAGCCAAATATATACCCACTCACCTTTTTTCCAACTGCTGAAGGATTGATCGTATTCAATTTCAATTTTATCTGCTTGCTCAAATAATTCTTCAACTCGCAATTTAGCTTCTTCGGCATAAGCTTCCTTAGCTTTGATAGCCGGTGAATCCATCATTAATGGAAGTGCCGTTATTTCTGCTTTGGCCGCATCATCTATATCAAGTACAAAATTATAATGGTCACCTTCTAAGACAGTAAATTCTTTAACGACCACTAATTCTGATGCCAATTTTTTATCGGCTAAGAGAGGGTAACCTAAAGATTCTTCATTCACTAAAGCTTCGACATTTACAAAGGATACATTAAGAGTAAGGAACAGCGATAGAAGGGACAACAGTAACTATTTCATTTTTTTCATTTTGATTTCTCCCCGGCTATAGTATTTTGTTAACACTTTCACTTACTATTGTAGTGTAAAATATAACATTTGTCATGTTAATTTTATAAAGTCCAACTTTTACATAATAAAAAAGCTTCGATCAAATATATTGATCAAAGCTTTTGATGGAGGCTATATGAAAATTTTTCGTTTTTGTTTATTTTCAATACCAAGTTCTTCACGGTATTTAGCAATTGTTCTTCTAGAAATAGTAATGCCTTTTTCACTAATTTTTTCAGTGATTTTATTGTCACTTAAAGGCTTAGCTTTATCTTCAGCAGAGATTATTTGTTCAATATAGGAATAAACTGTATTTTTTGTTGTGTTTTGATTTAAACTAAGACTTTCACTAAATAAACCTTTGATTTCAAGCAGGCCAGAAGGCGTGTATAAAAATTTGCCTTTGATAGCCCGACTAACCGTTGACTCATTAATATCGAAATGTTCTGCCAAATCTTTTTGTGTTAATGGTTTTAAATGTTTTGGTCCTTTAAGGAAATAATCTTGTTGAAAATTAACTAAGTAAGTAATTACTTTTCTAATCGAAGTTTTTCTGTTTTGAATGGAATATTGAATATTTCTTACATCACTGGTTTTTTCTTGGATGTATTTTTTTGTTTCTAAATCTACTTGATTGTGTAGTGATTGATAGTCAGGATTTACTTTAACTTTAGGAATTAGTTCATCATAGAATTCTATCATTAATTGTTGGTCTACAATTTTAATGATTGCTTCTGGCACGATAAATTTTGTAAATTCATTAGTAGCATAAGAAGCGCCTGGTTTAGGATTCAAACTTTTAATTGTATCTACTGCATCAATCACTTGATCTAAAGAAACTTTTAATTTTGTCTTGATCGCTTCTAATTTATTATCTGCGAGTTCTTGTAAATAATGAGAGATAATTTTAACACTTAATTTATCTTCTTTATTGAGTTGGAGTAATAGACATTCTTTTATACTCCTTGCTCCAACTCCTTTGGGTTCAAAGTTTTGAACGACTTCAAGTGCTTTAGTTATCGTATCTTCATTTATATTATAACTATTGGCTACTTCTTTTAAATCAATCCATAAATAGCCATTACTGTCTAAGAGTTCAATCAAAAGACGCGCAGCATCTTTTAATGACTGCGGTAAATCTTTTAAAGTGTTTAACTGCATCAACAAATCGTCGATTAAAGTGAGTTCATCAGAATAATAATTAAGTACGGAGTCCTGGTCCTTTTCCCCATTGAAGCGGGAAGGGCTGGTTGTTGTATACAGATTTTCTTTAACTAGAGCAGAGTTAGGACTTTGAATTTCCAATAATGGATTATTTAAAGTTTCCTCCTCTAGATAGGAAAGGACTCGTTCAATATCCCAACTCAGAATGTTAAGTGATAAATTCATTTGTTGAGAAAAAGTTAATTCAAGATTCTGTTTAAGATGCATATGTTGATGCATATTAACACTCCTAGTTTGTAAATATTAGAATAATAGATGCATGAATAGGGCACCGATTATAATCGCGATAATGGTTCTTTCGAAGAAGACCACTACTAATTCCCAAGCTTTAAGCGGTAATTTAGCGGATAGCATTACAACAGCTGTTTCAGCAAAGAAAATAATTTGACTGATGGAAACTGACGTTACTAAGAAACGAGCCCCTGGTTCAATTTGATCCACCTTATCAGCAATTAAGAGAACAGGTAAGAACATTTCAGCAATCCCTACAGGAAAGCTCGGTGCAATCAATTCAGCGTTTGGAACCCGTAATAAGTTAAGTAGTGGTACAAATAATTGACCGATCCAATCAAAGACTGGAGTATATTCTGCTAAAATTAAAGCTCCGACACCAATAGCTACAACGGAAGTTACAACTTTAGGGATAACAGACAAGCTGTCTTTAAGACTTGACCAAACTTCTGCTCCTAAATTAGGCGCTAAATATGCTTTTTTAACAGCACGGTCCGTTGCGTCTTTAATAAGCGAGTTATCGCCGGTTCTTTGCGGATTGCGGTCTTCATCAGTTTGAACTCTCCCATCCAAATATATGTCTCTTTTATTTGAAAAGGGTGGAATTCTGGCAACCACCCCGGAAACAATTAAGGTCATAATGGATGAAATCAAGTAAATAAAAGCAAATTGAGTTTCAAGTCCAGCAACACTGATAACCATATAAGCAAATCCAATGGATACAGCTGAAAAGCCTGTTGCTACTAATACAGCTTCTTTTTCAGTATAAACTCCACGGCGGTATAATTTATTAGTAATTAAGACTCCCACCGAAGATGAGGATACAAAAGAAACCAAAGCATTTACTGCTGCACGGCCCGGCAACTTAAAAGCGGGGCGCATCAGAGGTTCCATCATTGACCCTACAAAGTCAATTAAGCCATAATTTACTAATAAAGGCATAAAGAAAGAAGAAGTCAATATAATCCAGAATACTGCAACAGCAATATCGGGTATCACGGTTCCCCCAGTAGAAGCGCCAACGATTACTTGAGGACCATTAAAATTGGTCGTCGCATGGAAAGTATATAAAATGGCAAAGATTCCACCGATGTTATAAAGAATCGGATGTAATGGTGAGTCTCCTTCAAAATAATCATAGATAGGACCAGATTTTGCTATCCATTTACCATAAATAGATAGCAAACCTGTTAGGGCTACTAAAATTGAAATGAACCATAACCCATAGACTCCAGTGAATTGCATTAAACCGTTATAAACAATCCCAAAAGTGATATCTGTTTCACCGTTAATGGTTAAGGGGACGAAAAACACAAAGATAGCTGCTGCAGTAAAGAGTACCGCTTGAAGAATCCCTTTTCGATAGTTTTGTTGGCTAAGTTGAAAGGAATCCAAAACAGCAAAGTTTTCAATATCAAGTGCTTGATCTTGGACTTCTTTTTTATTTAGAACAAGAGCTTCTGCTTCAGCTTTAGCATAGTCACTATGGAAGTTGTGTTCTTCTGCTTGCATATTATTTTTCTCCTTTTTCTTTCTTATCTACTGCAAGAATTGAAAGGAATTCAAAGACAATATTGGCTGCAAGTAAAGAAGTGATTTCTGCGATATCATATTGAGGCGCAACTTCTACAATATCCATCCCAACATAATTTAAGCCTTTAATATTACGGATGATATTAACTGCTTCTAATGAAGTATAACCACCCACTTCAGGTGTACCAGTTGCTGGTGCATAAGCTGGATCGATAAAGTCGATATCGAAGGTTAAGAATACTTTACGGTCACCAATAATTTTTTTGGCACGCTCTAAAGTTTCCATAATTCCATTTTCACGCACTTCATGAGTAGGAATTAAAGTTAAGCCTAAATCAGCTGCATCTTTAAATTCATTTTTATCATAAATCGATCCACGCATTCCAATTTGTACAGAAGTATGTGGGTCGATTAAACCTTCTTCAATCGCACGTCTGAAAGGTGTTCCGTGATTATACTTTTCACCGAATACTGATTCATTGATATCAGCATGTGAATCAAAGTGTAATAAACTTACCGGGCCATGTTTTTTAGCAACTGCACGCAATTCTCCTAAGGTAATGGAGTGATCTCCACCTAAAGCAATTGGAATCGCACCTTCATCTAAAATTTTGCTGGTAAATTCTTCAATTGCATCATAGGTAGGGTGGATATAACCTGGAACCACGTTAACGTCTCCTAAATCGCCACCTTTTAAGTAATCTAAAATATTGATTTCATGGATAGGGTTATTTGTTTTCATCATAACTGAGATGTTACGAATTGCTTGAGGGCCAAAACGAGCACCAGGACGGTAAGAAGTAGCCGTATCGAATGGAATTCCATAAATTGCAAAATCTAATCCTTCGGCATTCTCGAATCGTTGCATCCTCATAAAGTTACCCGGGTTCACGAATCTTGGTGAAGCAGACGCTGTAGCTGGTTGTTGAATTTCTTTTGACATTAATAATTCCTCCTTGTTTTTTTATATGTCACTTATATAAGTAGCAATTAGCGTGCCAGTTTTTA
>CAYYGA010000059.1:0-2977 GCA_964471435.1 uncultured Facklamia sp.
CGGTGGGATTTAATAAACTTATTTAGATGCGTTCGCAACAGTTTTCGCCAAACGTGATTTATCACGAGCAGCTTTATTCTTATGAATTAAACCTCTAGTTGCAGCACTGTCAATTGCTTTAACAGCCTTATTGTATAATTCCTGAGTATCACCTTCACCAGATTCTACTGATTGGTGTACACGTTTAATTGCAGTACGCAAAGCTGAAACTTTAGCAGTATTCGCCATAGATTTCTCTTCGCTTTGACGCGCACTCTTCATTGCTGATTTTGTAGTAGCCATAGATGGTCACCCCTTTTCACATAAGTATAGTCTAAGTACCACAGACTTAGTCAACAAGAAACATTATACCTATTTCAACCAAAAGATGCAATCAAAATTTCTTTAAAATACAAGAAAAATATATTTTAACCTTTTTTTAAAAGGACCCGTAACTTAAAGTCACTCACAACAAGATTAAAAGATAGACCTTAACTTTTTATTTTATAATGGAGGCGGTAAAAAAATGGAACACAGACCTTTTGCGATTAAAGCACCTTACAAACCGGCAGGAGACCAGCCTCAAGCAATTATCGAGCTGGCCGATGGTTTAAAAGCAGGTAAAAAAGAACAGGTGCTGTTAGGAGCGACTGGTACCGGAAAAACATTTACCATCGCAAATGTGATTCAAGACGTTCAAAAACCTACTTTAGTTTTGGCTCATAACAAAACATTAGCGGGGCAGCTTTATTCAGAGCTGCTGGAATTTTTTCCTGATAATGCAGTGGAGTATTTTGTTTCCTACTATGATTATTATCAGCCCGAGGCCTATGTGCCGTCGTCTGATACTTATATAGAAAAGGAATCGAGCGTCAACGATGAGATTGATAAGCTGCGGCATTCGGCTTCTTCGGCTCTCTTAGAGCGTAATGATGTGATTGTGGTGGCATCGGTTTCGTGTATTTATGGTTTGGTGGATCCGGACATGTACCGTGAGCACGTACTGTCTTTGCGTCAAGGGCAGGAAATATCGCGGGAAGATGTGGTCCGCCGATTGGTGGATATGCAGTTTGTCCGTAACGATATTGATTTTCAAAGAGGGACCTTCCGGGTGCGTGGCGATGTCTTGGAAATATTTTTAGCTTCAAGAGATAAAGAAGTGATCCGGGTGGAATTTTTCGGTGATGAGATTGACCGCATTCGGGTGGTTGATGTTTTAACCGGCGAGATTCAATATGATGTGGATCATTATCCGATTTATCCGGCGACTCACTTTGTGGCTAACCAGGACCAGACCAGTCGGGCTGTCGGAACCATCCGGGCCGAGCTGGAAGAACGTTTAGAAGAACTGAAAGCAGAAAACAAGTTACTGGAAGCTCAGCGTTTAGAGCAGCGAACCAACTACGATATCGAAATGTTGTTGGAAATGGGTTACTGCTCAGGAATTGAAAACTATTCCCGTCACATGGACGGCCGGGCCCCCGGGGAACCGCCTTATACCTTAATTGACTTCTTCCCGGATGACTTTTTAATTGTAGCCGATGAGTCCCATATTACGCTGCCGCAAATCCGCGGTATGTATAATGGGGACCGGGCGCGTAAACAACAGTTAATTGATTATGGCTTCCGTTTACCGAGTGCTTTGGATAACCGTCCATTAAAACTGCAGGAATTTGAAGACCATGTCAACCAAATTATTTATATCTCCGCTACTCCAGGCCCTTATGAGATGGAGCGCGTCGATAACAAGTTTGTTGAACAAATCATTCGTCCAACTGGATTGTTGGATCCAATAATAGAAGTCAGACCGATCAAAGGTCAGATTGATGATTTAGTAGAAGAAATCCATAAACGAGTGGAACGGGAAGAACGGGTGTTTATTACTACTTTGACGAAAAAAATGTCAGAAGATTTAACCGACTATTTAAAAGAAATTGATATTAAAGTGAAGTACCTCCACTCAGATATTATTACCTTGGAGCGGGCTGAAATTATCCGGGATTTACGCTTGGGGATTTTTGATGTTTTAGTCGGTATTAACCTCTTACGGGAAGGTCTGGATGTACCGGAAGTTTCCCTGGTCGCCATTTTAGATGCTGATAAAGAAGGCTTCTTAAGGTCCGAACGTTCCCTGGTTCAGACGATTGGACGAGCTGCCCGGAATGAAAACGGCCGCGTGATTATGTATGCCGATAAAATAACCGGCTCAATGGAACGGGCAATCAGTGAGACTGAAAGACGCCGTGAGATTCAAATGGCTTATAATAAGAAGCATGGTATTACACCTAAAACCATCAAGAAAGAAGTGCGTGACCTGATCCGGATCACTCATGATGTGGATGCTGAAGAGCAGCAGGAAAATATTCTGGCTCAGTTCAAGGCTTTGTCCCGTCTGCAGCGTGAGGAAGAGTTGGAGCGCTTAACTTTACAAATGAAGTCTTATGCCCAGGAGATGAACTTTGAAGCAGCGGCAGAAACTCGGGATATCATCATGGAATTAAAAGCAGCCTTTAAAATCAAGTGATTTTGAAGATATCATTGTTTTAGATGGTGAATAAAATTAAAATCTTACAGAAAAACTCATCAAGCTTTATTACCGCGAAGCGTCTTTCAACTCCTCCCTTTGGTCGGAGTTTCCAGACTTCATCTACTAGAGAGTGACTAAGTTCAAGCTGAAGCTTTCACTAAGCCACTCTAAGCTGCGTAGATGATTCTCATGCGGTGATAAGCTTGATGATTTTTCTTTCAGATTTTAATTTTCTTAGTGTGACATACTAACTGTTCATAACTGTCTAAGTAATATGAATCCTATCTGGGCTTAGGACACAGCCCTAACATAAAAGAAGATGGAGTTTAAATATGGGTGGATTGCAAGTAGCCACTATTCCTCCGGGAAGGTACTATCTTCATGGAGGATAAGTTTCCCTTAATATATAAATTCAAAAGGTATCTTTACAATTAAAATTTAAGTTGAAATTAATCGCTGATACTAATTTTA
>CAYYGA010000059.1:3077-8753 GCA_964471435.1 uncultured Facklamia sp.
TTTAGCCTATAGAGTCAGTCAGTCGACATCCGTCAAAAAGGTTTCATTCACTTGGTGGATGTGATGAGGTTAGTGCAACGAATTTTATTGACTTCGTACCCCGCCTTCAGTACCATCAACCCTATTTAATTGTAAATACCTTTTTATTCCTATACAATGAATGAGATATATCAATAAACAGAGTAGATGTTTTACGTAAAGTGCTTCTAGATGGGATGTGGCTAGAGGACGAAGTGGGAATCCACGCGTTAAGGCATCGCCTCCGCTGTTATTGTTGCGGGGGCACTCACTTAGTTGAGTGCTTTTTTTGATGGATCAAATAAGATGCATCCTAATGGAGGATAAAATGTTACACATTAGTGAACAAACAGATTTTGTCTTTAATTTCAATGATCGGCAGATTAAACATGGTGACCCGACCATCCTTTGCGGGATTGTGAATGTGACCCCGGACTCCTTTTCGGACGGCGGGCAGTGGAACACCACCCAAAAGGCGGTTGAACGTGCGAAAGACTTGATCGCGCAGGGCTGTCAAATGATTGATGTCGGTGGTGAATCAACCCGTCCAGGTTCAACCTTTGTAGCTGTTAAAGAAGAAATTGAGCGGGTCGTACCAGTGATTAAAGCTTTAAAAGCCGAAACTGATGCCATTCTTTCAGTGGATACCTGGAAGGCGGATGTCGCCCAAGCGGCTATTGAAGCCGGAGTTGATATTGTCAATGATATTACCGGACTCTTAGGCGACAGCCGGATGGCTCAAGTGATTGCCCAGTCAAAAGCGGGAGCTATTTTGATGATTAACCCGGTTTTAGTCCGCCCCAATCACCCCAGCGCTAAAATATTTCCGCAATTTGGAGCAGAGGGCGTTTTTTCACCTGCAGACTTAGAAGAATTTAAGGCGATGGATGAAGTCCGTTTAATGGAGGCTTATTTTGAAAAGTCTTTGGAAAGAGCCGAAAAGGCTGGCATAGGCCGCGACCGTCTGATGCTTGATCCAGGCATTGGCTTCGGTTTAACCAGAAAAGAAAATTATAACCTCATCAAGCATGCACAGCTGATTCACCAATGGGGATTCACGTGTTTCTTAGGCGTATCCAGGAAACGCTTCATTCAAAATACTTTAGAAGAAGCTGGCTTTAACAGCGACACTTCAACTGAAGAAGGCTATGCCTTACGCGACGAAGCATCCGCTTTTCTGACCGCGATTGCGGCCTGGATGGGGATTGAAGCAGTTCGAATCCATGAACCAAAACCCCATGCCGTAGCCAGCTTAATCGGAAACAATGTCCGGCTGGCTGATGCAGAGGAAACTGAAGCAGTCCATTTACCCGCTTACCCCACTAAATAGGAGGACCTATGTTTAAAATAAAATTAAATAATATGCTCTTTCATTCTTACATCGGTGTCTTTCCCGAAGAAAAGAAATTAGGCCAAAACTTAGCCATCGACTTAACAGTGACCGTTAAAGCGACCGTTTCACGCGATGATTTGGATGAAACTTTATCTTACGCTGTTTTCTACGATATCGTTGCCGATTATATTAAAAAGACACGCGCTGACTTAATTGAAACACTAGCTTTTGAACTTATCGACTTGATTAAAGCCAGTAGTCCGGAAAAAATTGACAAGGTAAAAGTGAATGTCCGTAAATTACAAGTTCCCATCGATGGAATATTAGACTCGGCAGAAATTGAATTGGAGGCATAAGATGACCCAAGTACATCAAGTTTACTTAAGCCTGGGTGCCAATATCGGCGACCGTTTCAATAATTTGAAAAAAGCTCATCAGATGTTGCAGGAACATCCCGACATTGAAGTGAAAAAAGTTTCTGACTTTTACCAGACTTCGCCCGTTGGAGGCGTACCCCAGGACGACTTTATCAACCAGGCTATGTATATTCATACCAGCTTGGAAGGTGAAGAATTATTAGCTTATATTCATGAAATAGAAGCTGCTTTACTTCGTATCCGGGGAATTGTCTGGGGGCCGCGTACCATCGATATCGACATCTTGTTTTATGACGATGAAATCAGTGAATCCCCTTATCTAACCTTGCCGCATCCGGAAGTCTACCACCGTTTATTTGTTTTAATCCCTTTAAAAGAAATTATGACTGATGATTTCCCCCATACCGCAAAAGTCCAAGAAGCTATTGAAAAATTACAAGCCCAAGGCGAGCAAGCCATAGAAAGAGTAGGAGAAAATTAAATGACCGAATTAAATTTACCTAAAATAGAAAGCTTAGTACGTGAACTATTAATTGAAATTGGTGAAGACCCGGACCGCGAAGGTTTGGTTGAAACCCCTAAGCGCGTAGCTAAGGCCCTTAAAGAAATGACTTCTTCTACTTTAAAAGAAGAGTTTACTGAAGGAAAAATGTTCCCGACCCAACCAGGCCAGGCCAGTCAAACGGTTGCTGTTAATAATATTCCTTTCTATTCTATGTGCGAGCATCACATGCTGCCATTTTTTGGAACGGTTAATGTTGGCTATCTGCCACAGGGAGGTCAAATTATCGGCCTTTCAAAAATCCCGCGTTTGGTTGACTATGTAGCAAGGCGGTTAAACGTCCAGGAAAACATCACCCAAAATGTGGCCGATATCCTTATGGACATCACCAATGCCAAGGGCGTTGCCGTTGTAGTGGATGCGCGTCATATGTGTGTGGAAATGCGCGGTGTTCAAAAAATCAATTCGGTTACTCGAACAACTTACTTTTTAGGAGCGTTTAATGAAGATGCTCAATTACGTAATGAGTTCTTACAATCACTGCCGAAGGTGACAGGCTAATGCATTCAGACTTAGCTGAAAACACGCCAAGCATATTATATGGAGAAGGCGACCGGATCAAACTTTTACAAAAAATGCTGAAAGCTTTAGGGGATCCGGACCAGGCCTTTAAGATTATTCATCTGGCAGGAACCAATGGCAAAGGCTCTACTTCCACTATGATGGCTGCTGTTTTAAAAGCTCACAACTTGCGGACTGGTTTATTTACCAGTCCTCATTTGTTTACTGAGCGTGAATCCATCCAAGTCAATGGCACCCTAATCAGCCCGCAGGAATTTAAAGCCAGTCTTTATCAAGTTCACCAGGCTGCCTTACTTTTAGGTCTCAAGCCGGAAGAAGACCTCTCCCAATTTGAGACCACTTTTTTAATAGCCATGGTTTATTTTGCCGATCTGGCCTGTGATTATGTTGTATTGGAATGCGGTTTGGGAGGTCTTTTAGATGCAACCAACGCCATCACTTTTTCAGACTACGCCATTTTCACCAAAATAGGCCTGGATCATATTGACTTACTGGGAGATAATCTGGCTGAAATCGTTGAAACTAAAGCAGGTATTCTGCGGCCGAATCAAAAGGCGGTCGTCGGCCCTTTTCAAAAAGAAGGGGTAGAGGAGCAGCTTGAAACGCTGGCCAAGGCTAAGGGTGCTGATTTAATAAAAGCGGATTTAACTTTAGTGGAATCGGCAAGTCCAGAGGTGTATCAGATTCATTTACCGAATCAGCCTGTCTTTGAGGTGAAATTAGGCTTGAAGGGTTCGTTTCAAAAAGAAAATTTAACGACGGTTATGACGTGGTATGCTGACTGGCTGCAAGATCAAAAAGAAGTACCGGCGGTGGAAGGGGTGCAGCAGGCTTTAAAGGATGTATCTTTAGCGGGCCGGTTTGAAAGAGTACAGTCGGATCCTCTTGTTATTTTAGATGCGGCCCATAATGTTGATGCCATGCAGCAATTTGTCCATAGTGTGAAAGAGCTTTATCCCCAGCAGCAGGTAACTGTAATCTGCGGCTTTCTAAAGGATAAGGATGTCCTTGAGATGGTGGACGAATTGAAGCAGCTACCGGCTGATTTTTTACTCACCCAGCCGGACCATCCGGAGCGTGCTTTGGAGGTAGACAAGCTGGCAGAAATTTTTAAAGATCAGGAAATTGCTGCGCAGGCTTTTGAAAAGCCGCAGGAGGCTTTAGTTTATGCCCAAAAAGAACTGAAAGCTCCTATTTTTGTGGTCGGTTCTTTTTATTTAATTAAGACGGTAAGGAGTGAGTTTAACTTCCATGCTGAAGAAAACAAGCCTGCAACAAATAAAAAGTTTGCAGACCAGTAAGGCAGACTGGATCACCAGCACAAAATTGACAAAGATTATGGACTTACTTGAAGCCCAGGCAGAGGAAGATTTAACGGACCGGTCAAGTGAGGTCCATTTTTCAGCCTCTGCTTTGGTTTTTAAAGGTGATCAACTCTTTTTTATTTACCATCCTTATTTAAAAACGACTTTACTTCCGGCAGGACATGTAGAAGCCGGAGAAAGCCCGGTAGAAGCTGCTATGAGAGAGTTTCAAGAGGAAACCGGCTTTCAAGTGGATGAGTCCAAATGCTCTCGATTAGTGGATGTGAATCTTTTTGACATTCCCGCCAATCCGGTTAAAGCTGAAGGCCGCCACTGTCATATTGACTTTCGTTTCCTTTTTATTTTAAAAGAAAAGGAGCAGCAGGAGGCAGAGCTGCCTTTTAAATTGTTAACTCAAACAGAAGCACCGGAGGAGTTTAAACCTTATTTTGAGCTACTTGGTCATGAAATGACAGACCGTGACTAGTGTTAAGTTGCTCTAATTAATTTTTAGTAGAGGTTGTGCTAAACTAGAATCAATCAAAGGGGATGAGGTGAGTTTTTGGAAAAACATCAACAAGTGTTGGAAAATGATGAGATGGCCCTCTTATGGGTGGTGGTAGGTAATCAAGAAGCCAAAAGAATTACCAAAATTGCACGTGAAACCGAGATACCTGTAGGAACTTTTATGTATGGACTGGGGTCGGTCCGTGATAAAGTATGGAGCTTTTTAGGCTTGGATAATGTGAGGCGGGAAATTGCCTTAGTCGTTAACAGTTCGAAAAATATTCATGCTTTATTTGAAGCGTTGGATGAGGAATTTAACTTTAATCAAAAACATCAAGGTATTGAGTTTATTGTGCCTTTAAGTCGAGTGATGGGGACAGTTTTATCTGACCAGCGTGCTTTAGGAAACAAGGTGATCGAGGAGGATTATATGTATCAAGGAATGATGGTGATCGTTGACCGCGGTTTAGCCAACACTGTTGTGGAAGTAGCTAAAGAAGCAGGGGCCTCCGGTGGGACAATCATGCATGGGCGTGGAACGGCTCGTAAGGCAAAGAAAGTCTTTAATATGGAGATTGAGCCTGAAAAAGAGATTGTGTTGATTATATCTACAACTGAAGAAAGCTTGGACATTAGTAATCGAATTAACGATGAAATGAATTTTGAACAGCCTAACACCGGAATTCTGTTCACTTTTCCAATTTCAGATGTTAAGGGTTTCAGTACTGATTAACCCTGACTAAAGGAGAGTGGAACAATGAATAGACTAACAGTTAAGTTAAATGAAACGATACGCTCCATTTTGCCAATTGTCGTGTTTGTTTTATTTTTACATTTTACGATTACACCGATTGAAAGCACCATCTTAATTCAATTTTTAATTGGAGCTGCTTTTGTTATTTTAGGACTGACCATATTCTTGGTGGGAGTGGATATTGCGATTACCCCGATTGGAGAATACTTGGGCAGGGGTATGGTCCTCAGCGGGAAGTCCTGGGTAGTGTTAATCGGAGGTTTTATTTTAGGCTTTATCATTGCCTTTGCGGAACCGTC
>CAYYGA010000060.1:0-8591 GCA_964471435.1 uncultured Facklamia sp.
AATTTAAAGATAGACTCTTTCGCTCATCAAAAAATATAGAGTCTCCCTCTGTTAATCAAAAAACATCTCCAATCGTTTTTAAAAATAACAACAGTACCAATCAAATAACCGATATCGACAATCAGATTTCAAAAAATAATGAGGGCAGCATAGAAGCAAAAACTGTAGTTAAACAAGTCAAAAAAATAAAACCTCAGTTATCTTTAGAAGAAAAAATATTAACTCAAGAAAATAAAGTAAATGCTGATTTTAATATTTGTCCACTAGAAAAAAAAGCTTTAATATCAGAAATTACTACGTTAGTATCGGCAATTTCAAAGCAATTGAATAAAAAGCAGATAAATAATTTAACGGTGAGTATTCCCCAAGACGCTTCACTACCTTCTGCTTTAGGCGTCTCAGAAACAGCTGAATCAAAAGATGAAGCATCAGAAAATTGCATAGATTTGGAAGACTCAACTATATCTAAACCACTACCCGTTATTAAAAATATAGAAGAAAATGACTTAACAAAGGCAGAATATTTTTCAAATAATAAACAAACCTTATACTCTAAACAAGGCGAAAACTATCCTCTCGAGACTATAAAACCAGAAATTATATCTTACGTTTATAGAGACGGGAAAGAGCATATCCTTACTATGACTAATCTTACACCTTCTACAGACTATATTATTGAGGAGGAGAAGCATCAGCCTGGCTTAGAAATTAATGCCGATAAAGAACTGAATATAGCTATAAAAATAGAAAATATTCCTTCAAAAATTCAAGAACCAATGCAAACAGCTGCCAATTCCCAAACTAATAGTAATACAAAAGCGAATAATCCTTTAGATTTTTTAGATGAAAATTTTGAAAGTGATTTAGATAAAATAATTAATTCTACTGACTTTATTGAGCGTGCTAGCAAACTTGCTGCAGTTCCAAATTTTAAAGATAATAAAGAATATATCAGCGACTATCAATCCGGGGAGGATATGAGTGAGGAAGCATTAGAAATGCTAGTTTATGCGAACAGGCAACTTGTATTAAAAATGGTTAGTCGATATAAAAGGTTAGAAAGTCCTTCATTTTCTGAAGATGATATGTTTCAGCATGGAATGATAGGGCTTTTGAAAGCAGCAAAAAGGTTTGATTTAAGCAAGGAATTTGAATTTTCAACTTATGCGGTTCACTGGATACGGCAAGAGATTACTAGGGGGATAATGGATCAATCCAATACAATTAGAGTGCCAGTTCATATGGGAGAACGTATAAATAAAATTAGACTGATGGAACGTAAATCCTTTAGTAATTTTGGGGTAGTTAACTATGAATGGATAGCTTTAGAACTTGAATTATCTTTAGAAAAAGTAATAGAGGCAGTTCAAGTTAAAAACACTTTTATGAGTAAAGTTAGTTTAGACACTCCTGTGGGCATTGAGGAATCAACAACCTTAGGAGATTTTATAGAAGATGCTTCAATCCCTAGTCCAGATTCACAAATCATGGATGAATCTTTACAATCAATCATATTTTCCTTGTTAGAGGAATTAAGGCCTCGAGAAAGGGATATAATTATTAAACGTTTCGGATTAGACGGAAAAGGAAGGCGGACGCTAGAAACAATCGGAAAAGACCATGATGTGACTCGAGAGCGTATCAGGCAGATAGAAAAGAAAGCCTTAACTCGTTTACAACAGCCTAGTAGAAGCAATCAATTAAAAGAATATTATGAGGTAATATAATGCAGTTAAATGAAATTATGAGTAGTATAGAAAGTCAAAATCATGAAAAAGTATCGATTGTGGTATTTAAAGGTTTTCCTTATAGCTTATTAAAGGATCTTAATAACAAATTTTTTGATGAGTTTCCAAAATTGATTATTAATGAATTGGACCTCAATGTTGTTCGTGAACGCCTACTGCCTCAATTGATAAGTAAAGCTAGTAATTCTATAAAAGTATACTGGATGACCTATGAAGAACTTCTGCTCTCCTATCAGTTAGTGAATCTTAACTTTAATGTTGTTGTAATTAATAACAATTTATATAATAAAAAATATCCTTTTGATAATACTATCGTGGATATAGAACGAGTATACAAAGATTTTTACCTGAACATAGAAGAGGAGATTGATAGTGCAAAGAAAGCAGAGTTAGAATTAATTTCCTCCTTTTATGGAGGAGTACTTTATTCTGAAAAAAATGATCAGTACTACATATCATATAATGATACTGAAATAGATAATGTAACCATTTTAGATTATTATAAAGTCCAAAACAATCATGTAAAAATGATTGAACCAACAGAGGCAAGTGCTGATACAGTAATTATAGAATTATCAGATGATGAGACTGTTTTTTTAGATTTAGTATTTCAATTGATGACCCATAATGAAAAACCCTCAGAAGTACGTATTGTTACAATGACAAAATTAGCTGACCTGCCGAATAGATATTTAGAGCGAATTGAAATTTTACAATTACTTTTACAAGAGACTACTACTATATACTTTACCAAGAAAACTATAGAATCCACCACGATTCATAATTTATCCAGGTATACTGATATTTTAAAAGAATATTGGGGTTATTCCTCTTTTAGAGATTTATCAATGTATCGTGATGTTCGTGATCCCAAAAAACAGTTAATAAAAATATCACAAGCACAAATTATTAATGATATTGTAGAACAAACTCAACTAGCCCTTCAAAATAAATCCTACCGTGATGTTTATATAACATCGGCTACTGGTTCTGGAAAATCTGTGATGTTTCAAGTACCGTCTCTCTATTTGAGCCAGGAATTTTCGAAAGAAAATCCACTTACTTTAATCATTTCACCTTTGATTGGTTTAATGAACGATCAAGTAGATTCGATGCGTAAGAAAGGTATCAATACTGCTAGAACGATTCATTCAAATGTAGCCCCTTTTGAAAGAGATAAAATTATTAATGAAATTTCTAAAGGTGAAGTGAACATGCTCTATTTATCTCCGGAAACTCTACAAAGCCGATCCGATATCAAAATGTTAATTGGCGATCGAAAAATTGGCTTGGTGATAATTGATGAAGCTCATATTGTAACTACTTGGGGTAAATCTTTTAGAGCGGACTATTGGTATTTGGGCATTTATTTACAAAAGTTGCGTAAAAACTATCTTTTCCCAATAGTCACCTTTACAGCAACTGCAATTTATGGTGGAAAAGAAGACATGTACTTGGAAACACGAGACAGTCTAAATATGATCAATCCAATATCCTATTTTGGGAATGTAAAACGTGATGATATCTATATGTGTATTTCTTCTTCCGATAAAAAAACAGAAGATTATAGTCGGGAATATTTGAAAACCAAGCAGCAATTAACTTTGCTTCACTTGGAGAGAGCTTGGAAAAACAACCAAAAAACTCTCGTTTATTTTCCTACTATTAAACTATTAAACCAATTTAATAGTTTTTTAAAGTTAAACCATGCTGAAATCGCCGCAATTACAGGTATATATAATGGCCAATTACAAAAAGAAGAAAAAGATGAAGTCTTGACCAGTTTCAAAAATGGAGAACTTCGGTTTGTTTTAGCAACTAAAGCTTTCGGTATGGGCATTGACATTCCTGATATTACAAATGTCTACCATTACGCCCCTTCAGGATCTGTTACTGATTATATTCAAGAAATAGGGCGTGTAGCTCGAGACAAAAATGAAGTGCAATATGGCTTTGCCTGGTTGGATTTTCTTTCAAGAGATTTTACCGAGGTAAAACGTCTTCATGGTATGGGTAAAATCACCAGAGATCATTTGCTGGCTGTCATGAATAAAATTATTAACTTGTATCACGAAAAGGGAAATAACCGTAATTTAGTTATCAGTGCTGTAGATTTTAAACATATTTTTAGAGAAGATGAAATTAATGATGATCGTAATTTAGATAATAAATTAAAGACCGCTTTATTATTGATTGAAAAAGATTTCGAATCACCTAATAATATTGGATTTCCTCCTTTCGCAGCCAGGCCACGATCCGTTTTTGGAAGAGATAATATACTAGTGAATCAAGAAATAGAAGAGAAATTGATGAACTCATCTATTAGACAATATTTAAAATTAAAACATCACCTAGAGAACAGCCATTATAAAGCTATTTATACAATAGATTTATCAGCTTTATGGGAGGATCATTATAAACATTTATCTTTCCCCCAATTTAAATATATGTTGTTTACTCCAGATGAACGACCAAAATTAAAGCATTATACATATTTTAAAGACTTTATCTATGCAACAGGAATTTCAATAATAAAGCTTGCAGATAATCATATTAATGATGTTTTAAGTCAATTAAATTTATATGTACATGCTTTTGAAGAGTTTGTAGCTGACAAAAAACGTAAAGGAACTTATTTTTCAATTAATGAATTAGGATATCATCTCCAGAGTAAAATGAATCTATCTGATATATTTAAATCAAGGTCAATTGCACAAGCATTTATTAATACATGTTTTGAATATCAAAAAGTTAAGAATTATAATTTTATTAAGGAACGGCCTTCATTAAAAGAATCAACTTATGTATTAAATAATAACTATGATATATTTATTAACTTCATAAAAGATACTTTAAATAATTTTTTCAGAAATAAAATTACTTTTTATGAAAATGAAGAAGTGTTTATAAAATATTATTATAGAACTAAAAAAAGTAACCAATTTGATTTAGATATTATTCCTTTAGGGTTGGCAGAATCAATAGGATTAATTAATTATAATGTTGAAAATGGCAACAATCCTCAAATATATATTCGCATTAATGCGATAAGTCCACTGGAAAGTGCCATTAAGAAAAATAAATTTTATAAAAATCGTTTGTTAAATGATGTTCATATGAAACATTATATAAGTGTCGAGATGTTAACTTATCTTTTTAAATTTCAAGCAGAGGGTAATTCCCAATCTGAAAAAGTAAAAAACTATACAGAATTTTTCTGGGAAACTATAGAAGATTACTTTTTAGGAAAAATACCTACACCTGTAGAAGAAGCTTTAACTAATCAATTATATAATAAATCTGCTGATTGATAGATAAAATGCAAGAAGAACTCTTTTATAGTGTAAAAAATAACTGAAAGGATGATTCATAAGCTCTTTATTGATGTTGAAAAATCGGTCAGGCCCTCTAAGGGCGCACTCGCGTTGATGAGAAATTCTTCAGTCTCTCCAACCGCGCACTCGCTCTGATGAGTTACCACCTCCCAACCTTTTCCCATTTAAAAAATCCCGAATAAATGCTAAACTATTAGAGGAATGAGATTTGAGGAGGATTTTGATGACAAAATATTTAGTGTTTGGGCATAAAAACCCTGATATGGATACGATTGCTTCGGCGATTGCTTTTGCTTACTTTTTGGAAAAAGAGGGGCATGATGCGGAGCCGGTGGCTTTAGGTAAAGTGGATACGCAGACGGCTTTTGCTTTAGAGCGTTTTGGTTTTGAAGCACCGCGTGTGGTGGAAACTGTGGCCGACGAGACGACACAAGTAGCGTTGGTGGATCATAATGAACCACAGCAATCTGCAGATGACATCGATAATGTGGTTGTTGATTATGTAATCGACCACCATAGAATTTCAGGATTCACAACTAATGGGCCTGTCTTTTACCGTGCGGAGCCGATCGGATCGACGGCATCCGTTTTATATAAAATGTTTAATGAATATGACTACGAAATTCCGGCAGAAATGGCAGGGATTATGTTATCAGCGATTATTTCGGATACACTCTTGTTCAAATCACCGACTACAACTGCTCAAGATGAAAAAATTGGAGCAGCTTTAGCAGAGCTAGCCGGTGTTAATTTAAATGAGTATGGTTTGGAATTATTAAAGTCCGGAGCAGACATTTCCAAGGTCTCGGATGAGGACTTAGTCGAAGGCGACGCTAAAAACTTCCAAATGGGCAAAAAATCCGTACGCATTGGTCAAATTGAGACCATCGGTTTTGATGAAGTTTTTGAGCGTAAAGCCGGATTAATGGAAGTCATGGCAGAAAAACGCCGCGATATGAGCTTGGATTTATATCTTTTAGTAATAACGGATATCCTAGAAAACACCTCTCGCGGGATTGCTGTTGGTGAAGATTTATCTGTGGTCGAGCAGGCTTTTGATATTGAAGTCAGCGATAACGAGTTCAACCTCGACGGTATTGTTTCCCGTAAGAAACAAGTCGTACCGCCATTAACCAACATTTATGAAGAAGCAGACGTTGAATAAAATATATTTTTGAAAATGGACGGCTCCTGTAATAGGGATCCGTTTTTTTGATGGATACAAGACTGAATTAAGAGAACCTAGTGATTAAAAGACAAGAGGAGTCAAAAAGTTTATAACAGCTGACCTTGACCCGACTCGCATCAATGAATCCGCTCACAAACTCAAGATGAGCTGAATGTAAGATCAAAGTCAGCTCTAAACCCTATTAAGAACGGATTCCATAATCCCATTCGGGCAGAAAGTAAGCGCGTTATAGTGAAGTATCTATTCTTTTAAAAACGGGCATGATAAACTGGCCTTGAAAAGAGTGTCTTCAAGGCCAGTTTATCTCAAAAGGTCAACCGCTTAAATCCGGCAGACCGCTTGTATGTGGGGATCCCACGGCATGTAGCCCGATAAATCGCTGCCGATTAAGCTGGGTTCATTGGGCAAATACGTCAAGAGATACTCAATATAAGCGCGGCCGTCCACTTGGTAGCGTTTGGCGGTTTCTAACAGGCTTAAAAGGATCGCCCCTGCTCGAGCGCCCGCGAAGGAACGGGTGAAGAGTTGGTTCTTGCGTCCCATGACCACACTGCGCATGGACCGCTCCGCTGCGTTATTACTCAATTCCAAGCGCCCATCGGTTAAGACGGTATAGAAATGGGACCGATGGTTGAGGGCATAGCGTAAGGCTTCATAAAATTTTCCCCGATAGACCTGATTGGCATAACATTGTTCGATGGTGCGAAACAAGTCCTGAATCAAGGGTTTCAGCTGTCGCTGGCGTTGGTGAAGCCGGTCCTCCACGCTTAAGGACTGCCATTGCTTTTCTTTATGGAAAAGGATGCCGATTTGTCGGACAATGCGGGCAGGCAACGAGTCGTCGTCGGCTGAAGGCACATAAGCCTCGTAAAACTTACGGCGTAAATGGGCCCAACACCCCGCTAATTGAATGGTGTCATGGGACTTGGCATGGGATGGGTAGACCGAATACATGTCACAGTGAATGACCCCTTGATAGTTCCCCACCACAGAGTCAAACTTATCTTGGCCCCGTCCGTCCCGGTGCGCATAGTACACAATCGGTCGCTCATGGTGTTTGGAGCTTTGAAGCACCCAATAATAGGTGCGTTCTTTCTGGCTTTCTAAGACCCGAAAGGTCGTTTCGTCAGTGTGCACAATATCTTGGGTCAACAACTCCTGATGGAAGGCATCGTAGACCGCGCTTAAGTAGTACTCGCACACTTTAATGTGCCAGCGACAGAGGGTTCCGCGTGACAACGGAGTCCCCAGTCTGGCCCAATGAGCTTCTTGACGGTAGGCGGGGACTTTCAATCCATATTTTTGGTAGACAGTTTCTGCTAAGAGAGACGCCGACCCCAAACTATTCGTCAAGGGAGCTTGGGGCACGACGGCTTTTTGAAACTGATCGGTGGCGGCGGTTTGGGAACAGCAGGGACATTTATAGGTGTGCTGGTAATGGTTGAGGCATTCAAAAGAAGCCGGCACAAACTTTAATTCGCGCCGGACTAAACTCGCTCCGATATCGGTTAAGGGCTGGTGGCAGTCATGACAGATCTGGTCGGCTGCTTCCAAGGTGTGGTAAATCGCCCGCTGGGGGTACTGATTCAAGTTGGCTTGTTTACGACCTTTGGGTTTAGGCCGGCGCACCCGCTCGGCCGCTGGCGTTGATTCCTCTGGCAGTTGGTCTTCCTTACCGCTTGTTTTTTTTTGAGTGTCGTCGTCAAATAAACTCGTTTGGGACGCAGGAATGATCGACTCTTTCGAGCGACCAAAGGATTGTTTGGTAAACAGCTGAATAATTTCATTCAGCCGTTTGACTTCCGCCATCAAGGCCGTGTTTTGTGCTTTTACTACTTCCAGTTCATCAACCGGTTCGATTGATTTCGCCATGACTTTCACCTCCTTCTTTCCCTCTATTATACTCTTTAATCGATAAATTTACCACCCAATTTAACCTTAATTTAACTTTAATTGAGGGGCTTTAATCGGTGGGAGGAGCGCATCTCCTTGTAAGAGTCGTTCCAACTGCCAGAGAGAAATTTCTCTAAACTTTAGGTCTCCGCCCGGCCACTGGAAGCGGCCTTTTTCCACGTGGTACCGCAGTTCCATAAAGCTGTTGCCTTCCCAATAAAGAATGCGGAGAATATACCGGCTGTCGTTACAAAATAAATAAGCAGCGGATTGGTGAGGATGAAAGGCAGTGCTGGACTGAATGAGCGTGGCAAGGTAACTGAGCGGCTGGCGCATGGAAGTAGAACCGGGCATCAAGTAAATCACATCGGGTAGTGTAAAATCAATCATAGACAGTCTCCTTTTGGATCTAGAATAAGGGAAGCA
>CAYYGA010000061.1:0-8490 GCA_964471435.1 uncultured Facklamia sp.
ACACCTCCGAATAGCCAGCTGAATCCGGAACTTTCGAAAGAAAGTGAAGGACGTAGCGGAAAGTCTTTGACCTTTAGGTCTTAGACTTTCCCTATGCGTTAGCGTTCCACCGCTTTGATCGAAAGTTGATGACGCAATGATTTTTTAGATGCCTCCCTTGTTATAAGTCTAAGATTCCACACTAAGGAGCTAGTTTTAAATCAGCCACTTTCTCATTGAATTATATAATCCCTTTTCCAATTTTCATACTTTGGTCTAAATAGATTTTCCCAATAGTATGTTATAATAATAACCTAAAGAACTATTTCCTTATTATTTCGCATTCCCGCTAATTAAGATATAATAGAGGAAGTGCTGTACCACACCAAGCAAAGAAAAAGGAGGAAGGCCGTGCAAGCCAAAATTGATAACTTCATTCAATACTTAGCCAATGAACGCCGTTACTCCGACCATACCTGCAACGCTTACGAAAGAGACCTCAATGAATTAAAAGAGTTTTTAGACCAGTCAGGCGGCTTTGAGTTTGACCAGCTGGCCTATCAGGACATGCGCTTATTTTTAGCCAGCCTGCATGAACGCCAGCTCAGCCAAACTACGATTGCACGCAAACTATCCAGTTTACGGTCTTTTTTTAAATACGCCATTCAAAACAGCTGGATTGACCAGGACCCGACTGAATTAATCTCTTACCGGGTCTCACAAAAGCATTTACCCGACTTTTTATATGAAGGCGAGATTGAAGATTTAATTGAAGCGGCCAGAAAGGACACACATCCAAACCACTTAAGAAATTTCGCTTTAATTGAATTGATGTACTCGACCGGTATGCGGGTATCTGAAGTCTGCGGTTTAAAAATAGAAGAGATCGAAATGGATTTACAAATAGCCCGAGTGCGCGGTAAAGGGAATAAAGAACGCATCGTTCCCATCGGGGATCCAGCCATCCAAGCAGTCCAAGTTTATCTGAACGAACTCAGACCTCAGCTCTTAGCTTTAAATCAAACAGACCCAGGGTCGGATTCAATCCTTTTTCTTTCCGATAAAGGCAGACCGATTACACCCGCGCAGATCCGGTCGATTTTAGAACGAATTGTTGACCAGCAGGGCTTGAATCTAAAAGTCCATCCGCATAAAATACGGCATTCCTATGCCACGCATTTATTAGCCAATGGAGCGGATATGCGTTCAGTACAGGAGCTGCTGGGGCATGAAAATTTAAGTTCCACCCAAATTTATACACATATAACCAATGACCAGATGCGCAAGCAGTATTTGCAGGCTCACCCGAGGGCGCGTCGAAGAAACAAGGAGGAATAATATTAATGACTACGATATGTGCAGTGAAAAAAGATAATCAATTAGCAATGGCCGGCGACGGTCAGGTAACCATGGGAGAATCCGTTATTATGAAAGGCGGCGCTCGTAAATTGCGCCGTATTTTTAACGACAAAGTCGTAATCGGCTTTGCCGGCGGGGTAGCCGATGCCATTACCTTATCTGAAATGTTTGAAGAAAAATTACAAAGCCATCAAGGACAATTGGCGCGTGCAGCGGTAGAAGTAGCCAAACAATGGCGTACCGACCGTACCTTACAAAAGTTAGAAGCTTTGTTGATTGTTATGGACGAATCCAATCTATTATTGGTTTCAGGAACCGGGGAAGTGATCGAACCGGATGATGGCATTTTAACAATCGGATCAGGCGGTAACTTTGCCTTAGCGGCAGCCCGGGCCATGGTACGCAACAGTGAAGAATTAACCGCACGCGAAGTTGCTGAAAAAGCTCTTCAAATTGCCAGCGAAATTGATGTATTTACCAATGATACTATTATTGTAGAAGATTTTGAATAAGAAGCAGGAGGTTAGATAGATGACAAGTTTAACACCTAGAGAAATTGTAGCCGAATTGGACCGCTATATCGTCGGTCAGCATGATGCCAAACGTTCCATCGCCATTGCCATGCGTAACCGTGAGCGCCGTTTAAAATTAGAAGATGAAATGCAGGCAGAAGTAAAACCTAAAAACTTACTGATGATTGGGCCGACCGGAGTAGGTAAAACAGAAATTGCACGCCGTCTGGCTAAAATTGTGAACGCACCTTTCATTAAAGTAGAAGCCACCAAATATACCGAAGTCGGTTATGTCGGCCGTGACGTTGAATCCATGGTACGCGATTTAGTGGATCAGTCTATTCGCTTAGTACGCGATATGAAACATGACGAAGTGCATGAAGAAGCTGAGACCCAGGCGATTGAGCGCTTAGCAAAAGTCTTAGTACCGGGTAGAAAAGCCAAAAAAGATAAAAAAGAAGGATCTGAAGGCGGAGGCGGTTTTGGATTCCCGGATATGGCTACTTTGATGCGCCAAATGCAAGGGGATTTTTCTGCTGCCCAGGAAGAGGAAGAAGAAGAGGAAGTCGTTGATGAAGAAATTGCATCGACCCGCCGTGCTATCCGCGAACAAATTCGCCAAGGTAAAATTGACAACCACGAAGTGACTATCCAAATCAATGAACCAAAAGTTCAACTCAATTCCATGAATCCGGCGATGGAACAAATGATGGATATGCAGGAATCGCTTAATGCCTTGAAACCTAAGAAAAAAATTGAGCGCAAAGTAACAGTCAAAGAAGCTTTACAACTCTTAACTGAAGAAGAAGCCGACAAATTAGTCAACCAGGAAGACTTAAATCAGGCCGGCCTGGAGTTAGCCCAAGACCAGGGCATCATTTTTATTGATGAAATGGATAAAATTGCCACTAAGAATCAAAATCAAGGAGAAGTCTCCCGTCAAGGAGTCCAGCGCGACATCTTACCGATCGTGGAAGGAAGCCAGATCCAAACTAAATACGGCATTATCGAAACCGATCATATTTTATTTATCGGTTCAGGAGCTTTCCACGTGGCTAAACCTTCCGACTTGATTCCCGAGTTACAAGGTCGTTTCCCGCTCCGAGTCAACCTGGAAGATCTAAAAGAAGAAGACTTTGTCCGTATATTAACCGAACCACAAAATGCGCTCTTGAAACAATACCAAGCGTTACTTGCAACTGAAGAAGTTCATATCACTTTCAAGGATGAAGCAGTTGAACGCATGGCTCATTACGCCGTGCAGTTAAATGAGAATACGGATAATATTGGAGCACGCCGCTTACACACCATCATCGAAACAGTCTTGGAAGAATTGCTCTTTGAAGCCGCCAATACACCGATGGAGATTGACATTACCGCAAAATATGTCGACGATAAACTGGCTGATAAAGTTGGCAACCAGGACTTAAGTCACTATATTTTATAAGCTTATATAATTTATTTTAAAAATGGGAGTACCGTAATTTAAGAAGACCTTCTAAAAGAGTTCAGCTCTTTAGGAGAGGTCTGCTTCTTAAAGGCGCCCCCATTTTTTAAAAAAGTTTAAGTAAAACGGTATCATAGCAGATGACAATAGAAAAGGGAGGGATGTTTTCTTGATAACCATTGAAAATGATATTTTAAGTGTGACGATTACTGAAAAGGGGGCTGAAATTCAATCTGTAATCGATAAGCAGTCGGGACACGAGTTTATATGGCAAGGAGATACAAAATTTTGGGGGAGGCGGTCGCCGGTCCTGTTCCCAATCGTGGGAACTTTAAATCAGAATAAATTAAATTATAAAGGTAAAAGTTATTCCATGGAGCGTCATGGCTTTGCCCGCGATCGGACTTTTACGGTGCAGAAAGTTACCACTAATGCAGTTACGTTAAATTTACAGCATACAGCTGAAACTTTGGAATGCTATCCTTTTGAGTTTAATTTCCAAGTTTCTTATATCTTGTTTGATAATCAAGTCACAGTTTCTTATGAAATTTTAAATCCTTCTACTCAAGAAGTTTTATATTATTCAGTGGGTGGTCATCCGGCCTTTAATGTATCCCACCATAAACCCGAGGGCAGTTTCGAGGAATTTGACAAGCTTTTTCTGCGCTTCAAACCTTCCGGCCAGTATTACCGCATTCCCTTGAATGACGAAGGATTAATAGAAAGCCATAAAGCCAAGTATCAAGCCATGGATAAAGTTCAGCTGGACCATAAAATGTTCCGTCGCGATGCTTTGATTTATCAAATCAACCAGCATACTGAAATTATTTTAGAAGATAAAGCAGCCGACGTAACAATTTCTATTGATCCTATCAGAATGTCCTTCATGGGCATCTGGAGCCCTTATCCTAACCGGGCGCCATTTGTCTGCTTGGAACCTTGGGCCGGGATTGCCGACGAAGCCGGTTTTGACGGCGACTTCAGCGAAAAGTACGGCATAAATTCTCTCAAGCCCCAAGCCATCAAATCTCACGACTATACCATTAGTTTTGTTAAAGGTGCATCTTAGTCTGCTTAAAAGATTTTATAAAAAGGGCCGACTGTAAAAATTACTCGCTGATAAAATTAAAACTCCAACTCGATTAAAGTGAGTTTACCCAAGGATCTTACTTGGCTGACTTTAATCAAGCTGGAGTTTATTTTTATGGCTGGATGATTCTTTATTTTTGTTTATTCCTTTTTTTTAAGCCAAAATTAATACGGCGTTCCTGACCGTGGACAATGCGGTCAATATTTTCCTTATGACGATAAATCATTAAAAGTGTAATTAAGGTGAAGCAGAGCCCGTAAATATAAGGGAAATTCAAAATAATGATGACCGTCACTAAGGTGTAGCTCATCATAGCGGCTAGGCTGACCATAGAGAAGAAATAGAGCAGGATAAGTAAAAAAATTACACCGATCAGTGCCAGCCAAAAATTGAAACCGACTAAGACACCAAAAGAAGTGGCCACAATCTTGCCGCCCTTAAAGCCTCCCCAAATCGGATAAGCATGTCCTAGCACACAGGCCAGTCCTACAAGGGCAACTGCCCAGTTGTAAGTACCATAAAACCATGACATGGCCAGCATCATAGGAATCCATCCTTTTAATACGTCAACAGTTATTACAACTGCTCCTGCTACCGGTCCAAAGTTACGCCCGACATTGGTTCCGCCGCTATTGCCGCTTCCCAAAGATCTGACATCGGTCCGGTGAATAAAACGGGAGTACCAGACACCGGTAGGTATTGACCCAGCCAAATACGCGATAATAATAAAAATAAATGCTTGTAAAACAGACGGGTTATTAGCCATCATATTGCCTCCTGAAAATAATACTATGCCTATTCTATCATTATTGGCCTGAAAGAAAAACTATATCTTCCTAGTCCTTTTAATAGAAGGTGATTTTTGTCTGGAAATTTATAGTTGTGATAGGAAAAGTTCAAGAGCTGATTCCAAAAAAGTTTTCAACTGATATTTTATTTTAAAAATTAATTGTGGATGGCTCCTTAATAGCGATTGAAAAAGCTGTTTTTTAAAAAAAGGATAGGATAGGTTAAAAAGTTTTATCTCGAAATAGTATTAAAAAGAAGGTTGACTTAAAATTATAGCTTCTACAGTTCAAAAAAGAGCCTATAACTTTTAAGGGTTAAGAATGCTGTATTATAGGCGTTTATAAAGTTTATTAATAGTGATAAATTTCAGTTTATCTCATTTTTTTATATATGCACGATAATAAAGATACGAATTTAATATTAATTTCGAGATAAAAAGCTTGACTAATCTAAATAGATGACTTAATATAATAGTTGTAATCGATCAAAGACAAACTAAAGGAGAATACAATATGACAAACTTTTTAGACTTAGCAACGAAACGTCGTTCAATTTACAACTTAGGAGATAAGGCTAATCACTCCATCGAAGAAATTGCAGAATATTTAGGAAAATTAGCTTTAGAAGCTCCTTCTGCATCTAACTCACAAACAACCCGCTTAGTCGTTGTTTCAGGGGAAGCCCGTGATAAAGTGGGTGAAGTAATCGAAGAAGCACAAACTGCTATCTTAGGTGACCAAATGCTGGAATGGTTTAAAGGTGTTCACCAAGGTGCTTTAGCTGGAGTAGGTGCGGTTCTTTTCTTTGAAGACCGTGAAGCAGTAGACTCAATGCCAGCAGGCAGCCAAGAGCGTCGTGAATTATATAAAGAACAAAATGCCGCAATTGTCCAATATTCAACTTGGTTAGGTTTAGCCGAGTTAGGATACGGCGCTTCTTTACAACACTTCAACGTTGGCTATAAAGAAGGTTATGACAAAAAGATCAAAGAAGTTTTAGGATTACCAGAAAATTGGGAATTAAATGCTCAAATGCCATTTGGTTCAATTGAAGAGCCTGCAGGCGACATTGAGAAAATTTCTTTAGACGAACAAGTTCGTGTCATTAAATAAGCTATTAATTAACTAACCTCTAATTAAGCCGCCCATTTGGGGGTGGCTTTTTTTATGGATTCAATCCGCTTATTATTTTTAAAAATATATCTGCTATATACCTTATGTATCTCGAATTAGAAATAAAACCGATAGAGTGTTGGAAGTATTTTTTTGGGAAAAATAGCTTGTTTTAGTAGGTACTGACTAGTTGGAATGCAGCAGAATCAAGGGTAATGAAGCCTTTTCATAAAGTGTGATGATTTATATTTTTATCAATCAGGCACTGTTAATATACAGCTAAATTACGAATTAAATATAAAAATCGAGATAAAACTCTTGACATATTCAAATGAATGTTTTAATATAGATAGTGTTGAAAAGAAAAACTAATTAAAAAAGCAAGAGGAGAATGTTATATGTCACACTTATTAGAATTATCAAATAAACGTCGTTCGATTTACAATTTAGGAAATGAAGCTAACCACTCACTTGAGGAAATCACTGAGTTTTTAGGAAAGTTAGCTTTAGGAGCTCCTTCTGCTTTTAACTCACAAACAACACGCTTAGTTGTTGTTGCAGGCGACTCTCATAAAAAAGTCGGCCAGGTAATTAATGAAGCACAAACAGCTATCTTAGATGAAAGCATGATCGAATGGTTTAACGGCATCCTTGGTGGTGCATTAAACGGTATCGGTGCGGTATTGTTCTTTGAAGACCGTGAGGCGGTTGAAAGCATGCCGACTGGAAGCAAAGAGCGCAGCGAATACTATAAAGAGCAAAACTCTGCCATCGCTCAATATTCTACTTGGTTAGGATTAACTGAACTAGGTTACGGTGCTTCTCTACAACACTTTAACATTGGTTATGAGCAAGGCTTTGACAAGAAAATCAAAGAAGCTTTAGGATTACCAGAAAACTGGGAACTAAACGCTCAAATGCCATTTGGTTCAATTGCAGAACCTGCCGGTGATATGCCAAAAATCGATTTAGACGAGCAAATAAAATTATTTAACTAAGCCTAAGCCGGAGATGATCTCTGATAGAAGAACCACCCTTGTCGGGTGGTTTTTTCGTGCTTGGAAACTACTGGTAATGCGTTGACTGAGGATTGAAGAGAGTTTTTCTTACCTATGGGCTCGAGATATGAGTGTGAAGTGGTTATTCAATAACTCATTAGCTTGAGTAATTGATGAGAACGGTTATTCAATAACTCACTGGGTGGAGTAATTGCTTACAGCGGTTATTCAATAACTCATTGGATGAAGTAATTTGTCAAATCGTTAGGACTTTAGTCCTTATGAAATGAATAGCTAGGCAAGCCTTGAGCCAAGATTTCAAGGCGGTACCACCACTTCACGATATTCTTTAGGTTTTTGTGAAGCGTTCGAACCTTTTTCAAAAGTTCTATCTCCACTATTACGCACTATTTTACAAAACGATAATCTTTCTGCTATGATAGGGAAGTTAACTACGCAAACATTTAGTTAAAAGTATATAAGAGGTGACAGTATGGCAACAAATGAAAAATCAATAGCCAATCTATCAAACTATGGCGACGATGCCATTCAAATCCTGGAAGGACTCGAAGCAGTCCGCAAACGACCAGGCATGTATATCGGCTCAACCGATCAAAGAGGACTCCACCACCTCATCTATGAAATTGTGGACAATTCAGTGGACGAAGCTTTATCTGATTTCGCTGATAAAATAACAGTAGAACTGATGCCAGACGGCTCGGTCAAAATCCAAGACAATGGACGTGGGATGCCGGTGGGTAAACACGCTTCAGGTGTACCGACCGTTCAAGTTATCTTTACCGTTCTTCACGCCGGTGGTAAGTTCGGCCAAGGCGGCTATAAATCCGCTGGAGGCCTACACGGAGTGGGGGCCTCTGTTGTGAATGCCTTATCTTCCTGGTTGGAAGTAACCGTCGTTCGTGACGGCTACCAATATCACATGCGTTTTGAAAATGGCGGTAAACCAGTTTCAAAACTATCTAAAACAAAATACCGCAACAAATCAGACAGCGGCACTGCTGTTCATTTTATGCCGGACCCGGAACTTTTCGGCAACGCGCAGATCGACTATGAAACAGTTGCTGAAAGACTGCGTGAGTCTGCCTTTTTATTAAAAGGTTTAACAATTGAAATTAAAGACCATATCAATGAAGACGGCGAAGTTTTTGCTTTTGAAAACGGCTTGGAAGATTTTATCGCCTAC
>CAYYGA010000062.1:0-7823 GCA_964471435.1 uncultured Facklamia sp.
TATGTTGATTAGAATTTAACATGTATCCACTCATAATGTCAAGGAGAATTTTAATTACTTTCTAATCTTGGAGGTTTCAGGCGGTTATCCTGAGCTGAAGAATGGCCGATAGATTGATAAGCGGTCACTCCTTAGTTTGAGAACCCCCTGCCGCCTGATGACCGGTTTCTCCTACGAGCGAGTGCGCATTTGGAGAACCTGACCGATTTCTCCTGCGAGTGAGTGCGCGCTTGGGGGACCACTTTATCGAAATCAAAAAAATGTCTAAATATATATTTCAAAAAATACCACGGAAAGTGTACTAATATAATAAAAAAGAGGTAACTTGCACACATGACAAACCCTTTGTGATGTTTTGGAAGAATACATAATCATGAATTTTTTCTTCAATGTAGCGCCTGTTGGTTCTATGAAGAAAATAAAATTGGAGCCTCAAGCATGTAGATTCCACCTTAAAAAGCTTTAAGCATCTTGTCACTTTTAATTGAAAAAATGTTATAACATGTTATAATTTATAAAAAGGAGGTGTCTTTATGGCAATCTTAAAAATTAGAAAAATAGGTAATTCTATTGGGGCAATTTTTCCTCAGGAATTTGGACTAAGTGAAGGGGACGAGCTAAAAGCTGAAGTAAAAGACAATCAAATTATCATTGATTTAAATGAAGTAAATCGAAAGCATGATCATGATTTAATAGAAGAGAGTTTTCATATTTTTGAAAAAGAAGGCAACTATATAACTGAAGAAGAAATGATTGAAAAATTTGGAAAATGGGGTTGGGGGGATGAATAATTATCAAGTTATTTACTCCTCATCTTTTGTCGATTCACTCACCCAACAGTTGAATTATTGGCAGCATCTAGGAATGAGTGAAGCAACAATTAAAAAACAGATGAAATTAATTAATAGTGCAATCGCTTCTCTACAATATAATCCTGAAATTTATGCTGAGGTTTCAAAAAAATATAATCTTAAGTATCCAACACGCAGAATCCTTATCGGAAAAGCTTACGCTATTTTTTACCGAGTTTATCCAGAAAAAAATTTGGTGCTTATCGGCTCGTTATTCCACCAAAAACAAATGCGGTTAAAATTTTAATCAATCCTTAGACTATATTATCCTTAATAAAGAAAGCGCTTAACATACTGGAGGAGATTCGATGAAAGCTGTTTGTTTTTTTACTAAAAAAAGTTTTTTCCTACTGAAAGAAGAACAGTCTCAATGGAAATTAAGTGAGCAGGCAGTCGATCAGGAGTTTGTTAGTTGTGCCTATGATCAAAAGGCTAAGCGGATGTATGCGGGTAGTTTTGATGCTGGACTTTGGGTGAGTGAAAATGAGGGGCGCAGTTGGCGAGGGTTGGCAGAAGAACGGTTACCCAAACGGATTATGAGTTTAGCGGTTAGCCCACATGACGAAGGGGAAGATTTTCAAGTTCTTTATGTCGGCAGTGAACCAAGTGCTTTGTACCGGTCAAAAGATGGCGGTAATAGCTGGCAGGATTTCCCATCTTTGCTGGAGCTGCCTTCACAGTCTTCTTGGAGTTTCCCGCCGCGACCACATACTCATCACGTCAAAGCGATTCAAGTAGATTTGCATAATCGAGAGCGGCTGTTTGCTGGAATTGAATTAGGTGGGGTGATGAAAAGTTCGGATCAAGGGGAGACATGGGAGGACCGTAAGCCTGGTTCACAATATGATGTTCATTCACTGACCATGGTCTCGACTCAAGCAGACCGTCTTTATGAAGCAGGGGGTGGCGGATTTGCACAAAGTTATGATGGCGGAGCAAACTGGCAGACGGAAAATAATGGTCTGGGTGATTATACTTATTTAGTGAATATTGCAGTAAATAATGCGGATCCGGATACGCTTCTCGCGTCAGCGGCCAAGAGTGCCCGCTATGCCTACCAGCCCTCGAAGGCTGAAAGTGTCCTGGTAAGAAAAGAAGGTGACCAGCCTTGGAAAATTATTCAAACAGGTTTACCTCAAGCAGATGGTTCAACCGTTTTTCATTTAATGGCAGACTCACAGAAGGCTGATTCTTTTTATGCTTTAAATAATAAAGGCTTCTTCTATTCTAAAGATGGGGGTCTTAGTTGGAGTGAGCTGGTAAATCCTTGGCCGGAAAAGCTTAAAAGGGAACGTATTCATACAGGCAGTTTAGTAGAGCTATAAAAATATTGAGCTATGGAACTAATTTAAAAAAATAAAAATATTAATCGAGTATCCATAACTGTATAGTATTCCATAGCGGTTATTACTCTCAAAGTCCTTTACTACTAGTGACTGTAGAGGGCTTTTTAAATACAAATAATTCCATGAAGTACTAAAAGATACCTTCTTCCTTTTTAACGTATTAAAATAATGCTGTGCCATATCTTTATGCCTTTAGTCACTTATTTAAAATTTAACCAGATATTTTCAAAGGATTGAAGCTCTAATGGCTCTTTTTTTATTACTATTATTTATTATAAAAGGAGAATGATCTATGGATATGTCAATTTTCTCGCAATTAAGATGGAATTTTGTTTACCAAAGACCTCAGCATATTATTAAAAGAATGACAAAAAAATATCGCACTTTTTATTTTGAAGAGCCGGAAGACCAAAATAACTATAATAACACTGAAAGTGATAAAGCGAACTACCATCATTATGTAAGTGAAGAAGGCGTCAACGTGATTGTCCCTCTAGTGCCTCACCATGAAATGGGCAATATGCCGCTTTTAGAGAAAATAATCAAGCAGGTCTACCAAGACTTCAGTATAGAAGCTGATATTTTGTGGTATTACACACCAATGGCGCTGGCATATACAGCATTTTTAAAGCCTCACATAACTATTTATGATTGTATGGACCAATTAGGTGCCTTTAAATTTGCACCTTCCAATTTGATTGATTTAGAAAAGGAACTGTTCAAGCGAGCAGACTTAGTATTTACCGGCGGACGCAGTCTTTATAAAGCAAAAAAACAAAATCATGAGGAAGTTTACTGCTTCCCCAGCAGCATTGATCATGATCATTTCGAAAGTGCAAAGGCGGGCTTGCCTAATCCTGAAGACCAGCAGTCCATTCATCGTCCAATCGCAGGATTTTATGGAGTCATCGATGAACGGTTTGATATAGAACTTCTTAAAAACATTGCTGCGAAGCTTCCAGACTGGAGTTTTGTAATGGTAGGTCCTACAGCAAAAATTGATCCAGCAACCCTGCCAAAGGCGGAAAATATTCATTATTTAGGGATAAAAAAATATGATGAACTCCCGAATTACTTAGCCAACTGGGATGTGGCCATTATGCCTTTTGCCCTCAATCAATCAACTGAATTTATCAGTCCTACCAAAACCCCGGAATTTTTAGCAGCGGGTAAAAAGGTAGTATCAACAGCAGTACATGATGTCGTTCATCCTTATGAAGATCTGGACTTAGTAAAAATCGGCAGAAGTAGTAAGGAATTTGCCGAACATATAAAAAAATCTCAGGGGAAAGACCCTGAATGGGAAACAGCGGTACAAGACTATTTGAAAGACTTTTCCTGGGAAGATACGACGCGGCAAATGCATCAGTTGATTGAAGAAAAACTTGAAGCAAAGGGTTTAAGGGACACCGAAGCGATCAAAACTGTTTTATAAAACGGAAGGAGGCATAAAGAAGTGAAAAAGTACGATTATCTGGTTGTTGGCGCTGGTTTGTTCGGTGCCACCTTTGCCTTTGAAGCTAGAAAAAAAGGGAAAAAATGTCTGGTAATTGACCGCAGAGACCATTTAGGCGGAAATATTTACTGTGAAAATGTGGAAGGCATCAATGTACATAAATACGGCGCCCATATTTTTCACACCAGTTCCAAGTTTCTCTGGGATTATGTCAATCAATTCGTAGAGTTCAATCGATATACTAATTCTCCGATTGCTAATTATCATGGAGAACTATATAATCTGCCTTTTAATATGAACACCTTCAATAAATTATGAGGAGTTATAACTCCCCAGCAAGCACAAGATAAGATTGAAGAACAAAGAAAAGCAGCCAATATCAGCCGGCCGAAAAATCTTGAAGAACAGGCAATTTCTTTAGTTGGAACCGATATTTATGAAAAACTGGTTAAGGGTTATACTGAAAAGCAATGGGGCAGAAAAGCAACAGAGCTCCCAGCCTTTATTATCAACCGCCTTCCTGTCCGCTTTACTTACGATAATAATTATTTCAACGATCCCTATCAAGGAATTCCGATTGGGGGTTATAATAAGATTACCGAGACCATGTTGGAAGGTATTGATACCGAGTTAAACACCGATTATTTTAAGGGAAAAGAGAGGCTTGACCCGTTGGCTGATAAAATCATTTTCACCGGCATGATTGACGAGTTTTATGCTTACCGTTTTGGAAATTTACAATACCGCAGTTTAGAGTTTGAGCATGAATTGCTGGACATGCCTAACTATCAAGGAAATGCGGTGGTAAACTATACCGACTCCGACACTCCTTATACAAGAATTATCGAACACAAACACTTCGAATTTGGTAAGCAAAAGATAACGGTCGTTACAAAAGAATACCCCAAGGAATGGGAAAAGGGAGACGAACCTTACTATCCGGTAAATGATGATAAAAATCAGGCCTTATATAAGCAATATAAAAAGCTGGCAGATCAGGAAGAAAATGTCATCTTTGGAGGCAGACTGGCAACCTATAAATATTATGACATGCATCACGTGATCAGTCATGCCCTAACGACGGCTGAAAAAGAATTAGGTGAATTGGTTCCTTAAGGCTGTCAGCTGAAGATACTTTATTCTATATCTGTATGCTGAAATTTATAAACTTATCAAAACAATAAAATATTTTTCTAATAGTTATAAATAAAATATATCCATATAGTGAGATAGGTTTATAAAAAAAGCCGAGAAAGCAGGTCTTTCTCACTTCACTTCTTAAATTATCAGTTAATTCTAATAAAACGATAAAAAAACTTGACAAGCAATTAGGAGTCTGATAATCTGAAAGACAATATAAAAAGGTAATTGTGCGAGGCGCGGATGACAAGAGTACAGTTTTTTGCTGGAAAGGGGATTTCGCCGAAACGAGAGAATTCGTTGGGAGTAGGTCATAAGAGATCTATTACTGTAATACTTAGCTGCCCAGTTAAGTCATTACGAGCAACCAATAACCGGGCAAAAGGCTATCAACTCATTTGAGAGACCGCGACCTTTTGTTCGCGGTCTTTTTGTATCCTTTTGATAGGTTGGCCGATGCCGATTCGTTATTTCAGTCGTTGTTTAAGATCAAATAACAAATAAAGGGGAAAGATTATAATGAAAAAAATGTTGAAGATGATACCAGCTATGTTCTTAGTTTTCTCGCTCCTAATATCAGTACTGGCACCCGCAACAGCTGTTGCTCAAGAACATGAACCTTTAGTCGTAGGAATGGAAGCAGGTTATCCTCCTTACAACTGGACTCAAAACGATGATTCAAATGATGCGCTGCCTATTCAAGATTCTTCTGATTTTGCAGGCGGTTACGATGTTTTAATCGCGCGCCGGATTGGAGAAATTTTAGGCCGGGAAGTGGTCATTATGAAACTCGAGTGGGAAGGTTTAATTCCTGCTTTACAGTCTAATCGTATTGATTTAATTATCGCCGGAATGTCACCAACCGCTGAACGTGCAGAAGCTATTGACTTTTCAGACCCTTACTATGAATTACAATTTGCGATCGTTGTTGATGCTGATTCTGAATTTACCCAAGCTACTAGCTTAGAAGACTTCACCGGAGCTCGAATTACCGGCCAACAGGCAACCTTACATTATGCTTTAGTGGATCAAATCCCAGATGTTGATAAACAAGAAGCCATGAGATCTTTCCCGATTATGCGCGCAACCTTAGAAGCAGGCAGAATCGATGGGTATATTTCTGAACTACCGGAAGCACAGTCCGCTTCTTCAGCTAATGAAAATTTTGCTTTTGTCGTTCCTGAGCCTAACTTTGAAGTACCGGAAGCGGATCGTCAATTAGCTATCGGTATGAAAAAAGGCAGCGACTTACTAGAAAGTGTCAATCAAGCCTTGGCAGAAATCTCAGAAGAAGAACGCGCTGAATTTTTACAACAAGCAATTGAAACACAGCCGGCAGCACTAGAAGAATAAGGCAGTCAAAATTAAAACTTAACTCACCGCCCCATTCTCTTAGATAGGTGGTGAGTGTTTGTTTGTAACCAGTCAGTTTTTTATTAAATGGAGGAAAGACAGATGTCAGAATTTTTATGGACAATGTATGATATATTTATGTCCAACCGTGAAAGTTTCCTGCAGGGAACAATCAATACGTTAATTATCTCTATCACAGGAACGTTTATTGGGTTGATTATTGGTCTCTTGGTAGCAATAGTCAGGACCACTCCTCAACCTAAAAAAATAATGCCGCAAATAATCGATGGTTTAATCAAATGGCTGCTATCAGCTTATATATCGATATTTAGAGGAACGCCGATGATTGTGCAAGCCATGGTCATTTTCTTTGGTACTTCAATTGTAACCGGCATTGATTTAACTTCTTTACAAGCAGCTTTGATAGTAGTATCCATCAATACAGGGGCTTATATGTCCGAAGCAGTCCGAGGCGGGATTATATCGGTGGACAACGGCCAATATGAAGCTGCTCAGGCCATCGGTATGAGCCACTGGCAGATTATGAGCCAAGTAGTGATGCCCCAGGCTTTTAGAAACGTCCTTCCATCTATCGGTAACGAATTTGTGGTCAATATTAAGGATACCTCAGTCTTGAATGTGATTTCAATGAATGAATTATACTTTACAACCAACACCATAGCTGGACAAAATTTCCGTTTCTTTGAAACATTTTTTGTGACAGCGATTATTTATTATGTATTGACCTTCATTGTGACTCAAATTATCCGCTGGTTAGAACACCGACTAGAAGGCGATTCATCCTATATTCTAGTAACAGGTAATACACAGCAGATGGCCCACTTAAACAAGAAAGCAGGTGCTTAAGGATGAGTCCAATCATAGACGTGAAACATTTACGGAAAAAATTTGGTGATAACGAAGTCTTAAAAGATATTAACTTTTCGGTAAAAGAAGGCGAGGTAGTAACCATCATTGGTTCATCCGGGTCGGGTAAATCGACTCTCTTACGCTGTTTGAACTTACTTGAAGATCCCACGGATGGGGCAATCATTTACCGCGGCGATAATGTGATGGATGATTCCTATAAAAGCAACTTATATCGCAGCCGGATCGGTATGGTCTTCCAGTCCTTTAATCTATTTAACAACATGAATGTATTAGATAATTGTACAGTCGGACCGGTTAAAGTGTTAAAGAAAGACAAAAAGGCAACGGAAGAACTTGCTAAAAGCTTTTTGGAAAAAGTAGGAATGGCAGCTTATATCAATGCCCGTCCTAAGCAATTATCCGGTGGTCAGCAGCAACGGGTTGCTATTGCACGAGCTCTAACGATGGAGCCGGATGTCATGTTGTTTGATGAGCCGACCTCTGCTTTAGATCCAGAAACTGTAGGCGAAGTCCTACATGTGATGCGCGATTTGGCTCAAAGCGGGTTAACGATGATTATTGTGACCCATGAAATGGAATTTGCCCGCGACGTGTCTGACCGGGTTGTTTTCATGGATCAAGGTGTGATTGCCGAAACAGGCACTCCAGAAGAAATATTTATTAATCCCAAAGAAGAAAGAACTAAAGCCTTCCTTGATCGTTTCCTTCATAGCAAATAATTAAATTATAAGGGTTCTATACTTTTTAGTGTTGGTGTACAATCACCAGCACTTTTTTTAATGCAAA
>CAYYGA010000063.1:0-2759 GCA_964471435.1 uncultured Facklamia sp.
TCATCACCTAATAAAACTACAAAAGGCTCTTCACCGACAAAGTTTTTAGCTTGTAAAACAGCATGACCAAGCCCTTTAGGATAAGATTGACGTTTGAAAAAAAGGCTGATGTTATTTAACTCGCGGATCTTTTCCAATAACTCAACTTTACCTTTAGCTTCTAAAGCAAATTCCAGTTCTTCGTTAGAGTCGAAATGATCTTCAATCGGACGCTTAGAGCGGCCGGTTACAATTAAAATTTCTTCAATCCCCGAATTAATAGCTTCTTCCACAATAAACTGAATAGTCGGTTTATTTACAATGGGTAACATTTCCTTGGGCATGGCTTTTGTGGCCGGTAAAAAACGGGTACCTAAACCTGCCGCTGGAATGACAGCTTTTTTGACTTTCATTGATTCGCTCCTTTATAAGATATTCTCTATGTATTTTAAGCTATGCACTGGTTTCTATCAAGGAAAAGGGTCAATACTTATTATCCTGCTACATGCTTAAAAGAGTCTCCTGAGTCAGAAATCTACATCCTTGAATAGGGCAGACAGTTTGAATTCTTTTAAAGATGAAATTTTACCTATGAATGTTTGAAAAATTAAGAGATAGCTAGTCAACCTTAAGAAAAAAGCATATAATAACAAGTGACTAGTTTGAGAGGAAGAAGTGCGTGAAATTAAAAAGAGCTTATTTAATGATAATTGCAATTACTTTAGTATTTTTAGGGGTCAGCTCCTTTGGAGTGCAGGCTCAAAGTGAAGAATCAGATTCAGAACAAACAGAAAAATTGGAAGGACCTTTTTCTATTTTATTGTTAGGTATTGATACGGGAGACTTTGGCCGAACTGAAAGAGGACGTTCAGACTCGATGATGGTGGCGACTGTTAATCCTGATACCGAACATATAGTAGTAGCTTCTATACCCAGAGATTCTTATGTTGAAATTCCCGGCTATGGCATGGATAAAATTAATCACGCCTATGCTTTTGGCGGACCTGAATTAGCTGTTGAAACTGTTGAGAATTGGTTAGAGATGGAAATTTCTTTTTATTTAACAGTTGATATGGGTGGTTTAGAAGAAGTTGTAGATGCGGTAGGTGGAGTCGAAGTTATCCCTCCATCGACTTTTGAAATTTCTGGTTATACTTTTTATGAAGGACAGCCGACGCTGGTAGATGGTGATCAAGCTGTTGCTTACGCCCGTGAACGTTATACATCCGGCGGAGATTATGCTCGTCAAGAACGCCAACGACAAATAGTTGTCGGGACAGTAGAAGCTGCTTTGAAAAAAGCAACAGGTTTAACAGAGGTATTGTCAATAGCACGCACTTTTGATAAGGTTTTTGATTCTAATTTATCCATTTTAAAATTAGTAGACCTGGCGATGAAAAATCTGGATATTCAGCCTACTTATGATTTTGTCCAATTTCAAGGGTCAGGCACTATGATAGATGGTATTTATTATGATGAAATTTGGGCAGACTCTTACAATGAGATTCGAGATTTATTACAAAATAATCTTGACTCAATCGCTGCATTAGCTTATTAATTACCATACCTTCACCCGGGAATGACCAGATTTTTCATTTCCCGGGTGCTTTTATGTTCTTAACAAGCTCTATAACTAACAATAAACTTTAAATAGCCGGATGGCAGTTAATTTTAGTATAATAGAAGAAAGAAGGGGGAGATATCATGATTTCACGTGAAGATTTAATTGGAACATGGGAGCTGGTAACTTACTATATTGAGTTGGATAATGGACTTCGGCAATATCCTTTAGGTAAAGAGGTTAGCGGATTTCTTTTATATACACCCGATGGTTATATGTCAGCTCAATTGATGGCTTCCGACCGTCCTCGTTATGATTCTAATCACCCACACAGACCGGATGACCGGGAAGCAGCTTTAGCGGCAAGAGGGTATCATGCTTATTCGGGACGCTTCGTCTTTGACCCTGCTGAACAAGATATTATGCATTATATGGATGTCTCTTTATTTCCAAATCGGATAGGTAAAAGTCAGGTACGTCGAATAAAAATAAAAGACGACCTACTTTACGTCTCTAATCCATTATTGGGAAATACAATTGTATGGAAGCGGGCTGAAGATAATACAGATAATATTATCGAGGAGGATGAGTAATTGCCTGATTTAAAAGTTTTATATGAAGATAATCATTTATTGATTGTAGAAAAACCGGTTAATATGCCGGTGCAGGCAGACTCTTCCAAAGATTTAGATCTCTTAACAACAGCTAAACACTACATCAAAGTGAAATACAATAAACCCGGCGATGTCTTTTTAGGACTGGTCCATCGTTTAGACCGTCCTGTAGGAGGAGCGATTGTTTTTGCGAAAACTTCAAAAGCAGCCAGCCGGCTAGCTGATCAATTACGTTTACGTAAAATTGAGCGTCAGTATTTAGCAGTTACTTATGGTGAACCGAAAGAGTCCAAAGGAAAATTTGTTGACTACTTATATAAAAACCGCAAAGAAAACCAATCTTATGTAGTAAAAAAAGGGTATAAGGAAGCCAAACGAGCCGTTCTTACTTATAAAATCTTAGACCGCAAGCAGGACCAGGACTTGAATCTGGTCAAAATTGAGTTAGAAACAGGACGTTCTCATCAAATAAGAGTCCAATTATCGCATCATGGACTTCCGTTATGGGGAGACCAAAAGTATGCCGCAGACTTAAATAAACCGGGACAGCAAATTGCTTTATGGGCTTATAAATTAAGTCTTAAACATCCAACCAAGGATGAAAT
>CAYYGA010000063.1:2859-7702 GCA_964471435.1 uncultured Facklamia sp.
ACAGGTGCCAATTTAAAAAGAATTGCGCTCATATCGATGCTGATTGATCATTTCGCAGTAGCGATTTTATTTCAAGGAATATCTTTGAATAGCTTTCAATTTTCAGCAGACATTAATAATTTAGCTCAGTTACTGTACAGCCCATTACGTATGTTAGGCAGATTAGCCTTTCCACTCTATATTTATCTTTTAATAGAAGGATTTCATCATACTTCCAGCCGGGTAAATTATTTCAAACGTATGGCAGTTTTATGCATTGTTTCAGAAGTTCCTTATGACTTAGCCCTAACCAATCAAATGTTTGACTGGAATCACCAAAATATATTTTTTCAGCTGATGTTATTAATGATTCTTTTTTATTTTCTAGAAAAATTTGAAATTCAACCCGGAAAAAAACTACTGGCACTTTTCCCCATAATGATACTAGCAGAGTATGCCCGAATTGATTATGGTATGTTTGGTATTATTGCTGGTTTTATCATGTATGAAGCTTATGGTTCAAAAGTTAGAGAAGGGCTGTCTGTCATACCTGCTTTTCTCTTTAGTTACCAGTCTTACTTTGTTTACTTTAGCGGTATCTTAATCTATTTATATAATGGTGAAAGAGGGCGCGTCAATAAGCATTTCCATTATTGGGCATATCCTGGACACTTATTTTTTTATTATTTGTTAAGACGTTTGATTTTACTATAAAAATAAGCCTACAGACTCAAGTATACATACTTAGAGAACTGAAGGCTTTTTTATATGAAATAGGTTCCTACGAAATTCGCCACTAAAACCCCCAAACCAATTCCTAGAGTTAAGGAAAAGAAAATTATAAAAGCATCTGTTGCTTTGATTAAGCCCGCGATATTGTTACCTTTTAAAAGATCACGCGATGCGTTAGTCATTAAGGTATTAGGATAAAAAGGAATAATAAATGCGGCAATTAAAATATGTGGGTGAATTTCATGAGGGTATGCTTGATTTATTATAAATACTAAAGCAGTTATAACCATTGCTGCCACAACATTAAAGGAAAAATCTGTATAATAAATGAATTTACGCGTTAGAGCAATAAAATAAAGAATGATCCCCATAACTAGGCTGATTAATACATCTAAAGCAAAACCGTTAAATAAAACGACGAAACTCATAATTAAAAGAATATTCGTGTAGTTAACCATCAGACTGTATTCAATCTCACGGACATCTTTCATAGCTTCATAAGCTTCTTTAACATTTATTTCTCCAGATGTATATTGCCTTGAAATATCGTTAACTGCATTAATTTTTTGAATATCATTGTCACGGTCATTAATTCGAATCACATTGGAATATGCATAATCTGTATAGTCGGTATCTGATAAAGATAGAAAAAGACCCGTAGTATTGGAAAACGAACTGGCTCTGTCTAACCCAGATGTTTGGAGAATGCGCAAAGTAGTGTCCTCAACTCGGTATTCTTCTGCACCGGATTCCAATAAAATTTGTCCGGCCAGACTTGCCAGATTAAAAATACTTTTGTAATGCCGATCCACCTAATCCCACCTTTCATTGTCTCTCATTTTAACATAATCCTTCTAAATCATATAGTTCTACTTATACTTTCATGAAAATTCTGTATACCGATAAAATAAAAAATATCATTTTTTTATGTGGTATCGTTTTACATTGAATATAGCTTGCTTTATAATTTTAAATAATAAAACGCTACCAATGGAAAGGAGGCTGACATGGTATTATTAATAGGAATGCTTATATTTTGGTTTGCTTTAGTAGGAAAAATCTCCATTGATACAGCAATAGTCGGCGGCTTGTTATCTGTTTTTATCTTATTTTTCTCTAAACGCTTCATCTTTAACGATAAAGAAATTTATCAAACAAATAATCGACTCGCTCTTATTATTCGTTATTTAATCATTTTAGTGATTGAAATTATTAAAGCCAATATTGAAATGATCCGTATCGTCTTATTTGAAGCTGCAGCCGATGAACATCCTTCAATCGGTAAGTTTGATTCTCATTTAAAATCAGATGCCACTAAAACAATGCTGGCACATGCGATTACCTTGACCCCTGGTACAATCACCATCGGCATCACCGACGACGTTTTTTATGTTACCAGTATGAATCCTGATATGCTGGAAGGAATTGAAGAGTCCGATTTTGTTACTTTATTACATAAATTAGAAAACTAAAAGGTATTAGGGGAGCTTGTGAAAAGTTTCAATAATGCCTTTTTCTTATTAAACGGATTATAAAGGAGAGGATTCGATGAGAAAGAAAGCTCTTATTAGTGCAGTTGTTATCGTCATAGTAGTCATTTTATGGTTTTCAGTCGCCCGTATCAATCACGGTGCCGGCTTAATTTTATACTACTAATAAGTTAAAGGTGTAGATTTTTTAAAAAAGGAGTGTTTAAATGGTCATCCAAGGGATTGCGAATACTTTATTATATTTAGGTATTTTTGTATTAGCAGTCAATATTATGTTCTGTTTGTACCGGGCAGTTAAGGGTCCGCGGGTGACAGATACTTTGTTGGCGGTCAATGTGATTAATGTTAAAACCATTGTTATTATTTGTGTGCTGGCTGTACTGATTGAAGAAAATTATTTGGTAGACATTGGAATTGTTTATTCCATTATAGGTTTTATAGCGGTGGCAACTTTTGCTCGTTTAATTATTCGGGAGGTCGAAGAGCGCTTTAAGCTGCCTGACGACCACAGAAATGAGGTGGATTAGATTGCATTGGTTAACACTTATCGTAGGAAGTTTATTTATATTAACAGGACTGTTTGTCTTTTCTGTCGCGACTTTCGGGCTGTATAAATTTAATTATATTTTAAATCGTCTGCACGTCGCTGCTAAATGTGACACCTTAGGTGCTTTATTAGTTTTGGTTGGCCTAATTATTTTTTCCGGCTTAAATGCCATGTCTTTAAAAATCCTTTTCATCATAATTTTTCTTTGGTTATCCAATCCAGTCGGTTCTCATTTAATTGCTGAAACTGAAATTAAATCCAATCCGGTATTTGAAGAAAAAATGAATGAGCAGGAAGATGACTTATCCAAAGAAAAAAGAGGGGAGTGGGTTTAGTGAATGTGATTGATTTTCTCTTATTAACCTTTTTAATCGCCTGTGCTTTAAGTGTGGCTTTATCAAAAAACTTAGTCGCCACCGTCTTTATTTTTTCATCATTTTCTTTAGTGGCGTCTATTCTATGGATTACTATGCAGGCACCGGATTTAGCAATTACTGAAGCAGCAGTAGGGGCTGGAGCTTCCACTTTGTTTTTCCTCTTAGTACTGCGTAATATCGGAGCTTTAAAAGGAAGACCAGATGAGGAGGATCAAGAATGAATCTCTATCAACGTTTTATAGCATGGGTGCGAGATGAAGACAGTCCCGGTCTTAGAAGAGATGACACCAAAGATTCTAAATCAATTGATTCTTTAAACAATTCAAGCAAGAATCAAGAAGCAGTATCCGAAAATATGAATACTCAAGATATGGGTGAAATATCTGGAACAGTAGACGAGAGTTCTAATAGTGATCAGGAGCGCCGACATAACCCGCACCATTTTGGAAAGATTGTTTTTCCTATTGAAGAGATTACAGCGGCTGAAAAACCCCACCGGGAAAAAGAAGAACCTTTGTTGGGGAAGCACTCAGTTTTTTATATTCGTTTCCTATCCGTTTTATTTACAGCTGCCATAGCATTTATTTTATTAGTAATGGTAGCCGACTCGCCTGTATCGGGAACGCGTGAAAATAATCCCACTTTAAATGAAGTCTCTCAACGCTATATCGAAAAAGGGGTAGAGGATACAGGAGCAACTAACTTTGTAGCGGGAATAATTTTGGATTACCGGGCTTTTGATACATTCGGTGAGGCTGCGATGGTCTTTACTTCCGCAATTGGCGTGATTATTTTATTGAAAGATGGAAAGCATGGTTCAAAAAATAAAAGTAAAACAATGAATGGTCCAGACACACAACAGAAAGGGGAGAAACAGACGTATGTTTCGCTATCAAGACGATAATGTTATTTTAAAGACAATTCTTAAGGTCTTGATTCCTTTTGTCTTTATACTGGGAGGTTATGTTCTAGTTAATGGTCACCTGTCGCCGGGCGGTGGTTTTTCCGGCGGGACCGTCTTGGCAGCTGGATTAATAATGTACGACATCGCTTATGGTGGGATTAAAATTGAAAAGTTTTTTAACTTCAATACTTTCCGCTATTTATCGGTTGTTTCACTGGCCGTGTATGGTCTTCTCAAAGGTCTGTCCTTTATGGTGGGAGCTGCCGGCGGTTCATTAGGTATTCCGTTGGGAACACCTGGTTCGATATTTTCTGCAGGTTTAATACCGATCTTAAATATAGCTGTAGGTTTGGTAGTTATGGCTACAATTTATTTGATATTTGACTTATTTTCGAAGGGGGACATTTAATGTTTACAACCCTATTTGCTAATTATTATGAAACAGCTGCCATGATCATTTTTGCTATAGGCTTTGCGATTCTCATTTTAAATCGCAATCTGGTTAAAAAATTGATCGGACTTAATATCGCCGATGTGGCTGTCTTCTTATATTTTATCGCTAAAGGCTATATTGAAGATGGCCGGGCACCTATTATGTTTCAAGGCTCCAATGATCCAAATTTATATGTCAACCCGATTCCTACTGCTTTAATGTTGACAGGAATAGTCGTATCGATTTGTATGACTTCATTTGGTTTAGCGTTGGTACAAAAACTCTACCAGCAATATGGTAGTGTAGATATCGACGAGATTTTAATCAAGAAAATAAAGGAGGTAGACTAATGCCGATTGTTTACCACATTCCTTTACTCAC
>CAYYGA010000064.1:0-1814 GCA_964471435.1 uncultured Facklamia sp.
ATTAAAGCAGAAACCGGGGATGTTATCATTATTCCAGCCGGGGTGGGTCATAAGCGAATCGAAGCCAGTTCTGATTTTACTGTGATGGGTGCTTATCCTGATGGAAAAGAATATGATACGTGTTACGGAAAAGCTGAGGAGCGGCCGGAAAAATTAGAAAATATTAAAGGAGTACCAAGACCTAAAAAAGATCCCATCTTCGGGTCAGAGGGTCCCCTCTTTTCTTATTGGTCTCATCATTCTCATTAGAGCAGTCAGTTTGATTACTTTCACTTTATTTATTTGAGAGTTATTCTTTTTATCAATAAAGTGGGTGTGTTAAAATTTTCCTAAGGAGGAGATATTTTATGACTATATTACAAGAAAGACTTCAGTTAAGTAACGGGGTTGAGATTCCTAAAGTGGGTCACGGGACCTGGCAGATGAGTGTTGCCGAAGCGGCTGCTTCAACAAAATTTGCGCTGAATCATGGCTATATTCATATCGATACGGCAATTGTTTATGAAAATCATGAAGGTGTAGCCCAGGGAATAAAGGAATCAAATTTGAAACGGGAAGATTTATTCTTAACTACTAAAGTCCCTGCGTCTTTTAAATCTTATGAAGAGGCAAAAGAAGCGATTGATACAGCTTTAGATGAGCTGGAAGTCGAGTATTTGGATTTGATGCTGATCCATGCTCCGCGTCCATGGGATGAGATGCGGGAGCCTAAAGAAAACCGCTATTTTTCTGAGAATTTAGAAGTATGGCGTGCCTTAGAAGAAGCTTATGAAGCCGGCAAAATCAAAGCGATCGGAGTTTCAAATTTCGATATTGCTGACCTTCAAAATATTATCGACCAAGCCAAAATTAAACCTCAGGTGAATCAAATTATTTATCATGCAGGGCATAAAAATGTTAATTCAGAATTGGAAGCTTTTTGCCGTCAGGAAAATATATTAATTGAAGCTTATTCTCCTCTGGCTACTGGCGGGCTGTTGGACAATGAGCAGATTAAAGTTATCTCAGAAAAACATAATAAAACCATTCCACAAATCGCTTTACGTTTTATTTATCAAAAAGAGTTAGTTCTTTTACCTAAATCAAAAACAGAAGCTTACATTCTAGAAAATGCTGATTTGGATTTTGAGTTGGATGAAAAAGATATGGCCTACTTAGACAGTCTCTCCACTCAGAATTAAATTCTTTAACGATTGTTTAAGCTTATTTAAATTGGCTATTTAAGTAATTGATTTTATATTTAACAGATAAAAACTGAAAGAAAAAAAAGAAAAGTTTTATCATGGCATTAGAATTTGCCATAATAAAACTTTTCTATTTTTTAAGATTTTTATTGATCTGGACTTAAGACACAGCCTTTATTTACTAGTTTAATTACTAAAGCTTACTAAATCCGAGCTTTCAATTTTTTTGCCGCATTTTTGGTGACTAAGATAGTTCTTTTTATAGTCCATGACTACTTGGGTAACTTGAGTAATATTATCTGGTTGGATGACAACTAAGTCTCCCGGATTTGCCATTTCTAAAGCACGTTGAGTGGCAGCTAGTTCATCATAGATTACTTCAATATTACTTGTTGCTAGCCCACCTTCGATCATACCTTCTTTAACCAACTGGGCAGTCTCTCCTAAAGGACGTTGTCGGGGGGCTGAATCGCATAAAACAACTTTATCAAAATATTGGGCGACTGCGCGTCCATAGTCTTTGATATCTTCTTGGCGGCGGTCGCCGACCCCGGCAGCCAGACGAATTTTTTGACCCGGCATTAATTTGCAGAAAAACTTACCAGTTGCATGAATGGCAGCGGGATTATG
>CAYYGA010000064.1:1914-7672 GCA_964471435.1 uncultured Facklamia sp.
GGTCCGCTGTAATCTCCTTTTAAAATTGGTGAGTTATTAATAACGACTGCATCTGTTGACGTCATGCCGACTGTATGGCCTTGTTGCGAAAGAATGTGTGAAATCAGGCGGGTGGTTGTCGTTTTCCCGTTGGTTCCCGTTACTGCACAGATGGGTACGGAATGTGGACTTCCTTCTGGAAATAACATATCAACCACCGGTTTTGCTATATTTCTAGGTGTTCCTTCAGATGGGTGCAGGTGCATTCTAAAACCAGGTCCGGCATTCACTTCCAGAATTCCGGCCCGCTGTGGATCTAATGCTTCTTCTAAAGTATCAGCAATCAAATCGATTCCCATCACATTTAGACCAATGATGCGGGATACCCGCTCTGCCATTACTTGAATCGAGGGATGAACGCTATCGGTCACATCTACGGCTGTCCCACCGGAGCTGATATTGGCGGTAGCTTTTACATAAGCCAGTTGGTCTGTTTCCAGCACTGTCTCTAAATCAATACCTTGTAAATCCAGCACCCGACGGCTCTCCTGATCCACTTTAATTTTAGTCAGGACTTTTTCATGGCCTTCACCGCGTAATGGATTTGTATTCATTTGTTCAATCAATTCCTCGACTGTCGCTTGGCCGTCTCCGACTACATAGGCGGGTTGACGTAAAGATGCAGCCTGGAATTGGTGGTTGATGACCATTAAGCGGAAATCATAACCCTGGAGATACTGTTCCACAATCACATAAGTAGATTGCTGGGAAACTTTTTCAAAAGCTTTAACTAAAGCCTCTTGATTCCGGATATTGACCGTAACTCCCCGGCCATGATTACCGGCCAAAGGTTTTAAGACGACAGGATAACCAAGGGTTTCAGCAAGTTCAATAGCCTCTGTTAATTCTGTGACTGCTTTTCCCTGCGGAACCGGGATACCATTACTTGCTAGAATTTCTTTAGTACGTTCCTTGTCCGCCGCTATTTCTACACCAAGGGCAGAAGTATTATCCATTAAGGTCGCTTCGATGCGTCTTTGGTACTTACCTTCTCCCAGTTGAATATAACTATCCTCATTCAGACGCGTATAAGGAATCCCACGGCTGACGGCTTCATCTACGATTGACTTAGTAGATGGTCCCAGCTCACTTTCTTCTTCTAATTTTTTCAGTTCTTCTAAAAAAGGTTCTACAGAAGTAAGAAGTCCTTGAAATAAACGATTAACAATTTCAACCGCCATCTCTCCTGCTCTTAACCCCACCTTTTCATTTTCATAACGATAGACCATATGGTAGATTCCGGGAGGTTGTTTGGTGTAGGTTTTTCCAAATGTCACCAAATGCCCGATTAAATTCTGTAATTCAAGTGCGACATGTTCGGCAATATGTCCAGCCCATGTCCCGCCTTCAATCCGTTGGAAGAAGCCTCCTTTTACACCGGGTGAACACGTATGTTCATATAATCCAGGTAAAATTGTTTGAATATTCTTTAAAAAGTCTGGTACTGTATTACTCGGACGTTCTTCTAACTCTTCTAAATCCAATTCCATAAAAATAACTGGAAGTTGATGGTAGTAGTTGGGTCCTCGCAGAGCCCTTTTTTCAATAATTCTCATTCGGCATTTTCCTTCTAATAATATATTTAACTTTAAATTGTGTTAATGTAATCCTTTTCACAATTCACTACTCTAAGATTATAGCATATTTTTATAAATTATTCTTTTATATGAATTATTAAAAATTTATAGGTAGGATCAGTCAGGTTATAAGTAAGTTAAAATAAACAATCTTACAGATTCTTTTCTTCACTTATACTTGTAAGGAATTCAGACTGGCAGGATACTTTGGCGGGGTTGGAGAGATAATCATTTAATGTTGTACAATCCTGCGGTTTATAAGGAGCATTTTTTAGTTTATACCGCATCGGGGATAAGGTATAATAACTAAAAAGAAGAAGAAAGGAGTGAGGGGATGCAACGGCTTTTTGCTTTTGCAGAACGTCTGCCTTATCAATTTTGGTTCCAAAATTATACTTTTGCGATACTTTACTTGTTTTTGACCGACTTCAATTTTTTTACATTTTTAATATTTCCTCCAGTAGTTCTGCTGATAGATTTTATTAACAGCTATTATTTACGCAGGCGCCAAATCCGGCCTTATATTGGCTTTCTTTTTATTAAAAGTGGGTTTATCAATTTACTGTTAACTTTAGCGATTAATTATGCGGTGTATCGATTTGCCTGGCCTATTTTAATTTTTGGTTTAATCTTTATTTATTTGAAAGAAGAAAGGATTTTGCCTTAATTAGGGAGTCTTCCATCCGGAAGAGACTAATAATAAGTTAGTTTTGAATCCTCATCGTTTAAGATAAAACGGGAGTCTGTCATAAGTCAGTTTTTGAAATCAATTCTATCGAAAAAATAAAAAAGTGTTATTACCGCAAACGCTAACACAAAGGATTCTAAGTGCGATGGTAACACCTTTTTATTTTTCTTCCAGATTTCAATTTGGTCTTATGTAATCATATTGTACAACATCTAAATAATAATATAGAAGTTATATTAGACTTATGACACAGTCCCATTATTTACCAGTTTTAAGATGTTGGATTGTGACGACCATAATTTTCAACCACAATCACTAACTTGTCATTGTTGATGTCTTTGAGATAGGGTTTTAAAAAATCAATATAACTTCTAGTCTTCTCTTCAGTTAGTAAGTTACTTTCTTCAGATTCAGTATTTTGAGCTGGCTTCTTTATTTGACGTAATTTACTTTCCTCTTTTTCGCCTTCATAGGCAAAATATGTAAATGAATTTTTTATAGAATTCCACCAACTCAAATCCTCATTAGGATTTATGGGTTCCACATCCCTTACTCCGATACCTAATATTCGCTCCACCGTTTTTGCACGATTAGGACTTGTGTAGACAATGATTTCTTCCTGGGTGTAATCGAGGTTTTCTAAACGTTTAATTTCATTGACGGCTTTCATTCGGTCAGAAAATACCCCTGTTACGGTTCTTCTATACTCATTTTCCATCGTCTTCCCCTCTTTCATCAATGTAATTTATTTATTATTTTGCGAGAAGGATATCCTCACTTTTGCTGCTTCATTTAAATAAAAACGCTAAAACTAAATGTTTTAGCGCTCTTGTCATCTTACATAAAGGCTGTAATAACTAACACGATGGCTAAGGTAACCATATGGTTAACGTTAACAGTTATAAATTGGTACTTAAAGTTTTCTTTCATGGTCATACCAGCCACTTCATTATAGGAAATTGATAATCCGGTATGCGGCATTACACCAAACACCCCTGAGGAAATTGAAATAATTCTATGAATTAAAGTCGGTGCAATTCCCATACTTATATAGAGGGGGGCAAAGTTTTGGACTGCAATTCCGGCAGTACCCACTGCTGATCCGGTGACAAAACTTACAACGATGGTTGCGATTGCCAATGAAATTAGAGGACTTCCGGGTATATCGTTAATTAAATTGGCAATGACCGCGAATCCCGGAGCTGCTGTTAATATTCCACCATAGGCGATTGTGTTCCCGGTAACCATAATGGAGCCAAAAGAACCCACAATCCCACTGTTAATGGCTGCTTTTTGGGAAGGGATATATTTAAAGAGCAGGACAGCAGCCAGTATAACTGCGGTGGATAAGGCAATCACCACAATAAATGGAGTCGCACTAAATATAATGATAATGGCTAAAAGCGCCAATATAGGAATAAAACTCAACGATACAGGCGGCAGGGCTTCTTCTAAAACACCCTCTTCAACTGCAATTGCACCTGCTGTACTTTCATACGTTTCTCCTCTTCCGGTACTGCGAGCTAATTCAAACCTCATATAAACTAGAGTAAAGGCAATTGAAATAGCGGTCGCAATTAATCCGATGACCGGGCTGGCAGTCAAGGGTGTACCTAAGGCTGTGGAAGGAATGACGTTCGGCATGGCGGGAGTTCCAGGTAACATCGACATAGTAAAGGTTGCCATACCGCCAAATATTGGGATAGTAGCTAAAAACCAAGAAATGTTTAATTGTTTAAATAAAGGTCTTGCCAGAGGAATCAGTGCAAAAATAACCACAAACATACTAATACCGCCATATGTAAGAATGGCACTAATGACGAACAAGGCTACCATGACTGAATAAGCACTTTCTTTACCAACCCAGCTTAAAACTTGGTTAGCAATAGCTGTGGTTGCGCCGCTGACTTCCATATACTTAGCTAAAAGAGAGCCTAAGAGGAAGATGGCATAGTTTTGAACAATAAAATTTCCTAACTCGGTTACAAATGACGCTTCAGAGCCGACTAAATACTCGAAAAATGGCATTTGATTTGTAACTATAACGATAATCGTGGCAACTATGGCCGCAAAGATACCATTAAAGCCGTTTGATATCATATACATGATAACAATCAGGGATACCGCTATACCTATTACACCTAAAACTTCCATTATAATCCTCCTGATAATTTAAATTGCACGGGCACAAAATACCCGCGCAACCACTATTTATTTATTAGCCTTTAATTTCTTTGACAACGTTTGCGACTGCATCACCGAAAATGACAGCATCCATCGTTAAAGTAACCGATTGATAACCTTGTTCATAACGAGCCTTAGCATTTTCTACGCTGGTGCCGTAAATTAAGGAGAACTTGCCGGCCTTGTTACACACATCGACCACATGCTGGATAGCATCTTTAACTTCTTGGTCATCCAATTGACCTGGTTTCCCTAAGGCAGTCGATAAGTCAAAAGGACCCACAAAGATTCCATCCACACCGTCCAAGGCAACAATTTCTTCAATATTTTCTAAAGCTCCCACGGTCTCACATTGTGGCAGTATTAATTGCTCTCTATTGGCTACTTCAAATAAGTGAGGTAAACCTTGTTTGGCATAATCTTTTGTCCAGAAATGAGAACCACTTGCAGGAGCTACCCCACGATTTCCTACTGGATAATATTTACCATATTCAACCACTTCTTTTACTTCTTCAACAGTTTGGATATTAGGAATGATTAGTCCCATTGCGCCGACGTCTAACATTTTTAAGACAGAGTTTCTTTGTCCGTCTTTTGTTCTTACCAACGGGGTGGTGCCTGCTAATTTTGCAGCACGAATCAAGTTTCCACTTGTTTCAACATCATAAGGTCCGTGCTCACTGTCAATTATGACATAATCCATTCCATGATAAGCCAATAATTCTACCGCTACCGGGCTTCCCATTTCCGTGAATGTTCCTAGAGTTTGTTCGCCGGCTGCCATTTTCTCTCTAAATAAGTTTTTCATTTTATTTTTTCCGCCTTATCTGTCTTTTTTTAACTGATATCTAGCTAAAGGATAATCCTTTTTCACTAGTTTGAATTAAAATAAAAGGTTTCTAAAAATGCTAACGCTTTCAACTAAATTATTTTTAAAACAGCGAATGCTGTTTATATTTCATTGAGTATTTGAAGTAGTTGAATAAATAAATCTTCCATCAATAATTTCTTGATCAATTCTTGGTCAAATTAATGCGATGAATCACCCCTATTTTATGGAAAGGTTAGTTTTCAAGTGAATTTCCCTACATTTTATTATTAATAATTAAATTTATGTAGCGGCTTAACTATATCATAAAATGGTTTTTGTTTCATTAATTAAGGGTACCGATCCTATTTCGCCTGGAAAATAATTACACCTACAACCATAATTATTAATCCGATGACTTTATTCAAAGTTAATGGAGCTGGAACAGTGTTAAACCAGCCA
>CAYYGA010000065.1:0-2711 GCA_964471435.1 uncultured Facklamia sp.
GCACCGGGCAATCCGCCTTATAAAGATTTTTATGATTTAAAGGGGTTGGACAATTATATTCACGACCCCTATCCAGTCCTTGAAAAATTAAAAGCCTTAAAAAGAAATGAAAGAGTAGCAATTATTGGCTCTAATTTAACGTCTTTTGACCTAGTGAATTATCTAAGTCATGAAAAAGACCTGCATCATCCGATTGGTATTTTTACCATTGTGCCGTACTTTAATTCCCTGCGGGTGCCGCCTTACCAAGGACCTGCCCTAACCTATTCCTTAGACCCACAATGGATTAAAAAAGAAATAGATGAGAACAAAGGTGTACTTCCTTTAGACCATATCATCAAAGCCATGCAAGAAGACTTAAAAGCCAATAAAATTGATCTGGCAGCTATCCATAAACAGTATGGCCCCGGAAATTTAGAAGCGACTTACCAAATGTATTTTGGTCAGGAACATCCTCAGCTATCAAAGCTACAAAAGTACATTGCTCATTTATCCGGAAACCTAGGCGACCTTTATATGGCTTTATCAAAGGAAGACCAAAGACGCTACCATGAAAAATATGCCTCTCTATTCGGCCACTATCAAGTCCGTCTAGCACCTAAAGCAGTGGAAAATATGTATCAGTTATGGAAGCAGGATGAACTTTTTGTGGTTTCTGATTTGATGGATATCAAAAAGGAAAACAACTTTACCTTAAAAAGTAAAAGTGGCAAAACTTATGAAGCCGACATAGTAATTAATGCTTCAGGCTTTGATTTTAATACCGACCGTATCGGCAGCCAGCAGCCTCTTCTTAAAAACCTTTTAAATAAAGGCTTCCTATTGGATAAGGATAAAAGAGGCTTCCTGGTAACCTGGCCAGAATGCCAGGTAATTAATCAGCGACACGGTCAAATGGACACCTGCTTTTTCATCGGCCCCTGGATATCAAACACTCACTATGCTAATAATAATGTGAAGGCTTTGGTCGACAAAGCGGATGAGATTGTAAATCACTATATGGATTTTAAGAGGAGTCATCCAGAGAGTAAGTAGATGAAGGAGTGGACTATTTATCGAAACCCTTTTAATAAACGGTCTTTTGTTTTTAGCATTTATTGGGGGCAGTGTCTATCATTTCAAAATACGAAAAGAAAGTATCTATCCCATAGAAATCACTAAACCGATGATAGCTATAATAATAATCTTACCCTTTTTCTTTTGTTTTATAGCTTACATTGCAGGCAATCAATGGTACTTCTATATAGTAGGATTAGCAGCAGCTGTTTTTGTGATTTCTAACTTGGTCGGAGCGGGCATTCACCCAAAAGGAATATACTATCACAGTACAGGGGTCGGTAATATAATTAGTAAACTTGCGAAATGGGAATATATCAGTAATCTTAAATTTGATAGGAAAAATAATAAGTTAAAAAGCTTTAAACTTAAAAACACTCGGATTTACCTTGGTTACCCGGGCAAATACCAGAAACTAGATAACATTAATAAAATTGAAAAATTTCTAGATCGGTAACAGTTATAGATTAGTCTCTAGACTCAAAAAGATACTATACCGGTTAAAGGTGATAAACTTGAGGTGATAACTTGAAGAAATTAAAGAGACAGTTATTAAACCTGGCGATTGGTGAGTTAGCAGCTTTAGTTATTTTTATTTTTGTTTACCGCACTTTTGACTTGGGAAAGGCGAGTTTAATCGCTTTTTCCTATCTCGTCTTTATCTTGTTACAAGGAAGTCTGTATTGGTTCTATCGGTACATCTTAATAGTTAGGAAAAGAAAAATTAATTCTAAGATGATTAAATTTTTAAAGTTTTTTAGAATAATGAATATCATCGCAATAATACAAATAGGTATGGCGGTTCCACTTATACGATCAACTATTTTCGACTTGATGGCTGCTCTTGGAATATTCTTATTTGGAGTAGTTGAATATATAAACTACTACTGGTACAGGTTAAGCTATGGAAAATCTGGTTTTAATATCAAAACTTTATTGAATACAAAGTTGAAAAAATCAAGTATCCATAAATTAATTAGTCAATAGAAAAAACTATTACCTTTATTGTAGTCGTTAAGTTTAGGTGAAGGGTCTGTAATAACTGAGGGAAGTTTCCAGCAAAAAGTTTAAACTAATGAAAAACCAATAAACAAGCATTGAATAATGCATAAAAAAATGAGTACTAGCAATCATTAAAGATTGCTAGTACTCAAGTTGTTATCACTCTAAATTTTTGCTTTCGCTTACGCGTCTGCTGATTTTCCTAAATAGGCTTTTAACATCCAGATATGTTTATCCGTGCTTTCTTTCATTGCAATCAACATATCATTTGAAGGGAAGTCTTCATGCTCATCTGTTAGTTCGGCACCTTTTTGTAATGATTCGGCAATCGTTTCTAAATCTGCTACAACTGCTTTTACCATTTCATCTTGCGAAAGATTTTTATCTTCTGCTTTTTCTTCAATTATTGAGTGGTCAATAAACTCTTGCAAGGTGGAATAGGGTTCGCCGCCAATAGCCAGTAGACGTTCTGCTACTTCATCTAGATTAGCTGTTACTTCATCGTATAACTCTTCAAACTTCTCATGTAATGTAAAGAAGTGAGGGCCTTTCACATACCAATGAAACTGATGCAAACGAATATAAAACTGTCCCTGGGTTGCCACCACTGTATTTAGATAATCTTTGACTTCTTGACTTGCCATAGTTATTTT
>CAYYGA010000065.1:2811-7507 GCA_964471435.1 uncultured Facklamia sp.
TCCATCAGCTGTTGAATCATTGTAAGTAAAAAGAAAGCAAAGGGTATTCCACCACCGATTGCTAGAGCAATACTTGTTCGGTTAAATAAGGTGGATGCGAAAAAAGATATAGAACTCATGGCTAGGATAAGGAGCAAAAGGCCCAGACTTAACCAAAAGTAGGCTTCGGTATCAAATTTTAGAGCGTCGTCGACAGATCTGGCAGATGACACCATGGCATGGTTGGCCATTGTAATAATTTGCTCTTCGTTTAAGCCTGTCGCTTCAGTTGACGCCGCTAAGGCGTTGGGTTCCTTAACTAAGGTTAAATTTTCCTTTACTTGTTCACTCCCGACATTTAAAGCGTCTGCTGATGAATCAATAATCGTCTGTAACAAAAGTTCAGCGTTATTTTCAGTCACCCTAACTTCTGGTTGAGTAGTTTCTTGAGACCCTTCCCCTCCTTCTGGTTCTGGGATATCTTCCTTATTTTCCAGACTGGCAATCTCGTCCATGACAAACTGATGGTAGGCATTGAGAGAAATACCTTGAACACTTGCGCCTGCTGTTAAGGCATCATTACTCGTTAAAATCATAGAAGGATTTTCAGCTAATTCTTCCGCCGTGATTTCAATGTCATCCTCTTCCACCGCTTCGTCATCTTCATAAATTTCAAAACGCTCGTCGGTAATGATTGCTGCCGCTTCTTCATAGGAGCGGTCATGAATGACATCTTCTAAATAAATAGCATAAGCTTCTGTATCCATACCTCGCGCAGTAGCCGCTTCACGCATAGCTTGTTGATCTTCTTGAATTAAATATAAACGCTCAGAAAGATAACCTTCCTCATGATTTAAGGCTTCAGAGGCCGCTTTAATATCATCTGTAATTGGATAGCCGGAGACATTGTGATACTGAAAATGCGATGCACCTAAACCAGCTAAGGCAATCAGGGTGTACATTAAAATAACAGACAGAATTAAATAAATCGCTTTAGTAAAGATAACACTTGAACGTTTAATAGGCGTTGATAAAGTATAAGCCATTGAGCCCGAATCGACTTCATTCACTACCAGATTATTGGCTGTAAAAACCGCATAAACTATCCCAAGAATAACAGCAATCAATTTATAAAAGTTTTCTAAACTTCCTAAAAGACTGGTCATTGAAGACAATATGTTGGAAAAGGCTGTTCCTTCTGCTGCGGTGGCGATCGATGCATAGCCGGCTGCATCATAATTAATAATAAAAACGGATAAAATGATGGAAGCAACTAAAGTTATAATCACCCACAACTTCCAGTTGGCTTGGATGCTTTGTTTAAAAATTGGTTTTGAGAACACTAGCCTTCCTCCTTGAAAGTCTTCGTAATATAATCTTCAAAGGTGACTTTGATTTCTTTAAAGTAGACTAAATCAAACTGCTTTAAATCTTGAATGAGCTGATTAATGTTTTTATCATGAATTTGAACAAAGACTTGTAAGTCTTCTGCTTTTATTTTATCGATTTGATAGCCTAAGCTTAAGAAACATTCAAAATCTTCTTGCGACTTAAATTCCATCCTGTAACATTTATCTTTGTTATAACGAATGGTTTCCATATCGATCAGATCAATAATCTTACCTGCTTGGATGACTGCCACACGGTCACACACTTCTTCTACTTCTTGGAAGATATGACTCGACATAAAAATGGTTTTTCCTTTCTCTTTTTCTTCTTTTATTAGATCAATAAAAAGGTCCCGCATCAAGGGGTCTAAACCCGTAGTAGGTTCATCCATAATTAAAATATTAGAATCAGAAGCAAAAGCAGAAACGATGGCTGTTTTTTGTTTCATCCCTTTACTCATGGACCGAACATTAGCTGTCACGTCTAATTGAAGCAAATCACTGAGTTCTTTGGCATATTGCCAGCTTCCTCGTCCGGCTAAATTGATTTGGTTTTTTAAAAAATCTTCTCCAGTGCTATCGCCTGGAAAATTTATCTCACCGGGTATGTAAGACACATAACGTTTAACTTCAGCACTACTTTTGGTGGCATCAAGGCCGTTAATCGTAATACTGCCCTCATCAGGCTTTAAAAAACCCATCATATGACGGATGGTTGTCGTTTTTCCTGCCCCATTGATACCAACAAAGCCATAAATTTCTCCTTCCTCCACGGCTAAAGACACGTCAAATATGCCACGGCCTTTGCCGTAATCCTTGGTCAAATGTTGAATATCAATATAAACCATGCTGCAAACTCTCCTCTCCATCAGCGACTGATTTTTCACGGTCATAAAAATCCATAAAATAGTCTTCTAAAGTAAATTTAATTTCTGAAATAAACTTGACGTCTACTTCACTCAATTCACTAAAAAGCTGCTGCATTTTTTCATCGGTTAAATTCAACTTGACTTGATTTTGCTTGGGTCTTTCAATTGGAATCACAAGTTTTGTATTGGTTAAAAAATGTTGATAATCTTTATAACTGGCGAACTCAATTTTAAAAGCCTTATGTGTACTCCGCTTCAGCTGATTAGCTTCAATGGTTGAAACAACCACCCCTTCTTTAATAATCGCAATCCGGTCACAAGTTGCATCTACTTCACTAAAGATATGACTCGATAAAAGAATGGTTTTTCCGGCGGATTTTTCCTTTAAAATGAACTGAATAAAGCGTTCTTGCATAATTGGATCTAATCCAGAAGTGGGTTCATCTAATATTAAAATGTTTGGACTATGCATAAAAGCTGTTACCACAGCCAGCTTTCTTTTTGTGCCCAGACTCATTTCTTTGATTTCTTCAGAGGTATCCAATTCAAACAGCTCTTTGAGTTCTTCAGTTCTAGACCTATCTATCAGCTGTCTTTCTTCTGCCATAAATTCAATAAATTGATCCCCTGTATAGCCTTGTGGAAAAGCTAACTCACCCGGCAAATAACCGATATCATGTTTAATGGTAGCAGCTGATTGCCAACAGTCTTTGCCGTTAATAGACAATTCACCTTCTTGAGCTTTTATAAAACCCATCAAATGACGAATAGTGGTCGTTTTCCCGGCACCATTGGGTCCTAAAAAGCCAAAGACTTCCCCTTTTTCAATTTTAAAAGAAACATCAAATATTCCGCGGCCATGGCCATAATCTTTGGTGACATGTTTTACTTCGATCACTGACATTTTTTTCCTACTTCCTTTTTAAATTACAAAGATTAATTAACTTACTTATGTTTCTTTATTTACATTTGTTATAGTTAGAATTATACTTGGCTCTATATTAAGAACAAGATACATGTTTTTTTATCTGTTAATTAATTGACACTTAGCAACAAAATGTCTATTAACTTTCAAGGAGCTATCATTTATTATGAAAAATTTAGATTTAAGAGTCCAAAAAACTTATAAGGCACTGATTGAAAACTTTGAAGAATTATTGAAAGAAAAGGAGTTTGAAAATATTTCTGTCAAAGAACTATGCGATGCCGCTATGATCCGGCGCCCCACTTTTTATACACATTTCATAGACAAATATGACTTTCTGACCTTCTTCATTAAATATAAGATGAATATTATCTTTGATTACGCCATTCAACATTTAGATGATGAAAAAGACAACTTCTTTATTTTAGTTTTCCAACAACTACTGAATGAGTCCGATAATGTCTTATACCTGATTTTCAGCCTTCAGTTAAATGCCGATATCATCATCGAATTAAAAAGCATTCAAGAATACGGGCAAAAGATGTTAAAAAACCATGTTAAATCAGCCAATGGCATTAGTAGCACTGCCATGGAGGCTGATTACAAAAGTCAAATTATTATGGGTATAACGATTCAATCCGTTTATTGGTATAAAAAAAATCAAGACAAAATTAAGCAAGAAGATGCGATTGAGTTGTATAAAGAGACCTTGGAGAGTGTTTTTAACTAGGGTTATTGGTTAGCTATTATAAGATGAAGAATAGAGCGACTCTTATTAAGTTGCATTAAATATAGTTTCTGAAATCAATCTTACAGAAAAAATAAAATCCTATTAGTTGAACATTTTTCCAGATATGACTACTATAGATATGAAGAATCTCTATGAATGAGAGAATTTTTAATACAGTTATAAAAAGGAGATTGTCTTATGTGGAAGAAAGCAGTCGCAGAATTTATGGGTACCTTATTTTTAGTCTTAATCGGTACCGGTGCAGTCGTTTTTGAAGTCGGTATGGTAGGTGTTGCGCTGGCTTTTGGATTCATCTTTATCGCCATGGCTTATAGTATCGGAACGATTTCCGGGGCCCATGTTAATCCGGCGGTCAGTATTGCTATGTTTGTCAACGGCCGTATGAGTTTCACGGAATTCATGGTGTATGTGATTGCCCAGTTAGTCGGTGCAGTGGCCGGTTCAGCCATCTTGCAGTATATCCTTACCCAGATGGGATCCGATGCCACTAATCTAGGCGCTACAGTTTTAGCCGATGGTCTAAGTGTCTCGGGCGGATTTATAATTGAACTTGTCTTAACTTTCTTGTTTGTACTGGTGATTGTTGCTGCTACAGGTAAAAAAGGTGACCCTCATTTAGCGGGTATGGTAATCGGAGTTACTTTAACTGCCTTGATTTTGATGGGCGGAACAACCACAGGGGTTTCTTTAAACCCAGCCCGTAGTTTAGGACCTGCCCTTCTGATGGGTGGTACTGCTTTATCGCAGTTATGGTTATATATTGTATCCCCTCTTTTAGCGGGTG
>CAYYGA010000066.1:0-4711 GCA_964471435.1 uncultured Facklamia sp.
TCTTCTGCCGGTTCATAGGCTAAAGCAATTGCTGGTCCAATATCTACTAAAAGGTTCAGATAAAGGATTTGTAAAGGTAGGATAGGCAGTGGTAAAAGTAAGAGCAGTGTCAAGATACCAGCGACAATCTCAACCAGATTACACGAGAAAAGGAAAGAAACATATTTTTTTATATTTTCGAAAATAACCCTTCCTTCTCGATAAATAGCTTCCGTTCATCGCAACAGCATATATTTATAGGTTAACATGAATAATGGGGGGCAAAATTTATTTGCTTTATTGAAACTTCTAAGAAAAACTTTTCCTTTATTAATAAAAAACGTTAGAGATTAGTCCTGTAGGAATTGTGAGATAATTGTAATCTTTACATAATTTATATATGCTGGTTATAGATGTAATCCATTTTATTATTGACTCTAGAACAACTGATTTAAAAACAACTGACGACTGAATAAGAAAGGAATTATACTATGTTTTTTACTGACTTCCAGACTATTTTACGCATGACGATCACAGGGGTTCTTGCCTATATTCTTGTCATCTTTATTATCCGTGCTGCAGGTAAAAGGTCTTTATCTCAAATGAATGCGTTTGACTTTGTGGTTACTGTTACTTTAGGTTCGATTATCGCTAATATTTTAACGAACGATAGCCTGGCGCTCCTTGAAGGGGTTTATGCTTTTGCCTTAATCCTTTTTTTACAGTTTATTGCAACTTCTTTGAGTGTTCGTTCAGATAAATTTAAAGATATCATCAAATCGAACCCTCAGCTATTATTTTACAAAGGACACTATTTTAAACCTGCAATGGAAAAGGAACGTATTGTAACAGATGAAATCCTCCAGTCTATTCGATCAGAAGGATTTGCCTCTTTGGATGAGGTATTGGCTGTCATTCTTGAGACAGATGGAAAGCTTTCTGTGGTGGGTCAGTCGGACGACGAATCAGCGCTGAAAGATATTAATAGAAGCGTCATTGCCAATCATGAACAAGATGATTAGAGCAATTATTTTTCGGATGTTTGATCAGTCGGAATTCATTTTCTAATGCATTTCAATGACCACTTGCGGCACGTTAATATTTTTGCGCTCTTTAATATTGTTTATTATTATATCCGCCACATCATCCGGCTGCATAAATTTTCCCAGATTTCCTTCAGGAATAATTCCTTCCCAAAAAGGTGTTGCCATTCCTCCCATATAGACTGCAGTTAAATGAATATTTGTTTCCACTAACTCTTTTAAGAGCGATTCAGTAAAGCCCTTAACTCCAAATTTACTGGCACAATAGACAGACTCTGTTACTTTTCCAGTAAGACCGGCTGTGGAAACAATATTTACAATGGAGCCGCTATCACGCTCTTTCATGACCGGGAGAACTTGCTGCGTACAAAAAATTGTTCCTTTAAGATTAATATCAATCATGTCATTTACCTGCTGTGCAGTGAGATTCTCAGCTAAATCAAAATAACCTACTCCAGCGTTATTAATCAGCATTTCGACTGGTTTTCCCTGCTGCCTTAAAGAAGCAAAAGTTTCCGCTACTGCTTCATAGGAGGATACGTCTAACGGACACAGCTGAAAGTTTTGATGCGGGAAAGTCTCTGCTACTTGCTTTAATTTCCCTTCATTTCTACCGATTAACGTTATAAAGTGTCCTTCTGCTGCATATTTTCTTGCTAATGAAGCTCCTAGACCGCTGCCTGCTCCAGTAATTACAATATGTTTTTCTGCCATTTTATTCGTCCCCTTTAGTTTTGATAGTTTTATTATACGCTGAAAATCATGAAGTAGAAACGTTAATCAAACACTCCTTCTTATACCCTTCACTTTACCGGGATTAATAGAATTAAAGAAGCATTTCCAAATCTTTCTCAAATACGCCTTGGTTTTTTCTCAAATAAATGTACAATGACATTATAATTAACATAAGACGACTGTTTTTTCGTCTTATCTTCCGATACTATTAAAGAAATTTTAAAGGATGAAAAAAATGAATCGAATTCAGGCATATGATGGATTAAAAGGATTTTCTATTATTGCAATTATTTTATATCACCTCTGGCCCCAGTATATGCCCGGAGGATTTTTAACCGTTAACTTATTTTTAATTTTAGCCGGTTATTTCATGGCTAGAAAAACAGCGACCTTTGATTCACGCAATCTTTATAAGCAAGTGAAACGTTATGCTACCAATACTCTCAGACGTCTTTGGTTTCCCCTTTTGTGGTTTTTAATTCTATTAGTGATCATTTTACTCCTAATTAATCCTTTACTATTAAAGTCACTGCGTAATGATTTCTTAGCCAGCCTGTTTTTTGCCAATAATTTCTATCAATTAGCAAGCGAACGGTCTTATTTTACTGAAATGGCTGTTGCCTCACCTGTAACCCATCTTTGGTATGTTGCAGTTCATGTCCAATCTTTTTTGATTTCCTTGCCTTTACTTTTGTTGACACATAAATGGAAAATCCGCGATGAATTCAAAGCTTTCTTTTGGTTAATTATTTTCGGCCTCTGCGTTTACATTAATTTTTCCCAATATCAATTCGGGCAGGACCCTTCCAATGTTTACTATGGTATTTTAACTCGTTATGCTTCCTATGCTGCGGGAATTGCTGCTTACTTTATCATCCCTTCCTTAGACCGTATTTTTGATAATGACATTGGAAAATGGCGTCAATTCAATTATATATTATTTGCTTTTATTCCTTTTTCTTTAATGTTAGCTTTAACTTTTACCGTCAATGATCAAGCTCCTGCCACTTATATGCTTTGGCTGCCTTACTATAATATATTAGGTATTCTATTCATTTATGGTGCCAGTAAGAAAGTACCTTTTATAGAAAAAATTGTCGGTAATAAACTGTTCGCCTGGATTGGTAAAAAAACATACAGTATCTACTTATGGTATTACCCGATTACTGTTTTTGCTTTTAGTTATACACGCCAATTTCAAGGAAGAATAGATTTATTAAAACTACTTGCTGTCCTGGGAATTCTCTTAGCAGGTATAGTATTTTATTATTTAATTGAAGCTGATCGTTTATATATCTTTATAGGCAGTCGTACCAACCTTAAAGACAAACTCAAGCCAAGGACCTTCGCGGCATTGCGATTGGTTCGTATACTTGTATTTTTACCTCTTGTAGCTTTCTTTATTTACGGTTTAGTTTATTCTGATAACCAAAAACCCTTGGCCTTATTTGAATTAGAATATGGACTTTATAAGGCGCAGCCTTCTGCTTTTAATGCTTATTATCCTTTAGAGACAAAGATGCAGGCTACGAAGTCCTATTTAAGAGAATTAGATCACACCATGAATACTCATTTTATTGAGCCCATTGATGAAGATTCTTATGTGGACCAAGCTATCCAAATGGAACCCTTGGTGACACAACAAGCAGGCTTTGAAGTGCTTTCTGAGGCTGATCAGGAAATGCTTGCTGCAATTGAATTTGATAATCCTGAAATTATGGACTTATTAACAACTGAAGAAATTCTTTTTGCTGCTAATACTCCTGCTACGCTTTTCGGTGATTCCTTAGCTTTATTAAACGGGCCCTCCTTTGAATCTCTTTTTAGACAAAGCAATACTTATGGTTATGCCAGTCTGCAAATCTGGGATTCTTTTGACGAGTTTGAATTTCTACTAGACCAGGGTGTTATCAATGACTACTTAGTCATTAATATGGGAACGAATGCCGGCCTAGATGTACCTGCTCTGAATCAGTTAGTCGAAATGGCCGGTGACCGTGAAATTTATCTTATTAATACCAATTCTGCTGTTGAACATGTGGAAGAAGTGAATGAAGTAATCCAGCAAGTGGCACAAACCCATGACAATGTTTATGAAGTTGATTGGTATACTACAGCTTTAGGACATCCCGAGTATTACGCTGCAGATGATATCCATTTATCCCTTTTAGGTATGGATTACTATGTGGCACTACTTGTCCAGAAAATGTATGAAAATTAAAAATAAGGGGTAAAAAAGCGGGCTTATCAAATTTAAGTTAAAATAAGCTTGACTCTCCTTTTACATCATGGTATATTTAGTGAGTAGTAGATTTGTTAACAAAATTAAATTGTAAGTTAAATCATTAAGTATATTAATTTCCTTTTATTTTCGCAACGATATATTATAAATAACCGTGCAAGATGCACATATGGAGGAAATTATTCATGAATACAGGTACAGTAAAATGGTTTAACGCAGACAAAGGTTTTGGCTTCATCTCTCAAGAAAACGGTGAAGATGTTTTCGCTCACTTCTCAGCAATTCAAAGTGACGGATTTAAATCTCTTGAAGAAGGCCAAACAGTTACTTTTGATATTGAAGAAGGTAACCGCGGTTTACAAGCTGCAAACATTGTTAAAGCTTAATTTAAACTTATAATATTACAGAGGCTGTCTTATCAGCCTCTTTTTTTTCAAATAAGCCATCGCAAAATGAGAGTTACTCTCTTTTATGCGAGGGCTTTTTCTGTAAGTTTTTTCACTTCGGCTAAGTCAGTTTTTAATCATTTTTTTTATTATTGCGAATCTTTTACTTCATTATATACCACATCATCTATCGCTTCATCCCTTAAAACTTTACGCACCATATTAAAAGCAGACCAGACAGAATGATCCCGGTTGAGATTGCGTTTATATCCAAAATGATATTTCTTTGCAAAAGTTTTCTCATCTTTTCTGGCAATTCCAATCCA
>CAYYGA010000066.1:4811-7380 GCA_964471435.1 uncultured Facklamia sp.
GAAACTTTACTTAAGAAAGCTCCTCCTGTGAGACTTTCAGCTGCTGTGATCTTTAAATCTTGATCAATCAATAGTTCTCGAACAATATTAGGCAGATCCTTTTGTTCATAACCAATAATATAAGGCCCTACTCTTTCTTCTATTTCTTTTTCTGCTTTCGCAATCATTTGATAGGCTTTTTCTTCCTCTTCATGATGAGCAGTGATTTGAACTTCAAGCTCTAAACCGGCGGGAAAGATTTGGATAAAAGGGCTCTCTTTTACAGTTAAAATATCTTTCAATTTCTTATGTGCTTCTGCCGTAGTTAGACCATAAAGCCGAATATATCTATTGGAAACAACTTGATGGTCCAAAAGATGCTCTATAATAAGTTCTTTAACATTTTCATACATGGGCACCAATTCATCGTGAGGACCTGGCAACAGAATATAATGGTGACTGTCTGATTGATAGTACATACCTAAAGCTAAGCCGGTGATATTTTGTAAAGGTGTTGAATCTAACAAAGTAAGTGCTTGTAATTGTGTATTTTCCGGCATCACTAGGTCTGAGTTTTTATGATATGTAATAATCCGATTTTGTGTGTCATCATCTAAGACTAACGGTTTTCCGATATGGTCAGAGAGTGTCGTTTTGACAATATCTTCCGGATCCGGCCCCAGCCCGCCAGTTATGAAAATAATCTCAGCCTTTTCTTCAGCCTGCTTGATGGTCTGGGTTAATTTTTCACTGGAGTTATGAATTGTCACTGCCCGATTAATCTCTATACCTAAGGAAGAAAGTTGCCGTGCAAGAAATCTTACATTTTCATTGACTTCCAATCCGCTTAGGAGATGACTGCTGACGGATATTAATTCAGCTTTCATGTTTACCCCCCTTAGTAATTCAGTTTTTAATAGCTTATATATTATTTATGGTTAACAGGACATAGCTGAATTTTTTTATGAAAAATGATTAGTTATCTCCCATATCGAATAAATTACTGAGTTGTTCAGCTATCACCGGGTGAGTAAATATTTGATCACGGATATAAGTGTAAGGTATTTGATTATCCATGGCCATCTTAATCTGATTAATTAATTCCGGTGAGTGGGGTCCATAAAGTGAAACGCCTAAAATTTTCTGATTGGTTTTATTGACGACCGCTTTAAATAGTCCCCTGTCATCATTCAGCACTGTTTCGGTAGGTGTCTTGTCTAAAGTAATTTGATTGGTTAAGACACTGTAACCCTCTTCTTTAGCTTCTTCCTCTGTGAGGCCGACCCGACTGAGCGGGGGGTCAATAAAAGTCGCATAAGGTACATTCTTACGGTCTGACAAGAGTAAATTACCCTCTCCTACAAGATGATCCAAGACTATTTCAGCATCTGCATTGGTTATGTAAGTAAACATTTCTTCTCCTCTTACATCTCCGATGGCATAGACCCCCTTAACTGCCGTTTGGAGGTGATCATCTACTTGAACAGCCTCTTTATCACTAACTTCAATTTCTGTATTTTCTAAGCCTAAATTTTCTATATTAGGTTTTCGTCCTGTAGCCACCAGGAGTGCATCATAGCGGTAACTCTCGCCTTTTTTAGTAGTTGCAATCACTGTTTCTCCATCATTTTCAACTTTAGTTATTTCTGTCTCACGGTGGATAGTAATACCTTTTGCATTAAAATCCAGTTCAATTATTGCTGCAATTTTGGCTTCTTCTTCCGCCATAAATTGACTGGAATGGGCAAAGATATCTACCTGACTGCCAAAGTTAGCGTAAATAGAGGCAAACTCCAATCCTATATTCCCATCGCCTATTACTCCCAGACGTTTTGGTAGATGCTGTCTGGTTTGTAGAGTTGTACTGGTATAAATATTATGAGCTGTTGCCAGCCCTTCCATAGGGGGGATAATCGGGGTAGAACCCGTATCAATAATAATGTAATCTGCTGTCAATTTAACTGTTTCGTCTTCCAGCTCAACCTTGACCGTATGATTATCTTCAAAACTTCCCAAGCCTGTGTATAAATCTACTTGCGGATTTTTCTCCATAATTCTCTTTTGAGCCTGACGCTTATGGGCGATATCATGATTACGCCTTTCAACTGCTTCAGAATAAGGCACTCCCGCTCTGGCATCATGATCCAGCATCTTACTTGGAATACAGCCGATGTTAATACAAGATCCTCCGTAGCTGTAAGGGTTCTTTTCAATTAAAGCAATCTTCCAGTCCAAACGACTGAGCTTAGCAATAATTTTACCCGCTCCTTGTCCAAATCCGATAATTATTACATCATATTTCATTAAAAGCTTCCTCTCTTATTCACTTCTATATCATAGCCAGATAAAGCTTGTAAGGTTTTTACCATGAATCTTTAAAGCGTTCAGGTTTTTCAACATAACCTTCAATAATATAACCACAATTTGTACAAATAAGATAACGAATGGCAGAATCTAAACCTAATCTATTACGCATTGATTGAATCACTGAATACCCACTATGCCTGCCCTTACCTAATTCTCTGCTCCCGCATTTAGGACATTCTTCTACTGGGTTTACCGGCTTCATAAGCCAACCTCCTCTAGCTTG
>CAYYGA010000067.1:0-7358 GCA_964471435.1 uncultured Facklamia sp.
CCGGAGTTTGAAAGCTCTTAGCAATGCTTAGTAAAGCTATAATGGAGTTGAGGGGGAGTCGAACCCCTGTCCAAGGGTCTCGTCACCGAGGAGTCTACGTCAATAGTTAATCCATTTAAGTTTTAGCTACCTTTTTTATGCTTCACATGCTAAACAAACACTTGAACGATAAAATGCTTGAGCCGCACTGGTTGAATGTTGGTAATAAAGGGATTTAATGCCGTTTTCCCATGCATAGAGATGAAGCTGATTGATTTCTTTCACCGTAGTCATCGCGGGATTGATCATAATATTTAACGATTGTGATTGATCAATAAATCGTTGACGGACACTGGCTTGGTTGATAATTTCATATTGATTGATTTCAGCAAAGGTCTTGAAAACATTTTTTTCATCATCTGTTAGAAAAGCCAGATGCTGAACTGACCCGTCATGATTTTTAATATCTGACCAAACTTCAGGGATGTTCTGTCCTTTTTCTTCAAGTAATTCTTCTAAATATCTGTTTTTAATGGTTGTTTTAATTTTACTCATATCTTTGACATAGTAATTACTAAATAAAGGCTCGATCGATTGTGAGACTTGCCCAATAATAAAAGCAGAAGAAGTCGTTGGTGCAATCGCCATCGTTGTCGCATTACGGTAACCTGTCCCTTTTAGAACTTCTGGTTCGCCAAATTTATCTGCCAATTCTTTTGAAGCTTCTTTTGCCCGTTCACTGATGACTTTATGAATCTCTTCGTTCAATAAACTCGCCTCCACCGATTCAAAGGCAATCATTTTAGATTGTAAAAACGAATGCCAGCCTAAGACACCTAATCCCAATGCACGATTTTCTTTGGCAAAATTATAAGCGCGTTCCATGAACTTAAAGGCTGCTGTATATTCCGAGTCTCTTGAATCACGCAAGGCTTCTAACTTCTCAATAAATTCAGACATTACGGCATCTAAGAAATAAATCATGGTCTCTACCGCATCGGTTTCTTTCCACTCATCATAATGCAGAGCGTTCATTGAAGACAAATTACAGACAAACGACCAGTTTTCATTATCTGGCAAAGCAATTTCACTGCATAGATTCGAATGCGTGATGGGATAATCTTTATACCATTCGGGTTTGTTCTCATTGACAGTATCCGTGAAAAAAATATAAGGGTACCCCATTTCCACACGTCTTTGCAGAACTTTGGCCCAAATTTCTCTTTTTTTCTGATCTCCTGCAATCATCTCTTTCATCCAGCTGTCCGTCACGGTGACCGCATGGTTGATATCTTGGATATCATTTCCTTCTACACCAATTTCCAAAAACTCTTCAATGTCTGGATGGTCAATCGGTAAATAAGCTGCAAATCGTCCGCGTCGACTTGAACCTTGACTGACGGTATCTGTCATCTGTTCAAATAATTTCACGAAATGAACCGCACCACTTGACTGCCCATTATTTGTAATCTCTGCCCCACGTGGTCGTAAATGACCAAAGTAACCAGAAGTTCCCCCACCATATTTACTCATCATACCCACTTCAGAGGCGGTATATAAGATGCTTGCCATGTTATCGGCAGGTGTGCTCCCAAAACAACTAATCGGAAATCCACGACTCGTCCCAAAGTTTGTCCAAACAGGTGTCGATAAAGAATAGAAGCCTCTGCTCATATAGTCATAAAACTTATCGGCGAACCCCTCTTCTCTTAAAATCTCTTGAGCGCGATTAGCGATTTCGCGAATGCGTTCTTTCGCGTCCTGTCCTTCTTGTAAATAACCTCTTGATAAAAATGTTTGACTGTCTTCTGTCAGCCAATAAAATGGCTCGTATAGTCGAGTCTTAAGTGTCTCCATGACGATCTCCTCCTAGTTTAAATTAAAATAAATCATCTGCGGTAACGGACTGCGAACGTTTCGTATAGTTCACTGAGCGTTTTTCAAAGAAATCGACGTGTTTGGTACTGACTATTTCTTCATCAAACCAAAGTGTCTTTTCGACTTCAGCGCTGTCGGTTTCGAAAATACGTTTAAGCCCAATTGCTTCAAGTGAATTGTTTAAACGGTTTTTGATAAATTCTTGTACGGTGTATTTTGGCATGAAGTCGATTTCTCCATCCTCGTAAATCCAATCCAAGACCTCTTTTTCTGATGCATAGGCTTCTTGACACAAGCTATAAATCTCTTCAGCCATTTTTTCATCAAACCATTCAGGATGTTCTTCATGAATGGTATTGATTAAGTCAATACCAAATTCACCGTGTAGCTGTTCTTCTTTAGAAGTGGCTTCAATCACATTTGAGATACCGCTAAATAAATTTTTATGTTTGTTGAAACCCATAATAATGAGGAATTGACTAAACAAAGAAATGTGTTCAATAAAGGCCGCAAACAATAGCACTGAAATAGCATAATCACGGTCAGATCCTGTTTGAGAATATTGAATATGGGCATTTAAGTAATCCACCCGCTGATTTAAAACAGGGATTTCTTCTATTTTTTCAAATATACTATTTAAACCAAGTAATTCTAAAAGATGTGAATAGGCATCACTATGGCGAACTTCCGATTCTGCAAAGGTCATACCAACATTTGCCAGCTCTGGCTTTGGCAAACGGTCGTACAACTTGGCCCAAAAGGTTTTAACACTCACTTCAACTTGTGAAATTGCCAGCATGGCATTTCGGATAGCCGTTCGTTCATGGGGTTGGACGTTTACTTTGTAGTCTTGAATATCGCTGGTGTAATTGTATTCCGTATGTAACCAATAGGAATGCTGGATGGCTTCTTTATAGGCTTCAAGCTCCGGATACTCATAAGGTTTCAAATGTTTCCTTGGTTTGAAAATATCCCGCTTTCGCAATTGATGTTGTTTTTCGCGGTATAAAATGTAAGCTTTGGCTGTTTTGGGAAAATTATAGGCAATCAATTCTACTTCCACCCTATCTTGAATTTCTTCCACTTCAATGATGTCTTTCGCTATTTTTTGAATGACTGTATCCGCAACTTGGGTGACTTCTTTTTCGGATAGTTCGTTTGTTTCATTATTGGCTTTTTCAATTGCGGTTTTAATCTTCTCACCGTCAAAAGAAACCCGCTGCCCGTCCCGTTTAACGACAGTTACCGGCTGATTCGCAGTGTCTTTATGTATCCATTCTAATAAGGCGCTATAAACCGGTTGATGCGGACGATGGATACCATCAATAAAAACTTGTGGAACAGAAGACAAGCCTTGTTTATTGATATAATCAAGTGCCTCCTTGTCTTCTTCAACATCCACTTCTTCAAAATTAATTTGATTATCTTTTAGCCAATCTTTTAATCGGTCACACCATGAACAGGTTTGTTTTGTATAAATAACAACTCTAGACATTATTTTGCTCCTTCATTTTACTTATAATTTCCATTTTTCCATAAAACAACAGTATCTTTTGCGAGGGATTTTTGAACATCGATGATTTTTTGGTTGGAACTTCCACGAAAAGCGAGACTTAAATCTTTCTTCGCTTCAACAAATCGACCATCCACAAGAATGTCTAGTAATTGAAGGAGCTCAAGCTTGTCCGCACTTCCCTGCTGGATTTCATCCCAGGTATAACCGGTCCAAGACCAAATATCTTTTTCGTGGCCAAATTCTTCACGGACTCTTTGACATAAAGAAAGGGTGACTTGCGTATTTAAAAAGGGCTCGCCACCTAGTAAAGTCAAGCCTTGGCAATAATCGGCTCTTAAATCTTCGATAATTTCATTTTCTAATTCTTTTGTATAAGGTTGTCCATAAGCAAAATTTTGAGCCACTTTGTTGTAACAACCTTTGCAAGCAAAAGGACAGCCACTCACATACAGGCTACAGCGAACCCCTTCGCCATCTACAAAATTATAGGATTTATAATCACTAATATAGCCTAGGCTTAACTCTTGGGCTGTCCATGAAATTGGATCAGATTTCATTGGATTCAGATCCCTTCATATGTTTCTTCCGTGCTGAAATTTCTTGATGGCGGCCTTTTACCATTGGCCGTTTTTGGGGATTCCCTAAATACCCGCATGTTCGCTTCACTACATCACAAGTGTCGGGGTCTGTGTTGCCGCAATTTGGACATTTAAAGCCGTATTCTGTCGGGAGAAAGTCCCCATCAAAATCACAGGCATAACAATGATCAATGGGTGTATTTGTCCCTAAATACCCGACGCGGTCATAAGCATAGTCCCAGACGGCTTCTAATGCTTTAGGATTTGTTTGCAGTTTTGGATATTCACAATAGTGAATAAAACCGCCACTGGTATAGGGTGCATATTCTGCTTCAAATGCAATTTTTTCAAAAGGTGTCGGATTTTTTCGAACATCATAGTGGAAACTATTTGTATAGTAGCCTTTATCTGTTATGTCCTTAATTTCACCAAATTTTTCGGTATCTATTCGACAAAAACGATCGGTTAGACTCTCGCTCGGGGTTGAATAGACACTGACATGAACGCCCAGCTCATCTCCCCACTTGTCCGCTTTTTCTTTCAGTTGTTTCATAATTTTAAGCGTAAAATGCTTGGCTTCTAGGTTCGATTCCCACTCACTCCCAAAGAATAACGTCCCGACTTCATATAAACCAATATAGCCTAATGAAACCGTTGCACGCTTATTTAAAAATAAGTTTGATACTTTATCAGTGGTTTGAAGTTTCTTTCCAAATGTTCCGTGTAAATACAGAATCGGTGCATTTTCAGGCTTGGCTTCCATCGTTCGTTTAGCTTTATAAACAATCGCATCTTTCATAATGTTCAAGCGTTCTTCAAAAATCTCCTTGAACACTTCCACATCGCCTTCCGATTCAATCGCTATTCGTGGAAGATTTAATGTCACAACTCCTAAATTCATACGGCCGGCTGTTACATCATTTCCCGCTTCATCTTCCCATCCTTGTAAAAATGAACGGCAACCCATCGGCGACTTGAAACTGCCGGTCAATTCTTTAATCTTGTCATAGCTCAAAACGTCCGGATACATTCTTTTTGTCGAACATTCCAAGGCTAACTGCTTAATCTCATAGTTTGGATCTTCTGGATTTAAGTTCACACCGTCTTTTAAAGTAAAAACAAGTTTTGGAAAAATAGCAGTCCGCTTTTCTTTGCCTAGCCCTTTAATTCGAATCGCTAATAAAGACTTTTGAATTTCACGTTCAAACCAATTGGTACCTAATCCAAACCCCAATGTCGTAAAAGGTGTCTGTCCTTGAGAGGTGTATAAGGTATTGATTTCATACTCTAAACTTTGCATGGCATCATATATATCTTTTTTTGTTTTTTGCTTGGCAAATGCTTTTTGTGCATGGGAATCTTTCAACCATTCTTTTGCCATTTGCAGGTTTTTTTCATAATTTAATGCCGCATAAGGCGCAAGAACTTCATCCATGCGGTCAAAACTACAGCCCCCGTACTGACTAGACGCTACATTGGCGATAATTTGAGCCGTTTGTGCCGCAGCGGTTTGAATGGATTTTGGCGATTCGACTTGCGCATTTCCAATTTCAAATCCTTTTTCAAACATTGTTTTGAAATCAATTAAACAACAATTGGTCATCGGAGCATAGGGTGTATAATCCAAATCGTGATAATGAATATCTCCTTTTTCGTGGGCATTCGCCACATGAGGCGGCAACATATTTAAACCAATCGTTTTTGCGACACTTCCCGCGGTTAAATCTCTTTGGGTATTGAACACTTTGCTATCTTTATTGGCATTTTCATTGACTACCGTGGGATCTTTACTTATAAGCTGTTCAATTTTTTTATCAATATCTCGACTAACTTCTCGATTTTTTGCCTTTTCCTTATGTCGTTTAATATAACTTTCTGCTAAATCTGTCATTTTATTTTCGTACAAATACTCCAAAACATAGTCATCGATTAAAGAGCTTGTAAGATTATTTGAATTATTTTCTTCAATTCTAAGGTCTACTTCATAGGTAATCTTTTCTATGTCTTTTTTTCGATAGGTTTGCTTTGCCTGTTTAGACGCTTGGAATAGAGCATTTTTAATTTTAGATGTTTTATAAGCTTGTTTACGTCCATCGCGTTTTTTTATCGCCCTATTTTTTAAAACAGCGACTCTTTCGACCATTTCTTTTCCTTCTTTCTCCATTCGTTTTGTACTTACAAAACAAAAAAATCCCTAAAAAGAGGCATACTCTCCCTAGGGACTTTGTTGCGCACTTTGCCTCGAAGTACTCACATTCATTGGTTACATTTTTGAAAAAGACCTGACTTAAGCTTTCGCTCTTACAGTGGCGGGACCGTTCCAGACTTTCACTGGATTCCATTTCAAAAATGTACTAATTTGTAGTGTTTCTAATTTAACACACAGTATATTGTAGGTCAAATAATTTTTCGGCACTACATCTTGTACTTCACTGAAGAATAATTAGCCACCTTTGAAATATCGCTCCTATATTTCTTCCAGTTCAGACACTTTTTCAGCTTTTATACGATAGAGGCATGAAGTGAGAAAATCTTACAATATTTTCTTTTAAGTTGAAGTTATGTTCATTTCTTAAAGCATTTTTTGCTAATAAGGTTAACATTTTTCATAAAAAAAGAGCCTCCAGACAAATGTCTGAAAGCTCGGACCCGTTATTTGGTTTGTGTATGGAGATGAGGGGAGTCGAACCCCTGTCCAAGTACCTCGTCACCGAGGAGTCTACGTCAATAGTTAGATCCATTTAAAGTTTAGCTACCTTCTAGCCGACTAACAAGCATCGAAGATCGCGAGTCTGGTAATCTCTTTTTTAACTTGCAGACGGAAAGTTAAAACGTATCCCACTTAATTTGAGACCAGGAACTAACACATGGGTGATGCTAGGCTGATCTTTGCTCGCAGGTTTTACGCTGCTAAAGCAAAATTGTTGTTATTATTGTTTGCAGTTAATTTTAACTGTTAGCGTTTTATGGTAGTCGCTGCCTACCTGACGCATCCCAAGCTCGACCAATACCTGTCGAAACCATGACACCCCCAAATTGGTATAGTTATATACTAACATGCTTCCTGACATTTGTCAAAGATAGTCAGTCAGCCTAAAGACTGATTTTTTTGAAAAAGCTCCCGCCCTACTTTAGTTACTAGAAATTGCGGGACGCTACTTAAAATGCCTTCTCATTGATGCGAGCTGTGCGATTTTTTTAAGAGTTGACTCCTTCAGTCGAAACGTAAGCGCGCTACATTTTTTAGAGCAGATTCGTTCAGTCGAATCTGCTCCAACACACTTTGTCGCCTGAATCTCTCACTAGAATCAGCCTCAAACCACTTCATGCGCCGATTCTCAAACAAGAATCAGCTCACACACTCTTCATGCGCCGACTCACTCATGAGAATCAGGCTCAAAACAATT
>CAYYGA010000068.1:0-7311 GCA_964471435.1 uncultured Facklamia sp.
AACCTTTGTTTGAAAAGTATGATAAAGGTGAACCTGGTCAATAATATCCATCTAGTAATCTTTCATAAAAGAACAAACTAGTTTGTTTTTTCTTTGAGATTACAGTTCAACTAACATAAAATCTCTGTTCTTTTTAGAGACTTCTACACTTAAAATATTAGAACCTTAATCATAAAATATAAAAACACCCTTAGTGGTTAGCTTTTAGGCTAAAGCGATAGTGCTTTGCATAAGTGTTAGCTGACTAAGGGTGTTTTCTTTTTTTACTTTATAGGAAGGAGAAGAGGATTCCGACTAAGGCTCGGGTGCCGACAAGGTAAAAGAGTAAGGTGGTAAATTTACCAATGACCACAGTGACAGTGAAAAATTGGAGACTCATTTTTGAAAGTCCGGCAATGTAACAGACGAGGTCACCGGGGGCAAAGGGCTGCACATTCGAAAAGATGAATAATCCTTTAAAGGTTTTGCCACGGTCCAACCAGTTAATACCTTTATTGAAATTATCCGGTCCTACTAGTTTTTCAACTAAGCTGACACCGTATTTTCGAGCCAGGTAAAAGTTGATGTAAGATCCAATTAAGATTCCAATATAATTAAGAGCGAAGCCGTTTATATCTCCAAAGAGTATGGTTCCGAGAGGAATTGTAATTGTTGCAGGAAATAAAGGAATCACAGTTTGGGCAATTTGAATTAAAACAAACATAATAGGAGCCCATAAGCCTAAAGTCATCATATATCCGCGTAAGGTTTCAGGTGAGTTTAAGACTCCCTGGGTATATAAATAGAAAAAGAAGGCAAAAATTACCGTAATACCAGCTAAGGTCATTAATTGTACCAACCGGTCCAATCTAAATAGTGTCATTGACTCAGCCGCCTTTCTTATAATAATGCTTTCCTATATGAAAGCTCAATAAATATATCACTATTTTTATCAGCTTTCAATAATAATGCACTAGAAAAAGTCGGTTTTAATTTTTAAAGAGGCTTGAATTGAGTCTGCTTACTTTTTCTAATTTATTCTTGCTTCAGTATGGATAATATTTTTTAAAGGACGGTATAAAATACCTGCTACTAAAGCACCGAATAAACCTTGACCAATGTTGAGCGGCAGTGAAACGATCGCCGCAGCCATCCCGTATAAAAACCAGTCAGTTAAAAAGTAACCGCCAGCCATCACTAGTCCTGCTATTATTGTGACAATCCATTTATTTTTAAAGTTATCAAATAAAAAGCCGGCTAACCACCCTTCTACTCCTTTGACAACAAAAGTAAAAGGGGCATAAATTGCATATCCTGCGAAAACATCTGCTAAAGCTGATCCGATAGCACCGGTCGCCATTCCTACGGTGGGCCCTAGAATCAGACCGGAAACCATTAAAATGCCATCACCAAAATTTAAAAATCCCTGGCCATTTGGAATGGGTATGCGGATAATAACGGTGACTAAGGCAGTAATAGCCGCAAATAGAGCGGTCAAAACCAGCTGGTAAGTTTTTGAGGTGTTTCTCATGAGTGGCACATCCATTTTTCTAATTTATTTTGTTTTCTTTAATATTTCGTGCTAGTATAAGTGCTTGGAAAATAATTGATTTCAAATCAGATAATCTTTATTTTATAACTTTAAATAAAATAATGGTATAGGAGTTTGATGATGGCGAATATTTTGCAGTTACTCTTATTTTTGCTTTTAATCTGGAATTTAATCGTAGCATTGATTTACGGCTATGATAAATTTCAAGCCCGACGAGAGGGCTGGCGGGTCAGCGAGAAGTATTTATTGAGAATTACTTTATTGCTGGGAGGATTTGGTGCCTTTATAGGCCTCTTTCTTTTCCGGCATAAAATCCGTAAGCCAATCTTTCAGTTGGTTATGTTTATTTCCCTGCTTATTTGTATCTTACTGTTCAGTTTGATCAGTCGGCAATTATTACTATAAAAGAGGTGGATCTGATTATTCAGCTCCACCTTTTTTATGCTTGCTTTTGGGATAGCTGTTTTTTTCTACTGAATCGCCCAGATCGCCTGGTTGCTGCATGCGGTTGAAAGTCTGCCTCCGTCCAACAAATCCATCGAGATCTCCCTTTAAGATTTCTTCTTCTCCTTTTCTCAAAGTCTCTCGGGCTTGTCCTCTGGATCTGAAATATACGACGACAATTAATGCTAATAAAGCAATTAGTAATAAATAATTCATCCTCTAGCTCCTTTACGCTCTTTCCGTTATTGGGGTATTTGCGGAGTTATATAGAAAAAAGCTGCATCGACCTTGATGGTTTATGCAGCTTCATCTTAACTTTAGTTGTTTGGAACTTAGCCTTGTGCGTCTTGATATTTTTTCCAGTCCGCTAAGAATCCATCAATTCCCTTGTCTGTTAATGGATGGTTCCAAAGTTTAGGGAATAAACTTCCAGGAATAGTACCAATGTGTGCACCTGCAACTGCTGAAGCTTCAAAATGACCAATATGACGAATGGAAGCCGCAATAATTTCTGCTTCTAAATCATAAGTATCTAAAACTAATCTTAAATCAGCAATTAATTCCATCCCGTCTTCACCGATATCATCAATTCTTCCGATAAATGGTGATATATAAGTAGCACCTGCTTTAGCCGCAAGAAGACCTTGAGCGACTGAGAAAATCAAGGTGACATTCGTTTTGATTCCTTCTTGAGACAATGTATTTACTGCACGTAAGCCTGCTTCTGTCATTGGGATTTTAACGACAACATTGTCAGCCCATTTTGCTACTTCGCGGGCTTCTTTGACCATACCGTCGTAGTCTAAGCTGACAACTTCAGCTGAAACCGGTCCGTCGACAGTGGCACAAATATCTTTAATGACTTCTTCAAAATCGCGTCCTTCTTTTTGAATTAAAGTAGGATTAGTGGTTACCCCATCTAGTAAACCTAAATCGTTGATTCGTTTAATTTCTTCAATATTGGCAGTGTCTAAAAAGAATTTCATCTAATGATAGCCTCCTATATTTTATCTTGCATTAAAACTTTGATTGATTGGTAAGCGTGGGACTTCCTCTTACTCTATAAGTATAACAAGCTTTTACGAAAGGCACAATTACAAAAACAGCTTCCATTTTCCAGTATTGAGATTAGCTCTACTGACTTCCCATAGGCATAGTGGGTGCTTGTGGAAAGCCGTGGGACCCTTTGGAGCCTGTAGTCTCCAAACTCGAAAGCCTCAAACTCATTATAGGCGCACAGCGCCAACAATGAGTAATTCGCATTTCGTCCTTAACACGGCTACAAGTCCCCACTATGCCTATGGGAAGTCAGCTATATCGACTAGTGTTTGAAGTAAAGACTCTATTTTATAAAAGTTTTCCTTAAGCTAAATCAGGAATAGTGGAAATTATATAAGCAGAACCATTGTTAGTAAAACTCCCACTTTCTTATGTAAAGTTTACTTTTCAACTTCTACTAATAAATCTCCTGCTGCTACCTGGGCACCTTCTTCGGCGTGGACAGCTTTAATGACACCGGTGTGAGGGGCTTGAATGGAATTTTCCATTTTCATGGCTTCAGTTACTAAAAGTAACTGTCCGGCTTCAACTTTGTCGCCCACCTTAACTTTTATGGTCGAAATTTGACCCGGCATGGAGGCTGCAACATGATTAGGATTAGATTTATCTGCTTTAGGGTTAACCGTTGTTTTTCCTTCAAACTGTAAGTCAAAAATTTCCGTCCGGTAACTTAAGCCGTTGACTTCAAAATGAATTGTCTTAAAGCCATTGGCTTTGGTCGGTCCAACCGAGATTAATTCGATGACTAAGGTTTTTCCGGGTTCTAATTCATAAACTAAAGTTTCATTAACATGCAGGCCGTGGAAAAAGGCGGGTGTATTTACATTCCAAATCATACCGTTATCATCATAAAAGTCTAAGAATTTTTCATAGACTTTTGGATAAAGGGCATAGGACAGTTCCATTGTTTCGGCTACATCGATAAAAGAGCGCTCAGTCAAAGTTTCTTTAGCTTTATTAAAGTCATAATCCGGCAATAATTGACCTGGACGTTCTGTATAGGCCGTTTCATTTTTTAACACAACAGCTTGTAATTCTTTATTCATGCCTGCTGGGGGCTGGCCGATATCGCCTCGCATAAATTCAATGACAGAAGCCGGGAAATCTAAACTTTTTCCTCTAGTCAGGACAGTTTCTTCATCCAAGTCATTTTGAACCATGAATAAAGCCATATCGCCGACTACTTTTGATGAAGGAGTTACTTTTGTAATGTCTCCTAAGAGTTGGTTAACCGTTTTATACATTGAAAGAATTTCATCAAAACGGTCTCCCAACCCTAATGAAGCAGCTTGGAATTCAAAGTTGGTGTATTGTCCGCCCGGCATTTCATATTCATAAACAGCCGGCCATGGTGCTTTTAGATCACTTTCGAATGGCTGGTAGTAAGAGCGGGTTACTTTCCAGTATTCAGCTAAATCTTCATTGGCTTTAATATTAGTAATAACTTGTCGGTCCGTTCCTTCTCTGGCCGCTGCTAGAGAAGAGGCGTTGGGCTGTGATGTTAAGCCTGAGAAAGCTTCGTTGGCTGTATCAACGATATCAACACCCGCATCAATTGCCCGGGAGTACATCGTCAAAGCATTAGCTGATGTATCATGAGTGTGCAAATGAATTGGGATTTTCAATTCAGATTTTAAAGCCGATACTAACTGATAGGCAGCTTCTGGTTTAAGAATCCCGGACATATCTTTAATAGCTAAGAGATGCACGCCTTGGGCTTCAATTTCTTTAGCTAAATTCACATAGTAATCTAAAGTATAGATAGAAGAACGCTCCGGATTTAAAATATCTCCCGTATAACAAATCGCGCCTTCTACAAGTTTTCCTGTTTCCAGTCCGGCTTCAATTGATACTTTCATTGCTTCCAGCCAGTTTAAAGAATCAAAAATTCTAAAAACATCAATCCCCTGCTGCGCACTTTCTTCCAAGAAACGACGTACAACGTTATCCGGATAATTGGAATAACCCACTGCATTGGATGCACGGAAAAGCATCTGGAATAAAACATCAGGCATAGCTTCTCTTAAACGTACTAGACGGTCCCACGGACTTTCACGTAAAAAGTTATAAGCCACATCAAATGTCGCTCCGCCCCACATCTCAAAAGAAAAATAATTATTCAAGTGATGATTCATATAAGGGGCTGCCCCTAACATATCGGTTGTTCTCAAACGGGTTGAGATTAAAGATTGATGGGCGTCTCTTAAGGTTGTATCTGTCAGTAAAGTATCTTTTTCAGCTAAAACAGACTCAATCACTTTAGACGGACCTTCTTGGTCTAAAATATGTTTATAAGTGCGTGATTTTTCTGCTTCTTGAGAGCGGAAGTCTTTTTGCAGGAAAATACGTTCTTTATAATCAGGTTTTGATCCTGCCGGCACGCCTGGGAAACCGTTGACGGTGACATTACCTAAATAATTTAATACTTTTGATCCGCGATCACGTGCAGGAATAATTTTGAATAATTCAGGAGTGTTATCAATAAACTTAGTAGTAAAATTACCCGTCGCAAAGTCTTCATTTTCCATGATGTTTTGAAGGAAGCGAGTATTTGTTTTAATACCGCGAACTCTTAATTCATCCAAAGCCCGGGCCATTTTATCAATAGCTTCTTTTAAAGTATTGGCATAAGTAGAAATTTTTACTAAAAGGGAGTCATAGTAAGGTGATATTTTAGCTCCTGTATAAGCATCCCCTGCATCTAATCTAACACCATACCCACCCGGCGATTGATAGCTGGTAATACTGCCCGAATCGGGTGCAAAATTATTTAAGGGGTCTTCAGTAGTGATCCGGCATTGAATGGCAAAGCCGTTGAGAGGAATGTCTTCTTGAGCGGGCATATTAATGCGGTCACCAAATAAAGACTCTCCGTCGGCGATTAAAATTTGGGACTTAACAATGTCAATTCCAGTGACGATTTCAGTGATAGTATGCTCAACCTGGACACGCGGGTTGACTTCGATAAAGTAAAAGTCATCCTCGTTTACCAGAAATTCAACCGTGCCGGCATTTACATAGTCCACATTTTCCATTAACTGCAAGGCGGCATCGGTTAATCGTTGACGTAAATCTGCTGACATATTAAATGAAGGAGCTACTTCCACCAACTTTTGATGACGGCGCTGAATTGAACAGTCGCGTTCATATAAATGCACCACATTGCCGTGCTGGTCCCCTAATATTTGAACTTCAATATGCTCAGGGTTATTAATATATTTTTCAACATATAAAGCATCATTGCCGAATGATTTAATGGCTTCAGATTTTACCCGGTCATAGGCATCTTCTAAATCTTTTTCATTTTCAACAATCCGCATTCCCTTACCGCCCCCGCCGGAAACAGCCTTAAGAATAACCGGATAACCGCATTTATCAGCAAAATCTTTGGCTTCTTCGGCTGACTGGATCTCTCCTTTAGTTCCCGGTACAACCGGGATACCCGCTTTAATTGCTGTTTCACGAGCAGATGTTTTGTCACCAAACATTTGAAGATGTTTAATTTCAGGACCTATAAAGATAATACCTTCTTCTTGACATCTTTTGGCGAAGGTTTGGTTTTCAGATAAAAAGCCGTAGCCCGGGTGAATGGCATCCACATTTTTTTCCTTAGCCAGACGGATGATTCCTTCTATATCAAGGTAAGCCTGCGTGGGTTCCAAGCCTTCTCCAATTAAATAAGACTCATCTGCTTTTTGACGGTGTAAAGTACCAATATCTTCTTTGGAATAGATGGCTACTGTTTTAATATCCAGCTCTTTACACGCCCGCATGATACGTATGGCAATTTCACCACGGTTGGCGATTAATACTTTTTTTATTTTATTCATCTAGGTCTTCACCTTCCTAACAATGTTCTAAATGGTTTTTAACCAAAATCTCATAAATTGATTATACACTATTTAAGCGAAGGGGGTAAAGTTTAATTAGAAATTAAATAAGAATCTAGCTGTGTGATAACTACTTTTATTAAGCAATCTTACAGAAAAACACAAACAGCTTTATTACCGCGACTTCTAACGCATAGGATTCTCTAAGAACTAAAGTCCCAAGAGGATCTCTAACGTCTTTCAACTCCTTCCGCTGGTCGGAGTTTCCAGACTTCATCTGCTAGAGAGTGGCTAAGACAGACAAAAGTCTTCAATAAGCCACTCTACGCTACGCAGATGATTCTTTCGCGGTGATAAACTGTTTGTGTTTTTCTTTCAGATTTCAGTTGGACGCTTATACACTTTCAGTCCTAAACATTTTTTATAATGACTCTATTAAACTTATGA
>CAYYGA010000069.1:0-3181 GCA_964471435.1 uncultured Facklamia sp.
TCGTGAGACAGTTCGGTTCTTATCCGTCGCGGGCGCAGGAAATTTGAGAAGAGCTGTCCTTAGTACGAGAGGACCGGGATGGACACACCGCTGGTGTACCAGTTGTTCTGCCAAGAGCATTGCTGGGTAGCTATGTGTGGGATGGATAACCGCTGAAAGCATCTAAGCGGGAAGCCAGCTTCAAGATGAGATTTCCCATTTCTTTTTAAGAAAGTAAGACCCCTGAGAGACGATCAGGTAGATAGGCTGGAAGTGTAAGTTTAGCGATAAACGCAGCGGACCAGTACTAATCGGTCGAGGACTTAACCATGAGTTAATTCAAGGAGTTGTGGTGTTATTTAGTTTTGAGTGATCGATTGAACACTCAAGCATTATAGAACGCACTGTGTGGTGATGAAGGCAAGAAGGACACACCTGTATCCATGCCGAACACAGCAGTTAAGCTTCTTAGCGCCGATGGTAGTGGGGGCCTTGTCCCTGTGAGAGTAGGTCGTTGCCACGCGTGCAGTCTAAAATGTTTTTCCGCCATAGCTCAGTCGGTAGAGCGCATGACTGTTAATCATGATGTCGTTGGTTCGAGCCCAACTGGCGGAGTCTTTTTTTTTATAGAGAATTATTTACACCATTCATTGTGAATGGTTTTTTTATTTGAGTTTATTTACCGGGCAATTAATCACTTTTACTAGTCAGCTAGTTCTTAATACTGTATTATAAAGATGAAGAGTTGTTATTTTCTAGCTTTTATTCCCTTTGATTGGTGTCGCTATTGGATTTAATTTAATGATTTCCGGATGGGATAGAATTACATACTGTTTCCTATGCAATAATAGTCAGGAGGTAGCGTAATGAATGACAACGGAAAAAAACCAAGAGTGTCGATAAGTGCAGGCTTAGCATTGGGTTTGGCAGTAGGAGCAGCTATAGGTATTTTGTTTGATATTCTGGCAATTGGTATTGCTGCTGGAGTCGCTATAGGGTTAATTATTGGAGTGATGGGTAGGAGAAAAGAAGGTTAAGAGAGTAGTACATTCCTTTATGCATGGATTTCTTTTCCAAACTTTCTACTTATCCGCTTTTTTTAAGAATGACTTTGATAGCGTTTTCTTCAGTTTTCTATTATACTTAAAATAACTCTAAAAGAAAGGGAGCGGACGCAATGCAAATTAAACGTGAAGATCAAGTAATTAATCTGAAGGGCCAACAAAAAAATGTAGGAGATACATTTGAGGAAGTCGAATTAGTAAACAGTGATGGAGAACCTGTCATTTTATCTAATTATTTAGATGTAATATCTATTATTAGTGTCATTCCAGATATTACTACCCGAGTATGTGAAAGACAGACTCAGTACTTGGCGAATGAAGCTGCTAAACATGACTATTCTTTCGTAACAATTTCTACTAACACACCTAAAGAATTAAAAGATTGGTTGAGAGATCATAATTTAGATATTGATATTTTATCGGATAAAGAGAGAGCCTTTGGAAATCAGTTGGGTATTGTCATGGAAGAATACGACAAATTAGCTCGTTCAGTATATATTGTAGACGGTCATCGGGAAATTAAGTATATGGAGATAGTTCCTGAAATGACGGATGAGCCTGATTATATTAAGCTTTTAAAGAAAGCATCTGATCTTTCACAAGCTTAGTTGGTTGTAAAGGTTTAAGAATCAAAATTTTTTCATTAGCTAATAATATCCTGTGAGGTGATATTGTTAGCTTTTTCTTTTGGCATAAATACATCTTATAGGATGTTTTATTTATATAAAAGAGTAATTAAGAGAAAGATTAGTAGATGGCTATAAAGAAATAATATTTGGCTTATATACTACCCTTTTATAAATTATACTAATTAGTGAAGTGATGAACAAACCGTTATAATATAGGTAATACTAATAAAGGGGTGTTTGCATTGGCAAATTCTTATGATGTAATAATTAGAGGTACTGGTATGGGTGAAGGGGATCAACCTTTAACTGATACTTTAATGCAAGGTTTCTTAAATACTTTAGCAAATACAGATAAAGCTCCAAAGCATATTGTTTTATACGGAGAGGGCGTCCGTTTAGCTTGTAAAGGATCGGATTCAATTGAAGATTTGAAAGCTCTTGAAGACAAAGGAACTAAAGTATTATCTTGTGGTATTTGTACTGATTATTATGAAATTGAAGATCATGTAATGGTAGGTGGGATTACGACCATGCGTGAAGTAGTTGATATTATGGTAGCGAGTGAGTCAGTAATCGAGCCATAATAGAATTGTTTGGTAAGGAGGGCATAATGGATACACTATTTAAACCATTTATTACAACTTTAATTGGAAGTATGCCCCGTTCACCACAGTTACTAGCTGCTAAAGAAGATTGTCATGATAATAATATTTGTGGTGAATACAATCAATTGGTCCATGAAGAGTCACAATCTATCATGGATCTTTTTGAACGAGTAGGCATCGATGTGCCCGTAAGTGGGGAAATAACGCGTGATAATTATATGAGTTACGTGGCCGAGCATGTGGACGGAATTCAGCTTTATTCAACGGACGATATAAAAGAGTTGATGGATGACGAAGAAGCATATTCTAAAAGTTTAGAAGAAATGGATGCTGCTGATAACAGTATGAATAGTCCAGTTTGTGTTGGTAAGATTGACACAACCGCTGCTTTAAACCTGGAAGAACTAGACAGACTTGAGGAAATGGCTTATGCGCCTTATAAAATCACCATACCAAGTCCTTACTTACTGACACGTTCTTTATGGGTTGAAGGAGTAAGTGACCAAGTATATGATACACGCCGAGAGTTAGGTAAAGATATTGTTGAACTTCTTAAAAATGAAATAAAAAATTTAGTTGCCCGCGGCGTAAAAATTATTCAAATCGATGAGCCCATCTTATCTGAAGTAGTTTTTCAGCGCAGTGAAGCTGAGACCTCTTTCTTTTGAGGGACTTTATCTGCGAAAGTCAAGGTTGACAAAGAATTAATTTTTGCGCAAACACTTATCCAGCCTGTTTTAGATGAAATCAACCAGCATGAGGGTGTGATATCAGCCATGCATGTGTGCCGGGGTAACTTTACTAAAGATGAAAATGTCTTACTAGTCGGTGCTTACAATCATTTAGCTAAATTTTTTGATAAACTCAAAGTTGATATGTTGGCGTTAGAGTTTTCAACGCCACG
>CAYYGA010000069.1:3281-7305 GCA_964471435.1 uncultured Facklamia sp.
AATATGGTAGAAGCTGCTAAATTACTCCGAAAAAAACACTGCAGTTAAATAGAATGAAGAAAAAAGTCGCTGAACGGACTGTGGACCGTCAGCGACTTTTTTTAATTGATTGAGCTATAGTCTATAACAAAGCTAAAGGTTGTTATGATAAGATAGTTTCTCCATTTAATTATATTGTAGCTTTATTTCTTATAAGCTTTAATTCACTAAGGGCTTTCTCTATAATAGAGATATTGTAAAAATTAAAGGAGTGCTTTATTTGGAAGAAAAAGACTTAGGGCTTAACCAAGAAGACAGCCTTTTTCTAAAGTTTAAACAAACTAATCTCTGGTATATTATCATTGTGTTTGTTCTTCTCGTCAGTATCGGTGTATTTATTTTAAGGCCTGCCAGTTCTAAACAAATCGCAATGGCAGAAAGTACTATAAATTCCTTTTATCAATTGGAATCAAATGAACTAAAGTCGCCTATTTCGCTGACTCAACTCGATCAAGCTGCCACTCAATTAGAAGATCTGCCTTACCGCAGTAAAACTTATTACTTAACCCGCTTAAATGAAGTGGAGCAGGCTTATGAGGCGATTTCAAATTCTTATGCTCTTTTTGAGGCAAAAGAAATCAACGGCCAAACTCGAAAAGTTTTAGCAGATTTTGTAGATTATGAAACCCTCAAACAGGGACTTAATGGGATGGACTTGAGTCGTCTGCCCGAAGACGCGCAAAAAAATTATCAATCGGCTCAACAAATATTAGACGATATTCAAACTGCAAGTGTAGCTTTTAAAGAACTTCCCCAAGATATCAAGGTTCGAGGAGATGCTGAATCCGCAGCCCAGGCACTAGTTGAATACGAAGAAAATTATAAAAATTTAATCCATCATCCGCAGGCTAATCTTTTAAAAGAAGAACTGCACCACTATGGGACTACTCTGGGCGAATACATAAAGTACGGCCTTCAATTTGGAGATTACAGTTTGGAAGCAATGGATGCTATTAGTCAAAGTGAGTTTATGAAGGAGTCTTTAAGGACTACTGTTTTTGATAAAGAACCGCGTATCGCTTTAACTTTTGATGATGGTCCTAACCCTGACTATACTCCCAAGCTCTTGGATATCTTAGCAAAGCATGGAGTCAAAGGGACTTTCTTTGTGATGGGTGCGTATGTAGATGAGTATCCGGAAATTGCCCGGCGGATAGTCGAAGAAGGCCATATGATTGCCAACCATACTTATAATCATTTGGACTTAGCCACTTTATCGAATGAAGAAATTTTAACTCAAATTGAATGGACGCAGGACTCAATTTTTGATGAAACAGGAATTCTTCCTACCCTGTACCGTATGCCTTTTGGTTCAGGGGGAAGTCGTGTTGTTGACCTGTTGGAAAATGAATATAATATGACTTCTATACTTTGGAACTTAGATACGATGGACTGGAGCTCCCATAGTACAGAAGCAATTCGAGAAGTGGTTAGAAATAACTTAAGTCACCATACTCTGTTGCTGATGCATGATACTCACCCGGCGACTCCTGAAAGTATTGATCTGATGATTCCAAAACTAAAAGAAGCCGGCTACACTTTTGTTTTTGCAGATGAAATTGACTTTGACCAACGCTATTTTGAGGAATAACATTTAAGGAGAGGCTGAAGTTTGAAAAATAAGGATTACCGTTCAAGCGAAATAATCAGCGTAGACATCGGAACCACTAACCTAAAAATTACTTTATTTAATCAACACTATCAACAAAAGCACTCCGTAATTTACAATTATCTCAAGTATGCAGAAAGTGGGTTTGACCCAAGTCAAGTGGAAGTGGACTTTCTATGGACACTCTTTATTAAAGGGCTAGAAGAAATCAGTGATTATGTCGAAACTCCTGTTTGTGATCTCGCTTTAACTACAGCTATGCATAGTGTTATCTTATGTGATCAACGGATGAATCCGGTATCCCCCATTTATACTTGGCTATGGTCAGGTCCAAATGGGGGTTATGATTTAATCAACTTTGAGAAGGAAAGTCATTTGAGTGCCAGGGACATCTATCATATGACGGGGACCCCTGCTCATATGATGAACCCTTTTTATAAATTAGGGTGGCTGCTTAAAGAAAAAGAGTCGGCTTCATTAAAAATTGCTTCTATTAAAGATCTATTTTTCTATCGTTTAACTAAAGAGTGGTGGCTGGATGCAGGCAGTGCTTCAGCCAGTGGATTATGCTCTTTGAAGACACATGATTGGGAACTTGATATCTTAGCTCTTTTAGGCTTAGAAAGGCAGCAGCTGCCGGAAATTAAGGCATTTGATGTAAGCAGGCCTTATAAGGGTAGTAATAACAAATTAAAAAGGTTGAATATGGAAATTTTTTTAGGAAGCAGTGATGGAATTTCATCTAATTATATTTATCAAGGAGAAACCAATGCAGCAGTCCTTTCTCTAGGAACAAGTCATGCGGTCCGACTTATTTCTTCAAAGCCGATAACTGACTACGCTTCACAAAATTTTTGTTACTATATCAGCCCGCAACAATATTTAATTGGCTATCCGAGTAATAATGCAGGCAATGTGATAGATTGGTTATTAAATGAGTACAATATGACTTTCGAAGAGATGGAGGAAATCATTGCAGCTGGCTCCTATCAAATACCGCCCAGCAGCCTTTTTATGCCCTTTGTCTTTGGAGAGCGTTCCCCCTTGTGGAATCCTCATCAAACAGCTTATTTCAAGGGAGAAACTGCCGGTTTAACTCTAGAGGAGCAGGTTTATTCAATCGTATGCGGGCTTTGTTTTAATATACGTTATAATGTAGAACAGTTGAAAAAGAGATGCTCTTTTAATTATTTGAAAGTAGTGGGTGGCTTAGCCCGTTCAAAAGAGTTTTTAAAATTATTAGCCAATATCATAGGGAGTGATTTAGAATCGCCTCTTCTCCCTCATGCGGAGACATTAGGAACAGTAGCCTTGATAGATCAAGTACGTCTGACTCCGAGTCAGAAAGTTGTTTCTTATGATTCACAAGCACATAAAGCATTTGATGCTTGTTATGAAAGCTTTTTCATGGAAATTAAAGTCTTAAAATCACTTGAATTTTGATGTGGAAATGTATAGACTAAGAAATGAAGTTTAAAATAAAGGGAGATAATCAATGGAAAGTAATATAAACACAAAGTCCAATTTTGTTCAGATTGTTCAACGGTCTACTATTAAGAAGGAAGGCCTATACGATCAAAGTAAGGCGCACTATTTTGTAAGAGCAATGTATGCAGGCGCTATGTTGGTTTTAGCAACAGCTGCAGGGGTTTATGCTGCTGACTTTATGAATGTGGCCAATCCTCAAATCGGTAAATTTCTTTACTCTTTCTTGTTTGCTTTTGGTTTATGTTTTATTTTATTTTTAAATCATGAATTAGTAACATCGAATATGATGTATTTGACTGCTGGTGCTTATCATAAAATTATTTCAGTTAACAAAGTAATCCAAATTTTAATTTTCTGTACAATTGGAAACTTTGTCGGCTCATTACTGGTGGGTTGGTTGGTTGCACAAAGCACTCCTTTCCAAAACTTAACGATTGATAACTTTATCGTTGCTACGGCAGAAGCAAAACTAGCCAAAGACTTATGGACCGTATTCTTAGAAGCCATTTTAGCTAACATTTATGTAAACATTGCGATCCTAGGCTTTTTATTTGCTAAAAATGAAGTTGCAAAAATTATTTTAGTATTCGGTGCAATCTTCATGTTCGTTTTCCTAGGTTACGAACACGTGGTGGCAAACTTCGGTACCTTTGGTATCTTAATTGCAAGCTCATACCATTCTGCACCTTTAGCAATTTCAAATGTATTAGTTTACTTTGGAGTTGCATGGGTAGGAAACTATATCGGTGGCGGTGTCTTAATGGGATTGGTATATGCTTGGTATAATAACGACGGACTCGTTTTCTTAGATTAAAATTTTGAAATTAAAAGCTGTAAAGAAGGGTAACCCCTGCTTTACAGCTTTTTTATTACATTTTTTAAAATTTA
>CAYYGA010000070.1:0-7251 GCA_964471435.1 uncultured Facklamia sp.
AAATGATGTTCCTTTTCGAAGTAAGTTTGGGAATATCTTAACACGCAATATTTTAAAGTTAATCACAGGCATTGAACTAGAAGACACTCAAACAGGTTTAAGAGTGATACCCCGCTTTTTTTTACCAGCTCTATTAAAGTTAAAAGGGGACCGCTTTGAATATGAAACAAATATGTTAGTGCTGACGAAGGAAATGAAAATCCCGATTGTCACCCATCCCATTCAAACTGTCTATTTAGAAGACAATGTTTCCTCGCATTTTAAGGTTGTTTCTGATTCGATTAAAATTTACAGTGTATTTATCAAATGTTTAGTTTCTTCTGTGATGTCTTTTGCGGTGGATTTGTTAGCTTATGCCTTAATTATTAATTTGCTAGCTGCTATTAGTTTTACCTCTATTTATATGGCTTCTTTTTCTGCCAGAGCAATTTCCTCTATTTTCAATTACTATGTAAACCGTGAACTCGTATTCAAAGATCATTCGCGAAGCAGCTTCTTAAAATATTTTTTACTGGTGATTTTCCAAATTGCATTGTCGAGTTTATTAGTATATCTTCTCTTCTTACTCTTAGAAGGTGAGAATACTGTCTTTTTAAAAATGGTAGTTGACAGTCTGCTTTTCTTTTTAAGTTACTTTGTACAAAAACACTTGATATTTAAGGGGAAAGCCTATGACAAAAAAATGGAAGATTATATAGTTTAACTATTCTTACGACCTTACTCTATTTAGGTTGGCGAACATTTTTCACTCTGCCGCTGAGGGATGCTTGGCAAGCAGTAGCTTTTGGTAATTTGTTGTTGGCAAGTGAAATTATTTCAGGTTTTACAGCGGCAGTCTTTATATGGAGTAAACATAAAGCAAAAAAATTGAGAAGCCTGAAATTAAGCTTGCAGAATTTTCCACATTGGATGTTGTGATCGCAACACATAATGAAGATGTGGCTTTATTTTATAAAACGGTGAATGCTTGCGTGAGTATCCAGATGCCAGCAAAGTTCATATTTATTTAGCGGATGATACTAACCGCCCAGAAGTAGCCCAATTGGCTAATGTTTTTGAGGTCAGTTATCTCGGTATGACAGACAATCAAGAGGCAAAATCAAGAAATTTAAACCATGCTTTGTCTAAAACTTCTTCACCTCTTATCACAACTATTGATGCGGGTATGATCCCTTTTTCTAATTTTTTAATGGAAAAGATTCCTTATTTTATCGATCAGCAATCTGCTAAAAAGCCACTCAGCTTTTTTTAATCACCACAGAGTTATTATAATCCTGATTTATTTCAGTTTAATCTTTTTTCAGAAAGAAATTTACCGAATGAACAAGACTTTTTCTCTAGGGAAGTAAATGTGTTAAATAATGGTCATGAAGCTGCTGTCTATACTGGATCAAATACTGTGTTTTTGAGGCAGGCAATTCTCGAAGCAGACGGGATGGATAATGGAAGAATTTGAACTAACAATAGCAGCGTTTTGTTAGTTTTTTTCTATTTTGATGACATGAGTATTTCGCGGAATCAGACCAACGAATATCCAATTCAGATCACCTTAATTCACAGATGAAGCCCCCTCTGAAATAACACAAATTCACAGATGAGACCACTTAATACTCAGTTCAGTCCTACACAAATCACGGTTCAGACCACCCTTATGGCTTGCTTTATTGTATATTAAACTTGGAAGTTATTGACTTCTAAATATACATAAAGGAGGCTATTTTTATGGCTAGAAAAATTCCGGTAAGTTAATTATGCATTACCGTGACCAAGGGTTTTCGCGGAATATGATGGCGACAACCCAGAAAGTGAGTCGGGGTTCTGTCAGGGAGGTGTTTAATCGAGCTGAACAGTTATCCATCAGTTATGAGGAGATCAATCCGATGTCGAAGTATATCGACTCTTTTTCCCCGAACGGTATCAATCCGAGATTTTATATCTCTTGCCTGACTATGATGACGTACATCGGGAACTCCAAAGAGTGGGTGTAACGCTTAAGTTACTATGGCAGGAGTATGTGGATGACTGTCAGATTAAGCAAGAACTACCGGTGGGTTACACAAAATTTTGTCAGGATTATCAAAAGTATATTGATAAATACCGACTCACGAATCATTTAAAACACAAGCCCGGTGTCACCGCCCAGGTTGATTGGAGTGGGTCACGGATGCAAATCATTGATACCACAACTGGGGAGGTCATTCCTGTTTATTTATTTGTTGGCGTGCTGCCTTATAGTCAGTACACCTATGTGGAAGCCACTTTGGATATGAAAAGTGATACCTGGCTGAAATGTCATGTCAATATGTTTGAATTCTTTGGGGGGACGGCCATCCGACTAATCTGCGATAATTTAAAAACCGGCGTGATTAAACACCCAAAAGAAGGAGACATTATTCTCAATGAGCAGTATGTTGCTTTAGCTAGTCATTATGTGATTGCGATCATGCCCACTCACGTCCGTAAACCGAAGCAAAAAGCTGCCGTTGAGGGAGCGGTGGGTGATATTGCGACAGCGGTGATTGCGTCTTTACGTAAGGAGGTCTTTACTTCCCTGACTCAATTGAAACAAGCGGTCAGAGAAAGACTCACTCACTATAATGCGACTCCTTTTCAAAAGCGGGAAGGAAGCCGTCAGTTAATCTTTCAATCAACAGAACAAGTAAAACTACGTCCCTTGCCCACAATACCTTATGAAATTACGCACTGGATTTATGGACGAAAAGTGAAATTAGATTGTCATATTATTTTTGAAAAAAACAGCAATTCTTGTCCCTATCAATATGTTCGTAAGTTGGTTGATTTGAAAGTATCGGATACATTAGTTGAAATATTTCACCAACATGAGCGTATTGCCACCCACAATCGTTTTCCAGCCTATACGGAATATGCCTATGCTACCCAAGTTGAACACCTGCCTGATCAATTTAAACAGCTCGAGTGGAATGCAGATCGAATGCTCGTTTGGGCAGAAAAAATTGGCCCCTCAGCTTATCAGATCATTCAACGTATTTTTGAGCGCGTTCAAATTAAAGAACAAGGGTACCAGTCCTGTTTATCGGTTCTTAACTTGACAAAGAAATATTCCGATGCAGCGATTGATAAAGCCTGTCAAATTGCGTTGGAGAAAGTTCATTCTCCGAGATATCGCCAAATAAATGCCATTTTGACGAATCCAATTTATAAGGAATTACTTCAAAAAGATGAAGATACACAATCCAACGCTCAATCAATGGGCTACATACGTGGCGCAGAATACTATGGAGGGATGACAGATGATTAATCAAGAAACGATTCGTAAACTTAGACAAATGGATTTAAATGAATTGGTTCAAGCCTTAGAATTACAAGAAATGAATCAAGAGACACGTGTGATGCCTTTTGATACGCGTCTTCAATTCGCCACTGATTACCTTTATCAAGAAAAATATAATAAACGGGTAAAAGGTATCATTGGCCGCGCACGTTTCCGAATTCCTGAAGCCAATATTGCGTCGGTGCATTATGACCATCGAGACTTGAACCAAGAACTCCTGCATGAAATTGCCGCTTGTAATTTTATCAATCACCACATGAATATTATTTTTCAAGGGTTCACCGGTTCGGGTAAGACCTATTTAGCGTGTGCATTAGGCATGGAAGCCTGTAAACTCGAACACCGTACACGTTACATCCGCTTACCTGATTTATTAATCGAGCGAGACGAGGCATCGTTAAATCCTTCGGGAGTCTCGAAACTCATCACCAAATTTTCTAACTTTAGCCTGTTGATTATTGATGAATGGTTACTCGACGATTTACTGGAGGACGATTTAAAATTCCTCTTCGAATTAATTGAACGACGCTACGATACTCACTCTACAATCTATTGTACACAATTTAGACGAGGAGACTGGCATCAACGTTTAGGCGGCGGCGTCCATGCGGATGCCATTATGGATCGGATTGTCCATAATGCAGTATGGTTTGAAACCGGTAAGCTGAACATGCGAGAAGTCCAAGGTCAAAAAATATAAATTTTTAGGCATTAGTATCTATAATGAGAGACTAATGCCTTCTCTTATTGGTCTCATCTGTGAATGACATGGCCTGAATTGGCTATCAACTGGACTCATCCTATGGAATGGGTGGTCTGAAGCAGTGAAATATTCAGACACCTTCCGAAGTAAATAGGATGAAGTATCACAACACTTTATGGGATCAATCAACATCGGCCCGATTTCTCTACCTAAGCAGACCCCGCATAGATATAAATCAAGACCACTATCTTGTGGTGACGACCGATAAAGAAAATCAACTAAATTACTATATTTCTTTTACAGACATGTATTATTTGTATTCTTTCAATGTCACCGCACAAGAAAACTTTAGGATGGATTTAGACGAATTTTACAAATTAATAAGATTCTATGATAAAGTAGTTATTTTGGAAGAGCCTTGGACACTTGATGCGATGCTGGAACAGTTGAGTGGATGAAATTATGGGCCGAGTATATATGAAGTAGAAAGGATATTACAAGAAGCTAACACTTTTAATCTGGCGGCTAATCGGTAAAATAAAGTTAACTTATTGAGTGTGACTCCAGATTGTACATTGAAAAAATATTGTATCTTTTCTCTTCGATGAGAAGAGCCTTACCAGTCTTTAGATCTCCTTTTTATCCTGACGGATGAGAAGGAGATTTTTGTTGTAGATACTAGAAAGTTTCTCTCCTATTTATAATGATTAATAATAAATATAAATATTTTTGAGCTCAAGTAGGGAAATAAGTTAATCATTTACCTTATCCTACTGCATCAAATCGCTAAACTCTTCTAGCTTTTAGATCAAAAGCTTTATCAATAAATCGTATTAAACTTTGTGAAAAAAATATAAATTAGCTTGACACACTATAGACCGGCATCTATACTAATTTTAGTAGATAGACACCCATCTATATAGAGGAGGCAGAATATGACATATGAAGAATTAGCCTTAATAATGAAGGCGATGAGCGATCCAAATCGCTTAAAGATACTGGAGGTAATCTCATGTGGAGGTAAAAGGGCGTGTGAAATATTAGACTTTTTTGATTTTACTCAACCTACTTTATCCCATCATATGAAGACTTTAACAGAAGCTCGATTAGTTGAAAAAACGCTGGATGGACGCTGGATTTACTACACCGTTAACCAAGAAATAGCTGCTCAAGTTATGAAACAAATGACCCAACTACTCAGTAATGACCAAGCAGATTGCCTCTGCCAATTAATGCCAAAACATAATGAAAACAAAATAAAGGAGCTAATATAATGAAAACTTTAGAAATGTATGAACCTGCAATGTGTTGTCAAACTGGTGTTTGTGGCCCATCTGTGGACCCTCAATTACTAGAAATATCTGGTATTTATGACCGTATCAATAAATCTGAAAATTGCCAAGCTAAACGCTATAATCTAGGCCAAAACCCCCAAGCCTTTGTGGAAAATGGTACTGCCATTAAATTGATTCATAAAAATGGGAAAAAAGTCTTACCGATTACCATGGTAGATGGAAAAGTAGTTAAAACTGGTGCTTACCCTACAGTCGAAGAATTTCAAAAGTTTTCAGGTGTTAATTTATCAGAAACAGTTAGTCAATAAAAGGAGTGGATAAAATGCAAAAATATATCCCGAAAGATTTAGATTTGACAAAATATTTGTTTTTTACCGGTAAAGGCGGCGTTGGTAAAACAACCTTAGCTTCCGCGACAGCCACTCATTTAGCCAATGCGGGTCATAAAGTTACCCTTGTTTCCACCGACCCTGCTTCAAATTTACAAGATGTCTTCGAAACAGAATTATCGAATAAACCAGGACCTGTTCCAGGAATTGATAATTTAAAAGTCGCAAACTTTAATCCAGATACAGCCGTTGAGGAATATATCGAGAAAAGTGTAGGTCCATATCGTGGTGTCTTACCAGAAGAAGCCATCGAGAATATGGTGGAACAATTATCGGGCTCTTGTACTCAAGAAGTAGCATCTTTTAATGAGTTTGCTTATTTCTTAACGGATACTCAAGTAGCTGAAGATAATGATTTTGTTATTTTTGATACAGCACCAACAGGTCACACACTACGTATGCTAGAGTTGCCATCCGCTTGGACCAACTTCTTTGATGAGAATACCACTGGCGCTTCATGTATGGGACAATTATCTGGTTTAACAGATGAACGGGAGCGTATTGAAGAAGCAATGCGCGTCTTAAATGACGGCACTAAAACCTCACTATATTTAGTGACTCGTCCGCAAGAAGCAGCTATCCTCGAAGCCAACCGTGCGGCGAAAGAATTGCGTGAATTAGGAATTAATAAGCAGTATTTACTTGTCAACGGACTCTTGGAAGAAGCGACCGATGAAGTGTCCCAGCAGTTTTTCGATTTACAGAAAGCCGATCTAGAGAATATGTCACCGGAATTAAAAGCCTATCCAACCTATTATGTACCTCTTAGACCTTATAATGTGACAGGTCTAGATAAACTGGGAATCTTATTAAATGACGAGCAGCCAGAAGCTCAAGTTTCCAATACAGATGAGATTAATTTACCAGAAACAGGTATCAACCGGTTGATAGATGACTTAATTGAAAAAGATAAGCAAATTGTCTTCACCATGGGTAAAGGCGGCGTAGGTAAAACAACAGCTGCCGTTAAAATCGCTCAAGCCTTAGCTGAGAGAGGGAAAAATGTGCGTCTAGCGACTACTGATCCTGCGGATCACCTTCACCTTTTCTTAAAAGAAGAACATGGTATGCAAGTTGATCATATAGATGAAAAAGGAGAATTAGAGCGCTATTCTCAAGAAGTGCTAGATAAGGCTCGGGAAACGATGAATGAATCTGATCTGGATTATATCAAGGAAGATTTACGCTCACCTTGTACCCAAGAAATTGCTGTCTTTAAACGTTTTGCAGAAATTGTTGATTATGCAAGTCAAGATGAAATTGTAGTGATTGATACGGCTCCAACAGGGCATACTTTACTCTTACTCCAATCTTCCAATGCCTATAATAAAGAAATTGAACGCTCTTCTGGCCAAGCAGAGGCTGCTATTGAACAGTTATTACCTCGTTTACAAGATGACAAAGAAACAGAAGTAGTGATGGTCACTTTAGCAGAAACAACACCAGTTTATGAAACTATGCGTTTAGCTGAAGATTTAGACCGAGCATCGATTCCTCATAATTGGTGGTTGATCAATCAGTCTATGACAGCATCGCATACGACAAACCCTG
>CAYYGA010000071.1:0-7036 GCA_964471435.1 uncultured Facklamia sp.
TTGAAACATTGGTATCAAAAGCTTTCATAAGTTTGGCATAAAATTATTTTTAAAAAACTTATTGAATTTATGAATAAGTTATTTGTCCAACAAAATCAACTTTGAAACTGTGATAATCTTTAAGTGTACTATAAAAGTGGTTATTTTCTTTTATAATTCATTTTAATTGAAGGCTTAATAGACTTTCGAATAATAACGATTAGGTCTTAACGAATTAATTTTTTTAAATAGTTATGTAGGCGTTTTCATTTTAAGGATATGACAGGAGGAAAAGAATGAAGAAGTATGATGTAATTGTAGTGGGGGCAGGAACCATGGGGATGATTACGGGTTATGAACTGGCTAAACAAGGTAAATCAGTCATGATGATTGATGCTTATGATCCACCACATTCCCAAGGAAGTCACTTTGGTGATACGCGGATTAACCGCCACGCCAATGGGGAGGGTATCGAATTTGTACCACTCGCTTTACGTTCACAGGAAGTTTGGGATGAATTACAAGCAGAAACAAACGAACATGTGTTTATGAAAACTGGTGTGCTTTCATTTGGAGGTCCTAGTTCTAAATTTGTAGAGATCGCCATTGAGGGAGCTGAAAAATACAACCTAGAATCTGAATTTTTCGAAACAGGCAGTGCCTTACGTGAGAGATGGCCTGATTTAGATTTCGAAGAAGAAATCCGCGGATTATATGAGCCGAATGCGGGCATCCTATTCCCTGAAAACATCTTAAGACTTTATAAGAAAAAAGCTAAGGAAGCTGGTGCTCATCTAATAGTTAATACACCGGTTACTAAGATAGATGTCAAAGAAGATTCAGTCACAGTTTATGCAGGCCGTGAAGAATTTAATGCAGATAAATTAGTATTGACTGCAGGTGCTTATACCAATAAATTCTTAAAAGATTTAGATTTAGATATTATTCTAGAGCCTGCACGCCGGACGATTGCTTGGTTTGATTCTGAAGAGGAACTTTATGGATCAGACGTTTTCCCAGGCTTCTTTGGTGAAACTCATAATGGTGTTTACTACGGTTTCCCATCTATCCACGGCCAAGGTGTTAAAATTGGTAAATATTATGACGGTGGAGTGAGTGAGCCGGAATATATTAACCGTGAATTCAATGGGCTAGAACACGATGAAGTAGACTTAAGAAGATTTCTAGAAGCACATATGCCTAAAGCGGCCGGCCAGTTAAATAAAGCTGCAGTATGTATCTTTACTAATACAAGTGATGAAACATTCGTGATTGACAAGCATCCAAAACATGATCATATAGTAATCGGAGCAGGTTTCTCTGGTCATGGCTTTAAGCATGCGCCTGCGGTAGCAGAAATGTTGTCACAATTACTCTTAAGAGGTGAAACTGAGATTGATCGTACTGCCTTCTCAATTGAGCGGGAAGCCTTGAAGAAACGCATGACTGATACAGGACCAGAGCACTTCTAATCATTATTATGACACTATTCAAGCCGGAATTAGTTCCGGCTTTTTTGATTCTGAGAACCTTTTCTATAGGCTGTATTATTTTTTTAGGTAACAATACTTTAATGCCTAATATTTAAAAGAAAGAATTTCTCTCTTAGATAAGGAAAAATTCTTTAACGGCAGCGAAAACTAAAAAAGAAAGACAGAACAATAGCTTCATAGGTTGTGAACTAGGAAAAGACTTTTATTAATGCTTTAATACGTTCTTACTGATTCAAAAATTTATATCTGCTATAATTGAACTACGATAATTTCCAGATGATATATTATATATATAAATTATGAAGGGTGAGCTTATGCGAAAGTGGTTCAATAATCTGAGAAGGGTGAATAAAAAGTCCTCTCTTGTAAGTGAAAACGAAAAGCTGGTTGATGCATTGAAAACGAGTTATAAACTGGAAGATAAGCATTCGATTGCTTATAGAATTGGCTGCCAGTTTGAAAATCAACACCTAAGTGCACACCGTGAAGCAATTGAATTTTACCTTTTAGAAGGAAACTTCGAAGAAGCAAAGCGCACTTTATTAAATATAATCGACATTGTTGATCAGTTGAGTCACTTCTATAAAGCCCCTCCAGCTCCCTGGTATTATGAACAGCTTTCCAATATTTTCCAACTAGACAATGATTGGGACTTGGAAAAAGACTTTTTAAACCGATATATAGATTTATGTTGTAAGTATGGGGAGTCTGACTCCTACTTATTGAAACGATATCAGGAAGTATGTTTACCAGATGATGAAGACTGTGAGGAATGGCAGTGGCGCAAAGAGTTTCAAACAGAATCAGAAGTGCCTTAACCCCATAATATTATTTAAGCCCTCTTTTTGAAGAGGGTTTTTAGTTTAAAAAGCAAAAGGCACCAAATCAATCTTTTGAGGAAAATAGATTTCTTTACATCAAAAAAAGCCCCTTAAAGGGGGCCTTTCTTTATGAAAAAGAATTACTCTTCATCACTTGTATCTTCTTCAGAACTTTCTTCTTCAGAACTTTCCTCTTCAGAGGTTTCTCCTGTTGTTTCCTCTGCAGTTGTTTCTTCGCCTGTAGTTTCTTCATTACTTGTTTCTTCTTGAGTGGTTTCTTCTGCAGTAGTGTCTTCTTCAGTCGTTTCCGCTGCTTCGCCATCTACCGGCATCACTTCATCTTCAACCACCCATTTATGGTTGATAACTAACTCTCCGGTTTCTGTATCGTAATAATCGATTAAATAAACCGTTTCTGTTGTCATGTCATCAATCGTAGCGGTTGCACCTTCCATACCTTCCATATGATAAGCATCTACGATAATCTGATCACCGATTTGATAGACAGTATCCTGGGTGGAATCTGCGATTTCTTCGTGCACAATCCAACGGTGGTTTAAGACAGGTTCGCCGCCATCAGTTGGAGTATATGAGATTTCATAAGCTGTTGTTTCAAAAGCTGCTACAATAACCGCTTCTGCACCTTCCATACCCGGCATATGACCATGACTTAAGATAACTTCGTCTCCCACTTTATAAGTCGGTTCACGTTTAATCTTAATTCCTCCAGGCAGACGACCTTCATCATCATGTTCCATTTCAGAGTGATCCATTTCAGCCATCTCTTCAACTGGTTCAATAATGACCGATTCCGTTGTCGTTTCTTCAGTTGTATCTTGAGCCAGGATAGACTGACTGCTTGCTGCTCCAATCGATCCAACTAGGGATAAACCTAAAACCCACGTTAATATTTGTTTAGAATTTTTCATTAAAATTCCCCCTCTTTGATTATCTTATAGCGTAGACAGAATAAACGCAAAAGAAACGACTCCTTTTTATTGAAATTAAAATTTTAAAAAGCATCAAAAAAGCAGGACTAAATACTTTAACGGAACCAGCTATTTTGCCCAAAAATTAAAGTATGGTTATAATTAATGAAAAGTTTTAAAGAGAGTAAGAAAAATACGAGTGAGGTGCGCGAATTGAGTTCTGTAAATGAAGAAAAAAAGACGTTTGGTAAGTATATAGGTGTTGAAATTACTCAAGCTGCCGATGGGCACGCTAAGGGGCGGATGAAGGTTGAGGAGTTTACGCATAATGCAGGCGGAACTGTTCATGGCGGTGCTTTGTTTACTTTAGCAGATTCGGTGGCCGGGTCGGCAGCTTTCAGCCTAAAGAGCCGAGTGGCGACTTTAGATGCAGCGGTTCACTTTTTAAGACCGGGACGTAAAACCGACTATATTTACGGCCAAGCGAATGTAATTAAAAGCGGCAGTACTGTTTTGGTGATTGATGTGAAATTAACTGACGACCGGGATAACTTATTATTTTCGGGTACTTTTTCTTTTTATGTTTTTAAAGAAAAAAGGGAGAAGTAAGGGCTAGCTAGTAAAGGAAGAAGAAGATTTTTTTAGTTAGGATTAATATAGTATAATGTTATTGTCTAAAACTTTTATATTGAAGGAGCATGTATAAATGGCAAGAGATCAAAAAGAATTAATCCAGTTACTCTCTGACTATGTTTTCGACATGGAAGACGAGGATATTGTAGATATAGCGAATGAATATGTCGAAGCAGGCTACGACGTAGAAGCAGCTGTAATGGAGGGTCTAGTTGACGGTATGTCGCGTGCCGGTGTATTGTTCGCTGAAGAAGAATACTATGTGACCGATATTCTGATGTGTTCAGATGCTTTAAATAATGCCATGGAAATATTTAAACCTCTTTTATTGGAAAAAGGGGAAGAAGTTGATCAAAGCCCTAAAATTGTCCTGGGTACTGTAGAAGGTGATACCCATGATATTGGGAAAAACTTAGTAAAAATAATGATGGAAGTTGGCGGCTTTGAAGTGATTGATTTAGGCCGCGATGTGCCTCTGCAGCAATTTATTGATGTTGCTTTAGAAGAAGGGGCATCACTCATAGGGCTATCTTCTTTAATGACCACGACAATGACCGGTATGAAAGTTATTATAGAAAAACTTGAAGAAATGAATATACGCGATCAATTTAAAGTCATGATAGGCGGCGGGGCAGTGTCACAGTTCTACTGCGAACAGATTAAAGCAGACGGCTATGCAGAAGATGCCATCACTGCCGTTGAATTAGCTAAATCTTTAGTCAATGCTTAAGTAGTCCACTTAAAGGAGCAGGATTCATGAAAATCAAAGTAAGAGGGTATGACAAAGTTATTGACTACCAGCCGGGAAAGTCAGAAAAAACACTTTTTCAACTATTACGTGATCATAATATCGATATTGGTGGAACATGTGCAGGCAGGGGAAATTGCGGTAAATGTCAAGTTAAAGTATTATCCCAAGATACCTATCCCATGTCAGAAACCGAAAACCGCATTTTAGCGCATAACGATCCTGAAAGGCAGCACCGCTTGTCTTGTTTTATCCATCCTCATACAGATATGGAGATTTCGATTCCCAGCCAGGAAAAGAATCACCGGGTCTTGACTCAGGGTTTCCTGCCAACTTTTCAGCCGGAGCCTGCTATCAGGAAACGCCTGATTAAAGTTTCACAGCCTACATTAGATGAGCCGGTTCCTTATATTGACTTTTTCAAAGCAGAATTAAACGAAGCGTTCATCGATTTAGAGATTATAGCAAGCCTGCCAATCGGTGAAGAGCTGTATACGGCAGTTTATTCAAAAGAAAAACTGATAGGGATTGAAGTGGGAGACACTACTGAAACTATCTACGGGGTCAGTATAGATATTGGAACTACCACCGTCGTTGCCACCTTAATTGATTTACAAACCGGCAGGCAGTTAGGTTCCGAAAGCGAAATCAACGGACAAATAAAGTATGGTTCCGATGTACTGACCCGTATTTCATATGTCAGTGGCGAAGATCCACGGGCTTTACAAAAAATGCAGCGAGCCATTAGTCAAGCTATTAATGCATTAATCAGAAAGTTAGCCACAACATATGAGATTGATTTAAACCATATTTATGAAATGGTCGTCTCAGCCAACACAATTATGACCCATTTACTGTTAGGCATTCATCCAGGTAAGATGGGGCGTTCTCCCTATGTTCCGATTACTGCAGATGCCTTTAATATTCCCGCTTCTCAAATTGGGCTTAATCGCTGTTCACCATTTGCTAGACTCGTCACTATTTCAGCCATTTCAGCTTTTATTGGTTCGGATGTTGTCTCTGGGGTTTATGCTTCAGGTATCCATGATAAGCAAAAAGCGGCTTTATTAATTGATATTGGAACGAATGGAGAAATAGTCTTTTCCAACAAAGGGGAGATGATTGGATGCTCTTGTGCTGCCGGACCTGCTCTTGAAGGAATGAACATCAGCTCAGGTATGAAAGCAGCGGACGGTGCAGTAGAAGAAGTGACAATCAGTCCGGAAGGTGTCGAGTTGACAGTAATCGGTGATACGGAAGCTGTGGGTATTTGCGGCAGTGGAATATTAGCTGCCATACGTGAATTAATTAATACAGGCTTGATTACTTACCGAGGACGCATCATCGATCCAGAAACGTTAGATTCGGATGATTACCGCAAGCAGTATCTGCATGTCGATGATAATAACAAACGCTCGGTCCGTTTAACGGATAAAATAACTATCAGTCAAGGAGATATCCGACAGGTTCAATTAGCTAAAGGAGCTATTTTATCAGGTATTACTGCTTTATTGGCTGACTGCGGATTTGAAGCGGAAGATATGGAAGAAGTAGTCGTAGCAGGACAGTTTGGAGCACATGTTTCTGAGGAAAGTTTAATCGGAACCGGTCTTTTACCAGAAGCTTTTGCCGGAAAAATTAAATATATTGGCAACTCTTCCCACAGTGGTGCTTATATGGCACAAATGTCGGTGGAAAGCCGCCAGGCAATGAATCAACTTTCAAAAGAGATTGATTATATCGAATTGAGTGTTTTAGAAGGATATGAGCGACTCTTTGCGAAAAGCTCTCTCTTCCCTAAAGTTAATTAAGATTATCTTTGATGCTAGAAAGGATTTAAATGAATGACCTATCAAGATACAATGACACCGCGTGAAAGGGCACAGGCTCTTAGAGAAGGACAAGAGGTGGACCGTCTGCCGATTTTTCTTTTTCACGGCACTTTCGGCTCCCGCTTACTCGATATGACTTACCAAGAATCAGAAAGTACGGCCGAAAATATTGCGCGTAAAGAAATTGCAGTGTACCGAGAATATGGCTGCGATAATATTTCAGTAAATTTCGGTTTATTTGGCTTAGGGGACTGTTTGGGAAGTCAATTTAAATACTCAGAAAATGCCAGCCCCTCAATCAGTCAGTATGCCATTCAAAATCTGGATGATATCGAGCAGCTGGACCTAACCAAAGCCCGTTTAGACCAAAGTGAACTGCTGCAAAAACATTTAAAAGCCATTCAATTGATTCATGAAGAAATTGGAGAGGAAGTTGAAGTTGTTTATGAAATCAGCGGCCCCATGACTTCTGCTGCCAGTTTGATTGAACCCGAAACCCTTTTAAGAGCCACGCGTAAAAATCCCGAAAAAGTTCATCAGCTTCTCCGTTTTGCGACTGACTGCCTGTTAAATATTATTGATGGCTTCGCCCGGTATAACT
>CAYYGA010000072.1:0-1461 GCA_964471435.1 uncultured Facklamia sp.
AGATGATGCATCAACCAAAACCATATATAAGGAAACAAAGTATCTGGAATTGCAGCTGCTACGATAAAGCCGGCCAGCCAGGTAAACACAAATTTACTATTCGAACTATCTCTTTTTATACTCAAGCGGTAAGACAAAATGACCGAACGTATATAATAAGTTCCATACAGTCCGCCAATGAGAATACCGTTAGCCGTCAAAAATCCGATAAACCAATTATGCATCAAACTTAAATTACCCGTCCAATTAAAAGGAAACTCACTTAAATAATAACTTACATTCCCCGCTCCAACACCCAGTCCATAGGAGTTCTTTAAATACTCTCTCCCATTGCGAACCAGGTTCAAACGGATCACTGCCGAGCTGTCACCGGCTAGGTAGGCGTAAATATCATTATAGAAGACTATCAGTAAAAAACTGCTGACTAGCATTCCTAAAATAATCACACTGATTCGAATCTGCCGTTCTTTAATATGTAAAAAAAGATAAAGTCCCAAAGATAGGACAGTCGCACCTGCAATTCCTCTAGAACCCGCAAACACAATCAGCCCAAAACTGGATACAATTAAAATATATTTTATAAACATGGTTAGTTCCTGCCATTTAGGCTTTTCAAACAAATCGGTCGGTAAAGCCAAGGCATAAAACAATGAGAAGAACATCATCAAGGCATAATCATTAATATTCCTAAAAAACCAAGTGGGATTCCCCAGAGTAAGATTGAACTGAAGCACTTGACCGATGGATAAATGAAGCTGCTGATTAAAAACAAAGTACCAGCCGATTAAATGATGAACCGCTAAAATTAACATAATATACCAGGATAATAGCTTGCGCCACTGAGTGTCTGAGCCTAGCATTGTTAAGACGAGACAACATACCAGGCTCACTCCGATGATTCCTACAGCATTTAACCAGCTGCTGTAAGTCTTCACCCAAAAAACAGATAAGATAGACCAGGAAAAGACCAGTAACATTAATATGCTGTAGGGATTCAATAAATCTCTAACCACAAACTCTTTATCTGACCAAGCTTTAATCATCACTAAACTCAACAAAATTGATAGCCCTGCTAAAAACCATAGATGATTTTCAAAGGGAAAGAAAGCCACCGCTATACCCAGCATTAATCCTAACTTTAATAACTCCTTCATAATATTACCTACTTATATCTATTTTATAACTCTTAACTGCTCACCCTCATTATAGAACAAATTAGATAAAAATGAATGTAAAGCTATTTAATAGAAGTCAGCTTAATATATCTTACTGGTTAACGACTGACTATTATTCCCCAGCTGCTTGTGCTTCTGCCACTAAGTCCCAAGCTGGAATACTGCCGCCTAAAGTTACTTCTTCTATTTTTTCGGCTACATCATCCGTTTGATACAATTCAACAATTTTCAAATAGAGGGGGTTATCTTGATCTTCTTCACGGGCAACTATATTATTCACCCGGTC
>CAYYGA010000072.1:1561-4638 GCA_964471435.1 uncultured Facklamia sp.
CCTTTTTTATTATTTTAAACAAAAAAATCCCGCCCTTGAAAAGGACGAGAGTTAACTTCGTGTTACCACCTTTGTTCCTTATGTTATTGCTAACATAAGCTCAGACAATACGTCGACTTTGAAAGTCGATTATATTGAGGCAAGGATAACGGCTGCATCCGTTCATTCTTATTGCAAGGCATACAGAATGAATGCTCAGCGGCCATTTTCAATTAAGTATTACTTACCTGCTTTCACCACCCACAGGCTCTCTTTCAAAGTACCCTCAATTTACTTTCCGCTTCAAAGCTTTTGTTTTCTTGAACCTTACTATAAAATATTTAAATGAGAAAAGCAAGCTTAAAATGATAACAACTTAATAAATCAAGTTTTTACTAATCTTTATTTAATCAAAACCGATTAAACTACTGTTAATAGCTACTAAAGCCTTCTTTAATAGTCGAATTGTTTGGTTAAGCTGAAACAGATTGGTAAAATCAAGTAAGTAATCAAGGATGAAAGGATGAGAATAATGACTCAAGACTATAAACCAGAACTTGTCTTTTATGCCGGAAACACTCTATTAGAAGGTCCATTATGGGACGAGGATAATCAACTGCTTTACTTTATAGCAATCGATGACAAAATCATTTACAGCTTGGATGAAAAGACTACTGAAATCAAAGCTTATGTCACAAATAGTCCTGTGGGTGCGGCAGTCTTAGACCAAAAAGGTCACATTATATCAGCTGAAAAAGACGGTATTTATTTTATAGATATTGAAACCAAAAAACGCACCTTATTTATGCAGCCTAATGAAGATAACCGCCTGCGTTATAATGATGGTAAACTGGATTCGAGAGGACGCTTTTTTATAGGAACGATGGGATATGAAGAAGATATTGAAGGTGCCGCCAGTTTATATGTGGTTGAAGATGGTCAAGCTAAAGAACTCTTAACAGATCTTACTTTATCAAATGGTATCGGCTGGTCGAAAGATAACAAAATCTTTTATCATATCGATACACCTACTAAAAAAGTTATGAAATATGATTATGATGAAAAAGCAGCCACCCTATCAAATGAACGAATTGCGGTTGAAATTCCAGGAGATGGGTCGCCAGATGGAATGTGTGTAGATATTGATGATAATATATGGGTGGCAGAATATGGTGGCAGACGAATCTGCAAATGGAATCCTGATACTGGAGAACAAATACTTGAAATACCAATGCCTGTTTCGAATATTACTTCCTGTTGCTTAGGTGGGGCTGATAAAAACTATCTTTACATCACTACAGCTCAAGCAGACGACGAACCATTATCTGGAGGCTTGTTTAAAGTTAAAATTCGTTAATATTTATCTTATATCAAAGTTTATAACTACCCTTATCAGTTGATTGACTTTAATTGAAATTTAAACTAAGCTGAAATGAGAATACGACAGCTCTCCAGTCATTGAATTGACACAGGTACGCCTGACGGGGAGTTTTTTATAATTAGAGGAGAATATATTTGACCTTATACCAAAACCTGTCCCACAAGAAGTTAGTTGATTTACTTTCTGCTCGAGGCATGAAATTTAAAAATAAAAAGCGGGCCGAAGAGACGCTGCAGTATATTTCTTATTATAAAATCAAGGAATTTGCGGAACCCTTTTTAAAAATAAATGAACAAACTAATGAACCGGCTGATACGAGCTATAAAAATATTTCATTTGAACAAGTGCTTAGCAGGTATTATCAAGATAAAAATTTTAGACTTTATATTTTGCACGCTATTGAGGATATCGAAGTAGCGCTCGCAGCTCAAATAGCTTCTGTTATTGGTGATACAACGGACGAATACGGTTATCTCGCCTTTAGTAATTGGACTGACATTGCTAATAACAGTAAAAATTTGATTGAGAAAAAACAGGAAGATATAAAAAAGGAAATCCGTTTTCAAGTCTATGCGAGAAGAAGTTCTGACCGTGATTTAGATGAGAAACTTACCTACGGGTTAAACTCAGATTACCCGCCGGTTTGGAAAGCAATCACTATGTTGACCTTTGGCAGTTTAGTTCAAATGCTTGAGATTATGTCCAGAAAAAGAATTACAGTTATTTCTAACTATTTTAATTGTAGCAATGATGAATTAGTTTCATGGATGAAATGTTTAAATCTCATCCGAAATATTTCAGCTCATAATTCAAATGTGATCGACTTAAAAATTAAAAACCCACCCCTTGCAAGACCAGAGTGGGAAAATTATTTATATGAATACAAAGCAAATGTTACAACCGACCGCATGGCTTTGCCGATTCTAATTTTACGTTATTTAATGCTGCAAATTAATCCTCGCTACCAATTTGAAAACATAAACAATGCTTTACAAAATTTAATCGGCGATGATTTAGCAACAGCAAATTATTTTGGCTTCAAGTCAGTCCAAAGTGTCCATCAATTGTTTCCAGCCCCTAAAAGCCGGAAACAAAGACATAAATTTAAACGCAAAAATAAACGTAAATAAAAGAAGGTGCTGAATCAGTAATTTACTTAGTTAATTTCATGGGTGTGCTCAGTTTTAGGATTAAAATCTCTCACATTACGGGCAACTTTACAATTTGCCATGAACTCTAACGCAGGTTCAATATGTTCTTTGGGGAAGCTGTCAGGAAAAACGACATGTGTTTTAAAAGTATCGACTTCTTCCCCTCTTTTGATAAATTCATTTCCTTCTTCATCAGTGACTAGTTCAGTTTCAACATGATCAATATCCAAATTGATGGTGATGTCTTTAAAATCCAGCCCTTCTCTAGTACAATAATGTCTTAAATAAGATGCCTGACAGGAGTTAAAAGCTGCTAAAAAGGTCGAAAAAGGAGTTGGAAACTCCTCATCTCCTCCTCGTTCTTCAGGATAATCGGTAATGATTGAAAAATTGACTGCCTCGCTGGTTTGATAATACTCCTTTAAATTCACCTTATTTTCTGCTTGTAAATTACCAATGAATCGTGTTTCTACAAATGCCATTTAATCCCTCTTTCTTAAAATAAAAACCAAAATATGGTTAGGGTAATTAATTATGTCCCTTTTTTTCTATCTAGCCTACCTTAT
>CAYYGA010000072.1:4738-6698 GCA_964471435.1 uncultured Facklamia sp.
TTTATCTAATTGAGTTCCTGCTTTGCGTGCGGTGCTCAGTCTGTTTATCCAGAGCATCCCACTAGCTGAGGGATGCTCTTTTTTATTAATATACTTTTAAATAACTCTCCTATATCAGGCAATAAAGAACACTAGCTATTCACTTTTATCAATTATCTCAGGAGGAAATATACATGGAAAAAACACCCGCTCCAACTAATAAATCAGTCGAATTGGTAACATCGCAAGATATTTTAAAAGCGTATGGAATACTCAGCCAAGTAGTTAATGAAACGCCCCTTCAGCGTGATGCTTATTTATCAGAACGCTATAATTGTGAGGTTTACTTGAAACGTGAAGACCTCCAGGTAGTACGTTCGTTTAAACTCAGAGGAGCGTACTATGCCATTTCACAGTTATCCGCTGACGAAAGAAACCGCGGAGTTGTCTGTGCTTCAGCGGGTAATCATGCCCAAGGGGTAGCTTTTACTGCTGATCTATTGGGAGTTCATGCTACTATTTTCATGCCAAAAACAACTCCACGCCAAAAAATTGATCAAGTGAAGTATTTTGGTAAAGACTCTATTAATATTCAGCTTGTTGGAGATACTTATGATCAAGCTTCGGCTCAAGCTCATATTTTTTGTGATGAAGAAGGGGCAGTTTTTGTCAATGCCTTTAATGACCTGCCATTAATAGCGGGTCAAGGAACAGTAGCTGCTGAAATATACCAACAGTTTAAAATGATTCATGAACAACCCGCCTATATTTTTTCAGCTATTGGTGGGGGTGGCCTCATCTCAGGTGTTTCTGCTTTTTCAAAAGCAGTTTCTCCGGAAACTGAAATCATCGGTGTAGAACCAGCAGGTGCTGCTTCTATGCAGGCAGCTTTGAAAAACGGCGGGCCAATTGATTTAGATGAAATCGATAAATTCGTAGACGGGGCCGCTGTTGGCCGTGTAGGAGAAAATTCTTATAATCACGCCAAACAATTTGTAGATGGTTATGTCACCATCGAGGAAGGCGCAGTGTGTACCACTATTATGGATATGTACACTCGGTCAGCAATTGTCGCTGAACCGGCGGGAGCTTTATCAATTTCAGCATTGGAAGCTTACCAGGATAAAATTAAAGGAAAAGTTGTCGTCTGTATTATTTCGGGGGGGAATAATGACATCAACAGGATGGCTGAAATTGAAGAACGTTCTTTAATTTATGAAGGCTATAAACATTTCTTTCTATTAGATTTCCCGCAACGTGCCGGCGCTTTAAAAGAATTCGTAACGGATATCATGGGTCCCGGTGATGATATTGTTAGATTTGAGTACACCAAAAAAATTAACCGCGGATCAGGACCGGTTGTTGTCGGAATTGATTTAGCAGACCGCTCTACCCTCAAACGACTCTTAGACCGCATTCAAGCCTTTGATCCGAATTACGTGTATTTGAATGAGAATCAGATGTTATATAGCTTGCTTGTTTAAACTTTAATTTTATTTAACTTTTTAAAGGTCAACTAATTTTAGCTGGCCTCTTTTTTATTTAAAAGTTTAATAACTTAAATGGTAAGGCACGATTTGATGATAATTCCTGCTTATTAAATAAAGATGCAGGAAGAAAGTAAACCAAATAATTAAGTACTTCAATACAATTTTTGTTTTATAGTCTTCTATATTAGCGATGATATTAGGTATATAGATTATATTAAAGATTGAAAAATACCATCCAAGTCTCCCCATCAAATTAGCATCAAACACTAAGACTAATAAAGAAAATAATACATAAGTTAGTGCAATTATTGTTAAAAATATATGTTCGGGAAATTTAAATTTTCCAAAAAACACAGCAAACACCACAATTATGACAGACAAGAAGAGATCTCGGATGCCACCTGCAGAGTGAGTCATATAATTTGCACCATTAGTGAAAGTACATATAAGATCAAACAAAAAAACCAAGCTGACAGCCTGGTTTAAAAAGT
>CAYYGA010000073.1:0-6689 GCA_964471435.1 uncultured Facklamia sp.
CATTCATTTACTTTGGATAAAGAAAAAGCAGTAGAGGTTTCTGATATAAGTCATGAGGAAGTAGAAGAAGAACAAGAACAAGTACACGAACAAGAACAAAGAGAACAAGAAGACTTAGAAGTTAATCCGCCGATAAAAAAGTCGTGGTGGCAGCGACTTTTTTCAAAATAAATAAATTTAAACCCAAAAAACATTCCCATTACTTTTAACATAGATTAAAATAGTGGGAATGTTTTTTAAAAGTAACACGAGCATCTTTATAATAATTAATAGCGTTCAAGTTTGAATGAATTATTATCTTTAAAAGGAGTTAATATTGATGTTAGATTATTTTAAATTTCATAATATGACTTTTACCTGGTTAGAAGCTATTGACTTACTTGTCGATGGGGGAAGAATTTTTGGGCCCGTACCCAAGGTTTTATGGTCACGTTATTTTCCTTCAAATGAATTAAATCAAATTCAAAATGCATGTGATCCTATACTGATTCAATATCGAAATAAAAATTATTTGATTGATGGCTCTTTAAATCTTGATAAGATGAACCCAAAACAAATACGTAATGAAGGAGTAGCAGTTAAAGAAAATAATCTTTTTAAAAGCTTAGCCAAAGCAGGTTTAACAGCAGAAGATATCGATGCAGTATTAATTACACATATGCATAATGACCACAGTGGTGGATTTGTCACAATTAATAATGGACAATATAAAGCAACATTTCCCAATGCCACTTACTATATGTCATCAGCAGAGTGGGAAGAAATACAGTCGCCTAATTCAAGAACAGTACATACTTATTTAAAAGAAAATTGGTATCCTATTAGAGATCAAATAAAATTATTTGAATCAGAAATTGAAATAGTACCAGGTATAAAAATGATTCATACCGGTGGGCATACTAAAGGTTTAAGTATGATCGAATTTACTCAAGGCGACGAAAAAGTTATCCACATGTCTGATAATTTTTTAACGCATGTGCATACTAATCCGAACTGGGTCGGAGCTGTGGATGACTATCCAATAGAGACTATTAGAGTTAAGCAAAAGTATCAAACTGTAAGTTATGCACAGGGAACAAAATTTATATTTTATCATGATCCGTATTATCGTTTAGTTCAATATGATATAACAGGAAAAGAAATTGAATTTTCTCTAGCTCGTAAAAAAATACCTCTCTTGCCTTATACTGATAAACAAGATAAAAAACTTAAAATGAAGTCTTAAAAAAAGCCCTGCATTTCAACTTAGCTTTCTTTTAAAAAGAAAGTAATTACCGAATAAGGTAATGTTGAATTACAGGGTTTATTATTTAATTTAGTTTCCCCAAACGGTATCTAATATCATTGTTTGAGTACGGTCTGGACCAACTGAAAGAGTAGCAATTTTAACTCCTACTAATTCAGAAATACGACGAACATAATTTTGAGCATTTAAAGGTAAATCCTCTAACCGTTTAGCAGTGGTGATATCCTCTTCCCAACCTGGTAACTCTTCATATATTGGCTGGCAGTCTTTCAAAACTTTCAAGCTGGCTGGATAGTATTCAATCACTTCTCCTGAAGAAGTTTTATAAGCCGTACAAATCTTAACAGTCTCTAACCCAGATAACACATCAATTGAGTTTAATGATAAGTTGGTAATCCCTGAGACACGTTTTGAGTGACGCATAACGACAGAATCAAACCACCCGATACGACGCGGGCGCCCAGTAGTAGTTCCAAATTCTTTACCTACTACACGAATTTGATTCCCTACTTCATCAAATAATTCCGTAGGAAAAGGACCATCACCCACTCGAGAAGTATAAGCTTTACATACACCTACAACGGTATTTACTTTAGTAGGTCCTATACCGGAACCGATGGTTACTCCACCTGCAACAGGGTTGGAAGAAGTAACAAATGGATAAGTTCCTTGATCGATATCAAGCATTACCCCTTGGGCTCCTTCAAAGAGAACACGTTTACCTTGATCGAGAGCATCATTTAGAATGACAGAGGTATCTGTAACAAATTCTTTTATCTGTTGTCCATAATCGTAGTAAGTTTCAAAAATATCTTCAAAATTTAAAGTTGGTGCATCGTACATTTTTTCAAAAAGACGATTTTTTTCTTCAAGATTAATAGTCAATCTTTCTTTAAAAATTTCTTTATCTAAGAGGTCAGCTATTCGAATGCCAATTCTAGCAGCTTTATCCATATAAGCCGGACCAATACCTTTGATAGTGGTTCCGATTTTTTGATCACCTTTAGATTCTTCTTGAAGGCGATCCAATTCAATATGATAAGGAAGAATAACATGAGCTCTAGAAGAAATACTTAAATTAGTTGCATTAATACCTTCATCTTTTAAATATTTTATTTCTTTGACTAAAGCAGCCGGATTAATCACAACTCCGTTGCCGATAACATTCAATTTATCAGGATTAAAAATTCCAGATGGAATCAAATGCAGTTTAAAAGTTTTACCATCAAATTTGATAGTATGACCAGCGTTGTCTCCGCCTTGATATCTAGCAATTACTTCTGCATTTTCACTTAAAAAGTCAGTGATTTTACCCTTACCTTCGTCTCCCCATTGGGTTCCTACTACCACTACTGAACTCATTCTTTTTTCCTCTTTCTAATTTTACTTAACCAATTCTCATTATGACATTATTTGATAAAGGGTTCAACATGAATATCGACATCACGAACATGATGTTGATGAGCTAAAATTAGTTCTAATTCTTCAGTTACATTGTGAGACTCTAAAACTGACATATGGGGATCAAGAACAATAGTTACATCTAAGTAGATTTGATTAGTTCCGGTCCGTCCTCTTATATTATTCACTGCAATCACTTTTGGATGCTGTTCAATAGTATGCTGGTATTGTGTCAACAAATCTTGGTCGATTCCATCCGAAAGAGTAAAAGTAGATTCCCTGAAAATTCCATAAGCAGAATATATTACAGCGATACCGACTAAAATGGAAAGAGCAGTATCAATTACTGGCCAACCTGATTTGACAGCAATGGCACCAAATAAAGTACTAATCGATATAAGTATATCATTTTTCATGTCTTTAGAGGTAGCCTTTAATCCAATGGAGTGAGTTTTTCGTGCTAAAAATTGAATGTACTGATGAGTGATTAATAATACAAATATAGAAAAAAATGTAGTAATAAAAACAAGGGCGGAGGTTTGACTGTAATCTCGTGAGATTAACTGTTGTAAGCCAGTTAAAATGACTTGTAAACCGATTATAAACATTATGAGGGAAACAAGAAAGCTGGATAGAGCCTCATATTTTTCATGGCCAAACGAATGATTTTCATCAGCCGGTCGGTTTGCCAGTTTAAGGCCTAGCCAAACAGCAAGAGAAGCGATTATATCAGAAAGATTATTAAATCCATCTGCTTCTAAGGAACTGGCAGCATATAAGTCAGCCACGCTTAGTTTAATTAAGGCCAACATAAGATATACAATTATCCCTAATAATGCTCCTTTTTGGGCACTTTTAGAGTTATAATCGGAATTGATGTAAGTATTAGAATTTAATTTATCCGTCATGCAGACTTTCCTTTCAAACGAAAAAAGCACCAAAGTCGGTGCTTAAAAAAATTAATATCAACATAAAGGTATTATTGGGTGTACGACCAATAATTAACCCCTTCAGCTAAAAATACCTGCTCATCAATCGGCTGTACACTAAACATCTTTTCTGGATCATCATTGGGATCATTTACCCAGACATATCCATCTTCATAGCCTCGGATGACTAAGATATGTCCTACTTCAGTAAAATAACCTGGTTCTACAGAAGCAATAACGATCTCTCCTTCAGCTACAGCATTCATAGCAGTCGCAAAGTTCGCCCCGTGATTTAAAAAAGTCAATCCATGATCTAAAGCATAGTCATAAAATATTTGCCATGAAGTTCCTTGATTATGAACGTAATAATCTTGCCCGGCCCAGTCTAAGACATCTTGAGGAGTGATTTCTTTTCCACTGAGAAAAGCATCAACCATTGCAAGAGAGACGATAGCGCACCCATTTTCAGCCAGCGTCCTGGTTCCATTTGAGCCATAATGCATTTTTCCCCATTTTGGATCTTTTTGTAAGATTAAAGGAACATTAAGTTGTTGAGTGTTAGGCTCAATAGTTTCTAAAGAGTATTGAGCTGGTAAATGAGGTAAAAACAAAGCTCCCATAGTTTCTATATCCAAGTTTTGATTTTCAATTGCTTCTATTATATCAGGTTGAGCAGCCAATAAATCTTCTGCGTATTGTTCCTTGATTATATTTTGAACTGGAATTTCTATACCTTCAAATAATTCATTATTTGTCTGATTTAAAGCCATTTCAAAAGAATCTATCGATTCAATATCAAGTGTTTCAGTATTTAATTTTTCTTCGAGAGATGGAATTGCTTCAATTGGAGCGGGAGTAACTGCAGGTTTGGTAATATTGACATTGTTACTGCCAATGTCATGACGATACTCCGCTATGATTGCATTATTATCGGCAGTTAACTTGCCAAGATAAATGATAAGAGAAATGCCCCCAATAATTATCACAAGGGATAAGATGGTTGCTATGCGATGAATAAGAGCTTTTTGGGTATTTAGCATAGTAGCCTCCTTAGGTTCAGATAAATTTCTATCACTCTGAACAATAATTTTCTACATTATAATAGCATATCTTAACATAATTGCACGCAAAAAAGCACATAATCGGCTGTGGATACAATTATGTTAGATTAATTTAAACCAGCTGTAATTATTGTAACTTGTAATATATTTTAACATATTATGTGATAAAATGTTTGACGAATAATAAGAGTTTTTTTAAAATAAAAAGAATTTAAGGAGTGAAGGTATGTCAGCAAAAGAATTCCGTAAATCCTTGGCTGTTTTTCCGATTGGTAGTGTGATGGAGCTTACAGGTCTAACAGCTAGGCAAATTAGATATTATGAAGAGTATGACTTGATTAATCCTAAGCGGAGTGAGTCAAACCGTCGACTATATTCTTTAAATGATGTAGACAAAATTTTAGATATCAGTGACTTAATGGAAGAAGGTATGACATTAAAAGGTGTACAAAAACATTTTAAAAATAAAAGTATACCTGCTAATAATGGAAAACAAACTTTAACGGATAATGATGTAAGACGTATATTAAGAGATGAAATGGAAGCTCAAAATCGTTTTGTTAATGATTTCGATCCCCACTTCCAGTGATGTTGTTTAAATTTAGGAGGAATTTTTATGGTTAAATGGACACGTGAGTCTATTTTAAAAGATGCAAAAGAAAAAAATGTCCGTTTTATTCGGCTGATGTTCACGGATATTAACGGCATGATTAAAAATGTTGAAATCCCTTTTTCCCAATTAGACAAAGCCATGGACAATAATATGATGTTTGATGGTTCCTCGATTGATGGATTTGTTCGTATTGAGGAAAGCGATATGTATTTAGTGCCGGATTTGAATACATGGCTAGTATTTGATTGGAAGGAAACCGATGTGGATACAGGAATAGCTCGTTTTATTTGTGATGTGGAACTACCTCATCGTCGTCCTTTCCCAGGTGATCCTCGTTCTAATTTGAAACGTGTGATGGATAAAATGTATAAAATGGGATTCACTCACTTTAATTTAGGTCCAGAACCCGAATTCTTCCTATTTAAGTTGGATGATAGTGGAGAGCCAGGAAAGACTTTAAATGATAGTGGTGGTTATTTTGATTTGGCTCCGAATGATTTAGCTGAAAATTGCCGTCGCGATATTGTGTTAGAATTAGAAGACCATGGCTTTGAAATTGAAGCCAGCCATCATGAGGTGGCGCCGGGGCAACATGAGATTGATTGGAAATATTTGGATGCTGTTCAAGCCTGTGATTCCATCCAGACCTTTAAATTAATTGTAAAATCTGTCGCTCGGCGACATAATTTACATGCTACTTTCATGCCAAAACCGATTTTTGGAATTGCCGGCTCTGGAATGCACTGTAACCTGTCATTATTTAATGAGAAAGGTAACGCTTTTTATGATGCGACATCAGAGAGTGGCTTGTCGGAAACGGCCTTTTATTTTATTGGCGGAATATTAAAACATGCGCGAGCCTTTACAGCTGTTTGCAATCCTACGGTTAATTCCTACAAGCGTCTTGTTCCAGGTTACGAAGCTCCGGTTTATATCGCTTGGTCGATGCAAAATAGATCTCCTTTAGTTCGTATCCCTGCTTCACGGGGCAATTCTACACGGCTCGAAGTTCGAAGTGTAGACCCATCAGCTAATCCCTATTTAGCTTTAGCAGTTTTGCTTGAAGCCGGTCTTGATGGCATTGAACATAAAATTGAACCTGCCAAAGCGGTGGATCGTAATATTTATGCTATGACAAGGGATGAGCGATTAGCAGAAGGAATTGACGACTTACCAAGTTCCTTAAGAGAAGCTTTACACGAATTAAAAAATAACTCAGTAATGTTAGGGGCTTTAGGCAATCATATCATACAAAATTTTATCACCAGTAAAACAATGGAATTTCAATCCTTTCAAAAACATGTATCGGAATGGGAAGTAGAAAAATACTTTAAAAGCTATTAAATGAATCATAAGAGTCATGCTACTTTTTTAAATTTTATTTATTTATAATCATTATAACTGACAAAAAATGAATAGTTTGCTTTAATTATTATAAC
>CAYYGA010000074.1:0-6178 GCA_964471435.1 uncultured Facklamia sp.
TAACACCTGTTCTCTAAACACTATCTAGATAAAAAGACTCGATTCGACAAATAGTATTGTCAAATCGAGTCTTTTAATTTTATCCAAGGTCAATCTATTTTGTTTCATAACCTACTATCAAACCTTTTCTTTGGGCATAATAACTACATAAAGCCGAACAAGCTTCGATGATTATTTCTGCCTGAGGGAAGGCAGCAGAGATTACCTTGCTGTAATTTTCAGCCGTCTGCTGGTTTAAGACATGAGCAATAACAACTCTTCCGCCTTTATAGCCTTGGTTTTGCATTTCTTGAAACATGAGTTTCATAGCCCGCTTAGTTCCCTTAGCCTTATGAGCAAGTTCAATTGTTCCTTCCAGGCTACGTTTGCCTACTAATTTAATTCCTAATAATCCAATCATTTGACCGAGAAGCTTATTGACACGGCCATTTTTCACCAAGTTGTCCACACTGTCTAATAAAAAACTAACGGTAGTCGCAGAATGATAGGTAGTTAATTTTTCGAGAGTTTCTTCAAAAGACAGACTGGATTGTATTAACTCTACCGCTTTGTAAATCAACAGATCAATTTCTCCGCCAGCTGAACGGGAATCAAAAACATGGACATTAAGATCTGGATTTTCTTCAAGTAATAAATCCCTGCCTAAACAGGCACTGTTATAAGAACCCGAAAGCCCGCTTGAAAGGGTAAAGCATATAACATTTTCAGCTCCGCGAAAAGCATCAGCATAAACTGACGGCCCCGGACAGGCACTGGAAGATGCCTCTGCTTCTGCTTCCATGGCATCCATAAAGCGATCAATATCAATCGAAGGAGTATCAATAAAGACTTCTTCTCCTATATTTAACATGAGGGGCACTACTTCAAAATCAATTTCATTCGATAAATGTTTAATTGATCTTATGTCGGCTCCTGAGTCTGTAACTATTTTCCATTTCATATTTAAGCACCCTTCTTTTTTAGTTATTACATAGTATAACTTACTAGGTCTGATTTCGCAATTTAACGATAGCACTCCGGTATTAATTAGAAATAACTTGCATGTATGTCTCATAAGTCGGTAGAATAGAAGGAGAGTAACTTATGGGAAGGGTGAACAAGATGTTTTTAGGCAATTTACATCAATCCAATTTTGTTATACTTGTCAGACTATTTTTCGGAGTGACAGGAACAGGATTTGCATTTATCGGACAGTCGCAATATGCTTTAATTTCTCTTATGATCGCTTTAGTAGTGAGTGTGTTTACTTACCAAATCAGCGGATCATTTCAATCGGATGATGCGCAGATTTCTTTTGGTCTGGAACTAGAGATGTTAGCGGACTTTGCAACTTACGGACTGATTCCAGCTGTACTGCTTTTGTTTTTTTCGCAAGGAGCGTTATGGGCATTGGTCGTTATGGCCTTGTATTTGTTGGCTGCTGCAGTCAGGCTGGCTCATTTTAATCGTCCGCTTGAGCATCAAGGTTTAACTAAACCGATAGAGGAGTTTCACCAGGGTCTTCCTTTAATGAGTTCTGCGCTTATCTTGCCGCTTCTATCTTTATTAGGCTTTATGATCGAACTAATCCTTTTTAAATATTTCTTTGGTGTTTTACTGCTCATTCTGGCAGCAGGCTATATTATAAATTATCCGGTACCTAAAATTTCCGGCAAATATCTACTTTATATTTTGATAGGAATCGGACTTGTAATAGTTTTATATATTATACTTGGGCCAATCGGGTAGATAAAATTACAAGCGGAGTTATTTGTAAAAGAGCAAATAACTCCGCTTTTGTGTATTATAGGTGATAGTGTGATTTATTGCTATTTCTTGTTATAATATGCTTACAAGGGAGTGGGATGATGAAGTTACATATCTTGCATACAAACGATCTTCATGGACATTTAGAAAACTGGGATATCCTCTCTTCCTATATAGATAGCCGTCGTGAGGAAATCAAAAAAGCAGGCAATCCTGTTTTTCTTTGTGATGTAGGTGATGCTTTAGATACTTATCATCCTTTAGTTGAAGCGACCCAAGGGGAGGTAATGATTGATTTATTTAATCAATTGAATTATGACGTGGTTACCATTGGGAATAATGAAGGGTTGAACTTTACGAGTAATCAGTTAAGAAAATTATATAAAAATGCAGCTTATGACGTGGTCTGTGCCAACGTGCTAGATAAAGACCGGCAGGATTATCCGGTATGGGCACAAAACTATTCCATAAAAAGGGTAGGAGAGTATAGAGTAGCTTTTATCGGCCTGACTGCACCTTATGCCACTTATGAATTAAATAACTACGATTTAATTGACAGTTATGACGCTTTACAAACTCAGCTGAATAAAATTTTTTCTCAACAAGAACCTATTCATTATATTGTCCTGCTTTCTCACTTGGGATTGCGGGAAGATCGGTTGATTGCCCGGCGTTTTCCGGAGTTGAATTTAATCTTAGGAGCTCACACTCACCATGTTTTACACCAGGGAGAAGAAATTGAGAGTGTGCTTTTAGCAGCCTGCGGCCGGTATGGGGAATATGTCGGTGAAGTTATAGTTGACCTGGAAAATAAGCAGCATTCAGCAAGTTTAAAATCGATCGAACAGATGCAAAAGATTACGAATAAGGAACTATCAAAGGAAGCCGCAAGACAGGGCAGAAAAATTTTAAAGCATCACCCTGTCGCAGATCTGCCTCATCCCTATTACAGCGGTCAGGATTCGGGTGAAAAATCCTATTCCAAAATGGTTTTGGAAGCTATGAGTTCATTTACCGGTTGTGATTTAGCGATGGTGACGACGGGATTATTTCTTTCTGACCTGCCTGCAGGTATAATCAACCAAGACGATTTACACCAATCTCTGCCTCATCCGATTCATATTGCCGAATTGAATTTGACAGGCTTTTACCTCATTCAATTATTAAATGAGATAGACGGTCAGTTGGATGATTTAGAGTTTAAATTTATCTCAGGCAGCGGATTCAGAGGAAAGGTTTTTGGACAAGTCAAGTATAAAGGCATCCGTTTTGATACACAAAAACAGGAATGGTTAGTGAATAATCAATCGATTAACCTCCATGGTCGGTATCGTTTAGCAGCCCTTGATCATTACTGGTTCTTACCTTTTTTTCCTACAATTAATTATCACGGTAACCCAAAATTATTGTTTCCAGAATTTATTCGGCATATCGTGGCAGATTTCTTGGCCGAGAAGTACCCAGTTAAAAATTAGAGTGAGGAATTATTATGAATGAAAAAGATGTGAAAATGGAATCGGGACTTGAAACCCTACTTGAGGAGTTGGCCGGTTCTGATAATTCAGCAAAAAATGTAAAAAAAATAGATCAATATCGGTTGTTAATAGAAGGGGAAACCTATGTCGTAGTCAAAGATCATAAAGATGGCTATGACTACCAGGCCTTTTTAACTCGCTACCAGGATTATTTCAGTAAATTTGATTATATAGTTGGCGATTGGGCATTTGAGCAATTGCGGTTAAGAGGCTTTTATCAGTTAGGAACACGAAAAGTTCCCTATGACCAAAAAATTGATTCTTTGGAAGATTATCTAAATGAATATTGTAATTTTGGGTGTCAATATTTTGTTTTAGCAAAAGAAGCCAGTTTAGAAGAGTATCCAGACCTGGTAGAAAATCTGCTTGAAGACACGCCTAAAGTTGGACGAGCTGATCTATCGCGCCCATCTTCCACTTCAAGAAGATCAAGAAGGCGACGTCCTAATAAAAATAAATCTACAAAACAAGAAAAGAATGTCAAAAGTAAATCAGGAATAACAGAACAAAAAACTTCTCATGAGAAGCAAAAACAAGCTTCGTCAAGTAAAAAAGTAAGCGCATCGACAAAAGAAGAATTTCAAATTAGAAAAACTGCAAAAAGGAATAATCAATCAACACCTAAAGCGCGTAAAACTTTGACCCATAAACAAAATTTTACAATCAAGCAAAAAGAAAAGTAGTTTAAAAATGTTTAGTAGAGGAAAGTTATAATGATTTATGCAATGGGTAGTTTTAAGCAGAATTTGAAAAATGCGGGGTTAACCTTTTGGTATGTCTTAACCAGCCTGGGGCTGGCAATATCTACAGTGGCGCTTGCATCCCCAATAATCTACCGTATTTTATTAGAAATCAGCCCCCTTCATTTACAAGTCGGCTTGACAGCTGATCGACTGATGGAAAATTATAATGCAATTATGCGGTATTTAATCGATCCGAGAGTGGCACAATTGTCGATGCCGGATTTTACCAGCTCTGTTAACGGCTTACAGCATTTTGAAGAAGTTAAATTACTAATTCAATTATTACTGGTTGTTACTTTAATTTTAACATTTGTCACAATAATCACTATTACTGTTATCAGGCAGTTGAAGTATAAACAAGCTTTTTTAAAGACTTATTTATACGGAGCGCTCCTTTTGCCTTTTATGGCGATTTTTGTTATTCTGGTTGCCTTCGATAAAGTATTTGTATGGTTCCATTTACTTTTATTTAATAATGATTATTGGCTGTTTAATCCTTTAACAGATCCTATTATTAATGTGTTACCACAAAACTTTTTCATGTTATTATTTATTTTGATTATTTTCTTATATGAACTGTATCTATTAATCTTTATAAAATTGATACGGAAAAAGATATAAAAGAGTAGTAAAAAATTGATAGTGCCGGGATGAGCAGTATGGAAAAATTACCCCCAAAGTTAGCCTAAACGATCTAACTTGGGGGTGTTTTCATGTAGCTAATCAGTAAAGATAGAGTTTGATTGTTGTATAGAAGGAACCAGGACAGTCAATTGATGATAATAGCTCAAGCTTGAGGGCAGATTCAAGTAGGTTTTGTATGTTAAGCTTAATAAAAGGAGAAGTGATGAGTAAGGTGAAAGCAATTGTTATTGGAGGATCCTTGGCTGGTTTAACCACCGCTATCGCCTTAGAAAAAGCAGGGTTGTCTGTCAAGCTATTTGAAAAGAAGAAACGCATGCCGGGAACTGCAGGAGGTCTCGGGGTTACTCCGCCTCAGTTCGATGATAATCCGATGGCGAAGTTTTTGAAATCGATTATTCTGGACTCAGATGAAGAAGCTTTAGCTTCATACGGGCACATAGCTAGACGCTGGGAAGAAGTTTATGCCGCATTATTAGATTATTTAGAAAATGAAACTCAGATACAGTTGTACTTTGATCACCCGGTTTTAAAAGTAGGACAGACAGAGTCATATGCTTATGCGCAATCTGCTGTATCTGAATATCAAGCGGATCTCTTAATTGGAGCAGACGGGCACAGAAGTCTAGTACGTAAAGAAGTCGCTCCTCAAAAACCTGATGCCACTTATGCAGGCTATGTAAACTGGATGGGCTCTGTTTTCGAAAGTGAAATAGACTCTAGCCTATGGGAAATTGAAAGTCGGCTGGGGTATGAGTATGTCTTGGATGGACCGAATAAAATTTTGATTGGGTTTATCATGCCGGGAGAAGGTGAAAAAGGAGAAAGAATTATCTCCTTTGCTCAATATGATGCCTTGTCCAATGATATTGCAAGGCGAACGGGTGCCTTAAAGGGAGATAAGGCGATGCACTCAATTTCTGCAGATGATATTTCAAAAGAGGAATTGGAACATTTGATTGAGCGTACCAAACAGCATCCTTGGCCCGAGCCGTTTCAAACAGCTATGTTGAAGTCTTTTGAAAGGAGAGAATTCCGTGGTATCTTATTGAAAGAATACGTTCCGGAGCAACTGTCTAAAGGCCGGATAGCTATTGTGGGTGATGCAGCTCACTCAGCCACTTCCTGGACAGGCATGGGTTATAATGCATCTTTGCAAGATGCTGCATGTATAGCTCAACTAATAATAGACACTCAACCGACAACGAAAGAAATTCCAGAAATTTTACCTTACTACCAAGATCTACGCTTAGAAACAGTGCGCGCAATCGTTGAGCGGGGTCACATGTTTAGTCGATCTTTTCGAGTAGAAGAGTTTGGCTAAAAACCAAGATTAGTGGTTAAATTATTAAATTGTCTTTGCCATACCTCACCTACAAATCTAGGTGAGGTATTAAACATTGGCAGTAAAAAAAGAGCTCATTAGGAGCTCTAGTTATAAATAATAAAGTGCAAATTGGTTTTATTAGATTTAAGTATCTACCTATGGATTTAAACACGTTTAATTGTCAT
>CAYYGA010000075.1:0-6161 GCA_964471435.1 uncultured Facklamia sp.
ATCAACTCATGGAAGAAAATGGCTTATATGCTGAAATGATTCAATCGGGCCAGGCTGTTTAAATAAAAAAAGTTAAAGATTATTGAAAAACTAATAGCTGAGGATATAAAAGAGCTGGTACTTAAACAAGCTCTTTTTTTGTTTTTTTCAAATAATCAGCTCTTCAATGATGTAGGAGTGAGGGAAAGACTTATAAAAAGAACTGATAGATAGACGTGGAAAGGGGTAATAAGGAGTTTCTTCCATCAATAATTAGAGCATAAGAGGAATAAAATAAGGCTTTAAATCCAAATAAAAGGAATGTGTCCAAATATTTAAACCTCAATAAATCTACAGATTATGGAAAGTTGCATTTGATAAAGCATAAATACCTAGAGAAATTTTAATAACAACTTTTTTAATGGTAAAACATATTTTTTAAAAATCCATGCTAAAAAATTATTTCGAGCTCTAACTATGATTAAAGTTAGGTTCTTAAAGATAATATGTGAATACATATAGAATTGTTATAGCAGGATTAATAATTTCTGTTCTTTAGATTAATTTAACACATATAAAAATTAATATTAGGAAAAAAATATTTTTTTAAAATTTTTTTCCATTAAAGATTGTTAAGTCGGTAACAAACACATGAAGATATCAAGCAAGCAGATGACTTATAATTCTCTTAAATTCTTGAAAAAATGATTTTTAATAACCATTAACGCTCTTATATCAATATTCTTAATATATAAATATGTTACATAATAAATGTTATATTGTCTTCTGAAAAATCATGTGATAAAGTTAATTTGTTATGACCTTAACGTTTTTTATGGTTAAAAAATAAATGGTTTGAAGGAAGAACTCTATTCTTGAGATTAAGAAAAAGCCATTCGAATCGCTCGTACAAAATAATTTTAGCTACTCTGATAATTAAAGCAGTTTTTTATTTTTTTAAATACAACGATTTTCTATTAAGAAGGAGCAGAGGAGACATGAGTAAATATGTAACGAAAAAACTACTACTGGGACTGGTCACCATCTTCTTCTCCTTTACCTTTACATTTTTCCTAATACGTTTCGCCCCAGGAGATCCGATTAAAATTTTAGCCGGCCGAGAAAATCCTAATCCAGAACAAATTGCTTATGCGAAAAATCTTTACGGCCTAGACCAGCCGCTCCATATTCAATTTATTACCTATTTAATGAACGTCCTGCGGGGGGATTTTGGTTATTCATTTCGTAATAACCAGAGTGTGCTTGGAATCATTGCGACAAAAGTGAGACCGACTTTGTTATTAACTGTATTTTCAAGTACTTTGTCAGCCTTAATTGGAACATCTTTAGGTATTGCGGTAGCTCAAAAAAGTGACAGCCGTTTTGATCGTTTCATTCTAAGGTTGTCCTATTTAATAGATGCCATTCCAACTTTCTGGCTGGGACTGATTTTAATTATGATTTTCTCATCAACTCTTGGATGGTTCCCAACTGCTGGAATGCAGGATATACGGAATCGTTATACAGGTTTAAGAGGTGTATTGGATCTGGCACACCATATGGTTTTACCCGTACTAACAATAGTCATTGTACAGGTACCTATTTATATGCGGGTTGCACGGTCATCTATATTAAATGTTAAGAGTGCCGATTACATTTTAACTTTTAGAGCAACCGGTATGAAGGAAAGCAAGATATTTTATAAGTACGTCATGAAAAATGCTATTGTCCCTGTCTTAACATTATTTGGAATGTCTTTAGCATTTACTATCAGCGGTGTAGCATTGATTGAAATAATATTTGCCTGGCCGGGGATGGGCCGCTTGATTATGGATTCAATTCAAGCCCGGGATTATATGGTCTTGAATGGTGTTTACTTATTAATTTCAGTGTCTGTGATTATCTTTATGATTTTAATTGATGTTGTCCAGGCAGCCATAGATCCCCGGATTAGATTGAGGTAAGCCTATGAAAAAACAAAGAAAATGGAGAGAACAATTTGCCGATGTATCTGAATTACGTTTTGGCGGTATCTTATTATTAATCCTGCTTATTATAGCGATATTTGCGCCGGTTATAGCTCCTTATGATCCATCTTATTTAAATGATGATATACTAGCGCCTCCTTCTGCTCAATATTGGTTTGGCACCGATAACTTAGGCAGAGACGTTTTTAGTATGGTAGTTTTCGGTGCCAGAACATCCCTATCGATTGGTATTATTGCTGCTTTTCTGTCAGCCGTTATCGGAATAACTGTCGGAGCCTTTTCGGGTTACTTTGGTGGCTGGTTTGACCGCATAGTAAATGAAATTATTAGTGTCTTTATGATGATGCCGACCTTTTTTTTGATCATCATTGTGGTCGCTATCTACGGTTCGAGTTTAACTAATATTATTTTAGCCATCGGGTTGACCAGCTGGACCGGGACAGCAAGGATGATGCGGTCGCAAGCTATTTCAATTAAAGAACAAACTTTCGTAAAAGCGCTTGTCACGCTGGGTGAATCAGATACAAAAATTCTTTTCCGCCATATTATACCTAACGGTATTTATCCAATTATAACGGACGTCACCACCGCCGTATCGTCAGCTATTCTTTTTGAATCCAGTCTCTCTTTCTTAGGACTGGGCGACCCGACACTTCCCAGCTGGGGACGAATAATTTATAACGGTAAAGGACATATGATGCGAGCAGGCTGGATCTCCTTTTTTGGAGGATTATTTTTAATGCTGACTGTATTTGCCTTTCATTTAATAGCAGAGGGTTTCAATAAAGTAACAAACCCACTCAGAAGTGGAGGGAATTAATGAAGCTTTTAGAAATAGAGAATTTTAATGTCTACTATGTAAATAAAAAACAAAGCAACCATGCAGTAAAAAATGTTAATTTAACTTTTGAAGAAAATACTACCTATGGAATTATAGGAGAGTCTGGTTCCGGAAAGACCACTTTGATGATGGGGGCTTTGCAGCTCTTGTCAACTGATTATACCCGTAAAGAAGGGTCAGTAAGGCTACTGGATAATGATCTCAACACAATGCCCCCTGGGCAGTTAAACCGTTTAAGATGGGAAGAAATTGCAGTTGTCTTTCAAAACTCCATGAATACCTTAAGTCCGGTGCACCGGATTCGAGATCAAATTGTAGATATTTACCGGGCTCACCGGCCAAAAACTTCTGAAGAGACAATCAAGAATGAACTATTAAAGATATTTGAAGTGTTGAACCTCAAAGAATCTGTTTACCATGCTTACCCTCATGAACTGTCAGGAGGAATGATGCAGCGGGTTTCAATTGCCTTGAGTCTAATGTTTAATCCGCAATTAATCGTTTTAGATGAAGCAACAACTGCTTTGGATGTAATCACTCAGAAGAAAATACTGAGTGAGTTGAAGACACTGGATGACTTATATGCCAACACAAAAATTTATGTGACCCATGATTTATCAGTTATCAAACAAACATGTGAGAAAGTCATTGTGATGTTTGAAGGTGAAGTAGTGGAAAAAGGGAATATAGAAGATGTTTTTGAACGCCCACAGCATCCTTACACACAAAAGATGATGCATAATTACTGGCAATTAAACCCAAGATAAGGTGGAGATTATGGAACCCATCCTTCAAATTAGTAATCTAAAAAAATATTATAAAGATGCTGCGACCCAAGCAACCATTAAAGCAGTCAATGGAATTGATTTAAAAGTCTATCCTAATGAAGTAGTCGGTATTTTTGGTGAGTCAGGCTGTGGAAAATCGACAGTCTTGAAATTGTTAGTCGCTTTAGAAAATGCCACTGATGGGGAAATCCTGCTTGAGCAACGGCTATTGACTGACTGGTTAAAGACAAGGCCCTTGGAATACCGGCGTAAAATTCAAATGATTTTCCAAAATCCTTATCAAGTCTTTGATCGTCGTCAAAAAGTCCGGGATATCCTGACTCAAGTATTGCGTATACATAATATCGGCGCAAACGTTAAAGAAAAGGAGGTGATTATCAATCAATCCTTGGAAGAAGTTGGATTAATCCCGGCTTCTGAATTTTTAGACCGTTACCCGCATGAATTATCCGGTGGACAACTTCAAAGAATTTCCATTCTTCGCAGTATATTATTGCAGCCGGATATTATTGTTGCAGATGAACCTGTGTCTATGTTAGACGTATCGGTAAGAGCTGAAGTTATCGAGATACTTATGAAAGCTGTAAAAGATTCACATCGGAGTATGGTAATTGTGAGTCATGATATATTGACAATCAGTCAAATTGCTGATCGAATAATCGTGATGTTCCGCGGGAAAATTGTTGAAATGGCTCCTGCTGAAACAATTATTACTAAACCGGTCCACCCTTATACCCAGATATTGATTTCTAATGCGTTAGATAAGGAGGTAGATGAAGGCAGGATTAAGGAGTTAACAGCTGCTTTTGCGGAAAAGGTAAAGACATTTGATGTAACATCAGGTGCAGAAATGGTCGAAATCAATAAAAATCACTTAGTTAATGTGATAAATTTTGAATATTAGGAGGAAAAATATTGAGTAATAAAATGAAGAAAATTATTCAAATAATAATGGTAGTAACGATGACACTGGTTTCAACAGCTGGAACACTTGTAATGGCCCAGGAAGAACCGGTAGAAGGTGGAACCTTTGTGGCAAGTATCGGCAGAGAACCTGAAACTTATAATCCCAACGCAGCAGCAAACGATGCAGCCTATATTGTAATTCAAAACGTTTTTAATAAATTGTTAAAAATCAATGGTAACAACGAAGTTGTATCAGATTTAGCGGAAAGTTATGAATATACAGATGATGGTAAAACTTTAACATTCTCATTATATGAAAATGTATTATGGCATGACGGCGAGCCCTTCAGTGCGGAAGATGTTAAATGGACCTTTGACCAAATTATTGAAGAACAAGGATTTGCTTCCTCTGCTTTTTCAATCATCGAAGAAATCAATGTAATTGATGACAATACGGTAGAACTTAAATTATCAGAATCTGATGCAGGTCTACTAGGACATATCGCTTGGCAGGGTACTTATATTATGCCAAAACATATTTATGACGGAACAGATTGGTTAACCAATGATGCCAACCAGCATCCAATAGGAACAGGACCTTTTAAGTTTGTAGAACATAATCCAGGTGAAAGTGTCTTAATTGAGCGCAATGAAGACTTCTTCGGTCAAGTTCCATATCTTGATGAGATTATTTTTACAATAATCCCGGATGGGGATGTAGCTTACCAGGCATGGTTGAATGGTGAAACTGATGAAAACCGTAACGGTGCACCGGCTGATGAGCATGAATTCTTAGCAGCCAGTGATGAGTACGTATTAACACCGATGTCATGGCCGAATAAATCCTATGTTTTCTTTAACATGCAGGATGGAACCTTTACTGACCCATTATTACGTGAAGCAGTTTTATATGGAATTGATGCTGAAGAAATTTTTGTAAAGTCACTGAGAGAACAAGGATCTGTCTCGACATATTTCATTCCACCTCAATACGAATGGGCAGTTAACGAAGATGTGACACACCCTGAGCGAGATGTTGAGAAAGCACGCGAATTAATTGAAGAAGCAGGTTACGAATTAGATGAAGAGGGATATTATTTTGAAACAAGTGTAGATACATATCCAGGCTGGGAAGATGTTGTACCGGTTTTAATTTCTAATTTCGAAGAAATTGGGATTAAACTTGAGCATAACTCAATGGACGATGGAACATATGACCAAAAAGTACTTGAGCAGCAAGATTTTGAAATCTCATTACTTGGAGGATACATTGGTCCGGACGTTTCAGCCATGGCAACCCGCTTTGGTACTGACCAGCCGATGAACTATGGTTTATATAGTTCAGAAGAAATGGATACTGAATTAGAACTTGGTAGAACAGAAGTAGAACCAGAAGTAAGAGCAGAACACTATTACCGTGTACAAGAAATTTTACGTGAAGATTTACCGGCAGTATTCTTCTGGGATCGTGGGTCACAAATGGCAACTAAAGCTTATGTCAAAGGACACCCGGCAGCAGATGAAGCCGCTAAAGAATTGACCAGTGAAGCAGAATTTACCTATGTGTGGTTAGATAATTAATTATGATAGGAATTTGGAGGGTGTCATAAGTTTAATAGAGTCATTATAAAAAATGTTTAGGACTGAAAGTGTATAAGC
>CAYYGA010000076.1:0-6047 GCA_964471435.1 uncultured Facklamia sp.
AAATTCTTTTTAAAATAGCTTATCTCATCATAAACAGTCAAGACTTCAGTGGCATAGCTTTCAAAGTAGGCTTTGCCGAAGTCGCGTTCGACTGCTTCAGCAATTCTTTCTTCGTAGCGGCCCAGCATTTTCTCCAAGCGTTTCAACATCAAGATGCGAAATCCGTAGGAAAAAGTGGTTCCGCTGGCGAAAAAGGCGGCTTGTCTTTTTTTATCATATTGTTCAATTGATGGCATATAGTTGCTCCTTATTAGTTGAAATGGTGGTTGCTCATGAGTTAGCTAGAGATTATATTTGAGCTACGTCTTTTATAGTTTTTTTAAGTCTATTTTCCAGTAAAAAGGCCGACCCTAACCTCAAATCTATATTATCTTAATTTTACCATAAGCTGTAAGGGCTTACCAAAGAGAGCGCTCTGTGATTGACTTCTAATAAAGTTTACGCGTCTTCTCGAGCCCATGAGAAGACGCATAACCAGCTTGAACGTCTTCTCAAGCCAGTGAGAAGACGCTTGCCAAGCTTTACTTTAACTATTTACCCCAAAGCCACCAAACTGAGCGAAACTTGTTCTTTTAAATGATGCGTCGAGTTGACTCGACGCGACCTTTTGAAGTTTTGGGACGCGAACTTTAAAAATAAGGACTAAGTAAATTAGGCTACTTCCTCTTTCAACAAGCAAAATCGTCTATGCCGGAGGAAATCCACTCATTGCCAAACATCTACACTAATATTTATAGAAACAAAAGCGCCCGACTAATGCCCGGCGCTTTAAATATATGTCAGCCTAATAAAAAGACTACTGTTCATTTTTCCTAAAGATCTAAATTTCATTTTTCTACACATTAGAAGTAAACAGCATTTCCAGCTTGACGCGGTCACCCACGTGATAGTCCTTTGCTCGGATTCCTTGTAGGTGAACTTCTATTTTTTCCTGCTGGCTTTCTAAGACATACTCTGTCCGGTTACCTAAGAACATGGCTTCTGAAATCACGTAGTATCCCTCAGGATCGTGCTCTAGATTGATATCTTCAGGGCGCACGATGTATTGGTTGCCCTGTTCATCCATCATGAAATTTGAATTACCAACGAAATCCGCAACATAATGGTTAGCCGGATTGTAATAAATCTCTTTAGGCGTTCCTACTTGAATGATTTGACCTTTATCCATGACGACAATCCGGTCCGAAAGACTCAGCCCTTCTTCCTGGTCGTGCGTGACATAGATCATGGTCGTATCCGTCTTTTGCTGAATGTCTTTCAATTCTTTTCTTAAATGGGTCCGCAAGGCTACGTCTAGGTTCGACAAGGGTTCGTCTAACAGTAAAATTTCGGCACCGGTGGCAATTGAACGAGCTAGTGCGACACGTTGCTGCTGGCCGCCCGATAAATTACCCGGATTTTGATTTTCATAACCGGTTAAACCAACCAAATCGACATATTCTTGCGCAGCTACTATAGCTTTTTTCTTGGATAGTTTTTTGAAATAACGTATGCCATAAGATACATTTTCAATCACAGTCATATGCGGAAAAAGGGCATAGTTTTGGAAAACAGTCGATACTTTCCGGTCCTCGGGCGGCAAGTTCGAAATATCTTTACCGTCCATAATGATTTGACCGCTGTCAGCGGAAAGGAAGCCACTGACTAAATTTAAAGTCGTCGTTTTTCCACAGCCTGAAGGGCCCAATAAAGTGATGAACTCTCCACGGCTAACATGCAGATTAAAATCTTTAACCCCATTATTTTCATCGTACATCTTGGTAAGATTATTCAATTCTAAAATCATGCTTTCAACCCCTTTTCACGTGATTCAATAAACATGGCCAGGACGTTAACAGTGAAGGTAATAATAATGAGGGCCACTGCCATTACCGCAGCTTGTCCATACCTCCCACTGCTTACTTCCGAGAAAATCAGCGGACTGATAATCAAGTTTCGTGGTGAAACCAACATCAAAACGGGTCCTACTGTGGTCATGCAGGCTGTAAAAGCATTGATAAAACTCATTAAAAATGTAGGTCTTAGAAGTGGAAATATCAAAGTGGTCATCGACTGGATTTTTGAAGCGCCTAAATCATATGTCGCCCACTCCAGCTTTTTATCGATATTTTCAAAGGCAGCATTGGCCGCTTTATTCCCCACTGACACATGCCTAAAAGTACAGTTAATAATTAAAATCAAGAGGGTTCCGGTCATGGCAAAACGGCCGGTATGGAAAACAACCACATAAGCGAGACCAAAAAATATTCCGGGCAGGATATAAGGTAGAGAGCCGATAAACTCGATCACTTTCATGCCGGGAATATGCCGCATGCGGTTATAATAAGAAATTAACAGTCCTAAGAGCGTCGAAATAAGCGCCGCAATTAATGACATGACAATCGTTCGGATTAAGGCTGTGTAATGGCGATCTCGGAAGAAAAAGAGATGATCGGTGGTAAATTGAACCCTACCCGACACATTTCGCGAAACAGCTTGTAAAAATATATTGCCGTACTGGATCAGCATGATGCCAAAAAACGCAAAGGTGATAAGTGCGGTAAGAATAGATACTGAACGCGGTAACTTAAAATTTAGACTTAATAAATTAGTTTTTTGCGCCCGATCGGATAGAGTATTAGTCCTTTGTAAATTGCGATTATAAAAGTAAAAGGCAATTAAAGAAGGTGGAATTAACAAACTGGTCATGGCAGCTGCCGTATTTAACCGCGCTCTGGCATAAACGTTTAGATAAGCTTCGGTTGCCAAGACATTAAAGTTGCCCCCAACAATAATCGGTGTCGTAAAGTCCGAAATATTCATCGTGAATTCTAAAAATATGACGGATAAAATGGTGGGAACGATAGAAGGCAAAATAACATTTCTCAAAGTCTGCCCTGTACTGGCTCCCAAGTCTCTGGAAGCTAAGATAAGTCGGCTATCCATGGCATCCAATGCGTTCATAATAAACATAGCGGCTAAAGGAATACCCCCTAAACTTTGTAGTAACACAATTCCATGCCAACCATAGGGATTGAGGGTTAAACCAAAAATTCCGTAAGAAATTAAACCTCGGCGTCCAAATAAGGTTAAAAGCCCGACAGACGAAACAAATGGGGGGGAAATTAGAGAAATCATTAACAGGCGGTAGATGAACTGTCTCACCTTTGGTGGTTTAAAATGGGCGTATAAACCCACACAAATGGCTAATATAGTTGTAATCGAAGACGATAAAGTTGCTACGAAGATACTATTGCGAATCAGTTCTAAGTTTTCACTACGAAATAGATCCTGATAATGAAATAAAGAATAAGCTCCATCTACAGTTAATGAACGGTTAAATAAGCCTACTATGGGGTAGAGTATAAATAACAAAAAAGCCATAATTAAAATTATAATTATGGCTCTATCAACTATAGAAGAGAATGAAACTTTTCTATTCACCTTTAATCTCTGTCCATCTTTCTAAGACCATATCTCGGTCTTCGCCCATTTTAACTAAGTCTAAATCAACTAATTTATCTAAGTCTAAGGCTTCGCTCATTTGATCAGAAAGTTCAACATTTTCATTGGCCATGATACGGTCATCTGCTTCTTGTAAAACAGTTTGTCCGTGCTCAGATAAGTACCAGTCTACAAATACTTCTGCTGCTTCTTTATTTTCAGAGTTTTCAAAGATTGAAATTGGAGCAGGCGTCCAAGGAATAGTATCTAAGAAGATCATTGAAACTGGAGCAGTTTCTTGTCTACCGTAAGTTCCACCTGTGATTGCGGCAAGTCCGATTGCAAATTCACCAGAAGATGTTTTTTCTGCTGGGTCGCCACCAGATTGTCCTTCAAATCCTACGTTATCCCAAATACCTTGTAAAATTTCCCAGCCTTCTTCTTCACCGAAGTGTTGTAAGATACCGGTATGAATTGCATATTGACCACCAGAGATAGATGGATCAGCAAAAACTAATTCACCAGCATATTGAGGATCCGTTAAATCTGCCCAAGTTTCAGGGTAGTCTAATCCTAATTCTTCGATTAAATCATCGTTTACAATTAAACCATGAGGAACAATTGCTAATGCTGTGTAATAGCCATCTTCATCCACATATTGCTCACTGATGTTATCTGCTTCAGGTGAACGATATTGGTATAAGTAACCTAATTCACTTGCACTGATGTGTGAGTCAATTCCGCCACCAAACCAAATATCAGTAGTAGTTAAACCTTCTTCAGCTTGTAGTTGAGATAATTTTGCACCAGTTGATTCGTTGATATACTCAATCTCGATTCCTGTTTCTTCTGTAAACACATCAAATGATGGTTCTGCACCACCATAAGCTAATGATACTTCTAAAACGGTTCCTTCAAATGGTTTTTCTGCGTCTTGCGCTTGTGCATTAAAGCTTAATGTCGATAAAGATAACATTCCAACAAATAAAGCACTCATTACTTTTTGAAACTTTTTCATGTTTTTCCCCCTAATATTTTTACTGTTGTTAACAGCATTTAACTTTAGCTTAGCACAGTTTTTCAATAAAAAATAATTGATATTTTAAATAAATAATTTTTTCACAAGATGATTTATAGGGGTTTCCTATAACAAAACTGTCCTTTCCTATTTAATTATATGTAAAAAAATAAAAGATTATTTGATTCATGTAATAGACAGCTTTTTCAGCTCTAATTAGCTATTATTTAAACTGAAAACATTTATTAGTAAAATTAATAAATGCCTTCGATTTTCAGAATAATAGTTGCTCATAGGTTAGACTTTTGCCCAATGATGGAGTCTCTTAAAGATAAGATAGAGGCCGAAATAATTCTGTTTGATAATCATTCGATGAATTAACTGCTGCTGAAAATTCATTTCTCTGCGGTTCATCTGGTCAATAATCTCCCAAGAAGTTTCAGAGTACAGTTTTTCGCTGACTACTGCTTTAAACTCTTTATAACTTGAACGCTGGCCCAATTGATACAAATACTTGGCCACGTTCCGTACAAAGGTATTATAAATTACCTCTTTTTTTACTTCACTGACTTGAAAATAATCCAACAAGTTTGAAAGTAAATGGAGTTGGATTTCATAATAATCTTGTCTCCATAGCCGAGAGACAGTATTTTCTTCATGGTGCTGGTAGTGATAAAAATAATCATTCAGATAATAGACCTTTTTTGACAAATTTAAATAATTTAAATTGAAAATCAGGTCTTCACCCAGCTGAAGATTTTCATCGAAATAAATTTTATGCTTAGTGATTATTTCCTTCTTATAAACCTTATTCCAGATGGCATTAATCAAGCGGTCGTTATAAAGATTGAATAAGTCTTCCTGATTTAAAATTCCTTCATTATTTTCAGTGGCGGTAATTAAGCGGGGCATACTCTCTTCATACACCATATAATCACTAATCAGCAAATCAAATTCCTCTTCCATTTGGTCGAGTTTTTGAATGATGGTCAAATCCATCCGGTCATCGGCATCACAAAATAAGATGTATTCTCCTTTAGCCATTCTCAAGCCTAAATTACGAGCATAAGAAGGACCTTGATTTTCTATCGATACAAGACGGATGATATTTTTTTCTTGCTGGGCGTATCGTTGTAAAATTTTTTCAGAAGCGTCAGAGGATCCGTCATTCACACAAATAATCTCAATCTGATTAAGCTGTTTGAGCTGGATATCAAGTAACAAGGAACTCAATAAGGAGTTCAGACTCTTTTCTGAATTATAAATAGGGATAATCAGACTATATTTAATCTTCCTCATCCAGCCACCTCTTCCGATTTCAAACTTATTTCTATAGTAGTAGAGTAAGATGCCCTTAATCCAATAGAAAAATTAAATAAATGGGTGGATGGGTTGCACTTAGTTTAATCGGCAAGCGTCTTCTCATGAGTGTGAGAAGATTCTAAAGCGGATTATACATCTTCTCGAGCCCCTGAGAAGATGCTAAATGAGCTTATCCGTCTTCTCGGAGGTGTGAGAAGACGGTAATGGTAGGTAAAGTTAGGTTATGATGTAAGCGCGTTATAGTGAAGTATCTTCCTAAAAGGATCTGCTTCCCTTATTCTAG
>CAYYGA010000077.1:0-2614 GCA_964471435.1 uncultured Facklamia sp.
ACATCAAACGCTCCGCCCGGTGTATTGATCGTCACCGTATCCCCTACCTTTTTACCAATCAAAGCCTGCGCCATTGGTGACTCATTCGAAATCTTAAACGAAATCGGATCCGCTTCAGCAGAACCCACAATAGTATAAGACTCTTCCGGACCATCCGGTAACTCTTGGAAAGTCACCTTACGACCTAAAGTCACTTCATTAGCATCCGCTGCACTGTCATCAATAATCTCCGCATAACGAATCATATTTTCTAAAGTCGAAATACGACCTTCTACAAATGCCTGCTCATCTTTAGCTGAATCGTACTCAGAGTTTTCAGATAAGTCTCCGAATTCACGGGCAATTTTAATACGTTCAACAATTTCTGCCCGCTTATTTACTTTTAAATCTTCTAATTCTGCTTCTAACTTTGCTTTACCTTCTAAAGTCATTGGGTAAGTTTTTTCTACCATTTATATTCTCCTCAATAATTTCTTTAATTTAAAATTGTTCTTATTTTAGTGACGATTAAATCGATGGCCACTTGATTATAGCCGCCTTCAGGCACAATAATATCGGCATACCGTTTAGTTGGTTCTACAAATTGGTGATGCATCGGTTTTACCACATCAATATATTGATCCAGGACTGATTCGATCGACCGTCCCCTGCTGATTACATCGCGTCTGATTCGGCGTGCCAAGCGGATATCATCGTCGGTATCGACATACACTTTGATATCACATAAATCCCGCAGCCGTTTGTCTTCAAAAAGGAGGATGCCTTCTAAAATTAAAACATCACGTGAAGGTTCACGTGTAACTGTTCCACTTCGATTATGATTGACAAAATCATAGGTCGGAACCTCAATTGTTTCTCCTTGAATAAATTTTTCTATGTGTTCAATAAATAAATCGTTATCAAAGGCAAACGGATGATCATAGTTGGTTTCTAGTCTTTCCTCGAACGTTAAATGACTCTGATCTTTGTAGTAGTTGTCCTGGGCTAATACCAAGACAGACAAAGGGGTGAATTGTTCAAGAACCCGTTTACTTACACTCGATTTACCTGAGCCGGAACCTCCGGCCACACCGATTACAATCGGTTTTTTTCCCATTCTGCCACTCCTCTATGAAGTCTTCTTAAAAATAAAGCAATCACCTGTAAAAGGTGATCACTTTTTTCAAATTAAATTATTCACGATGATGTAATAGAAAATATCACAATTAATGTCTTTATGCAAGCGCTAATATCAATTATTCAAAATCTTCTACCGGCTCTTCTTCCGGTAATTCTTCCCCTTCTTCTACCGGTTCGTCTGCTTCTTCTTCATTGGCGGCATCTTCTTCGTAATATGGATTGACATACTGTTCCGTTAAGGCTTCATGTTCTTCAATGGTGGAAGAATAGTAAATTTCGCCTGTTTCAAAATCAGCGACAAAGTAATAGTAGTCGGAATAGGTTGGATAAATACTTGCTTCAATCGCCGATAGGCTCGGGCTGTTGATTGGACCCGGCGGCAAGCCTTCATATAGATAAGTATTGTAAGGCGAATCCGTTTCAAGGTCGCTATAGGATAGGAACTGCTGGTGCTCGCCTAAGGCGTACACAACCGTAATATCCGTCTGCAGTGGCATTCCCACATCCATACGGTTCATCAAGACGCCAGCAACGATTCCACGGTCTTCATCAGTGACCGCTTCACGTTCTACAATCGAAGCCAGTGTTAAGATTTGATGGTAGGTAAACCAGGTGTTTTCCATATCATCACGCAAGTTTTGATACTCAATATTGGATTTTCCAACCATGGCATTGATGAGTTCTTCGAGTTCCATACCGGCAAAATAATCATAAGTAGCCGGGAAGAGATAACCTTCCAGGCGGTACTTCAAGCCCTCAATCTCCGTTAAAGGCGTCAACAGACTCGGATACCGTCCTAATAAGTCCTCAAAATAGTCATCATCCGTAATTAAATCCATAAATTCTTCTTCTGTAAAAGGGGTGTTCTCCGCAATCATCTGTGCGATTTCTTCTATGTGCATGCCTTCGATGACGGTCACCGTGGTGTCGACGTCTTCTTGAATCGGTTCGCCGCCCTCTTCTAATTGGGCGATTAACTGGTCGGCATCCATACTCGGCGAAAATTCATAGTAGCCAGCCTGGAAATCACTGGCACCTCTAAAGCGCATGAAAGTACTGAATACATTGGCATTGGGTGTTAAGTTATTTTCTTCCAGCATCTGCGCGATTTCATCCGCGGTCGCTCCAATAGGGATGGTAACTTCGACGACTTCACTGCTGTTGGCATCCACGGGGCTGAGGGAATGATCCAGATAGCGGTAGGCCCAGATACCTCCGATTATAATTGCCAGCACAATAATCCCTAGAATAATTCGCAGGATGCGGTTTGTCCAGAGGGTTGCTTTGACATGTTTGGTCTCATTTTCTTTTGCTTTTTTCTTTATTTTATTCCAATCAAAGTTCACTTAAATCCTCCTCATAGGACAGTTTTTCCCTAGCATTATAGCAAATATTATCCCGGGTTGCCAGAATAGTCTGATTACAGTTGTGTCACAGGATGAGTTGGATGGCAGGCAATCCTGCAGAAAGAAATCAAAAAGCTTTATTACCGCGA
>CAYYGA010000077.1:2714-4579 GCA_964471435.1 uncultured Facklamia sp.
TATTCAATTACTCACCGACTTGAGTTGTTGACTCTGCCCTTATTGCAACAACTCGCGAGCTTAAATGATTGGATGGGCCTATTTCCATGGCACCAACCCCAAAAAATATCTACTTTTACTAAAGGCATAGCTTATATTATTAAATAAAGCCCTTCTTTTAATCTGAAAGAAAAAATGAAATCTTTATCACCGCATCAGAATCATCTGCGCAGCTTAGAAGGGCTTAGCGAAAGCGACAGCTTAAGCTTAGCCATTCTCTAGCAGATGAAGTCCGGAAACTCCGACCGTAGGGAGGAGGTGGAGGACGCTTCGCGGTAATAAAAGATTTCATTTTTTCTGCAAGATTACCGCTACCACCTTTTTAACAAAGAAAAAACCGGATGACTTTAACATCCGATTTTCTTAAATTTAGTTTATTGTAGTTGGTCGTCTTCCATGAAAGTATTTAATACTTCCTCAATCATATCCCACTCTTCTTCAGTTTCGATGGGCTCTAACTCGCCCGAACTACCATCTGCTTCTTCCACATAAGAATAAGCAAATAATTCCACATCTTCTTCTTCAGCCGCACCTGCAGGGTAAAGTAAAACATAGTTTTTACCATAGTCGGTGGATTCAAAAGTGAATAAGATTTCGTAAAGACTCTCGTTACCTTCTTCGTCGACGATAGTTATAAAATCCTGGTCATGATCGTGATCGTGATCAGGAAATTCATTAAGATTTGTCATATTAAGGCTCCTAACTATTACTATTTAGATAATTTTGTAAAATAATGACGGCAGCCAGCTTGTCAATTACTTTCTTGCGTTTTTTGCGTGATACATTACCTTCTTCGATCAACATTCTCTGCGCTTGAGAAGTCGTCAGACGTTCATCTTGATAGACGATTTTAGTATCAGGTAAAAATTCGGCCAATGCTTCGCCGTAGTCGTAAGATGCCTGTGCTCTCGGGCCAATCGAATTGTTCATATTCTTAGGCAGCCCAATCACTACTGTATCGACATCGTACTCTTTGACTAAATCAACGATCTGCTGATAACCGAATTCTCCTTGTAACTCATCTATGGCAACCGTTTCTAACCCTTGAGCCGTCCAACCCATCAAATCACTGACTGCTACGCCAACCGTCTTTGAGCCTACATCTAAGCCTAATGTTCTTTTTCCAATGGGCATTTAGACTATGACTCCTTGTTGGTTAAGTAGTATTTTACCAGTTTCTCAACAATTTCATCGCGTTCGTGACGGCGTATTAAATTACGCGCATCATTATGGCGAGGGATATATGCCGGGTCACCAGATAGTAGATAGCCTACAATTTGATTGATAGGATCATAACCCTTTTCATCTAAAGCATTATGAACAATTTCAAGCGTTTCGCGCACGGTATGCTTGTTTAACTCGTCTAACTTAAAGACAATTGTTTCATCTAATGACTTCATAAACTTATCACCGAACCTTTCTACAGTGTCCGCAGGTAGATGCGAAAAAGTGCACACTCCTACAGTGTCTGTACCTATTTTAACACAAAATGAGTTAAAAAGTTATCTTTAAGCTAGATTTTCGATTTCTCCAGCTACTTGGTTTAACATATCCGGGATTCCGGCCGGGTTTTTACCGCCAGCTTGGGCCATTTGCGGACGACCGCCGCCACCCCCGCCGATTAATTTAGCAAGTGGTTTAATTAAATCGCCGGCTTTAATACCTTTAGCGATAGTTTCATCATCGACTAAAACCATCAAGTTGGCTTTGTCGCCGTTGTTGGTTGCTGCGACGAAAATATTGGAAGCAGCTTTTTGACGCCAAGTATCGCCTAAACTTCTTAAGTTATCCATGGACTGGTTGTCTAAGCTGGTCGCAATATAAGT
>CAYYGA010000077.1:4679-5959 GCA_964471435.1 uncultured Facklamia sp.
TATTGGTTAGAGATGCGGTTGATTTCTTCCAGCTGCTCGTCAGTGACTTTACCTAAATTGGAGAAGTCAAAACGTAGGCGGTCCGGTCCAACGTAAGAACCTGCCTGGTTGGCGTGTTCGCCTAAAACCTCTTTTAATGCTTTATGTAAAATGTGTGTAGCCGTATGGTTTTGCTGAGTACGAATACGCTCGTCTCTGTCGACCATGAGTGTATAAGACTGACCCACATTTAATGGCAGTTGGCCGGTTTTAATTTTATGCATAAATTGGCCGTGCGGTCCTTTTTTAACATCCACCACTTCAGCCAGTAATTCGTCGCCGTCAAAAATACCACCGGTATCCGCAACCTGACCCCCGCTTTCAGCGTAGAAAGGTGAACGGTTAAAGAAGACGATGCCTTCGCTGTTTTTGTCTAGTGTGTTGACTTCCTTATCATCAACCACAATATGTTTGATGGTGGCATTGGTTGATAGCTGGCTGTAGCCAACAAAATCAAAGTCGAAATCGATGGCTTGGATAACTGCCGACTGCACCGACATTGATCCTTCCTGGGAACGGGCTGCTCGGGCTCTTTGTCTTTGTTCTTCCATAGAAGTTTCAAAACCGTCAGCGTCAACCGTGAAGCCTTCTTCTTCGGCCATTTCCATGGTTAGTTCTAAGGGGAAACCGAAAGTATCGTAAAGTTGGAAAGCTTTTTCACCGGTTATCTCTGTCTGGTTCTGCTCTTTCAAGTCAGCCATGACCTGGTTTAATTGGTTTTCGCCTTCTTCGATGGTTTCATGGAAGCGTGCTTCTTCGGTTGAAATAACTTCCTGGACAAAGCTACTATTTTTATTTAATTCTGGGTAATATGAACCCATAATGGAAGAGATCACTGGAACCAATTCTGCCAGGAAAGTCTGGTTGATATCGAGTTTACGTCCATGCATAACCGCCCGGCGGATTAAACGTCTTAAAATATAGCCGCGCCCTTCGTTAGATGGTAGGGCTCCGTCGGCAATCGCAAAGCTGACTGCTCTGACGTGATCGGCAATTACTTTAAAGCTGGTGTTGATTTTTTCGTCTTCACCGTAATTTTTCTCAGTTAATTCAGCTACTGCTTCGATAATCGGCATGAAGAGGTCCGTTTCAAAGTTGGTCGGTGTATCTTGCATTACAGAGGCCATCCGCTCCAAGCCCATGCCGGTATCCACGTTTTTAGTCGGTAGCGGCTGGTAGCTGCCGTCCGGCATATGGTTAAACTGGGAGAAGACTAAGTTCCAGATTTCTAAGTAGCGCTC
>CAYYGA010000078.1:0-5857 GCA_964471435.1 uncultured Facklamia sp.
GCAAACTGTGACTGGTACAAGTCAGCATAAAAGCCATCTTTCTTCATTAACTCATCATGGTTACCGGTTTCGATAATCGTCCCTTGATCCATTACTAAAATCAAATCTGCATTTCGAATGGTCGACAGACGGTGGGCAATCACAAAGGAAGTCCGCCCTTCCATCACCTTATCCATTGCTTCTTGGATTAACTGCTCCAAACGGGTATCCACTGATGAAGTTGCTTCGTCTAATATTAAAATATCAGGGTCTGAAATAACAGCACGTGCGATGGTTAATAACTGACGCTGACCTTGAGAAATTCCTTCTCCATCCGGATCAATCACTTCATCATAACCATTTGGCAAGGTACGGACAAAGTGGCCCACATTGGCGATTTCAGCTGCTTTTTTCACTTCTGCTTCGGTTGCATCCTTATCACCAAAGCGAATATTTTCTGCAATCGTATCTTCAAACAGCCAAGTATCTTGTAAAACCAATCCCATATGTTCTCGGAGGTTCTGACGTGATATTTTTGAAATATCAATTCCATCAATATAAATTGACCCATCGAGCGTATCATAATAACGCAAGAGCAGGTTGATTAAAGTTGTCTTCCCTGCTCCGGTAGGACCTACAATCGCCACCATTTCACCCGGGTTGACTGTAAGATTGATATCCTTCATCAAAATATTATCGGCAGAATAACCAAATTTAACATGTTCAAAAACCACTTCACCCTTGACCTCATCAGGTAATCGAAGCGTTTCATGACTGATATCTTCTTCCTCCTGGTCTAAAAGTTCAAACACACGTGCCGAAGCTGCCCCAGCACTTTGCATTGGACCGGACATTTGTGTAATTTGGTTAATCGACTGATTAATTTGGTTGACGTATTGAACGAGTGCTTGTAAATTACCTAAAGTCACCGTTCCTTCAATTACCCGCCAGCCTGCTACCAAAGCTACCCCTACATAAGCTGTATCCGCAATAAAACGCGTCCCTGGCATCACCAACCCTGAACGAAAATTAGCTTTTGCAGAAGCACGGGATAACTGATTATTACGTGCTTTGAATTGTGCTAAAGACTCTTCTTCTTGGTTATAGACTTTCATTTCTGTAAAACCACTCAGATGCTCTTGCGACAAAGCAAACAAACTCCCCAAAGCGCTAGCCTGTTCTCTCCAAACCGGCTGCCCCCATTGAATAACTAAGCGTGAATAAAGTAAAATCATCACCATCATCACGAACACCACCACTAAGACCTGCGGCCGAATAATAAGAATCATCACAATCGACATAATGATTTGTAAAATGGCTGTCATCGATGGTGAAAAAGTCTGAGTAAAGAAGTTGGAAACAGACTCCACATCACTGGTTACCCGACTGAGAATGTCTCCCAATTTGTGGCTATCAAAATAAGCAACCGGCAGACGGTTCATCTTCATACTGATATCATTTCTTAAATCAAACATCGATTTTTGAACAACACTGGAAATAAAGTAAGTTGAAAAATAGCGGCCAACCATATTAAACAGCGCCCGGATACCGTAAAGAATCATCACGTTGGTTATAAAAGGATAATTAATACCCGCGCCAGGAACATCCCGCATCATATCCACTACATTATTACCGATTTCAGTAATTGCGAACCCTAAAATAAAAGGCTCTAAAGCGGAGGTTACGGCGACTAAAATAATCATCACAATCCCACCAAAAAATTGACCTTTATACTTTTTTATATAAGGCCAGACACGTCTTAATTCTATGATGTCTTTCATCCGTAAATCTCCTCCTCACTTAACTGCGTTTTCGCAATTTCTAAATATAAGTCGTTAGTTGCAAGTAATTCCTGATGAGTTCCGATACCGGCAATCTCACCTTCATCAAGGACAATAATTTGGTCTGCATTAGTAATCGAACTGACCCGCTGCGCCACAATAAAAGTTAAAGAATCTGTAGTCTCCTGAGCCAAAAGTCCTCTAACTTTAGCATCCGTTTTGAAGTCTAAGGCAGAGAAACTATCATCAAAGATATAAATTTCGGGTTTATCAATAATTGAGCGCGCAATCGCCAACCTTTGTTTTTGACCGCCCGACAAGTTGCTTCCCCCTTCAACGATATCCGACCCGTATTTATTTTCTAAACGGTTAATAAAGTCATAAGCCTGCGCAATGGTCGTTGAGTGATCAAAATCTGCTTCATCCGCTGCTTCTTTACCAAAACGTAAATTATCCGCAATGGTACCTGAAAATAGTAAGGACTTTTGCGGTGTATAACCTATTTTAGCGCGCAAAGCTTTTAGATTATAGTCTCTTACATCCACCCCATCCACTAATATACGGCCTGAAGTCACATCGTAAAAACGCGGAATCAATTGAACAATCGTTGATTTACCACTACCGGTTGAACCGATAAATGCCACCGTCTGGCCTTTAGTAGCTTTAAAAGAAATATCCTTTAAAACAGGCTCATCGGCATCCGGGTATTGGAAGGAAACATTTTGAAATTCTACTTCTCCCTTACCCTCTGTTTCAGTGATGCCTTCAAGATTCGATTGAATGGCCGGCTCAACTTTCATAATTTCCTGCAAGCGTCTGGCACTAACCGAAGCTCGGGGGAACATAATAAAGACCTGCGCCAGGATTAAGAGTGAAAAAGAAGCGTGGAAACTATATTCAATGAAGGCCGTTAAAACCCCCACCTGCATCGTTCCCGCCTCAATTTGACGCGCTCCAAAAAGTACCACCATAATAATAATTCCGATGACAATAAAAGTGAATGCCGGATCTGTAAAGGCCAGTGTCTGGAAGAGCTTGAGTGAATTATTTTTATAAAGATTATTCACATCTTTAAAACGATTAAAGCGGTTAGTTTCTTGAGTAAAAGACCGGATCACACGTGAACCTTTAATGTTTTCTCTGAAGATACCATTGATGCGGTCCAAATTTTTCTGCTGCCTTTCAGAGATGGGGCGCAGGATTTTTATTAAAAAATAAATAATCGCAATTAATAAGACCATGGCCGGTATTAAAACAATGGCTAAGTCCGGGCTGACTGAGAACATTAAAAAAACGCTGGTGGCGGTCATTAGGGGTGCCATCAGTCCTAGACGCAGTAGTTGGTCCGCAAATTGCAAGAGTACAAAGGCGTCAGTTGAAATCCGGTTTGTTAGAGAAGCGACCCCAAATTCTTTATACTCATGGTGAGAAAACTCCGTAATTCGTTGATAGACGTCATTTCGGATGTCTTCGGTCATCCTGGCTGTTGCATGGGCCGATCCATAAGTGCTGATAATTCTGCCAAATAAGCCTAAAAAGGCCAAAGCAAGCATCCACCAAGCCAGGGTAATGGCCCGGTTAAAGTCCCCTGGTATAATTGCTGTATCAATCATCACCCCTAAAAGCGTGGGTAATCCAATCATTACAGCTACTTTACCGAATGTCCCCATTACGGAAAGAAGAACATACCAGTGTTGCTTTTTTAAATATTGCCACATAAATCCCATAAAATACCTCCTTTTTTATTTTGTCCATATACTATGCCTATAGGTCTCAAATTTTTATTCAGACCATGAAAATTCATTATATACCCCCTTTTCATATTAATAAACTAGTAAACAGAAGATAGTCAATCTTTTTTGCTTACTAGTTTTAGATTACCCTAGTGGACCATTCTCTTTTAAATAAGCAATTTCTTCCGGAGTGGATAGTCTTCCTAAGATTTCATTGCGGTGAGGATAGCGGCCAAAACGGTCAATAATTTTTTTATGTTTAACTTCACGCTTCTCATATTCCCAATTATTCATTGCTTGATAGATCGGCAAAATTTCTTGATGGATTCCTTTTGATTCTTGGTGAACCAAGGGTAATAACATTAGATGCTGCTCCTTGTGAGACAACTTTTTAAATTCAGGCATCTTTATGAGGTGCTGCGATAAAATCATGGCCATTCCATCCTGGCTGTAAGAACGGGCATCGCCTCGCCAAAGGTTCCGAGAGAATTGGTCTAAAACGATAATTTCCATCATTCGACCTTTAAAGGTCTCCCGCCAAGGATGTAATAAGCCTTGCTGCCCTGCATCCCAAGTATCAAAGAAACGCTCACGTATTTCTTGGTCAAAAGTTGCTGTTTTATTAAAAAACCAATCTTCTTCATCATGGTCGACAAACCAAAACTGATCCACTTCTTCCATTGATGCGATAGTCATAATGCTCTCCTTTTAGATAAATTATACTATACATTAAGAGCTAAAGAGCTAATAAATATAAATTACCACTGCTTAAATAAAACGCATACACTTTTTACTATTTGGATAGGAGGTTTATGCTACAATCAATCTATATCTTTATTGAACTACCATCTAAAATAATTAACATCATACACTTTTTATATATAACCTTTTTTTAATCATAGGAGGCATTTATGAAGAAAATAATCTATCTAGGCATGCTGTTGATGCTGTTTACAAATCTAACAAACTATCAGCCGATCCACGCTCAAGGTCTATCCAGTCGCGAAGAGTTTGTTAACCACCTCAGTCTTTCCTTGGGAGACACTCAAACCTTGGGAACAGGCAATCAGTATATGAATGATTTCGACGCTTTCTTATCTGAATCTGCAACTAGCGGAATTATATTAACGGATGTACAAATTAGAGACACTATCTACCGCCTTTCGGAAAGTTATCCCGGATGGATTGATCATGCCACGGAAATGCATTTAACTAGCTATGCCCGCAGTTTCACCGCAAATATTTCAAACCAAAATGACCATACATTGACAACTGATGCCTACTCCCTTCCAAATCAAAAATGGATAGGCGACTACCAATCTACTCATGCCGTCGCAAGCATTTCTTTAGAAAATGTAACGATTCCCATTAGTGAATACAATCAAAAAAATGAAGAACAATTTGTGTGGTTTTTATCCAATAAAGTATCGTCTGCTGAATCTTTCAGGCCAGATTCAAGTCATCAATTAACTTTTCGAAGCGATGGCAGTGTCCATCACCAGGGAACTGAAGGTTTCGGGTATGAGGATTATTATTATCAAGGAACTATAGGTGAAATGGTTAAATTAGGAACATCGCGCTACTTCTTCTATAACGACCATTATAATGCCTACGATTTAGTCCGGTTTAACCAAGTAGAAAGCCACTCGGAAGAAGAGTTGGTATTTAATGTAGATTTGACCCGCTTTTATAAAGTAACAGAAGAGAATAGCACTCAATCTTCCAGTTATTCAAATGTCACACAACTTCATCAAGCTTTCGAAGCTTATAATTGGATTACATCCCCTGAAGCCCTGGAAGCTTATAAAGATTTCAACTATGTCGTTGAGAATGCTTCTTTTGGTAACGGCAGTACCGGTACAAAAACAGAAGAAGTCAAAACGATGGTGAATCGACCGGAGTTTACAGAGTCAGAACATATCCCATTGGATAATCGTATTAATTACATCCTGTCTTATCCTTACTACCGCCCGGGTGGCAGTTCTGCTTTTATGCAGGTATCCTACCCTGTCCATGATCTGTATGCTATGGGGGCTGTACTGATTTTCTATGAAGTAACCCCGGACATGTTTAAGCCGATTGATTATGATTTTTACAACTATAATTCGGTGAATCAATTCGTCAATACTACTCCTAATATAATTGCTGTGTCACAGTATTGGGGAAATCCAACTGATATATTCCAATTAGCCATTCCAACAATCAACCCTTCAACCGGAGAACAGGAAGTAAGCTTCGTCATTTATGATAATGGTCAAATATTTCATTATCAGTCAGTTCCTTATAGCACTTACCGTGAGATGCCGGCTAAAACCAATTACCTTAACTTCCATGACTATTATAGAAATTATAAATTATAGAAAA
>CAYYGA010000079.1:0-5827 GCA_964471435.1 uncultured Facklamia sp.
TTACCCGGCTTTTTCCCACCAATTGTTGCCGTTATACCAGACTCTATAATTTCTTCCGGCTCTAAGCCGATTTCTTTTAATTTATTCATGACAAACTCTGTTGTCTTGGGCAGGGACATCCCTATTTCCGGATACTGATGGATATGACGCCTCATTTCGACCAATTCATCAGAAAATAATTTTGCTTTATCTAAAAAAGTCACTTTTTACTTCCTCCTTGTATACTCTTTCATTACTTTACCCTTTCTATTTTATTATTTCTGTAAATACATTTACAAAACTAAGAAAAAGTGTTATTATTTATTAGTTAATAGAATAAAATTAATACGTTAATATTATAAAAAAGAATGTGAATATATGAATGAAAAATTGTTTTCTCATGGAGCCCCTTGGTTAAATAAAAGATTTAGTGATGATGCTATAGCATATCTAACAAATAATATGCCCAGTTTAGTTTATGAGGAAGGTCAGGCTGTTATCGACGAAAGTCAAAATAATCACTATGTTTTTTTAATTGCTTCAGGTGTAACTAAAACCTATATTAGTGAACAGGAGGGTCAACTAAAAACTTTGTTTTACAGTGGCAGAGGTACTATAGCGTCGGAAGTGAATGCTTTCTTATTAAACCCGTCATTTATTAATGTTACTGTACTAGAGCCATCTCTAATTTATATGATACCAGGAGACATTTTCAAAGAACGTTTGGCTGGAAATCAAGAAGTTATGTGGGAGTTTATGGAGCAGGCTGCTTTTAAGAGTCATGTAATGGCGAATCAAATTGCTATGCTTTCTTTTGATACTCCTTACAAACGGGTGAGTAAAGCCATGTACTGGATCTTCACTACTCTAGGAGAAAAAGACAGTCGGCAATCCTTCACTTATAAAATTGCGACACGAGAATTAACTCATCAAGATATTGCTGAGTTTACCGGATTATCCAGAGTGTCCGTCTCTAATGTTTTTAGAATGTTCTATCGTGAAGATACAATCATAAAAAAAGATAGACATTATATTTGCCATGATATACGTCAACTATAATCAATACTGTCTCTATGATAATAGAGAAGCAAAAAACCGTTGAAAAATTTAAACTTTTTTCAACGGTTTTTTTATTTATTTTTCATCTAAAATCATTACACTGGCTCCAAGTGAATTGGGGCCTACATGCACGCCTAATACTGGAGTAAATTCAGTGACCAAATAGGTTTCGGCACCTTTTATTTCTTCTTCTAAAGCTTCTTGCAATAAAGCTACTTCTTCAGCATTATCTCCTGAGAAAATTATCATTTTGTAACTTTGTGCACCCTTTGTTTCTGTTTTAATTTTATCTACTAAGGCATTGAAGGATTTCCTTTTTCCTCTGGATTTACTCAAGATAGTAATTTCGCCGTCTGAGATAGTTAATAAGGGATTAATATTTAATAGACTCCCTATTAATCCGGTATATTTGTTAAATCGGCCACCTTTAATCACATATTTTAAAGTTCTGAAAATAGCGTGAATAGATGTTTGACTGCGCAGTCTTTCTAATTCTGTCATTATTTCTTTTCTTGATTTTCCTTGATTGCGCATTTCCGCTGCACGGATCGAAAAGAGTGCAACCGCTGATGCAGCAAAATCAGTTTCGAATATGTCCCATTCCATTCCTTCATATGAAGACATAACTACTTCGTACAATTGACGCATACCGGTTAACTTGGAAGTAGATGTAATCATTATAACCTGATCAACACCTTCTGCTTTTAACCGGTCCAAAAGATCAATGACATCCTGCACTGGCGGAACACCGGTTGATAAATGTTCGTGCTCTCCCATCACTTTATAAAATTCTTTGGAATCAATATCCACTTGATCTTTATAGTCCGTCTCATCCATTCGAACTAAATAAGAAAGAATTTCTAGCCCGAATTCTTTGCCATGTTTTAAAGTTAAGTCATGACTAGTATCTGCTAATATAGCTATTTTACTCATTTTAAGATTCTCCTAAAGATTGATACCCATTTCCATCTATAATTAGTTTAGCTAATAGTTTTAGTGCAAAAGCTGTCGCTACAACATTCACACCTTCTGTGTTTTGAGGAAATGAGGTTTGGGATAAATTAAATATTTCATCCTCGCCTACTGAACAAAAAACTTTATCAAGAGCTTTATCCAGAGCCTCTGCAAATGTATCGTAACTTTCTGCTAAAGATTCATGGTTCATTTGTAGGTCAATACCTTTTTTTACTTCGTCAATATTAAGTACTTGTTTATAAACAGCAACAGCGATCAAGACCGCAATTTGAGTTTTTCCATATTTACGTCCTGATATTTTAGGCAAAATTCCCCATTTAGAATAATTTTGTATCATGGTAGGAGTCATTGGCTGAACATCATACATGATAGGTTCTAACATTTCATTTAAATATGTTACTAATTGGCTGTTGAACATGGGTTGGACAGGTAAGTCATTCCATCGTGGACATTTAAAATTCTTAATGGCTTCAATACGTTCTTGCACAATTCATCCTCCTGATATAGTTATCGCCACTACATCATAACCATTTAACTATTAAATGTCAATCGGTTTCTAACCATTTTTTAACTTAACCTTCTGCCAATTCTCCATTATGGAATACTTCACTGACATCATCATCGTCTTCCAAAGCATCAACGATTCCCATCAATGTATCATAGTCTTCTTGTTGCAGTTCGACCATTGTTTTCGGCAGTAATGTTAGTTCTGCGGTATGCAAAGTAAAACCTTCTGCTTCCAAAGCATCTCTTACTTGAGCAAAGTCATTGGGATCCGTATATATTTCAAATACTTCCTCACTTGTTTCCAGCTCTTCACCGCCTGCTTCTAATACATGCATCATCATCGTATCTTCATCAGTATCAGTAGTAGAACGTTCAATTACCAGATATCCTTTGCGGTCAAACATATAAGAGACCGTACCAGGCTCGCCAATATTACCACCATTTTTATTATAACCTATACGTACATTTGTCATAGTTCGGTTCCGGTTATCGGTCAGAGCCTGTGTCAAAACTGCAACTCCGGCAGGACCAAAGCCTTCGTACATTACTTCCTCGTAGTTTTCGCCTTCTCCTGAACTAGTCGCTTTCTTTATGGCCCTATTCACATTATCATTAGGCATATTATTTGATTTTGCCTTATCCATTGCCAATCTTAATGCGGGATTGGTATCCGGGTCTCCACCACCTTGTTTTGCAGCCATATAAATTTCACGGGAAAGTTTTTGAAATACTTTTCCTCTTTTAGCATCTTGTGCCCCTTTACGGTGTTTAATATTACTCCATTTGGAATGTCCTGCCATCTTATGCAGCCTCCTTTAATATTTTATAAGTCTATTTCTAATAAGATAGGGGTATGATCCTGACGCGGTCCAGAATCGATCATTTCAGATTTTTCCACCTTATCGATGACGCGATCTGACACAATAAAGTAATCAATTCTCCAACCTGAATTATTTATTTTACTTGTTTTCGCCCTTTGCGCCCACCAGGTGTAGACTCCAGTTTCTTCAGGATTTATATATCGGTAAGTATCAGTAAAACCTTTATTTAATAAATTGGTAAATCCTTGTCGTTCTTCTTGAGTAAAACCGGCTGAAAACTGATTTCTATCGGGATGGGCTAAATCAATCTCAGTATGGGCTACATTAAAATCTCCTGTTGCGATCACTGGTTTGTTTTGATCAAGCTCCACCAAATAATCTGCATATTTTTCATCCCACTTCTGACGCTCAGCTAAACGCACTAACTCATTTCCGGCATTTGGTGTGTAAACTTGAGTGATATAAAAATTATCAAATTCTAAAGTGATGACTCTACCCTCTAGGTCCATTGTATCTGGAGCGCCGATTTCTGGATAAGTTATGACGGGTTCAAAATTCTTTTTATATAAAAACATGGTGCCAGCATAGCCTTTACGTGCTGGTTCTTGTGATGAACGCCAAACTTTTTCATAGTGTGGAAATTTTTCCGCTAATATTTTTAAGTGTTTTTTCGTTGGTCCAGTCGATGCTAATTTTGTTTCTTGGATTGCAATGACATCCGCATCATACTGAATAATTGTGTTCAATACATCTTTTGACATCATCGCACGGTTTGAATCTGAGGTTAAAGCTGCATTTAAAGAATCAATATTCCAGGATATAATTTTCATCTAATACTCCTTTGGTTAATATACTAGAACCATTTTACCACATTCTATCAGTTGCGTTAAATCCCAAGAAGTCTTAATTCAATAAGGATATTTAGATCAACAGCTGGTAAATAATAAAAAGGAACTATAGTATTTCAAGAGTTATTTTAACGGATTTGTACATTTAACTGTCCGGTTGTTTGGCTGTTATCATGCAACCTTCCTGCTTCTAATGATTTTAACTGACAGTATTTAATTATATAAGCAGGTACTAATACTGCAACCGACCCTAACCAAGCCATTGGATTAGCTATTACAATTCCTGTAAAACCAATAAGCGGAGTCAACATAAATGCGGCTAATACCCGCATTACTAATTCCATTAGTCCAGCTAAAGTAGGTATCAAGGACTCATTCAAGCCCTGCAGTGTATAGCGGAAAATAAATAAGAGCGCTAAAATCCAATAGAAAAATCCTGTATAGAAGAAAAATTGTTGGCCGTAGTGCGCCAGTATATCTCTAGATCCTGCATCCCCAAAAATAGCAGTTAAATTGCCTCCGGCAATGATAAACAAAATACCAAATAAAATGGCAACTCCTACTGATAAAAAGGCGGTTTGTTTGACTCCTAAAATGATGCGTCCGTATTCTCCTGCTCCATAATTTTGTCCTACATAAGTAGCCATGGCTATACCAAAAGACATCAAGACTTGCACCACTAATTGATCAACACGATAAGCAGCAGTGTGACCTGCAACCGCATCGGCGCCTAAATTATTTAACGCCATACTGACAGATACCGAACCAATAGCGATGATTGAAGTTTGAAAACCCATTGGAAGTCCTAAACGAATGTGCTGGATAAGATCTCCTTTATTTACTTTAAGATCCTTAGCTTCTACTTGCAAAACATAAATATCTTTCTTTATCACATATAAGCAGATTAAAATAGCAATAACCTGCGCTATAACTGTCGCTATTGATGCTCCTGCTACCCCCCATCCAAAATAAACAATAAATACATAGTCTAAGACAATGTTAACAAGTGTGGTAATCACTAAAGCTATCACAGGAGTCCGGCTGTCTCCAATTGCTCGTAACATATTACTTAACATGTTAAAAGAAACGGTAACAATCATACCTAAAAATATTACAAATATATAGTCATAAGCGTATTGTATTATATTAGCTGGAGTGTTCATCCATAGAAGAAGGTCCCATAAAAAATATGTTGAGATCCCTGTCAATATTAATGAGACTGTTGCAGTCAATAGCAAATTAACAGCAACACTACGCTTCACTTTTTGAAAATCTTTGGCTCCATATGCTTGAGCTAGGGGAATAGCTGTACCTGCGGTAAATCCTTGTGCAAACCCTAATATTAAGAAGGTTAAGCCACCAGCAAGACCAATACCTGCCAGCGCTTCCACCCCCATTGTTCTCCCTACTATAAAAGTATCTACCATATTATATAAGAGCTGAAATAAATTCCCTATAATTAAGGGAATTGAAAAACGAATAATTTTTTTAATCGGTGAGCCGGTAGTCAGATCATTCATTTTCCCGCCTCCTTTTTCTTTTTTTATGCCTACATAGTATAGGCTACTTAAAAAGGCGGTGCAAGATGTGAAAACACATTCATAACAAGCTTTTTAGAGGTTAAACGTTTTCTGCTTA
>CAYYGA010000080.1:0-5780 GCA_964471435.1 uncultured Facklamia sp.
GGATTTAGAGTTGCTGCTTGTGATCGGCGCTTACGCTCAAAAGTATTATTTAGCTAAAGACCGGGAGCGGAATTTGACGGAAACGGTCCGGAATTACCAGAATTATTTACCGGCTAAATTTCCTTTAGTGCATCCTTCACCTTTAAATATCGGTTGGCTCAAGCGCAACCCTTGGTTTGAAGAAGAAGTGGTGCCGGCGTTAAGGCAGCGGGTCTGGGAAGTATTAGATTATAAATAAAAACCTTGCGCTATGATTTCTCTTTTCTCAAGTGAAAGAAGGAAGAAATCATAGGCAAGGTTTATTTTTTTAGCTTGGTTTTATACCTAAAGCAATCCGACCGTAGTAAGATATGCGGTTGAGATTCCATTGTGGTTCCAAGACAATATTGACCTTCACCGAATCGATACCCTCGTACTCTAAAAGTGTCTGCTCAATATCACCCGGCATAATTTCTGCGCAGTGGCAGGTAGGCGAGGTTAAAGTTAAATCAACATCCAGCTGGCGGTTTTCATCCAGTTCAACCCGGTAAATCATACCTAAATTATAAATATCAACGCCTAAGTCAGGTTCAATCACTTTGCTTAAGCCTTCGACGATCGATTTACTAATTGCACGAGCAGCTTCGTTAGTGGTGATATCTTCACGTATGGTAGCTTGCTTATCTTTTTCTTGAGTCATGGAATCACCTTTCTTTCAATTCTTATTTTAACTTAATTGTACCTTTTGTATGGGTTTTTGCCAACAGGCTTTTATAAATAACCAACAATAAATTTGATTGGTATAGTTACTTGAAAAATATTTGAACTTATCAGTTTTGTATACAGCTACCTTATCAGCCTTTTCGCTTGAAAAAACCATTCATTCACTACCTTTTTATTAGTATATCTTATATAAGAGCTAATTGTGAGAGCACTGTTTCTATGCTATATTATCTTAAACATAGTCATATACTAGGAAGGTTAATTCATAAGTATTTAATAGAATTCACCAATTTAGTTTATGGTCGCTTTATGAGAGGAGGACCTTAATAGATTATTGTAAAGGCGAATGCAATATTTTATAAATTATCGATTAAAGGAGAATATTAATATGAAAAAAATAATTACTAAAATTACGTTTTTATTTATTAGTTTGTTAATGGTAGGTTCTGGTTTAAGTTCTGTAAAGGCGCAGTCATCAGATGAAAATTATGGTTTAGGTGATATGGAACAGTTGGTTGTTGCCATTTCATCCGGATATGAACCCTTTATGTTTGAAATCGATGGCGAATTACAAGGTTATGATTTCGATATTTTCAAAGAGTTTGAAGAGCGTACAGGCATTGAAGTAGTTTATGAGAATGCAGATTTTAGTGGATTATTAGGTCTTGTTGAATCTGGACGTGCGGATGTTGTAGCTGCGCAATTAACACCTACTCCTGAAAGAGAAGAAAATTTTGCTTTTACTGAACCTATTACATACTACGGTGCTACAGTTGTAGTTCATGGAGAGAATGAAGAGATTCAAACTGTTAATGATTTAAAAGGAAAAACCGTTGGAACAGGTTCTGGTAATGATATGCAACAAAAAGTTCAAGATATGTATGAAGACGGAGACATAACTTGGGAAGTATTTACATCTGCTACTTTAGAAAATATGTTACAAGACGTTGTTAATGGCCGTTTAGATGCTATGCTTGCCCAAGATGTTCAGGCATATGTTGCTCTAAATCGTTCAGGAGTTAATGCAAAAGTATTGCCACCATTTGAGACATCCATTGGTACATTTGCAGTTAAAAAAGACAATACTGTTTTATTAGAAGGACTAAATGCCTTTATACAAGAGATTAAAGAAGATGGTACTTTAGCAGAAATTTCTGAAAAATGGGTTGGAGCAGACATTTCTCAAGCATCAGAAGAAACTGAAGCATCAGAAGAGTCTGACGATACAGAAGAAACTTCAGAAGAATCTGAAGAATAGGTTGGTCGGACAAGATGGAATTTTTTAGCTATGATTATATTACTTATGAATTGATTCCTTATGCCAGAGAAATTTTACCTAGATTAATCGAAGGTTTAGGATTGACGGTCTATATTGGAACCATTTCATTTTTAGGCGCCTTAATATTAGGCGCTTTTCTAGCATTTATATTTACTTTAAATAATTATCTTATTAATAAAATAATTAGAATCTATGTATCTTTTTATCGAGGAACTCCGTTACTTATGCAGTTGTTTTTATTTTACTATGGATTACCGATTGTATTTGAGGCTTTATTAGTTATACCAAAAATGAATGCATTAATATTCTGTATGGCTTTAAATGGAGCTGCATATGTCTGTGAATCCATTAGAGGAGCTGTTGAAGGTGTAGATAAAGGTCAATATGAAGCAAGTATCTCTTTCGGTATGAGTCATTATGAAGCAATGAGTAAAATAATTTTTCCCCAGGCAGCAGTAGCTGCAGTACCTACCTTGACGAGTACTTTTCTAGATTTAGTAAAAATGAGCTCTATTGGTATGACAATCGGCATTCAAGAATTAACTGGTAGAGCTCAATTGATTACTGCGACCTACTATAATGCCTTTGAAACTTATTTGATTGCTATATTAATTTATTGGATTCTATCAATTATTTTTGAGCAGATTCAAATTTGGATAGAAAGACGAATTTCTGTTGCTTATGTGAGGTAGGGGATTTTATGATAAAAGTAAGAAATTTAACCAAAATATTTAACAACAAAACCATCTTTAATTCATTATCTTTCGATATAAAACCAGGAGAGGTATGCGCAATCATTGGACCTTCAGGTACAGGTAAATCTACATTACTTAGATGTCTTAACTTGTTGGAGAAACCTGAATCAGGTATTTTAACGATTGATAATTTAGAAATCGATTTATCAAAAGCTAGTAAAGCAGAAATAAAACTGATTCGCAATAAAATTTCGATGGTGTTTCAATCTTTTAATCTTTATAAGAATAAAACGGCGTTGGAAAATATAACGCAGCCACTTATTGTTGTAAAAAAAATGAATCAGGCTGATGCCAATCAACTAGCTGAAAATCTTCTAAAGAAAGTAGGGTTATCCCACAGAAGAGATGCTTATCCTATCACCTTATCAGGTGGGGAGCAGCAAAGAGTCGGAATTGCTCGTGCTATGGGAATGAATTCAGAAATGATACTGTTTGATGAGCCAACTTCATCGCTAGATCCCGGCTTAGTTTCTGAAGTATTAAGCGTTATTAAACAATTAGCTTCTGAAAATATTACGATGATGATAGTTACACATGAAATGAAATTTGCTCAGGAAATTGCTGATAAAATTATTTTTATGGCAGACGGTGAGATTATAGAAGTAGCTCCGCCTTTAGAGTTGTTTAATCACCCCAAAGATCCGAGAACAAAAAAATTCATTGAAACAGTATTTTAATAGAGAGGAAATCAAAATGAATATTAGAGAACAATTTAAAGAAACGAGCAAGCGACGTCAATTGCTTGTTCAAGCTATGCCGGAAACCATGACCAGAGTCGCTGAAAACACGAAAAATTCTCATCGGGAAGGCGCGTTGAATGCTAAGACTAAAGAGTTTATCTCATTAGGGATGAGTATCATGATTATGTGTGATGAGTGTATCTTGCACCATACAATTGCTCTGTATGATTTAGGTTGTTCAAGAGAAGAATTTTGTGAATGTTTAGAAACAGCGATTACATTACAAAGCTGTCCAGGACTAAAATATTCTCAATTGGCTTTAGAATATTATGATGAACTAGAGCGATTAGAAAGAAATAATGACTAATGAATATTAGTCAAATATTAGCTGATCCAAATATCATCAGTGAAGCTAAACACTTATTAAATCATTTTCATGAAAATCCTGAAATATCCAATCATGAAATTGAAACATCTAAATTTCTTAAGCAGTATGTTAAAGGATTAGGTTTTGAAATATTAGAAACTTCAGGGACAGGTTTTATTGCTATATTGGATACAGGTAGAGCAGGGAGAACATTAGCTTTACGCACTGATATAGATGCTCTTCCCATACAAGAATCGGTTTCAAATTTGAAGCAAAAAAAGAAAGGTCTCTCAAAATATAATGGTGTTATGCATGCTTGCGGCCATGATGCCCATATGAGTATTTTGTTAATAGTACTTAAAATAATATCGAAGTATATCAACCACTTCAATGGAAAAATTATTGGAATATTTGAAGAGGGTGAAGAAAACGCATCAGGCTACCAAGAAATATTAGAACCTCTGGCAAATCAATCAGTGGATGCTATCTATGGAAATCATGTACTGAATACATTAGATACTGGTAAAGTCAGCATTCAGTCGGGCCCTGTTATGGCTGCCTATGGTGTATTTGATTTTATAGTCAAAGGAAAAAGTGGACATGGTTCTCGACCGGATCAAGCCATTAATCCTATATTAGCCAGTACTCAAATAATAAATGCTTTAAATATTGCTTGGAATACCCAACTAGATGTCGAAAAGATAGTCACGCTGGGAATTACTAAATTTAATGCAGGGTCTACTTTAAATATTATTCCAGATACTGCTGAAATTGGAGGAACAATACGTTTCTTTGATCTAGATGAGGGAAAAAAAGCAATGGAACTTATTAAGAATATTTCAAATAACATTGCAGAATTACATCAATGTAAAGTTGACTTTAAGGTTTTTGCCGCGGATTCCCTACCAGTGGTTAATGATGATAACTTAACTAACTTGGCTCAAGCCAGCATTAGCAGCCTTTTTCCCCACTCTTTAGTAGAACAAGGAGAAAAATGGTATGCTTCCGAAACATTCTCATTTTATTCTCGAATTGCTCCCACTATATTTGCTTTTATAGGTATAAAAAATGATAACAAAGGAACAGGTGCAGAGCATCATAGCAGCGAATTTGAGGTAGATGGGGATGCCTTATTATATGGAATAGGATCAATGTTACAGTTTAGTGTAGATTATTTAAATAATTGATAAATATTCAACAATAATTAATTGATCCAAATATCCTTTCAGCGCAAATGCTTGAAGGGATTTTTTTAACCGAGTAATTTAGTAAATGCTCTAGTTAAAAAAATGTGACCTTATTTTTCAATAATAATTAAAATATAATTCTAATGGAAATTAATGATAAAAAGATTAAAATTAGGTAAGACAAATAAAGAGGTTTGTGCTAAGATTAACAAGAAGAAGAGGGGGTCTTTTGATGACAGAAAATAATACATCACATTTACGTAGTAAAAGTAAAGTTTACGAAGGCATGGTGCGCTCTCCCAACCGGGCGATGATGCGGGCAACCGGTATGAAAGATGAAGACTTTGAAAAACCGATTGTCGGTGTGATTTCAACCTGGGCAGAAAATACGCCTTGTAATATTCACCTGCATGATTTAGGCCAAGTGGCTAAAAAGGGTGTACAAAATGCGGGCGGCTGGCCGGTGCAGTACGGTACTGTTACGGTAGCAGATGGGATCGCGATGGGTACACCTGGCATGTCTTATTCTCTGCCTTCGCGCGATGTGATTGCCGATTCGGTTGAAATTGCCATTCAAGGCCATAACTGTGATTCGGTGGTTGCCATCGGCGGCTGTGACAAGAACATGCCAGGTTGTATGATTGCCTTAGCCAATATGAATATCCCGGGTCTATTTGCCTACGGTGGGACGATTGCACCGGGTAGAACAGCAGCCGGCAAGGATATCGATCTGGTTTCGGTTTTTGAGGGAATCGGAAAATGGAATCACGGTGATATGTCCTCGGCCGAAGTGTATGAATTAGAATGTAA
>CAYYGA010000081.1:0-5679 GCA_964471435.1 uncultured Facklamia sp.
AGCAGGTAACGGTTTAAAAGGAAACTTTATCCGGCTCCATTTTACCAACTATGAAAAATATGCCGACGAGCAAAAAGGACAGGTCTTGTTAGTTTTAGGGCATGATTACTATGGAAATGAGGCAGAGTTTATTTTACTCTTGGAGGAAGCATTTCCTGATGACTTTTTAGAAGACAATCCCTTAAAAATAGTGGAAGGGGAATTAACCGGCCTTGTTGATTTTGCTTTTGAAGATGGCAAGGAAAAGAGACTTCCTCAAATAGAAGTTCACCAATGGGGGACTCGACAAGACTATGACTTCCGCTAATTTTAAAAAATGTAAGGGTTTTACTTTAGATCTGTTTATTTGATTGTTACAATAAAGGTGTAAGTTATTTCTCAGTCACTATACCTTTAGGAGGGTGAAAGATGAGTCGCGTAAAAGACAAAGTCGCTTTAGTCACCGGTAGTTCACAAGGTTTAGGAGAAGCAATGGTGCGTCGTCTTCATGAAGAAGGGGCCACAGTCATTATTGCCGATGTTGCAGTAGAAAATGGTAAGAATTTAGCAGATGAGTAAGGCGAGCAGGCAGAATTTATGGAACTAGATGTAACGTCTAAAGATAATTGGGAAAAAGTATTCCAGCAAGTAGAAGAAAAGCATAACCGTTTAGATATACTCGTTAATAATGCAGGGATTGCGGTCTTAACTCCTTTTGAGGAAATGACAGAAGAAGAATATATGAAAACTTTTGATATCAACCAGCGAGGTGTCTTCCTCGGTACCCAAGCCGCTATCAAGTTGATGAAAAAAGGTGAGGGCGGGTCCATTGTCAATCTCTCATCCATTTCAGGCTTAGTTGCTTCTGCCGGTGGAGCATCTTATAACTCCACTAAGTTTGCGGTCAGAGGCTTAACCAAAGTAGCAGCTCTAGAAAATGCTAAAAATAATATCCGCGTGAATTCGGTGCATCCGGGTGTGATAGAAACGACCATTTTAAAAGCTATGGACGATGACTTACGCCAACAAACGGAAGCAGCCATCCCAATGGGACGTGTAGGCCAGCCCAAGGAAATTGCTAATCTGGTACTCTTCTTAGCTTCAGATGAATCAAGCTATTGTACCGGAGCAGAATTTATTGCAGACGGCGGCTACACAATTCAATAAAAATCCAACAGTAATAGTTACACAATGTTGACCTGCTTCTTATCATAAATTGACTACATCTTTTCAATACAGCGGCTGTTATTTAACGATAACAGTCGTTTTTATTTTCTAAACAAATCTCAAATTGTCATTAGAGTTTTTTTACAAGAAGCTAGCCAGTCTGTTTTAATGGAGGTAGATTGATTTAACTTATTGCATTTTTTAAAGTCATTTTTATAATAGTCACAAAGGTTTTTAGAGCCACTTATAGAAGTGGGTTTTTTCTTGGTTTATTTTAATTATTTTGAAAAAGGGGGATGACAATAACGAGGTAGACGTTCGTTTGATCGCTAACTTGCGAATCTCTGAGAGTTCGATAGGCCACGGGAACGTCTACATATATTTTTCTTTGAAGAAAAATGATATACCGACTCGTTTCACTACTGAATTCGTAAGTCACTTCGTTCCTACGACTTCATGTGCGTGAAAACGTCCTTTACCGTTGCCTATCAACTCTCAAGATTCTCCAGTTAGCTGGAAGTATCTCGAACAAAAAAATAAATCTTAGGGTGTAATATTATACAGAAAATATTATTAGTATAGCTTTGAAAATTTATTTGAGAAAGTGAGAAGGGAAGTTTCTAGCGTAAGCGTATAATGTTGCAAGAACTGAAAGTATCCTTTCTCTGAGATAAGATTTTACTTTAACTTACTTCGTCTATATAAGATAGCTTTTATATTGGGTTCTAAAGTAGGGCATATACTGCTTTGGTTACAGAAGAAATTGGGAAAAATTAAAGTGGTAGGAGTGAAGCATCTATGGTGCCCTTGACAACGAGCCTCCTTCGGCAAGGATACTTGGTGTGGAATCAGGTGTTAACACACCTGATCAAAGACGAGATTACCTTGCCTCAGCTCATTGTCAAGGGTTCACTGCGTCACCATAGTGGATGGGAAACAGATAAGTGAATTCTCTCTAATAATGTAGAAAAAATTATAAGTGATAATTATTTCACGGTATATCTTTACTAAAAATAATCTAGTACCAATCTTATGTATCTTCTCAATGCAGCGAGAAGATATATATCGCCCTCAACTATCTTCTTAATCCGGGGAGAAGATTCGTAAAGGCTTTAACTATCATCTCGTACCCGTAAGAAGATACGTAATTAGCTTATCTATCTTCTTAACCTCATGGGAAGATAGATAAGCTGGTATTTTGCGGAAAAAATATTTGAATACCACAATCTTAGGAGCTACGGCAGGAAGAATCTTCCAAAATCATTTTCTATCTTGCTCCAACAACTTCGGATAAGACCGCTCGATCGCGAAACTCCCCAGTGGGGCAGTAATCAAAATTGCAAGGACAGCTACGGTTAAAATCAGCTGCCCACTTTCCAATCCCATTGCCAGAGGAATCCCACCTATGGCTGCTTGGACGGTAGCTTTAGGCGTATAGCTTATCACAGTAAAAAGCTTTTCTTTCTTGTTCAAGGAAGAAGGCAGTAAGCTAACAAAAACGCCAGCCATACGAAAAATTAAAGCACCCATTATCAATAAAAGAGCAGGTAGACCAGCACCCAAAGCATAGTTTATATCGACGGTCGCTCCTACCAGTACGAACAGCAAGATTTGTGCAGCTGCCCATAATTGGTTATATTTTATAGCTAAGCGATGAGCCAGTTCAGGGTATGACTGATTAATGGACAGCCCCAGAGCCATAATCGCCAGCAAACCAGAAAAGGGAATAAAATCCACGATTAAATCTTCCAAGGTCAACATTAAAAAGGATAAGCTGAGGAGCATAATCACTTTAGAAGTGTCTGCCATATTAAAATTTCGGTAAAACCGCTGAGCTAACCAACCGGTAAAGAAACCGACTAAAATGCCCATAATAATCGCTAGCGGTATTTCAACTAAATTAATCACTGAAAAGTCACCCCCTAAAGCCAGAGCTAAAAAGGAAGAAAATAAAACAATCACAAACACATCATCCATAGAAGCTCCAGCCAATATCAATTGCGGAACCCGTCTTTCCTGCCCGTATCCTTTTTCGATTAAACGAATCATGGACGGAACGACCACAGCAGGAGAAACAGCCGCCAATACAGTTCCCATCACCGCGGCGTCGAGTAAAGATAAGTTGAAAATGGTAGCACCTAATAGTAGGATAGCGGCAATTTCAAATAAAGCCGGCACAAAACTCATCAAAATAGCTGAGGGACCTATCTTTTTCAAATCTTCCAAATTTAAGGAAAGGCCGGCCCGAAATAAAATAATAACTAAAGCAATCTGCCGAAAGTCAGCCGATACCATCAAGATAGAGTCATCTAAAAGATTAAGTACATAAGGACCCAATAAAATGCCGGTAATAATCATGCCGACTAAACTAGGCAGCTGCATTTTTTTAAAAAGCCAGCCTAAAAACATTCCTACTAAAAAAATTAAAGCTATACTGGTTAACATCATTTTACCTCCAAAATATATTAAAAAAAGCCGATGACATCTGAACAGAAAAATAGCTTTCCATTCAGAAGTCATCAGCTTTTTACGGCGGTTTAGGCTTACGCCAAGGGAGAACCTCATTCCCAAGAAAATTAATTATACCATATTTTTTAAACATAAAATATACGAAATAAAATAATATTTAATATAAGAGCCAATCGATAAACTCAGTATAAAGATAAAAGATTAAATAAAAAAGGACGAAAATTTCGTCCTTTTCTTAAGGATGTATTTAATTTTTTGTTGCTTCTTTTTCCTTCTCAGCTTTAAACTCCAACTTCTTAACCTTAGAAGCAGAAGGGGTCACGAATAATGTTCGTTGTCCTTCATAAATCACAAAACCAGGTTTAGCCCCGTTCGGTTTCTTTAAATGCTTCACCTGAACTGTGTCGACGGGGACATTAGCAGAACCTGAGAATTTGGAATAGTAAGCCGCGATCATGGCCGCTTCCAGCATGGTTTCTTCACTGGGTTTATCAGATTCGACAATCACATGCGCTCCCGGTATATCTTTGGTGTGCAGCCACCAGTGATTCTTGCTGGCCTTTTTCATCGAGAGCTCATCATTTTGCTGGTTATTACGGCCCACATAAATCATCACGCCATCCGACGACTGGTAACGTCGAGGCTTGGATTTACTTTTAGCTCGTTTCTTAACCGATGATTTCTTCTGTTTCACATAACCTTGATCGATTAATTCCTGCTTGATCGACTCTACGTCTTCTAAGTCGGCCTGCTCTAATTGAACCAACACACCTTCCAAGTAGTCGATTTCCTGGCGGGCAATTCTTTCCTCACGGTCGATGTACTTTAATGCATCGCGGTATTTTTGATATTTTTTGAAAAAAGCTTGCGCATTTTCGACCGGACTCAGTCTAGGATTCAAGTCAATCGTAATCGGCTGGTTGTTATCATAGTAGTTGGACAGCTCTACCGACTCGGCGCCTTTTTCTATTTGGTAAGAAAAGGCATTGAGAAGTTCACCGTTGATGCGGTAGCGGTCAGCGTCAGCTGCCACTTTACGGTCACGCGCCAGATTCTTCAACTTTTTCTGGTTACGGTCGATTACTTGGTCAATTTTTTGAATGATGTTACCGGATAACTGCTTGATACGGTCTAAATGAACTTTTTGATGATAAAATTCATGCAGCAATTCCGATAAGGAACTGAATGCCTGACGCTCGCCTTCGATATGAGGCAGGTTAAAGGCATAAAAGCGCAAGGTATCTTCACTGGTGAATAGAGTAGGCGACGGGAATTCCATAGCGGACTTCAAGCGTTCGATGGCGCCTAAAGCACTAGCCGAACCACCTGCTTCTGACATCCAGTAAGCCACTGTTTCAGCCAGTAATTTCCCCATCCCCTGAACCACTCTAAAACCTTTGCCTTCAGCAAGAGTTTCTTCATGTTCGTGAGCGTAATCGAACAGTTGGCTGTCGGTTAAATCATAAAGATTGATTTGATTTTCGTTGTGTGGCGGCCGTTTAAAGTCGGCGCCCGGTTGCAAAGACCGGTAGGTATTTTGGGAAGGTGGTACGTGTTTGATACAGTCGATAATCGTTTCAGTATCTAAATTGACTAAGATAATATTGGAATGGCGTCCCATTAATTCAAAGGTCAGCATATAATCATGTTCGATGCCAATTTCATCGCGGCCATGAAAATAAAAGTCGATGACCCGGTCGTTTTGATACTGTTCGATTTTAGTGATAAAAGCTTTTTCTAAATATTTACGTAAGAGCATGCAAAACATGGGTGCCTGCTCGGGGTTGCTGGGGCGGTCATCGGTTAAGTAGAGTGAAAAATAAGTAGGGTGAACCGATGCGGCCAGGCGGTGATTTTGTCGGTTGGCGCGGATGACAATCTGCAATTCTTGTTCAAAGGGCTGGTAAATTTTACTGACACGTCCTGATTCGAGTTCTTCTTTCAACTCGGATACGAGGGCGCGTGTGAAAAAGCCGTCGATAGTCATAGTTTGCGCCTCCTTTCCTTGATTGGATAATTATTTTTGAAAAATGGCTGGAAACTCTAGTCATCTTTCAAAGCCTT
>CAYYGA010000082.1:0-5658 GCA_964471435.1 uncultured Facklamia sp.
CATTTGGTTTCCTCCTCAATCTTGATTCTAGCATTATACGAATACGTTTTCAATTACGAGTGTAAGGATACAGAGAATAAATTTAGTTTGTCTATAGCAGACTTATTATGAAAAATGATAAATGTCTTTTTTAGAAGAAGTGAAATTGAAGGGCTTTCTGTGATATGTTACGATAACATTAAATTCAAGAAGGGAGGCGCTCGTTGTAATGCTGAAAAAATGATGGGGTTTTAGAAGCTTAGTAAGCTATGCAGATAATAGGTGTCTCCCGACTCGAGAAAAGTAATCGACAATTATTCGGTTGATATTAACTCTTATTTAAGTAAATAATCTTACATTTTCTACAAGCGGTAGACCTTGTCAATTAATTTATGTGAAAAAATGCACATAATTTAAACAGCGCTTTTCCGACCCATCGTTTTTTTGTTCTGCATTTTAGTAAGAAAATCAGTCACTAAAAAAACCTATACTATTTGGAGGAATATAATGAAAAATTTATCAATATTATTCAGTGCTTTACTTATATTGTCATCTGCACCTATAACGACTCTGGCTCAAGAAGACACAAGTAATGATCCAGAAGAAACAACTCAAATGGAAGAAACACAAGAAGAAGTCGCAACTGAGGAAAATGCGCTTGAAGGGGGAACACTGACTTTACCTGTTCAAAGTGACCCAGATGTAATGAATCCTTTGTTTTCATTCGATAGTACAACTGGAACAATTTTAAACAGTTTATATGATCCATTGTTTGATATTGTTGAAGGGGAAAATGTTTACCGTTTAGCAGAAGATTTACAAGTGTCGGATGATTTCCTCACTTATACATTGACACTTAAAGAGGGTATGACTTGGCATGACGGTGAGCCGATTACTGCTGATGATGTGGTATTTACTATAAATACTATCTTAGATGAAGAGCAGCAATCTTATAAGAGAGACTCGCTGATTATCAATGGTGAGCCAATTCAAGTAAGTGCAATTGATGATTTAACAGTGGAAATTACACTGCCGGAAGTTTCAGTACCTTTCGTTACAGATTTATCAAAAGTTACACCAATAGCATCACACGTTTTTGATGAAGGTGAAGTTATTATTGAAAGTGAGAAGAATCAAGATCCAGTAGGTTCAGGACCGTTTATGCTGAGTGAGGTTAGAAGCGGTGAATATGTACAAGTCAATCGCTATGAAGATTATTACGGCGGCAGACCAATTTTAGATGATATTGTTTACCGTATTATTGCTGATCCGCAGGCATCGATGACTGCACTTCTCAATGAAGAAATTGATTATTTGAGTATCTCTGCAGAAGATATGGAAACATTTGAGGATAATGAAGGTACTGAGGTTTATGTATATAATAACAACCGTGTATCGAACATGATTTTTAAATTAACTAATGAAGATTTACAAAATATTAATGTTAGAAAAGCAATTGCTTATGGTACTAACCGGGATGAATTGATTCAAGGCAACTATGGTGAAACTGGTTTATCTGAGAAAGCCTACTCATTCTATCCGCCGGGAGCAATGTATTATACTGAAGATGTTGAAACCTATGACTACAATCCTGAGATGGCTCGTGAATTACTTGAAGAAGCAGGTTATGGGGAAGGGGATCTTAGTCTAACAATTGGTTATACTAATGCCAACCAACAACAGGAAACTTATGCATTAATTATGCAACAACAATTAGGCGAGATTGGTATTAATATTGAAGTAATACCGATGGAAAGAGGCGCATTTGTTCAAGAATTAGTCGACAGTACATCCACTGCTTTTGACCTGGCTTATAACTCTTATGCATTAGGGGAAGAACCGAGTAAATATGCACCATTGTTCTTATCGGGAAATCCTAACAACTTTATGGGATACGAAAATGAAAGAGTAGATGAGTTATTTGCTGCAGGCGTAGTAGAAACAGACGAGAAAGCACGAGCAGATATTTATGAGGAAATTCAGCAGATTGTTTTAGAGGATATGGTTGTATTACCAATTGACTATCCTCAAAACGTAGCAACTTTAAATGATAATATCCGTGGATTCGAAAATCCAGAATTAGGTAGATTCTTCAGTAACTTATCAGATATTTACTTTGTTGCTGACTAATCAATTATTTAATAACTAGTCCTATAGTCAAATAAATGGGGTTAAATAATGCTCAGATTAATATTAAAAAGATTATTACAAGCGGTTCCTATATTAATTGCCGTATCAATTTTTTCATTTTTATTAATGTGGCTAGCTCCAGGAGATCCATCTCAGGCTTATATTTCGCCTGAGATGGATTTAGTTAATTTGGAGCAGATACGGGAAAATTTAGGATTGAACGAATCCATCTATGTGCAATATTTTAGATGGTTGTCCAATTTATTTCAAGGAAACCTAGGATATTCTTTGTTAAATAAACGTCCGGTACTAACACAAATCCTAGAAAGGTTGCCGGCGACAATTGGATTAATGGGTAGCTCACTCTTATTTTCATTAATTATAGGAATTTTATTAGGGATTATTTCAGCAGCCAATTATCAAAAGGCTGTAGATCGAGTGATTAATTTTATTTGTTATGTTTTTATTTCAATACCCAGTTTCTGGTTTGCAATGCTTTTAATTTTATTTTTTTCACTAAGACTTAAACTTCTGCCGAGTGTCGGAATGCGGACAGTAGGAGTAAATTCTTTTTCGGACTTATTTCAACATGCATTGATGCCGATAATTGTTTTGAGTTTGAATCGAATAGCTACAATTACTCGGTATGTTCGTTCGAGTATGATTGGGCAGTTAAATGAAGATTATGTCACAGTTGTACTCGCTATGGGGGCGACTAGAGGCGAAATATTGTATAAGTATGTATTAAAAAATTCTTTATTGCCGATCATTACCTTGCTGGGATTATCGCTTCCCAATTTAGTTTCAGGAGCTTTTATTGTAGAAAGTATTTTTGGATGGCCGGGTATGGGGCAGTTGGGGATGAATGCTATTTTTAGTTTTGATTATCCTTTAATTATGGCAACAACCATGATGTCTTCGTTTATGTTAGTTTTAGGCAATTTAATCGCTGATACATTGTATGTGCTGGTCGATCCTAGAATTAAAGGAGCGATGTAGAATGAACAAACGTTTATTAACTAACTTAAGTGATGAAATAAAACGCAACCGTCTCACTCAGCTGGCAGTAGTTATGATTTTTTTACTGGTTGGGTTGGCAATTTTTGCGCCATTGTTTACTTCAGATCCTAATAAAATCGATGTCACAAATCGGAATTCAATGCCAAGTTTTGTACATCTTTTTGGAACAGATGATTTAGGTCGGGATTATTTTTCCAGAGCTTTATACGGTGGACGTGTTTCGCTGACCGTTGGATTTCTTTCCGTTCTAATATCAACAACGGTAGGCACAGTAGTTGGTGTAATCAGTGGTTATTTCGGTGGGCTGATTGATAACCTCATCATGCGGGTTATTGATATTCTAATGAGTGTTCCCAATTTTTTCTTAATCGTTATATTGAATACTTATTTAAAACCAGGAATTCAAAATGTCATTCTAATTTTAGGATTATTGAGTTGGATGAGTTTAGCCCGCATTGTCCGCAGTGAAACGCTAGCTCTCAAAACTCAGGACTTTGTTCAGTATTCTCAGGCGATTGGAAGCAAAACCAGCTTTATTATGATTCGCCACTTAATTTTGAATTTGATTCCGGTTATCATAGTATCCGCAACATTAAATATAGGCGGAGCTATATTAACGGAATCATCACTTAGTTTTTTTGGTCTAGGCGTGAGTCAGCCCACTGCATCATGGGGGAGTATGTTAAATGATGCCAGGAATGCCATTTTGACCTCCCCTCATTTAGGATTTTATCCCGGACTGCTTATATTAATTACTGTTTTAAGTTTTAATGTGCTGGGAGAAACATTGAGACAGGCTTTTGATGTAAGGTCCGGCATGAGTGCAGGGAGGCGGGTTTAATGAGTAATTTAATTGAAATAAAGGATTTGAAGATTTCCTTTACTACTAAAGACAGCTTAATTCAGGCAGTTGATAATATCAGTTTTTCTTTACATGAAGGTGAAATATTAGGGATCGTTGGAGAATCCGGAAGTGGTAAATCAGTGACTGCCTTATCGATTTTAAGACTTTTATCGTCGAATGCGACCATTGCTAATGGCAGTATCCTTTTCAAAAATGAAAATTTGCTAAATAAATCTAATGAAGTAATGCGTCATATACGAGGGAATAGAATTTCAATGATCTTTCAAGACCCAATGACTTCTTTGAATCCACTATTCACAATCGGCCGGCAAATTAATGATGTGATTCGAAGACATCAAAATGTTTCTTATAAAAAAGCTAAAACGATGGTGATTGAGAGTTTAAAAGATGTGGGAGTACCTTATCCGGATAAGCGCTATAACTCCTATCCTCATGAGTTTAGCGGTGGTATGCGTCAACGGGTAATGATTGCAATGGCCTTAGCCTGCCGTCCTGATCTACTGATTGCGGATGAACCGACTACTGCTTTAGATGTTTCTACTCAGAGTGAGATTTTGAGACTTTTATTAAAAATGAAAAATGACTTAGGAACTTCAATCATGTTGATTACCCATGATTTAGGTGTAGTTGCCAATATGTGTTCACGTGTGATAGTAATGCGCCAAGGAAAAATTGTTGAAAGCGGAGGTGTTGAAGAAATTTTTAATAATCCTCAACATCCCTATACAATTGAACTGCTTAATTCATTACCGTCAGTTTTGAATGCTAAAGAAATTAATACTTTAAACAAGTCTCAATCAAGTTTAGAAGCAGAAGAGAGGTAGCTATGGAAAATATTTTAGAAGTCAGTCAGTTAACTAAAAATTTCCACATTCAAAGCAGTTTTTTTCGTGAGAAAAAAATTCTCAAAGCCGTTAGTGATGTTAGCTTTAAAATTGAGAAAGGAACGACATTCGGCTTAGTTGGGGAGTCAGGAAGTGGTAAAACAACAGTTGGAAAATGTATTTTAGGATTATACGATGATATTGAAGGTGAGATTTTTTACGGAGGGCAGAATCTAATAGAAGGCTACCAGCAAAAGCCAGCTCTTAGGCAGATTCAAGTCGTTTTTCAGGATCCTTATTCTTCACTAAATCCTATGATGACGATTGGGGAATTGATTGCAGAACCCTTACAAATGAAGACTCAACTCAGCTCTTATGAAATTAAAGAGAAGACAGCTGAATTGCTTGAACGTGTTCAATTAGAAGCAGCTTACACTACCCGCTATCCCCATGAACTCAGCGGCGGTCAACGCCAACGGGTAGGCATTGCACGGGCATTATCAACCAATCCTGATTTGATTATTCTAGATGAACCTATTTCCGCTCTGGATGTTTCGATTCAATCAAAGATTGTAAAATTATTGAAACAGCTCCAACAAGAATCTGGTGTATCTTACTTATTTATTGCTCATGATTTGGAGATGGTTCGCTATATTTCACAAGACATCGGAGTGATGTTCCATGGACAGATTGTTGAATATGGTAAAGCTGAAGCGGTCTATAACAATCCACAGCATCCTTATACACAACACCTGTTACAATCCATTTTAAAACCTGATCCGCAGGCTAAGTCCTTATTGAAAAAAAGACCCATCTTTAAAGATGAAGAGCACGAGAACC
>CAYYGA010000083.1:0-5631 GCA_964471435.1 uncultured Facklamia sp.
AATTGAAAACGTATTCGTATAATGCTAGAATCAAGATTGAGGAGGAAACCAAATGAATACTGTAGAAATTTTTACCCGTCAACATGAACACTCTATTTATGAATTACTAAATAAAGGTCGTATTACTAATAAAGAATACTATGTTCGTTTACATATGGGTCCCGACGCTGACTATTTTACAGAACGCTACGGAACCTTTGTTAAAATGGCAGAAAAATATGTAGAACGTCCCCTAGGGATTGAGTATCCTATCTGGGGATCAACAACTAAAGAAAATTGTCTCAAACCAACTGAGCGTGAGCTCGTCTACTGCCTGGAAGTACCCCAGGATCAAGTCATTTATTTTGATGGTTTGAAATGGGACTATGTGCTTAACTATCTCTATGTTCCCCTCAATGAAGAGGACCAGAAAAGGTTTCAACAGAAATTAGACCAAGTCGGTATTGATACAGAATTTTTTATCCTATTAGGAAAATACAAAAATATGTTCCCGGAAATTGAACAAGAAATAAGAGACAGCTGGGAGCGAATCTTTATAATTGATGATTGGAAGTCCCCTTGGATCCAAGCCAATCTATGGGGAATTGAAGAAAACTGGGTGAAACGCATTGTTCATCCAGGTGAAGATATATTCGAAGAAGATGAAAATCCTTTTGATATAAAAAGGGAAATTCAACGTTTAGAAGAGCGTAATAAAGAAATCGGTTCTGCCATTTTTTAAAAAATATAGAAAAACAGCAAGCTCTTAAAAAGTTGCTGTTTTTTAAAAATGGGGAAATTATTAGTTTTACTGAATAGTTTTATATATTAAGGGACGGGTATCTGCAGTATTCGAAATGGTTACGGCCTTTTTCAACCGGTCGACTGCTTCTGAAACGTCCTCTTGGTTCGAATGAATAACAGCTAAAGTATTGCCTTTTTCAACCCGGTCGCCGACTTTTGCCTGCAGTACGATTCCTACTACAGGATCAATCTGGTCTTCTTTGACTGCGCGTCCAGCCCCAAGAACCATAGCTGCTTCACCTACTAAATCTGCTACCCAATGGCTGACCAGACCGGACTTTTCAGCTTTAAAATCCACTTTAAAGGCAGCTTCCCCTAATAGAGACGGCTGATCAATAAATCCGGCGTCACCGCCTTGAGCAGTTATAAATTCGCGGAATTTTTCGAGGGCTTCTCCCGACTCGATTTTTTCTTTTAAAATAGCTTTCCCTTCATCGATGCGGTCCGTTTCACCTGCAGCCATCAACATCTGCGCGCCCAAAATATAACATAATTCAGTTAAGTCTTCCGGCCCTTCGCCCCGAAGTGTATCCACCGCTTCTAACACCTCTAATGTATTACCAACTGCATAACCTAAAGGCTGATCCATGTTAGAAATAACGGCTAAAGTTTTACGGTCTACATAATTGCCGATTTCGACCATAGTGCGGGCCAGCTGCTCTGCTTCTTCGAGCGTCTTCATGAATGCACCGTCCCCGACTTTAACATCCAAAACTATGGCATCAGCACCTGCTGCAATTTTTTTACTCATTATAGAACTGGCAATTAAAGGGATAGACTGAACAGTTGATGTCACATCTCTTAAAGCATAAATCTTTTTATCCGCCGGGGTTAAATTACCTGTTTGTCCAACTACCGCAACTTGATGAGTATTCACTATTTCAATAAATTCTTCTGTAGTGAGCTCATGTTTGAATCCTGGAATAACTTCTAATTTATCAATCGTTCCTCCAGTATGTCCCAAGCCGCGCCCGGACATTTTAGCTACAGGAATACCACACGCGGCTACTAAGGGTGCTAAAATTAAAGTAGTAGTATCCCCTACTCCACCCGTTGAGTGCTTATCTACTTTAACTCCATTGATTGCAGATAAATCCAACATATCCCCTGAGTGGGCCATTGCTAAAGTTAAATAAGATACTTCTTCCTTAGTCATTCCAGTGAAATAGACTGCCATATTAAAAGCACTCATTTGATAATCCGGGATAGTCCCTTCGGTATAACCATCAATAATATAATTAATTTCAGCCTCAGTCAGAGGCTGGTTTAATTGTTTTTTGTGTATCAAATCTACCATACGCATAACTTTATTCCTCAAATCTTTTTGTGGTCTGAACATCCTGAAAATTTTGGATTTTTCAATTTTTCTCTCATCAACTGATTTTAATTATTCAGTGCGTGGAGTCAATTTACGTTCAAGTTTTGTAATTGTTCCGTCTGATTTACCGACTAAAATGATATTGGCAAAGTTTAAAAAGAGTCCGTGTTCAACTACACCTACCATATTTTTTAGTTCAAAGGCAGTTTGTTGCGGCTGTGGGATAACATCTAAATGTAAGTCGATAATATAATTGCCTGAGTCGGTTTCAAATAAAGAGTCTTCGTCCTTTTTTCTAAAAGTGGGGTGCATGCCGGCGCGTTCAAAAGTATCAAAGAGTTTCCAAGAACCGAATTTTACTACTTCTACCGGTAGAGGGAATTTTCCTAACTGATCTACTAATTTGGATTCATCCATAATCCAAATAATTTCATTGGCATGAACGGCAGTTATTTTTTCATGTAGAAGAGCTCCCCCTCCGCCTTTAATACCGGCAAATTGGCGGGTCGCTTCATCTGCTCCATCAACTAATAAATCAATTTGGTTGATTTCATCTAATTCTTTGAGGGGTAACCCTAACTCACGCGCCTGCTGACTGGATTGGTCTGAAGTTGATACGGTGACTATATTAGGTAGTTCGCCCTTTTTAAAGCGCTGACCTACTTCATCAATAAAATAATAAGCAGTCGAACCTGTCCCTAAGCCGACTACCATACCATCTTCTACATAACTCGCAGCATAACGTCCTACATTTTCTTTCATATTCACTTAGTCTTTTCCTCCTTTAATCAGTTAAGCATTTCCAGTGTATGGACATAGGTGATTAAATCTTTTATTTCCGCTAAATCTTCTGGTTCTGCCGTTGCCCCATGCTCCCTTAATAAGTCCCACTCTTCGTTACCGAAAATTGCTTCATCCAATGTAGCTCCCGGCTTGCGTGACATTTTTTTAGTAACCAAATACATTAATAAAAACCGCTTGGAAGAAATTCTTCCACGGTAATGAAAGGTTGCTAATCTTCTTAATAAAGGTCTAGGGAAAATCCTGGCAAGCAAGCGTTTAAAATCAGTTAACTTTGGATTTGAAATACCTACTGTGTATAATACCCAAAATGTATCAGGATATTGATACATTAAATCCATGATTTTTTTGGATCCAATCAAATCGCCGGACAAGTAGCAGGAACCTACTATTATTAAATCATACTCTGACAACGATTCATTTTTTTCTTCTAAGTCTTCAATAGCTGTTATAGGGATGTTAAGCTCCTGTGCGAGAGTACGGGCATAGAGTTCTACCGAGCCAAAAGGTGACTCATATATTATAATGCTTTTCATCTTAACTCTCCTTCTTTGGTAGCCTTACCATTAGCATTATAGCACAGTATAATTAAATTCATAGATTTTCATTAAAATTTAATATGGCTGCCATAAATCGAACTTTCTTGCGTTCTTTGTTATAATGACTATTAGAGTACTGTATGATTATCTTAATAATTAAAAATTGAAAATCTTTGTCATTATGCTAAAAAATTAACTTTAAAATTTCAGGAGGCTGAATTATGCCACAAAATATTCATGTTGAGTGCCCAGTATGTCAAACTAAGGCGGTACGATCGGTTGAAATTGCGATTAATACCCGTCTTCACCCCGAGCTAAAAACTGCTTTGTTAGATGGAACATTGCTAGCTTTTGAATGCGAGAACTGCGGTAGCAAGCGCCAAATTGAAACCCAACTTATGTATCACGATCCCGACCAACAGCTTCTAATTTATGTAGCACCTGAGTTTAACGAAAAGCGCGAAGCAATTACTAAAGGTCTTTATGAGGTTGCTGAAAAAGAACAAATTCCTATTGAAAATTATCACTTACGGATTGTCACATCTGTCCCTCAATTAGTTGAAAAAATACAAATTTTTGACTTTGGGGTGGATGATCAGGAAATGGAAGTTGTTAAATTGTTAACCGACGGTCTGTTTGCTAAACAGGAACCCGACCGTCAAGTCCTCAATCGTTTCTTCTTTATTAAAGATGATGAGCCCAAATTCTTATATATAACAGAAGAAGACCAATTATTAGTAGACTACCATCCTTCGTTGAATCAATTCATCAAAGAAAAATTTGGTAAATACTTAATGGATGATTTCCGTGGCAATTTTGTCGTGGTCAATCATCAATGGGCAACTAATATCGTCAATCAACGACCAGGCTATGATTTTGGTGAAGACTCTTCAGAAAATTAAAATTTAACTTTGAGCTCCCTGCTTTATGTAAAAAGTTGGGAGCCTTTTGTTTAGTTATCCATAATTAGGCTGGTTAATTAATTTTATTCCACTCAATTGATGAGCTTTCCTTTTTATAAAAACAGATGAATCGTTTTTAGTGTATTTATATAAAGGAAGGGACTGAAATAAGATGACAAGTAAACAGTTTGAGTATTTAAATTTGTGGCAACGCCGTGTTGATTTTACTGAGCAGGAAAAATTTATATTTTACCGGCAGACTTTAGGGGACGAAGGTGAGCGGGTTGTAAGTGAGATGATTCAGGGGTTGATTCGGAGTGACTATTATTGGTTGGAAGATCTATATTTCAAACATTTCAGCGGGCATGTTCAAATCGACGGGCTGCTCATTTCTGACCAGGGGGTTTATTTACTCGAAGTGAAGAATCTGGTGGGGGAATACGTTTATGAAGATGGGGTTTGGCGTAAAAATGGCTATGAGTTAGACCGTGATTATTTTACTCAAATAAAGCGGGCAAGTGAGATAGTACGGGCTGTTTTAAGGTCTTTAGGCTTTCAAGTCCCAGTTTTATCTAAATTGATTCTAGCTAGTGATATGGATAATGTGAAATTTATTGATGACCCTGGCGAGCAAGTTCTAAGGCGCTGGGAAGTGAAGCCTTATATTGAAAAGCTGATGAAAGAAAGTGCTCGCGGAGTTAAAACAATAGATAGTTCGACGGTTCGGGAAGCTATTCTGGGTTTAAAAGCTGAGGCTCCTCCTGTTAAAGAGCTTGACCTACAGGGCCGTCAAGTTTTGCTCGGGATTCTTTGTGACCATTGTAATTCTAAGATGGATTTAGGTTCCAGTCGTTACCATGCGGTGTGCCGGGTTTGCGGGCATTTTGAGAACCGTGAAAAATGCATTTTGCGTTCTATTTGTGAGTTTTCTGTTTTGTTTCCTAATCTGCCTGCGAATTCAGCTAATATTTGCTGGTTTTTAGGTGATAGTAGATTAAAAGATTATTTAAGAAGAATTCTAAATAAATACTTTAAATTTTCTAAAAAGGGAAGATATAAAATTTACAATTTACCAGGAAAAGATTATAAGCATGCTTTTCCCTCTTTAGAATTTAGATATCGAGACTTTGTACCAAATAAAAAGAGATAATACATTAAAATTTGCGTAAGCAACTTAAAATAAAGTAATCCATTTATAAATTTTGGGAGACGAAGCCTAGTTAGATTGATTCACAGGGCTCGTCGGAAGAACGACGCCAGTCTAGCCTGGTTCACAGGGCTCGTCGGA
>CAYYGA010000084.1:0-2484 GCA_964471435.1 uncultured Facklamia sp.
TTCATTGCGGTCCCCTTAGCCCAACTGATTGCTATGCATCTTTACCGCATTTTAAGCCCGCGTCCTATTTATGTCATTCTCTCTTTAGGATTTATTGTACTTTTCATGGCGCTTTTCATTTACTACACTTTCGCTAGACCAGAAGTTCCTTTGTTTATACCGCCAAGTGAACAGGAAGGTTATACAAGATTAATTTTGGGATAAAATGGCAGCTAACTTTAAGTTTCTTGGGGCGAGAGATCCAGCTGGCGGCGATGAGGGATCAGTTTAAGAGTTTCCTGGACTTCGTCTATAAAACGAAGTCCGTCTAACTAGTTATTTCCCCCTCAACCATTTTAATAATTCACAGAAAAAAAGCACAGTAAAAAAGACTCACTTATAGTTACTTTTCCTTCTTAATGGTCAAATAAAACAAGTGAGTCTCTTTTTTATAATTACCTATTAGCTAACTCCATTTTTAAACGAGCGACAGGATAGGAATAAAGTTCTTGCTTCTGATATTGAGCAACTGCTGTAACACCGAACTGTTCCAATAGTTGAATAGAATCAAGGAAATTCACAAAATGCTCATCTGCTTTATGCGCATCCGATCCTAATGAAAAAATCTTCCCTCCCACTGATTGGTAGCGCGGTATGGCCCACTCATATAGATCTTTGTTATTGTATTTCCACAAGCTTTTACTATTAAGTTCAAATGCTAGACCTTGTTGTGCGCATTTTTCAAATATTCGCATCAATTTACCTTCATAAGGACCCAATTCATCAGCGGTTAATTGATGAATTCTAAAACCATAATCAAAATGGGTCATAATTTGACAATTTTCCATCTGATCCAATGCTTCTAACAGCTGATTTAAATAATTATTGATCATCATCTCGGGAGCTTCTCCAGTTGCTTCATCCATATAATCATACTCAGTATTCTGATGCACACTCAATAGCTTAAGGTCAAAAGGGTAAGGCTCCAGAATTTTTTCCAAACGTTTTTGATGGCTCGGAACATAACCTATTTCGACTCCCATCAACAAGTTAACTTGATGTTCATCATTGAAAGTTTGTTGCCAAGTAAGATGTTCTTCAAAATCGGGGATATCATCTTGACCGCCATTGGCTGTATTTTCTAAGTCAAGATGTTCGGTAAAGGTTATAAATTCTGTTTTTTCATTTATATAACACTTGGGACTTTCGAAACTATCAAAGGATAAATGCGAATGCATGTGGGTATCATAAAACTTCATTATTCCACCTTTTCTGTTTGATCTCTGTTAATCTTTTCATCAGTATGCTTTTGCAGCTATCAGCAGCTGGGAAGCCTTTTGACTCTTCAACTTACCACTTTTTAACGTCAGAGCGAATAGAATAGTCTTGCTTTTTTCCATGTCGGTGCCCTAATTCTTGTTCAACATCTGCTAAGTTTACTCCTTGAGTTTGTAGAAGCACTAATAAATGGTAAAGTAAGTCACTTGTTTCCGCGATTAATTCTGCTTTATCGTGATTTTTAGCAGCAATTACTACTTCAGTCATCTCTTCCCCATTTTTCTTTAAAATTTTATCTAACCCTGAATCCATCAAATATTTAGTATAAGAACCTTCTTGGGGATGGGCCATTTTTTCCCTAATGGTTGATTCTAAAAGTGCAAGATTAAAATACTCATCGCCAAAGCAGCTTTGACTTCCTTGGTGACAAGTGGGACCAGCCGGATTGACTAACAGTAGTAAAGTATCGCGGTCACAGTCCAGTTTAATATCGATAACATATTGATAATTATGGCTGCTTTCGCCTTTCTTCCATAGACGACCTTTGGACCGGGAATAAAACCAGGCTACTTTTTCTTCGATGGTTTTAGTTATAGCTTCTTGATTCATGTAACCAAGCATTAAAACTTGTCCGGTTTGATAATGCTGCAAGATAGCAGGCACTAAGCCTTTACTTTTATCAAACAGTACTTCAGAAATATCTATCATTCTACTTCAATCCCTTCTGCAGTTAATTTTTCTTTTAATTGGGAGATCAGTACGGTCCCTTGATGGAAAATAGAAGCAGCTAATCCAGCTTCTACTTTAGTCTGTTTAAACAATTGAATAAAATCATCGATAGAACCAGCCCCACCACTGGCTATTAAGGGAATTGAAACAGCATGGGAAACTAATTGTAATGCCTTTAAATCAAAGCCGTTTTTTACGCCATCGTGATGAATTGAAGTAATCAAAAGAGATCCTGCCCCTCTTTTTTCAGCTTCCCTAGACCAGTCTGTTAAAGTATAGTTTTCTTTTTGTTTACCGCCTTGGGTATAAATAAAATAATCTTTAGCCTCAGAATCATAAGCAGTGTCAATGGCGATTGTTAACCGTGAAGAACCAAATTTTTGACTGATTTGGTTCATTAATTCCGGCTTTCGTACAGCAGCCGAAGCAATAGAAACTTTACTGGCGCCCGCATTTAAAACAGCTTCAGCATCAACTAAAGTTTGGATACCTCCCCCG
>CAYYGA010000084.1:2494-5575 GCA_964471435.1 uncultured Facklamia sp.
GATGGTCTCCAACATTAAAGCGTGCTGGTCTTGCGAACGGGTGATATCTAAAAAGACTAATTCATCCGCGCCTTGGTCACTATAATACTTAGCTAATTCGATGGGACTCCCCATATCTTTTAAGTTAACAAAATTAATTCCTTTAACGACTCGACCTGCTTTAATATCAAGACAGGGTATAATTTTACGCTTCATATGTAGACAGCCCTTCCCAAAATGCATCTGTATTGGCTGCTTTACCGACTATTGCTTCTTGTATTCCAGCTGCTTCTAAGTGGTTTAAATCTTCTTGCCCTCTCACGCCGCCACTAGCTACTACTAAATGGCGCGTAGCTTTTTGTAGAGCGGCCGTTCTTTCTACATTGGGACCACTTTCCATACCATCTTTAGCGATATCCGTGTAAATGATACCGGCTAAATTAAGGTCTTCTATTTCTTTAATATATTCGTCGATTTGGCGTCCACTCGCTTGGGTCCAGCCATTAATGTAAATTTCTTCTTCTTTTGCATCAATGCCGACATAAATTCGCCCTGGGTATAAAGTAACCATTTCTTTTAACCAAGGCAGATCGATAATGGCGCGAGTGCCTAAAATGAAATAATCGATTCCTAACTCATCATAAGTTTCTAGACTTTCTCTATCTCTCAGTCCCCCTCCTATTTCTAAAGGTAGTGAGGTTCTTTTTTTCAATTCACCGATCAAAGAAGTTTCCATCGTTTTTTGTTGTTTCGCTCCAATTAAATCTACTATATGAATCCTAACCACTTGCGGATAACCAGCGTAAAAAGCGAGGGCTTCTTCAGGTGTACGGGGCATCTTTTGTTTAAGCTGGTAATCCCCTTGTTGTAAACGGACGCTCTGGCCATCAATTAAATCAATTGCTGGTATAATTTTCATTATTTTTACCTCCTAAGCAATAAGTCCTTTAGACGAAGGAATGCCACCATCAGTTTCTTGTAAAGCGGTCTTTAAAGCACGAGCAAAAGCTTTGAAAACAGCTTCAATCTCATGGTGGGTGTTCCCCTTTTTCAATAAATCAATGTGTAAAGTCATGCGGGCATTCATGGCGATTGCATTAAAGAATTCTTCCACTAGTTCGGTGTCGAATTCGCCGACAGTGGCTTTGGAAAAGTTTGCCTGCATATTAAGGTGGGGACGGCCGGATAAATCTAAAACGACGCGGGCCAAGCTTTCATCCATAGGCAGATACATCATGCCATAGCGCTGGTAACTCGATTGGCTTTTATATAAATCACGGATGGCTTCACCTAAGATGATGCCGATGTCTTCTACAGTGTGATGGCCATCCACCTTTAAATCCCCTAGGGCTTCGACCTTTAAAAATAAACCCGAATGAAAGCTGAATAAGGTCAGCATATGGTCAAAAAAGCCGATGCCGGTATTAATTTGAGAATATTGAGATAATTTTTCTTGGCTTAAGCTTAATTTGATTTTAGTTTCGAGAGTATTACGTTCTTTTTCAATCATGTTAGTGTCCTTTCTGCCAGGCTTGCAAAGCTTCTTTAAGTTGAGGATATGCTTGATGTTGGATAATCGAGTAGCGTACTACTTCTTCCATTCCCGCCAGTTGGTAGAATCTTCCTTGAAAGCCTTGTTGGCGTAAGTGATTTCCTAACTGAAGGGCTTGGGGTCCATAGGTAAAAATAAAATTGCTGGCTGTGGGTTTAAAAAATATGATGGATTTAAAAGCATCAAGTAATAAATCACGGCTAGTCAGTTGATAAGTTTTAAACTTCTCCACTCGCTGGCTATCTTCTAAAAATTGGGTAGCTAAATTTAAGGCTAAACTATTGACCGGATAAGGATGATTGATTTTGGTTAAGTCCTTAAATGTTTGCCCGCTAGCTTTCAAAATACCGATCCGTAATCCTGCCATGCCATAGATTTTACTCATGGTACGTAAAATTATAACGTGATCGCCTTTAGGACGTGAATAATCTGAGCCGAACTCGATATAAGCTTCATCAATTACGAAATAGCCCTTGATCCTTTCCATCGCATCCGCGATTGTTTGTAAAAACAATGCTTCAAATTGTCGTCCAGTTGGGTTATGCGGATTGGATAAAATAAAAAGTTGCGGTTTAATTTCATCAATTGTTTGAAGGATATCCTTTAAATCAAAGTTAAAGCCTTGATCCGCTTTGACAAAGTGCATCTCTACTCCAATTTGGTCAGCATATTCTTGATACATCACAAAATCGGGAGCTAAACTTAAGACACCGCCTTGACCATAAACAATCATCAATTTTTGCAGCCATTCGTCTGAACCATTGGCTAATTCCATTTCTTTTGGCAACCAACCAGATAGTTGAGCATAATTTTCTTTAAAGCGCACAATTTCTTGAAAAGGATAGTTGTGTTCATTGGTTTGCTGAAGAGCCATTTTATAATCATCGGACGTAAAAGGTGAGATTGGGCTGGTGTTGCGGTCCATGCTAATCATTAGCTCTCTCCTCTTTTCGCACCAGCAGTGAGGCTTGGTGAGCATATAATTGTTCGGTTTGGGCAATTAAGGCCGCCGGTTCAACGAGCTCCTCGTAAGTTTCTTTTGATAAGTTGATAATAGCATGACTGGTCATAAAATCATTCACATTTAACCCGTGGCTGAAACGCGCCGTTTTGTCCGTCGGTAACACGTGAGAGGGGCCTGCGATATAATCCCCAATCGCCTCTGGACTGTATTTCCCTTTAAAAACTGCACCGGCATATTTAATTTTGTCCACAATTTCATCTTGTTGCTGGTGCTGGATCGAAACATGTTCGGCTGCGATTTCATTTAAAACAGCCATTAAATTCTCGGTTTTGTCGACAATTTGATAGTGGTTGTTAGCTAGAGATTGTTCAATAATCTCCCACCTTGGCTGCTGGGATAGCAATTCTTTCACCCGCTGGTCAATTCGGTCAATCACACTTTGTGACTCGGAAAGTAAATAAGTTCTCGCATTTACATCGTGTTCCGCTTGAGCAAAGAGGTCATAGGCAATCGCATCAGGTTGGGCTGTGTCATCTACATACAGTAAAATTTCACTAGGACCGGCGATCGAGTCAATTCCTACCTC
>CAYYGA010000085.1:0-5513 GCA_964471435.1 uncultured Facklamia sp.
ACCATACGTGGGTCACGTGTTAATAAACCGGCTGATTTTAATGCGGAACGGAAGTCTGGGTCCACATTTAATAAGGCGCGTGCGATTCCGTGACGGATTGCACCAGCTTGACCAGAAAAGCCACCACCATTAACATTTACGATTACATCATATGATCCTAAAGTTTCTGTTGTCTGGAATGGTTGTTTGATTACTTCGTGTAAGTGAGCAAATGGAATATACTCATCTAAAGGTTTTCCATTAACTATAAATTCACCAGTTCCTGGTATTAAACGTACACGAGCTGTTGAGACTTTACGACGCCCTGTTCCTAAATATTGTACTGTAGCCATATTTCCCCTCCTTAAATTAATGTATTAATATCTAATGCTTCTGGTTGTTGAGCTTCATGACCGTGCTCGGTACCAGCGAAAACATGTAATTTTGTAAATTGTTTACGGCCTAAACGATTATCAGGTAGCATTCCTTTAACCGATAATTCAATTAAGCGTTGCGGGTTTTTATCACGCATTACACCTGCAGAAGTTTCTTTAATTCCGCCTACATAACCACTATGACGATAATATTTTTTGTCGGTTGCTTTGTTTCCTGTTAAAGCAACTTTATCAGCATTGATTACAATAACGAAGTCCCCAGTATCCACATGAGGAGTATATGTTGGTTTGTTTTTTCCACGCAAGATTGAAGCAACTACAGTTGACAGACGACCTAAAGGTATGTCTGCGGCATCTAATAATACCCAGTTACGTTCAACTTCGTTTTTCTTAGCCATATATGTTTGACGCACGTTGTTTTCCTCCATTAATCATTCTAGTTGTTTACATTACTATGAGTTTCCGGGGCTCATCAGTGGGGTAAACAATACCGTTTATCATATTACCCCGAATAGATCTGAAAGTCAACGATTTAAGCAAAATTTATATGATTTTCTCATTCGTTTTAAGAAAGCTTCATGTTATACTATTATCATTATTGGAAAAGTGATGAGGAGATTCTCTATGCAATTAAAAACAAAGACGTCTATGATAACTCAAGCTGCCCTTTTAACGGCAATTGGTATTTTAATCCCCATGATGATGCCTATTCGAATTGTGATAGGTCCTGCGTCATTTACTTTAGCCAGCCACGTGCCAACCATGCTGGCAATGTTTATTTCACCTGCTGTAGCTGCCGTAGTGTCAGCCGGTACCTCCTTAGGTTTTTTCTTGGCCGGTTTTCCGATTGTGATTGTTTTACGGGCAGCCTCTCATATTATTTTTGCTGTCTTAGGAGCAGCATATTTAAAACAACGCAGTAAACCTTTAAATTCTTTGGTAAATTTATCTGCTTTTAATATTATCTTAAATCTTATACATGCCTTAGCGGAAGTGATAGTAGTTACTTTGATTACAGGTTTGTCTTTTGACGTTAATTATTTATACTCTATTATTCTACTCGTCGGAGTAGGAACCTTAATCCACGGTATAATAGATTTTGTATTAGCCTTTTTACTGGCTGAATCATTGGTAGGCCACAACAGAAACTTTTTCCCCAATTTTAAATTTACAAGAAGCTGGGTCAAGTAGACTCACTAGATAGGAAGATAAAATGTCTCAATTTGATGTAATTGTAGTAGGTGGCGGGACCAGCGGTATGATGGCAGCTGTTCAAGCAGCTTTAAATGGTGTTCGTGTAGCCTTAGTTGAAAAAAATACTAAATTAGGCCGTAAGTTAATTCTTACCGGCGGCGGACGATGCAATGTTACTAACAACAGCAGCCGTGATGAATTAATTAAACATATACCGGGAAATGGAAAATTTTTATACAGTGCTCTCGATCAATTTGATCAAAGTGATATAATGGCTTTTTTCCAAGACCGCGGTGTCGAATTAAAAGAAGAAGACCATGGCCGAATGTTCCCCGTTACTGATAGCGCAAGAACTATACGTGATACTTTGATTAATGAATTAAAGGTATTAGAAGTTACTATTTTTACTAATCAAGCCGTTGACAGTCTGTTGTTTGATCACGACAATCAAAAAGTTTTAGGGGTTCAAATAAAAGATGGCCGCAAACTTTTTTCTAAAAAAATCATTTTGGCTGTAGGAGGAAAGGCTTATCCTCGAACTGGTTCTGAAGGGGACGGTTACCAATGGGCTCAAGATGCGGGTCATACTTTAACCGACTTTTACGCCACTGAAGCCCCTCTTTTATCAAATGATGATTTTATTCAAGCGAAAACTTTACAGGGAATCTCTTTAAGAGATGTTGCTGTCACTTTATGGGATAGTCAGACAGCTTCTAAGCAGCCAATTGTTACCCATCAGATGGATATGATTTTCACTCATTTTGGCTACAGCGGCCCCGCTGTCCTGCGTTGTTCTGGTCATGTTAATCTGCTATTAAAAGAAAACCAGGCTCCTCTTGCTCATTTGACAATTGATATGACCCCGCATTTATCAATTCAGGATTTAAAAGATTCAGCTGAATCCATGAGGGAAAAACAATTATCTACTATTCTAAACCAGTGGTTGCCTGAACGGTTAACTGAGGTAGTTATCAATCGATTAGCCCTTGATTCAAAAACTCCTTACAAACAGCTTGTTCACAGCCAAGTGGATCAATTATGGCAGTTAATTAAGTCTTTCCCTATCACCTCTTATGGCAGTCAGCCCATAGCGAAGGGCTTTGTAACCGGTGGCGGTGTGAATACAAAAGAAGTTATGCCTCAGACCATGGAGTCCAAATTAATGTCGGGACTTTATTTCTGTGGTGAACTGTTAGATGTCAATGGGTATACAGGAGGATATAATATTACGGCAGCTTTTTCCACAGGAGCTGTTTCTGGACAGCACGCTGCCTGGTCATCCTTTACTTAAAATTAAAGATTTTAATATGTTTACCGCCCTTGGTTACTTATAAAATGCTGGTAAAGCAAAGAAGACCCTCTCCCTTTTTGTAAGGTGAAGGTCTTCTTTATTATAGTTTTTTGTTATTCTTCATTTTATTCGGTTGTATTTTCTGTGGTTTCATCATTGGCTGAGTCTGTTTCTTCTGTATCTTCTGTTTCTTCAGTCGTAGATTCGTTTTCTGGCGTTCTGTCATTTTGAGTTTCTACGTCAGCCGTAGGGTCAGATACAATGAGTGTTCCGCCAACAAATAATGATTCTTCTGGAAGACTATTCCAGTTTCTAATATCTTCAACCGTGACACTATATTGCTGTGCGATATCTTCCAATGTTTCTGGTGGAGTCACTTCATGTAAGGTTGGGAATGGGTTTGTAACCGCTAATTCCTCTCCAATATAGATAATGTTATCTAAAAGTCCGTTCCAAGCCCGAATGGATTCGACACTTACACCTGTTGCTTCCGCTACAGAGGCAATACTGTCGCCTTCTTGCACTTCATAAACAGCCGGTGTAATCTCCGGATGGGTTACTATAAATGGTTCGCCGGCTGCAAACTCTTCGGTAGAACTCAATTCATTCCACTCTAGAATGTTTTCTTCCGTGATATTAAACATCTCGAATACATTTTCTAACTCTTCTCCTCTTGACGGTAAATACTCAAGTGGATAAACATCTGTTAATGGCCGTAATTGTTTAAATGCAGTGACAGCATTAACAGGGTCAGTTACATACAAAATATCCCCTTCTTGTATATCATCATTGAGGAGCTGATTCCACTCTCGAATCTCTGCTCCCGTAATGTTATAGGTCTGAGCTATATCAGCTAGGGCTTCCCCTTCAGCTACTTCATGCAGTTCTAAATTAATTTCTTCACTGTCTACTGCTGGTGTTGCTGGATCAGCTAACTCTCTGTTATCTGCTCCTTGAACTTGTCTGGGCGATCTCACTCTTGGCGTGCTTGATTCGGTTGATTCAGGCGTTGATTCAGCTGTTGATTCCGGGACAGATTCAGATGGTGTCGTAGGAACGACAGGTGTAGTTGGAGTTGTTGGACTGCTTTCTACAGGTTCGGACTGTACAGGTCCTGACACTGGAGCAGATGATGCCGCTCCTGGAATATATAAAACTTCACCTGGATAAATTAATTTTGAAGTCATTCCATTATAAGCCATCAAATATTCTTCGGTTAAACCGTAAGCTACAGCTATATCCCATGTATTGTCACCAGGTTGGACAGTATAAGCAAAGCTGTCCGTGTAGGTTGGTGTATAAGGAATATAACCTTGGGACGTAGTTGAACCGGTGCCGGGAATATATAACAAGTCACCAGGATAAATCCATTTAGAAGCCAGGCCGTTATAGGCCATTAATTGCTCTTCAGTAATCCCGTATGCCAGAGCAATTTCCCAAACATTATCACCAGCCTGCACTTTATAAGTTCCGGCTGAACTGCCTGTAGAATAACTGTAGTCATTATTCCATGTATAACCAGCACCTGAGCTGCCATAAGGCGGCGGTGTAACAGATGTGAGACCGTCAGATGTAATCGCCAGTAAATCACCTACATCAATAAAATCACTGGTCAGACCATTTAGGTTTTTTAACTCATGCACACTCATTCCAAACTGATTAGCAATTTTCGTTAAATAATCGCCTGGTTGTACTACGTAAGTAGATGTATAAGACGAACCTTCCTCCTCATATTCATAACCATTATCTACAGAATCTCCAGCCACAACTAGTTGTGTGCCACTATCGATAGAATAATCACTCAGTCCGTTTAAAGCCATCAATGTTTCTACGGTAGTGCCATATTGTTTAGCAATGTTATATAAAGTCTCGCCTTTTTCAACCGTGTGGACTTCACCAGCCGTTACGGAGTAAAGGCTTGTTCCTAAGAACAATGAAGCCATTAGTAAAGCATTTGTAGCTTTAAAAATGGGTTTTAATGCCCTTTTAATTTTCATGTCTTCTTCTCCTCTTCTTTAGTGAAGCTTATTTTCAGCTTCATACATGTATAGTATAACACGGGTTAAAATCGTCGTAAAATGATTTCAGGCAAAAGCATTACTTTATCTGATAAATCTTGCTTTATTCCTATTTTATTCAAAAAATGCCACGCCATTTGCGGCGGGGCATCAACTGTTAACGACCAAAATAACGATTTATCCCATTAACTAATCCATCGATCAATTTTGCTTGATAAGTTGAGTTGGTTAATTTTTTAAATTCAGCTGGATGATCCATAAAACCTAATTCCACAAGCGCAGCAGGCATATCAGTGGTCCGAGTTACATGTAAGTTTTGTGGACGAATTCCCTGATTTTTCCCGCCTGTAGCATCTACCATGCCCGTTTGCAGAGCTTGGGCTAAACGGCGGCCGTCGCTTAGCATTTGGTCCGTATGATGATCAGGCGTAAGGTAATCCGGCTCATCAATTGATCGATCATGATAAAGGGTCACTATACCGCTTGCTGTTCCCCGAGCAGATTGAGGCATCGCATTGTGATGAATGCTGACAAAAATGTCAGTTTCTAGCTCATTCGGCCGGTCATCCCGTTCATGCAGTTGAACATAGGAATCATTCCGTCTGGTTTCAAATACCGTATATCCTTGAGCTCTTA
>CAYYGA010000086.1:0-5431 GCA_964471435.1 uncultured Facklamia sp.
TAGACGAAGTAGTGGAGTATATTAAAGGAATTGACCCTTCAGTATACCGTCGCCCTGAAAGAAAACCAGAAGAAAAAGTTGCGGCAGTAGACGCTAAATAAAAAAAATTATATATAAAGCCTCTATATATAAAACCCTTTAGGGAGTTAATAAATACCCGAAGCATTTATAATGTTTCGGGTATTTCCATTATTAAAAATTAGTTTATTAAAAATTTAAAAAGAATGTTGGATATCTAACAAAAGTGATAAATATTACATGCTATAATAAAATTAAGAAATGACAACGTTTGCAGTGTTTGTTTATAATAGTTCCATAAAGTAGAAAGAGGCTAGCCTTTCAAGAATCATTAAAATGAACTTACGTGATATTAGAAAGTTGTTGTTTCAATATAGAGAAATATAAGCTTAAAATAAGGATGTAACTGCTTCTGAAATTTAAGCAGTAAAGAAATAATAATTGCTGAAAGTGTTATTATTCGAACATTTTTTAATAGAAAAACCTGATAAGATAACCGTGCAGTATAACAAATCGTTTTTATTCTTTGTACGAACCACACTATATTTTTTCACTACCATGCGCAAAAATGAACAATATTTTTGGTTTCATAGTCCGATTTAAACCTTATGTTGCGGAAACGAGTCAGAGAGGGGTGATTCATTTGGATAAATATTTGATTGTAACTAATAATCCGTTAATAAGTGAAAAGTTCAATAATCATACTTTAATAGATGGAGGTTTTTTAGAAGTAATGCTGGCGGTTAGAGACTTGATATATGAAGGAAAGTATCGCTTGATTACTCATCCTCTCCCTGCTTCCAGTCGAATGTTTTTAACACCTGCCAGGTCAATTATCATTGGAAAGAGTGATGCCGATTCCTTTTCCATGGAACTGATACAGCAGTCAATCGATAATTATATTAAAATAGTTGGTCGACGTAAACCAGATTATAACTATTTAGAAAACTATCAAGATCTTGATTACCGCTTATTGTTAAAAGCGATTGAAGAACAGGCCAAGTTTGATAAAGAAATTGAGCCGCTTTTAATGGATAAAGTAAAAGTAAATTAGAAAGAAAGTTAAGAGGGGGAGAATTGTAATGAAGCTTGAGCTACAAAATGTAGTAATTAATAAGGTAGAATTTGGAGAAAAAACAGAAGTTCGAAATGATGTATTAACTATAAATAAAGAGGAAATGATTAATGAACTGGAACAAGTCCCTGATATCGCTAAGGTAACAATTGACTTAGCTCATCCGGGCGAAAAAGTTCGAATTGTACCTATTAAAGATATTATAGAGCCACGTTACCGAGTAGACCGTTTTAATCATTACCCAGGAGTTACAGGAGACTTAGGTCAAGTTGGAGACGGCGTAACCAAAGTAATGAAAAATGTTGCAGTGGTTACAATTGGAGATGTAGTTGGTTTCCAAGAAGGTGTTGTAGATATGTGGGGCGAAGGAGCAAAATGGTCACCATTTTCTCAAACCATCAATGTGGTAGTTGACTTTACTCCAGAAGCAGATGTAGAGCCACATGAACATGAGCGCGCCGTAAGAATAGCTGGTTTAAGAGCAGGTGAGTACTTAGGACAAGCTTTAGAAGCAGCTGAAGCAAATCAAACGGAAGAATATGAAATTGCTGATGTGAAGTCAAGTATTACTGAGTTTCCTGACTTACCACGGGTAGCTTATATTCAAATGATGATCGCTCAAGGACTCTTGCATGATGTTTACATTTATGGAGTAGATGTTAAGCAAATTTTACCAACATACCTTAATCCGTTAGAAGAGTTAGACGGGGCAGTTGTATCAGGTAACTGTGTCGCGGCATGTGATAAAATTACTACTTATCAGCACCAAAATAACTCTGTTATTAAAGAATTACTAAAACAGCATGGTAAAACAATTAATTTTGTCGGCTCAATTATGGTACCAGAGTTAACTACTTTAGATGGTAAATTCCGTACAAGAGACTTTACGATAAAGTTAGCTCAAACATTAGGTGTTGATGGAGCAATTGTATCGGAAGAAGGATACGGAAACCCAGACTCTGATTTAGTGATGATCGCTGAAGGATTAGAAAATTCAGGTATTCAATCAGTATTAATTACCGACGAATGTTCTGGATGGGATGGAGATTCTCAACCATTAGCGGATGCTAAACCAGAAGCAAAAGCAGTGATTTCAACAGGGAATGTTTCTCACTTAGTCCGATTAGAACCTGCAGAGCGGATTTTAGGAAGTTTGAGTGCCTTAGAGAATCTAGCTGGTGGCTGGGACGGCAGTGTGAATGAAGATGGATCGATTGTTTGTGAATTGAACGCAGTATTAGGATCCACTTCCGAAATTGGCTTCCATAATTTAACAGTAGAATTGAAATAGGAGGGCTGGCATGAAAAAAGTATTATATTATGTGAACCAATTTTTTGGTCAAATTGGTGGCGAAGATAAAGCGCATATCGAACCAACGATAGTGGAAGGACCAGTAGGTCCAGCATTAGGGATTCAAAATTTATTAAAAGATGCGGAAATTACTCATACTATTATCTGTGGGGACAACTATTTTAATGAAAATGAAGATATTTCCAAACAGTTTATAATGGAGAAGTATGATGAAATTAAACCGGACTTAGTTATCGCGGGTCCTGCCTTTAACGCTGGAAGGTACGGGATGGCCTGTGCGGGAGTAGCAAATACGCTAAAAGATAAGACAACTGTAATAACGGGAATGTATGAAGAAAACCCGGGAGTAGATGCAGCTAGAACACATTCTTACATTATTCCTACGGGGGACTCTGCAGGGACAATGAGAAAAGCTATACCAGCTATGGCTGAATTAGCCAATAAAGTTTTAGAAGGTAAAGAAGTTAATTACGAAGAAGATGGCTTTATGGCTCAAGGACGTCGGTTGACTATTATTTCAGACAAAACCGGAGCTGAACGGGCAGTAGATATGTTATTGAAACGCTTCAATAATGAAGAGTATGAAACTGAAATACCGATGCCAGAGTTTGACTATGTGCAAGCAGCTTTACCAATCAGCGATATGAAAAATGCTACGATTGCCTTAGTTACAACGGGAGGAATTGTACCTAAAGGCAACCCAGACCGTTTACAATCTGCTTCGGCACAAAAATGGGTGAAGTATGATATTTCTGATTTAAAAGAGTTGGCAGGAGAATATATTACAGTTCACGGTGGATTTGACCCTGTGTATGCCAATGAAAAGGCTGACCGTATTGCGCCACTAGATGAGTTAGTGCGTCTTAAAAAATTAGGGAAAATCGGCGATGTATACAAATACTTCTATTCAACTACCGGAACAGGAACATCGGTAGCCAACTCTGAGCAATTTGGTAGAGAAATTGGAAAAGAGTTAGCTGAGGCAAAAGTTGATGGCGTTATTCTAACTTCTACTTGAGGGACCTGTACTCGTTGCGGAGCAACGATGGTAAAAGAAATCGAACGCTATGGTATTCCAATTGTGCAAATGGCCACAATTACGACTATTTCTGAATCTGTTGGAGCTAATAGAATAGTACCAACAGTTGCGATTCCTTATCCAGTAGGAAACCCAGAACTAGGAGACAAAGAAGATGCCCATGTAAGAGATGAGTTGGTTGAACGTGCAATTCGCGGACTTTCAACTGAAGTAGCTTCACCAACTATCTTTAAAAAACAATAATATTACTTAAGGGTAATGATAGTTAATTATCATTACCCTCTTTTTACAAAGGAGGACTAAAAAGGCTAATTCAAAAGTAGGAGTGCGGACAGAATCGGCTAATCCTGTAATTAACAATCGCAAAGTGTCCAGCTATGCAGGAGCATTCATTGCATTATTAATTGGATCGGGCTTTGCTACCGGACAAGAATTAATACAATTTTTTGCTTCGTATGGTTATCTAGGACTTATTGGTATTCTTATTACCTTTATTTTATTAACAGTACTAGCAGTCGAACTTATTTATGCAAGTTATACTCAACAGTTTGAAAATCTAAATGATATTTATGTTCATATGGCAGGTAAAGCTGCAGGTAAATTTTTTTGACATATTTTCTATTTTCTTCCTCTTTTTATCCTTTACCGTTATGGTAGCGGGAGCTTCAGCAACTGCGGTAGAACATTGTGGTTGGGCTCCCTGGGTAGGGGAGCAGCCCTTGCTGCATTAGCTGGAATTACAGTAGTATTTGGTCTGAGTCGAATTGTAGATATTATTGGTACAATTGGTCCGGTAATTGTTATTTTAACCATAATTGTGGGGTCAATTTGTGTTTTTCGTAATTGAGGTAATCTTCCGGTAGCAGCCGATAATTTACAAGAGGCGCTTGATATAGAAATTATGCAGGTAGCTTTCAACAACTTCTTCCTATCTGCTGTTTCTTATGTTAGTTTCTGATTGATTTGGTTAGCCTCCTTCGTATCTGGAATTGGTAAAGGAGCTAACTCTGTTAAAGAAGGTAATAACGGGATGGTATTGGGGGCTTTTTGATATTCATTAGCTTGTTTAATAATGACATTTGCTATTCATCAGTTCCTTTATTGTGGAATGTGGTAGCACGTTTCACTGAAGAAAAAACAGCTCAGTACCGTTTATTGACTATCGCTCTAGGAGCAGTTGGAGCCTTTATTGGATTAGCGATGGACTTTAGTCAATTAGTCAACATTGTTTATGTAATAAACGGATATATTGGGGCGGTTCTAATGGTAATTATTATAGTTAGAGCCATTATGAGAAGAACAAGAGCTTAGTTTTAAAAGTTAAGCTCAATTTAAAATTAATCTCTGAGACAGAATGGAAACTACATTAGGTAGCCATTCTGTCTCATTTTTTTATTTAAATAGTAAAAGGTCTTAAAAACAAAATTTTAATAAGCTTAAAAATTGGTGTATAATATAATTAAAATGTTGGGAAGACGGAGTAATATAAATAGTTATTCTCTATAATTTTAATCTAAAAGGAGACATAAGTAATTATTTAGAGTGCGGAAAAGTTAAAAAATGTTTAAATTTCTTGAAATCTTTTAGTCGGAAGGTGGTAATATGCTATATACTGAATTATCAAAGTTAACCTTATTTAAAAATATGTCACAAAATACAGTGGACTGTTTAAATAATTTAGCATATGTAAAAACACAGTATGATGTCGGTGAATCAGTAGCTCATTTTGGTGAACCTATTGATTATATTAATGTGGTAATGAGTGGAACACTCAAAACCAATGAGTATACTTTTGAAGGTAAAGAAATTGTCTCTTCTTATTATTCAGCTTATGATGCTTTTCCCTTTTATTTATTATACAGCCAAGTATATAATTATCCTTATAATGTGATATGTCATAAAAAATCAAAAATAATTTTACTGCCGGTTGAAGGTTTGATCGACTGAATTAATGCAGACATGAGTCTCATGCATAATGTTTTAATAT
>CAYYGA010000087.1:0-5377 GCA_964471435.1 uncultured Facklamia sp.
TGTTTCACGTGAAACATTTGGATTGTATGTGACAATGGGGTGGCATGGAAAGAGACTGGGAAATATGATAAAATGAAAAGAGATGAAATGAGGTGAGGAGTAATAAATAAAAAAGAATTGAGAGCAGCATTTTCTTACTTTAATAAATTGAAAATATCTACACCAATATATGGTCTACTGTTATTTTATATCCTCATTACCCTTTTCGCCTTTTTTTCAAATTGGAGTATAGGAATTCTATTGTCATTTAACCTAGCAATTCTTATTTTTTTTATTAGTTTTAATATAAAAACCATAAAAAATGAGCTGACTATGGTTGGTTACCATCTAAGAGTAAATGAAAAAGTAACTAAAGAAGATCTGACTTATAACGCTCCAATTGGAATTATAATTTATGATGATTCATTAAGGATTACAAAGATAAATCGGATAATCAATAAAATATTTAAAGGTGAAAATCTTGAAGGTAAGCTAATATCTGAGATAGAAACAGAACTCTTAAAAGTAGTTCAAAGGGATAGAGATGTTCAGTGGGAAACTCTAAAAATAAATGAAGATTATTATCCAGTCTTACATTCAGCAGAATCAAACTCAATCTATATTTCTGTTGCCTCCAAGGATAAAATCAGCTCAGCCATCTCAAATAAAGATTATTTGATGGTTGTAGGAACTTTATTTTTACCAGATTATGATGATATACTCTATGTCTTAGATGACGCGGAGAGTGCGAGTTTTGAATCGAAATTAATAAAAGAGTTGAATAAGTGGGCAGAGAGATATGATGTATTCTTGAAGCAAACTGATGAAGACCAATATATGATTTTAATGAATCAATCATCGTTAAAAAAACTCGAAGAAGAAGCTTTCGATTCGATTGAACAAATACGCATTAAATACTCTCAAAATAGTATTCCCTTATCAATTAGTGTGGGAATATCTTATTGGAATCAAACTTCCAGCCAGCGAATTAATGTTATGGAATTAATGAATCAAGTCAAAGCTAATTTAGACTTAGCTTTAGGCAGAGGTGGAGATCAAATAGTAGTAAGAGCCATTGGTCAAGATGCCAGGTTTTATGGTGGGAACACCAATCCAACAGAGAAACGATCGGATATACGTGTAAAAATGTTCTTTCAGGCTTTAATTTCTGCTATAAAGACTTCTGATAGTGTTTTAATAGCAGGTCACACCTATCCAGATATGGACTCTATTGGATCGGCTTTAGCTATGCACCAAATTGTGAGTGAATATGACAAAAAAGTAAAGATTCTTATAAATAAAGAAGAATTAAATTATGATATAAAACAATTACTTGAAGAAGAGTATTTCCAAACCACCTTTACCAACTTTTTTATCCAGCATACCGAAGTTAATGAATTTATTAATGTAAACAGTTTAGTAATATTAGTAGACCATCATCGCCCTTCAATTTCAGAGGCCGAAGAATATTTGGATAAGTGTGACCTGGTGATAATTGATCACCACCGACAAGCTGAGGATTATCCCCTAAGAACGGTTTTATCATACGTAGAACCTTCAGCATCTTCTACTGCTGAATTAATAACAGAATATTACAAATTTTATTCCAAAGAAGAATACCAGCTGAATTCTAATGTAGCAACTGTTCTTTTAGCTGGCATCATTATTGATACGAATCAATTCTCCTTACGAACTGGTACAAGAACTTTTGAAGCAGCAAGCTACCTGAAGCAGCAAGGAGCCGATTCGATAACAATCCAATATTTACTAAAAGAGAATTTGAGTACAGTAATGACCCGTCATCATTTATTAAAACAGATGACTCTAATGCAACCGGGTTATTCGGTGGTTGTGGCTGAAAATGACGTTAAATATGATAATATCGTTGCTGCACAAACAGCAGACGATATGTTAGGTATATCAGACATAGAAGCCTCTTTTGTAATTTATAGACGAACTTCAAATAAAGTGGGTATCAGTGCAAGAAGTTTAGGAAGAATAAATGTGCAGACTTTGATGGAAAAGTTAGGTGGAGGAGGACATCTATCAAATGCAGCATGTCAGCTTGAAAATATAAGTACTGAAGAAGCGTATAAAAAATTGAAAGAAATTATAAAAAAATAGGAGGATTACAATGAAAGTTATTTTATTAGAAGATGTACGTAAACAAGGAAAAAAGGGAGAAGTTATTGATGTCAGTGATGGCTATGGTAATAACTATTTAATAAAAAATGGATTAGCCAAGTTAGCTGATTCTAGTGCACTAAATGCTTTAAATGCACAAAAGAAAGCTCAGAAAAAAGTAGAAGCTGAAGAGTTAGCTGAAGCAAAAGAAATCAAAAAAGAGCTTGAAAAAGAATCAACAGTTGTTAACATTAAAGCAAAAACAGGAGAAGATGGAAGATTATTTGGTACAATTCCTTCAAAACAAATTGCTGATGAATTGAAAAAACAATTTGATATAAAAGTTGATAGAAGAAAAATCAATATGGAAAATAATTTATCATCTTTAGGATTTCATAATGTTGAAATTAAATTACATACAGACGTAACCGCAAATATTCGCGTTCAGGTTGAAGAACAATAATTTTAAAGATATATACGAGGTGATTCTTTGGAAATCAATTCCAATCAAGTAGTAACTCCGCCCCATAGTATGGAAGCAGAAAAATCTGTCTTAGGCGGTTTATTAATTGATCCGATAAAATTAGCATCGGTTCAAACGATTATAACAGAAGATGATTTCTACAAGAATGCTCATCAACAGATTTTTAGTGCCATGGAAAGAATATTCGATCGAAATGGCTCTATTGACTCTGTCATGTTAATTAATCAATTGGATTCTTATGATCAATTAGAAAATGTTGGGGGAGCTCAGATGATAATCGAGCTGGCGAACTATACCCCTACTACTGCCAATATAGAACAATATGCAAGAATAGTAAAAGAAAAATCAATTCTTCGTCAACTCATCTATGCATCCAATCGAATTTCTAAAACGGCTTATGAAGAAGCTGGTGAAATAGAAGATATTGTTGACCAAAGTGAAAAGCTTATTTTATCAATAGGAGAGGGTTCTCAAAGTAATCGTCCCAAAGAAATGCGGCATTTAATTGTTGAAGCCTTCGATAATATTGTTAAACTTTCAGAAGAAAAGAGAGAAATAGTTGGTTTACCTACAGGTTATATTGATTTAGACAGAGTTACAAGCGGATTTCATCCTGATCAACTAATTATAATAGCTGCCCGGCCGTCTGTAGGAAAAACAGCCTTTGCCTTAAATATAGCTCAGAACGTAGCGACTAAGTCTAAAGTTCCGGTAATAGTGTTTTCCTTAGAAATGGGAGCAGTAGATTTAGTTTACCGGATGATATGTGCAGAAGGTAATATTAATTCTAGTAACTTAAGAACCGGACAATTGACTGATGATGAATGGAAAAGTTTTACTGTGGCAACGGATATTCTGAAAGACGCACCCATTTACATTGATGATTCGGCAGGAATAAAAGTTTCTGAAATACGCGCTAAATGTAGACGTTTAAAACAAGAAAATCCTGATTTGGGTATGATTGTGATAGACTATTTACAGTTAATTGATGGTTCAGGTCGAGAAAACCGACAACAAGAAGTATCTGAAATATCACGACAACTTAAAAGATTAGCAAAAGAATTAGGCGTACCTGTCATTGCTCTTTCACAATTATCGCGGGGCTTGGAACAACGTCAAAACAAACGTCCTATTTTATCAGATATAAGAGAATCAGGCTCTATTGAGCAGGATGCTGATATAGTAGCTTTCTTATATCGTGAAGATTATCACCAGCAAGACGGAGATGAAGATGAAGCTTATCAAGATGATCTTCCAGACAATACAGTAGAAGTTATATTAGCGAAAAATAGAAATGGTGCCAGAGATACAATAAAACTCTTATTCAAAAAAGAGTATAATAAATTTTCAAGTTTGTCATTTCAAAATGAGCCTTTTCCTTCTTAAGAGGGGAAGGCTTTTATCTTCTCATTAAAAAGTGACTTGCAAAAGCATGGCCTTTGAGTGTAAAATAGAAAAGTAAGTTTAATTTAAAGATGACAAATGAATTATACATAGGAAGGGGGATTCATATGACAAAGGATTTAACTGCCCAACAATTTGCTGACAAACTTGGAGTAACGAGACAATTGATCTATTATCATGCTAAAAAAATAACTCCAGCAGAAAAAGTTTATAATGATGAAAACAAGTTAGTCTTTACACCCGACCAGCAAATCTATTTAATGTCTTTTATGACAGAAACTCTTCCAGATTATGAAGGTGAAAGCCTAAAAGAAGAGGAACAGAAAATTAAAGATACTTCTGTAAAAGATGAAAGTGTAAAAGATGATTCGGCTGTAAAATCTATAAACAAAATAGAAGAAACTGATGAGCCATTGAAAGGCTATTCCGAAAGTACGGATAGTAAAGAAGAAGATATAAAAGTTGACTTTCCATTTGACACGAATTTAGCAGAAGAAATTTTATTGATAAGACAAAATGAAGAAGCGATGACAGAAAAAAGTAAGTTATCTTTTACAAAAAGTAAAAAAGAAAATAATGATCCAGTTATTTCACCCAGTGACAAAACTAAAGACCTAGAAGTAACAGGTGAAAAAAAGACAGAAGCTTCAAAAGTAAACTTTACTGAAGAAAATGACAAACCTAAGACCAACCGTCAAACTCCTCTCACAAATGACAAAGATATAAAACAGGAATTGTCAAAGGTGGAATCAAATGATGATTTGACAACGGAAATAAACAAATCTAAATCAACTGAGTCTTTGGTGACAAATGGTAAGAACATTGACAAATACGATCAAATTTTGGAAGCCAATCCTTTAAAAGACATCTGGCCTAAAGATAATAAAATAAGAAAACCAGAGTCTCAGCAGGATAAACAAGAGATTAAGACAAATGAAAATGATAAACAATTATCGAAAAAAGCAAAAATTCAAGATTCTCCCGCGCTTCCTTCTCAATTAGAAGTTAAGCAATACATACAGACTGTAGTAAGGAATCAACTTCAAGACTTATGGACTATTGAAGATAATGAACGGGTGCTACTTGTAGAAGAAATAAATGTTAAAAATCAACAAATTGCTGACCTGCATAAATTATTGGACCAGCAGCAACAGTTAATGTTAATCTCGGAGCAGAAATATGAAAAATTACTCACTACTCTAAGTGAAGTACTTAAAGAACCAGAGTATGATTTTATTAATGATTCGTCTTTATCTTTAGAAGAAATTAAAAAGAATAAAGATTTACAAACTGATAAAATTGAAGCAAAGGCTTCAGAAATTAAAAAAGAACATTCATTTACTTTGGATAAAGAAAAAGCAGTAGAGGTTTCTGATATAAGTCATG
>CAYYGA010000088.1:0-5357 GCA_964471435.1 uncultured Facklamia sp.
CACCCTTGTATACGCTTTCACAATAAACTTCATTGATTTATTTGTTATTTATTTTAAAATAGGTGCTGGATTTTTTACACTTAACGATAGTCTAATTTAATATACTTGGATTAATAGTTATTATAATAGAAGCTGGCAAAATAGACGGGTGATAAATCTCACATTGAAAGAAAGTCAGATAGAGGAGATATTTATGGTATATGAAGAAGATTATATTCTCAGAATAACTAGAATAATGGCAATTGGTGTAGGCCAGTTATTTAATAAAACAGCTTTAGAGCAGTTGGAGCTGAAAGAATTTCAAGACCAAGAAGGGAAAAACTTACCTTTTTCTCAACTTTATACCAATTTGCTGAGTAAGCAAAAGTATGACTTGCTTTTTCGTCTAATCCATACTCTCAAATTCAAATTACCCTTATATCAATATGAAGAATTAGTTGACTATTTTATTTTAGATTTAGAAAAGAAAACGGATTTAAAAGACACTCAAATCGAAGCTTATTTAAAGCAGCTGAATACTGAAGATGACTTTGAGTTCTTTGTTTAAGACCTATCCAACAGTCAATATTTTTTTATGAAAAGTGATACAGCCCCTTATCTCTTGCTATAGAAGAAAGAAATTGTTACTCTGAATAAAATAGCGTTTTCAGGAATTAGAGGTGTTTCAGATGATAAGAAAATTTGTCTTACTTATTAGTTTTATATTATTTTTTCTCACTGGATGTTCGTTTGACAGTCTTAATCCTGAAATTGAAATAGGAGAAGCGGACTCGCAGTTAGAAGGAGTCAGAATAGAATTTACCCAAGAAACTTATCAACCTTCAGGCAATCAGTTTGAATTACGAGTATTGAATAACACTTCTGAGACGATTAGTTATGTAAATGAATATATTATTGAAGTTTTGGAACATGGTAGTTGGAGAGAAATTTCGCCTAATGATTCAGTACATTTCAACATGATTGCTCAAGTATTGGAAGCAGGCGAGGAAACTATAGAAGAAATTAATCTTGAATTTTATGAGCCTTTCAAGGGTGGAAAATATCGATTAATCAAAGAAATAGAAGAACAGAGTGTGGGAGCTGAATTTGAAGTAGAAGATATTTTATTCAATGAATAAGCTAAAAAGCATTTCCTTATTTTTTAGAAAGGAATAAGTGATTTCATGAATGTAGCTCAGCAAATTGTTAAAGTGTTAGAAGCACGCGGAATTCAATATGTCTTTGGTTTACCAGGTGAGGAAAATATTAATTTAATTCAGGCCTTAGACCAGTCAGAAAAGATAAAGTTTATCTTAGTACATGATGAACGTTCAGCAGGCTTTATGGCTAGTACAATTGGATGGCTCAGTGATCAACCAGGGGTTGTGATTGCCACTCTAGGGCCTGGGGCTCTAAATTTAACCTTGAGCATTGCCGATGCTCAAAGTCATTCCTTTCCTTTAATTACAATAGCCGCTCAAGGAGATTTACAAGCAAGAATAAAGGAGACTACTCAAGTTGTAAATCTAAAAGCAGTCTTTACACCTATAACTAAATGGTCAGAGGACCTGGTGCTGGCCGAATCCACTACAGAAATTATTAATAAAGCTTATAATCTGGCCACAAGCGACCGGACCGGAGTGAGTTTTGTAACTATTCCTTCTTCTTTAGAACAAAAGGAAGTAGATGCTGAACTTCCAAAAAGTATCTCATCTACGGATAGTGTAAGTATTCCTTCAAAGGATATTACCAGACAAGCAGCAGATTTAATAAAACAAGCACAAAGACCCGTAATTTTAGCAGGGCTGGGAAGCAGTCGTGAAAAGGCAAGTCCTGCAATCCAAAATTTTGTTGAAAAACATCACATCCCTGTGATGACCACCTTTATGGCAAAAGGGATTATCTCTGAGATGTCTCCATACGCCTTAGGAGTTACGGGCTTTTTCACTAAGGATTATATTGACACTTACTTAGAAGAAGTAGATCTGATCCTGGCAGTAGGATATGATTTCGCTGAGTTTGATCCCGCTCAGATTAATCCTCAAGCGGATAAAATACTTATTAATTTAAATCATTACGTTCAAGAAACACATTTTAATTTTCCTGTAAAAGTTCAGTTAATCGGTGATTTAAGTCAAAGTCTGACTGAATTATCGCAATCCCTCGATGATTATCAAGCAAAAGCTTTTGATAATGCAGTTCAGACAAAATTAAAAGAAGACTTCAATCTAGGAGTCAAAGACAGTCAAATACCGCTTAATCCCATCCAAGTTGTTCATGCGACCAGAAATGCAGTACCCGAAGGGGGGATGGTATTAGTAGATACCGGCGCTGTGAAAATGTGGATGGCACGTTTATATCCTGCCTATCAACTCAATACTCTTTTAGTTAATAATGCTTTATCTTCGATGGCTTGGGCAATACCTTCATCAATTGCTGCAAAGATGCTTTTCCCTAAAAAGAAAATCTTAACAGTCGTAGGGGATGGAGCTTTTCATATGAGTAATCATGAAATTTTAACGGCAAAAAAATATAATATCCCACTGACTATTTTAATTTGGGACGATTCAGGATACGGTTTAATTAAATGGAAAATGGAAATGGACCTGGGTGACTATGCAGGAGTAGATTTTGAGAATCCGGATTTTATTAAAATGGCTGAGGCCTATGGTGGAGAGGGATATGTAGTAAAAAACCGGGATGATTTGGAAGAGAAGCTGAAAATTTGTCTGGAAAAAGACACAGGCCTTAACATAATAGTTGCCCCGGTCGATTACAAAATGAATATGGAGTTATCAAACAGGTTAGAAAAAAAATAATAGCTCAATATTAGAGTGTATTAATATACTCTTTCAGCTAATTTTGTTATTGTTTAAAGAAGGAGATGATTTAATGTCACAAGAAAAGAATAATCAAGAAAAAGAGCAGTTAGAAACATTAATTGATATTCTTAATGATGTGGATGTTGTTATGCTGACTTCCATTTCAGAAGAAGGTAAACTTGTAGCTCGTCCAATGCAGACGCAAGAACTTGAATATGATGGTGACTTATGGTTCATTACAATGAAGCATACTGATAAATATAAAGAAATAGAAGCAAATCCAACGGTTAATATCAGCGTAGTCGGTAAATCGTATGCATCAATCAGTGGAACAGCAAAAATTGTAGATGACCGTGAGCGTCTCGATAAACACTGGAATAAAATTTATGAAAAAATGTTTGATACTCATCCTAAAGATCCTAATTTAACAATGGTAAAAATTGAAATGGATAGTGCAGAATACTGGGATACTGGAAATCGTACTGGTATGATTGTCAATCTTTTCAAAAACATTACCAATAGTGATGACAAAGACAGTTCAGATGATACCAATCAAACCATCGAAATGGATAATAACTAAATAAATTAAGATAGAAGGTCTGAGGGTAAACTATTTATCGTCAGACCTTTTCTAATAGTGTAAATTAGAATATTATCCGACCTTAAACTTAAATATTTTAAGCATAAAAAAGACGATCGAAAGGAATCGACCGTCTGAATAGTCACTAAATTATTTAGAAAAAAAGTGAAAATTATAAAGTATCAGCTACCTTATTAATTCCAGTTGTGATTTTTGTGATCCCATTTTTTTGATGGGCCGTCAGATTCGTTGTCTTCATCTTCTTCTTCATCGTCTTGATCGACATTTTCTGCTTCTTCTTGTGCTTCTTCAGCAGTTTCTTTAATATCATCAACTGCATTTTCAGTAATTCCTTGAGCTTCTAATCTAAATTCTTTATGTCTTTCTGCCACGTCATCAATATGCTTGGTAGCTTCCTGGGCCTCATCCATCATGCCATCTTCTACATCATAAAGCTCGTCTTTAATATCATCAACTGCTTCGTTTCGACGCTCCCAAACATCAGTACCAGCCTCAACTACAGTGTCTTTCATTTCAGACCCTTTGTCTTTAGCGATATTCATATAGTCTGTAGCTTTATCTTTTGCTGAATCAGCTTGTTCACCTACAGCATCCCGTAGTTCTTTACCTGATTTTGGAGTAAGGAAAAGGGTGGTAATAGTAGCAACAGAAGCACCTACAATGACACCCATTAAAAAACTATTTTTTCTGCGATACATAATCATGCTCCTTTCAAATAATGTTTATCATAAATTTAGTGTACCTTAAATAAAGCAAGTAAAACAAGCAATAGGCCTTGAGAAGATTATGAATTATATAAAGTGAATTTACCGTTTATAAATTCGTGTATATACGTCTTTCTAAAATAATATAACTTAAAAGTGTATCTCCAAAAGGATTGTATGCATTGATTTTACCTTTAAATGCTTTAAACTCCTATAATTTCACCGCTCAACTTTTACTGATATCAGTTAATCATCAATAGAGACCTTTTTTTTGTCTGATTACTGCTGTGTTAAGTAAATATTCTATAAAATCTACTTAACTATTAAAAATAATTTATGATAATATGCTGTCTAAGAACAAATGTTGGTATATAAGGTTAAATATTTTACCAATAAAATATATATAAAGTATAAAATAGAAATGGTTTTTTTGGAATAAGTAATATTTTATGGACTTCATTTTATGGGAGTAGATTCAAACTTTTAAAGAAGATGATTCAAAAATAATGAGTAGATATTCTCTTCCTGTAGCCTTTAAAACGACTTATCCGATTATGATTAGTTATATTTTGGTGTCATTTCTACGAACAGAATAAAATTACTGACAGTAGAAGTTCAAGAATAAAATCACTTACTTTTAAAAAATTGACCTGTTAAATTTTACATTAATCCTTTGTTAATTATTGGAAACGATTTCAATATGTGGTATAATTGAAATGAAAAGTAGGGGGCATGAGTTTTTAGCTGCAGATTAATGAGAATTTGTGGTTTTTTAGCTTATTTTAAGTTAATCAACTTACGCTTCATTGAAAGGAAGCTTCGAGAATTCATTCAATACTTTTCTCCTTACCATTATTTAATAATCTTGTGGTGTTTTGTCTAAAATAAAGGGGGAGTTAACTATAAAATTATTATTGGAATGGGGAACTTCTCCTAAGAGATGTTTCTTTTAGAGACTTTGTGGGGGTTTAATAGAATATAATAAAAAAGAAAAATTCCACTGAAAGGGTGGGAAAAATGAAAAAAACAAATCGAACCTATGAATTTAAAGATAAAACGATAAAAGTGACAGCAGTATTACTACTATCCTCTGCTGTGATGCTCTTATCGCAGGCATCGGTTCAGGCGCAGGACATAGTTCCTCCTGTTAATGAAGAGATAAAATCAACCCAAGTCGAAGACAATAAAATTAATATTGAAGTGAATGAAGTAAGAGAAGCAGAAGATGAAACAACACAAGAAGATGAAGCT
>CAYYGA010000089.1:0-5205 GCA_964471435.1 uncultured Facklamia sp.
CTTGGGCCGGCTCACTCGGGGTGAGCTCCTTGCGACGACAGTTAATAATATAACATGGTTCGATATTCTTTGTCAACTCTTTTTTCAAAAAAGTTTTTTTAAGATTTAAGAGTTAATCCTCTTGTCTATTTTCTTAAAATGTCACAGTTCTTCATTAGATCCAAAAGGAGCTGTCAAACGTCAACTTCTTTTTAAAGTAGAAATATTGTTTCTCTGTGACGACTTAATTAATATATCATGGTCTTCCATATTCTGTCAAACACTTTTTGATAGTTTTTTTAAATGATTTTTCCCTTCCTTATATAGCTCGATTAATTTTATTGAATAGTACTGTCTTTAAAATTTCTATTCTTTATTTATCTTCTGGTCTGCAGATATTTAAAGATTAGTAATCTGCTTTTAACTGCTAATAGTGCTTACGACCAGTAGACAAAATAAAAAAGTAAGGACTGGAATTCTTACTCACAGTCCTTACTCTGATATTTAATATAAACTAAGACAGCCTCTTTTGTAACTCTCCAGCTAAGTCTTCAAATCCCGGCTTGCCTAATAAAGCAAACATATTCTTCTTATAGGCTTCCACTCCTGGTTGATCAAATGGATTCACTCCATTCAAGTAGCCCGAAACTGCAACAGCTACTTCAAAAAAATAAATTAACTGTCCTAGCGAGTGAGCATCGAGTGCAGGTATTTGAATTAAAAGATTAGGCACCCGGCCATCTGTATGTGCCAATAACGTTCCTTCAAAAGCTTTTTTATTTACAAAATCAACCGTCTGGCCTTCTAAATAGCCTAATCCGTCTAAATCATCACTCATTTCAGGAATTAATAATTCTTGACGGGCCTGTCCGACTTGAACAACTGTTTCGAATATATTTCTTTGACCATCTTGTATAATTTGTCCAATTGAATGCAGATCCGTTGAAAAGTTTGCAGTCGCTGGAAAAATACCTTTTTGGTCTTTACCTTCCGACTCGCCGAATAATTGTTTCCACCATTCGCCAAAGTACTGTAAGGCTGGTTCATAATTAACTAATATTTCAATATCTTTACCTTTACGATACAAGATGTTTCTTAAGACAGCATATTGCAGCGCCTGGTTACTTTCTAAGTCTCCAGTCTCACAATACCTCTCCATGGCAGCTTGGGCTCCAGCCATTAAGGCATCAATATCTCCTCCAGCTACTGCAATCGGCAGCAACCCCACGGCTGTTAAAACAGTAAAGCGTCCCCCGATACCATCAGGTATTACAAAAGTTTGATACCCTTTCGCATCCGCTTCTTCTTTTAAAGCACCTTTCGATTGATCGGTTGTAGCATAAATACGTCTAGCAGCTTCTTCTTCACCGTATTTTTCTATCAGTTTTGTTTTTAATAAACGAAAAGCAATAGCTGGTTCCGTAGTTGTTCCTGATTTGGAAATCATATTAATAGAAAAATCACGGTCCCCTATTACATCAATCAAATCATTCAAATAGGTAGAAGAGATGTTATTACCGGCAAAGAATACCTGAGGCTGTCCTTTGCTGCCTGCCTGCACATTATAAAAAGTATGATTTAAAAACTCAATGGCGGCTCTGGCACCTAAATAGGACCCGCCGATTCCAATCACTACTAAAACTTCAGAATCAGCTTTTATAGTTTCAGCTGCTTCTTTTATTCTTTCATACTCAGCTTTATCATAGTCAACAGGCCATTTTACCCAATCAGTAAATTCACTTCCAGCTCCTTTTTGCTGCACAAGCTGTTCCAGTGCTAACCCGGCATAGGGCAGCAATTGGGTAAGTTCGTGTTTATCGATAAAATTAGCTGCATTTTTCCAATTGAATTGTAATTGTGTCATCAGAACGTCTCCTTTTTATGCTTCAACCATGGATTTAAACTTTAATTTTAGTTTCGAATTCATTTTTTTCAATCGATTCTAATGCGCTTTCTATCCATTTGGGTAACTGGTTTTCAATTGTTTTGAATCCAATAGGAGGGGTAGAGCGTTTTTTACGTTTTTTATAACGTTTAGGATAAGGTGGACTGTCTATTTTGGATAATGCCCGCATGGATAAGGATATTTTTTTTGTATACTCATCAATGTCCACTATAACCACCTTAACTTTGTCTCCTATTTGCACAAAGTCTTTAATTTCTCCCATATAGCCATGTTTACACTCCGAAATATGGACAAGGCCCTGCTCGGTCTCAGATAAGCTGACAAAAATACCATAATGTTGTATTCCTGTGACTTCTCCTTCAATAATGTCTCCAATTTTTAGTTCGTTGCTCACATTATCATCCTTTAGGCAATCATATTAATGAAGCGTAATGCTCTCAATGACAACATCTTCAGTCGGTTTATCAGCTATACCTGTAGCTACGTTTTGAATGGCTTCAACATTTTCCATTCCTTCGACTACATGTCCAAAGACAGTATGGCGATGATCTAACCAAGGTGTTCCTCCATTTTTTGCATAAGACTCAATGATTTCTTCTGGATACTCCAACCCTTTCAGCTGTTCAAGCATTCCACTGTCCACCTCTGGAGCAGTTACAATGAAAAACTGGCTGCCATTTGTATTCGGTCCGGCATTAGCCATTGATAAGGCACCATATAAATTAAATAGTGAGGTATTGAACTCATCGTTAAAGGATTCTCCCCATTTACTTTGGCCGCCTGCTCCAGTTCCTGTCGGGTCCCCTCCTTGAATCATGAAATCTTTAATCACACGATGAAAAATGATACCGTCATAATATCCGTCTGCTGCTAAATCTTTAAAGTTCTCCACTGTTTGAGGTGCAAATTCCGGAAAAAGTACTAATCCAATGTCACCTTTGTTTGTATGTAAAGTAATATCTGCAGTTTTATCTTCTAAATTTAATTGTGGTAATTGAACCATTTTATCTCTCCTAATCATTTATTTTTTCACATAAATACATTTTACCTGATTTAACTGTAAATTTATAGTTATAGACTTTTATTTTTGTTACTATAGAAAGTAACTAATTTCTATACGAGAAGGAATAGATGCTTATGAATTTTTCCCTAATAGCAGCTTTCGCTGCAATCTTTTTTGCCCAAGCCATAAAATTTCCTATCGCTCACTTTTCAAGAAAAGCTCCCGATATAAAAATAATCACTTCTACAGGCGGGATGCCAAGTTCTCACTCCGCTGCCGTTTCCAGTTTAATTACAAGTTTAATCTTTGAGTATGGTTTCTCCTCTCCTTATGTAGCAATCGCAACTGTATTTGGCGTAATAATTATGTTTGACTCGATGGGTGTCAGACGTCAAAGCGGTGAGCAGGGAATGGTAATCGATGCTATCCTCCAACATTTAGAACAAAAGGAAGACCTACTCAATAAAAAGCAGATTGTAGAAGGATCCGTTGAAAGTGAGAACCCTCATGTTGCAAACGAAATTATTGAAGACTATGAAGAGTTAGTCGTTACTAAATATTTAGGACACAAACCCAGCGAAGTTTTTGCCGGAATCTTTACAGGCGGTTTTGTTGCTATTGCACTTCGTATCCTTTATATTAATTTATTCGTTAGTTAGTAATTTATAGGAGTAATTTATGACAGAAAATGTAACATTAGCTATTAAAAAAGAAATTTATGATATAACCATTATTGGAGCCGGCCCTGTCGGCCTTTTCACAGCCTTCTATGCTCATATGCGAGAGGCCCGAGTAAAAATTATTGATTCCTTAGAAGAAGTGGGCGGTCAGCCCGCTCACGTTTATCCTGAAAAAAATATCTTTGATATCCCTGCCTACGCAGAAATTAATGGCCAAGACTTGGGGCACCAATTGCTTAAACAACTGGAACGTTTTGATACTGAGCTGTGTTTAGGTGAAGAAGCCCTTACTATTAATAAAATAGAAGATCCTACGGGAGAAATGGAAGAGATATTTTCCATCCAGACAAACAAAGCAACTCACTACAGCCGTACTTTGATTATCGCAGCAGGCAATGGTGCCTTCCAGCCTAGAAAATTGAATTTACCTGAAGCAGAAACTGCTGAATACAACAATCTACATTACTATGTAAAAAATCTGCAGCAGTTTAAAAATAAAAAGGTAGCGATTTGTGGCGGAGGAGACTCAGCAGTTGATTGGGCCTTAACACTTGAACCCCTTGCAGAAAAAGTTTCAATTATCCACCGCCGGAAGCAATTTCGTGCCTTAGAACACAGTGTATCCTTATTAGAAAACTCTACAGTAGAGATTCTAACCCCGTTTGTTCCAAGCAAATTAATTTCCAACCAGCAGCAGATTATGGCTGTCGAATTAGTTAAACCACGTTCCGAGGAAAGTCAGTTATTAGAAATTGACCACCTAATTGTTAATTATGGTTTTTCAACTTCCATTGGTTCATTAAAAGGTTGGGGTTTTGAAACGGTGCGCAACCAAATCAAAGTAGATAATCAGCTAGAAACCTCTGTAAAAGGTATTTTTGCAGTTGGAGACATAGCCGATTATGAGGGGAAAGTGCGTATTATTGCCACTGGTTTCGGCGAAGCCCCTCATGCAGTTAATTTCGCTTTAAAACATATTAACCCGGCTTATCGTCAGTCCCCCGTTCACAGTAGCAGTCTTTTCGAAGGAGAGTAAAAATGACATCAGCAAAAAAACTATTAAAAAGTTCTTTATTAGAACAGCAGGCTTATGATTTATTAAAACAAAGAGGCGTTGGAGTAAATGATATCGCCGATATTGTTTATGATTTACAAAAAGTATACATCCCAGATTTGACTCATGATATTTGTTTAGAAAATATTTATGCAGTAATGCGTAAAAGAGAAGTACAAAACGCTGTAATCACAGGTATTGAGATTGATATTGGAGCAGAAGAGGGTAAATTTTCCCCCCTGCTTACTGATATGTTAATGCGAGATGAAGGTTTATATGGAATTGATGAAATCTTAGTTTTATCGATCGTTAATGTTTACGGTTCTATTGGACTGACAAACTTTGGTTATGTCGATAAAATAAAACCAGGCATTATTGGAACTTTAAACTCAGAAAAAGATGAACATTGCAATACCTTTATAGATGATATAGTAGGAGCCATTGCTGCTGCAGCAGCAAGTAGGATTGCCCACTCTCAACCTCAAGAAGACTATGTCAGTATTCCACCCAAACATCCCAGTGAAGTAGATGACAATTAAACGTGTTTAAATCCATAGGTAGATACTTAAATCTAATAAAACCA
>CAYYGA010000090.1:0-5197 GCA_964471435.1 uncultured Facklamia sp.
ATATATTCATTGGAATTATGACTTAATTCACTGAAAAAAAGTAATTGAAAATAAATAGAGTATTGAAATGCATAGGTAGAAAAAGTTAGCCAGATTTTTTTATAACGGTCCAAATAGGTATCTGTTTTCTGGATATGATAATCGATACTTTCAGTATAATTATTCAGGTAGGAAAGAACTGCAAAATATTTTAAATGATCTAAATTATCAAAATAATTATACAAGGTAGCACTGTTATAGCCTGCTCTATCTGCAACTGCCCGAATGGTCACATTATTTATATCGTTTTCTTCGATGATGCTTAAAGCTGCATCTATAAAATAAGTATACATTCGTTGTTTCTTTAATTCTTTATTGCGATCTTCAGCCATTGATAATCTCCTTCTTCACTTTTCACTAATTTTGTCTTTTCAATATAGCATAGTCCCGCTAAAAGACAATCAGTTATCTTGATAGAACATTCACTGCTGTTAATATATTTAACACTCAAATTACTCTTTAAACAAAAAAATACCAACTGTGATAGAAAGTTGACATCTGATGAAAAAATTTTTCTGGATTTGTGAAAGTAAATGAAACTTTGCAAGTAAATTCCTATTATGAAACCTTCATAAATCACATAGATCCTTTTAAATTACATGACATTAATAAAACTATTATTCTTGATTTTTGATAAAGTTAATGGGTATTAAATCCGTATTAAAAATCAACTTAAAGCTAGTACCTTCCTCTTCACTACTATCTACTTCAATTTGTATATTGTGTCGATTAGCAATTTCTTTTGCAATCGCTAATCCTAATCCAAAGCCTTGATTCTTATCTTCACCGAGTTGAATAAAAGAATGAAAAAGTAAGTCTTTATTATCAAAACCAATAACTGGTCCCATATTATGTATGTTGATAATTATGCTGGATCCTTGCGTAGTCTGTTTAATTTTCACTATTGAATTTGACTTTGAATATTTCAGAGCATTATTTAAAATCGTTACAAACAGTTGTCGTAAGCGGGTATAATCTCCAACAAAAGGGACATCCAGTTGATTATATTGCTTTTCTATAGCAATTTCCTTCTCCTTTGCTAACATACTTTGACTACGAACAGCATCATTTAAAACATCAATCAAATTAAGATTGTCTTCAGCAATTGAAAATTGCGTATTTTGCAATACTGATAAATCAAGTAAATCTTGAATTAAACGCTCTAGTACCACACTCTCTTCATATAGAGCTTGGTGGTAATCCTTTTCTTCTTCTTGAGAAAGAATTCCTAAATTTAAAGCTTCCAAAGAACTTTTCATCACAGTAACAGGAGTTTTTAATTCATGAGAAATATTCGACATAAAGTCCTGACGCATCTGCTCAAAGTGTTCCTCTTTATCTTTTGCTTCATCCAATGTAACTGCAAGTCGATTAATTTGTAAACTCAACTCACCAATTTCATCATGTTGATTAATCATTAAGCGTTCACTATAATCACCCACCGTAAGGTATTGAACTTGTTGTTTAAGTAAATCAATGGGATCGATAAATAATTTAGTAAAGTAGATAGCTAAAATAAACGTTAAACCTACTGCTATAAGGATAGCTAGTCCAAACCATCTACTAACCGTTTGAATAAAAGTCCCAAAAGGACTATATGATTCATGCAAAAGAACTGCACCTATTATAGTGTGTTGATCATTATAAATAGGAGCAGCAGCCGTCATCAAAGTGTTACTATCCACCATTTCAAATAATTCGCTCGAAAGTGTTTCTCCTTCTAAACTTTTCTTAACAAACTCCTGTTGTTCTTCTGTTAAATCACTAAAGGTCATACTTTCTTGATTACTTCCAACTAAAATTTCATTTTCATTGGGACTGATAATCCAAATATTACTAGCCAGCACTTCATTAAACAGTTGAATATCTCGTGGATGCATGAGGTAATGATCTCTACCCCTCTGCCTCATCATACCCGGCCTTCCGCTTCTATGTCTGTGCTCTTCCATTTCTCTATTTGTTTGCACTATTTCTTCTCCAGATGAAAAAAGATTGTCTCCTAAATATTCTTGATTATTAGTAATTGATGCTGATACTTCTTCTACTCTTTTTTCTAAAAGTTGTTGATAATTTTTTTGAACACCAGCTTGTCCCATTTGATAGAAAAGAATACTCATAATTACAATAAAAACAAATAAAATAGCCAAGAAGTAAGCTAATAATTTACGACCTAACTGGCTCTTCATTATCCATCCCCTCGTGAATTAAATTTATATCCTACTCCACGAATGGTTTGAATTTCCCATAGGACATCTTGGGGAGCAGGCAGTTTAGCCCGTAAGCGTTTAATATGAGTGTCAACCGTTCTCGAATCACCAAAATAATCATAACCCCATAATCGATCAAGTAACTCTTCTCTTGGAAAAACCCGTCCATCCCCTTCGACCAGGGTCCATAGTAGTTCAAATTCTTTTTTTGTTAGCTTAATTTCTTTTTGTCTAACAGTTACTTCGTAACGTTGGCGGTCTAACCTTAACTCACCTACTTTCAGTTGTTCATTTTGATTTTCTTGGAAATCTACCCGTCTCAATACCGCTCTTAAGCGAGCCATTACTTCAGCTAATGAGAAAGGTTTGACAATATAATCATCAGCCCCAATATCTAAGCCCATGATGCGCTCATAATCTTCACCTTTAGCAGTGATCATCAAAATCGGCACCATTGATTCATGACGAATTCGGCGTGCTAATTCATAACCATCGATCTTAGGCATCATGATATCTATGAGGAGTCCATCATAGTCATTTTCTAGAAATAATTGCCAAGCTTCTTCTCCATCATAAGCAACATCTGTTTCGATTCCTTCTTGATTTACATATTTTGCTAGCACTTCAACAATTTGGCGGTTATCATCCGCAATTAATATTTTAGTCATTCAGCTCAGTCCTTTATCTTATTATACAAAAAAAGCGAGGGAATACCTCGCGAATGCTAAGACTTTCATTTATCTATTAAAAGAATTTTTTAAACTTAATCGGGGATGATTTTGTAGTGAGGGATTTGCTCCGTTCTGGTGATGATGATTTCTTCTAAACATTCGATGGTGGTGATGTCCTCTTTGCTTTTCAGTATCGTTAGATATTCTTGACTCCCACTCTTCAAACATCCGGGATCCTTGATGATGGTGATATAACATACCTTCTGAAAAATGGGGACACATTCTACTTGCTTCATAAGTGTTAGTAGCTAATGGAGTCCAACTATCCTCTGTAGCAGACACTAGAGGGATAAAAAATAATAAACCGGTTGATATTAAGCCTAATTTTACTATATTTTTGATTTTCATACGTCATTTCCTTTCTTTGTTTTACACTATCTATACTATACTATTATAGTTTGTCACCTTAGTGGCGTGTTTGTGACATCTAGGTGAACTTAAGAAATTACTCATAAAAAAGGTTGCGCCATATATCTAATATAACTTATGTATTATTCAACTTATATAATATGTTTTGATGTTTTACCATATGATTGCATAGTTTTCAAACTGAAATCTGTAAGAAAAAATAAAATCTTTTATCACCGCATGAGAATCATCTGCGCAGCTTAGAGTGGCTTAGTGAAAGCTTCAGCTTGAACTTAGCCACTCTCTAGCAGATGAAGTCTGGAAACTCCAACCAACGGGAGGAGTTGGAAGACGTTAGAGATTGTCTTAGGACTTTAGTCCTTAGAGAATCCTATGCGTTAGCGTCGCGGTAATAAAAGATTTTATTTTTTCTGTAAGATTGATTTTAAAAACTAACTTATGACACAACCCCATAAGATAGAGAGTTTCTTTAATTGTGCAGCTTACCCTCTTTAGTATAAGAAATTACCTGGCTGTCTTTATTAGCTGCAATTTCTTTGGCCCGTTCCAGAGCGTCTTCCTTTTTATCAAAACTATCAGCCGCCCGTTCAGCTTTAACTGTTTTTACTTTCCATTTGTCATCTTCGTAAAATACTTCAACATCTTCATCTAGTAAATCAGGATTAGCTGAGTCAGTATCATGCTCATCATTTTTAGAAGGATTAGGTCCGGTCTCAAACTTCTCTAACTCTTCTTTCGATGCATTTTCATACCATTCCTTGCCTTGAGAAATAGCGATTGGAATGGCGCGGTCATCTTCATAGCCGCTTTCTTCAAGGGCATTGGCGATATCTATGATTTTTTTCCGCAGCAACTCATCAAAATTTTTCAGTGAATCAGGATAATCCTGCATATTCCATGGCATGGAAGTCACCCTTTCTTAATCGTTTATTTAAAAAGAAAACTATTTAACATACAATTTTTCTATGGTTACTAACTTTTTAAATTAACCTTTAACTGCACCTTCTGTAATGCCTTCTACTACATATTTTTGAAGGAACATGTAAAGAATGATGATCGGTAAAATAGCTAGTATTAATCCTGCTAAGGCCAATTCCCACTGGATGGTATATTCGCCGAAAAAGTAGAATGTTTGTAATGGAATTGTATACATCCCATCTTTGTTAATGACTAATGATGGCAGGAGGTAGTCATTCCAAATTCGAATTGTGTTTAATATAATCACTGTGACTGTTGTCGTTCTAAGTGTGGGGAAAATAATTTTCCAAAAAGTTTGAAAGGGAGTAGCCCCGTCCATATAGGCTGATTCGTCTAAAGAGATAGGCACAGATTGCATAGCACCATAATATAAAAAGATAGACATACTGGATCCAAAGCCTAAATTCATAAAGATAAGGCCAGTCCGGTTCAACATATTGATTTGCCCAAACATAGAAACTAACGGGATCATTACTGATTGAAAAGGTATCAGCATTAAAACACCGCATAATATATAAATGGCCGTACTCAGTTTATTATTCATCCTCGCTAAAGCATAAGCGGTGAGTGCTGAGAATATCACAATAATTACAACGGATACTGTAGTAATCAAGAAGGAGTTCATAAAACTCTGTGCATAATCCAAGCTCTCTAAAGCAGCTGGATAATTCTCAAAAGTCCATTCTTGCGGCAACCATAAAGTATTGGTAAATATTTCTGAACTTGTTTCGGTTATCCTTCTACCTTTACAAAAAATCCATTTAATATTCCCGGATGTATCACATACTCTAAAAGTACTTTCATAGTGGGCAAGATCGCCTGCTATAAAGGCTTCTAAATCTTGATAGGCCAGTTCTTGGTCTTTTTTAATGA
>CAYYGA010000091.1:0-4999 GCA_964471435.1 uncultured Facklamia sp.
TTATCTAGATATCAGCAACTTCCGACTACCCAAATGGTTGGATGAAGAAACAGTTATTTATATTTCAAATAAAAATGGTGTCAATCAATTATGGAAAAAAGGTTGGAATGAAGAGGCCCAAGTTTTAACCCACAATGAAAATTTTATTTTTGATTATATAGTGGATTACGACAATGACCTTGTGTATTTTACCTTTAGTGAAGGAGGGGATGAGAAGTTCCAAATCTACCGTTTAAAAGATGATGAGGTCACTAAAATTAGTAAAAGTAATGATGTAGTAAATTATTTAGGTAGTTTGAGAAATAAAGGCAAAGAAATTATTTATACTTCTAACCAGCGCGATTTCGCTCATTTTGATTTGGTGGCTTATGATGTGGAAAAAGATCAGGAAACTATTTTAGTAGAAAACAATGACAACTATAATTTTCCGATGGTCTTATCGCCAGATGGTCAGTCGATGCTTTATCAAAAACTATTTTCGGAGACTGATCAGCCGCTTTGGATTTATCATTTTGAAAATGGCAGTTCCGAACCACTTTTTGATGAAAAAGCAAGTTATGATAAACCGGTTTGGAAAACAGATTCATCTGGTTTTTATTATTTAACCAATGCAGGCAGTGACTTTATTTATTTAGCGGAATATGACTTAGAGTCTAAAGCATTTAAAAGGGTAGAACAGTTTGATTGGGACATTGAAAATATTGCCTTAGCACCTGATGGCAGCCATTTAGCTTTAATAATCAATGAGGATGGGCGCTCCATTTTAAAAATCTATCAAACCGATGGCTGGGAAGAAATAATAATTGATAACCAACCCAGTGGTGAAATTGCTTTTTATGACAAAATTCAATGGGATCAATCAAATCGACTTTTATTCACTTTTTCAAGTGGTAGTCGTCCCAATGAAATCATCTATTATGATTTAGCTGAAAGACAATTTAAGACGGTTATTGGTAATGAACTGCACGCTTCTATTAAAGAGTTAACGGTGGAACCTGAGTTGAAACATTTCACTTCCTTTGATGGTTTGAAAGTACCTTATTGGTTATATGTTCCAAATACTATCAAAGAAATACCGAAGGGGGGAATGCCATTAATCATTGAAATTCATGGTGGGCCTGAAGGGCAGGAGCGCACGAATTTTAATGAGTATATTCAATATATTTTATCGGAGGGAATTGCGGTTGCGGCACCGAATGTGCGTGGCAGTACTGGTTATGGGAAAAATTATAGTAACCTAGATAATGTTGAAAAGCGATTGGACTCGGTTAAAGATATCGAATGGTTAGTAAAAGACTTATTGGACGAAAAAATCGCCCATCCTGATAAAATAGTTGTTTCGGGTACAAGTTATGGCGGTTTTATGTCCTTATCTTGTGCTGCTAGGCTGCCGAATTTGTTTTGTGGAGCTGTCGATAATGTCGGGATGTTTAATCTAGTGACTTTCCTAGAAAATACTTCTTCCTATCGCCGCGCTCACCGTGAATCAGAATATGGTTCGTTGGAAAATAACCGTGAGATGTTGTTCGAAGTTTCTCCAGTTGCTGCTGTTGATAATATCAAAGGCCCTCTGATGGTTATCCACGGCGCCAATGATGCAAGAGTTCCTGTTAGTGAAGCGGAACAGTTGGTCGACTATTTACGTGAGCGCGAAGTTGAAGTCAACTATTTAAGATATGAAGACGAAGGTCATGGCTTACAAAAAAGAAAGAATAAACTCGATTGTTATCCGCAAGTCATTTCGTTTGTTAAAAAATGTATGAAATTATAATTTTGGAGGAATCTCATGAAAAAATTTATTAAAGTTATTCTAGCTTTGACAGCATTTATTTTTATCGCTCCTACCTTTACTAGTCTTGCTCAAGCGCAAGAAGAATTTGTTTTTATTGTGCGCAGTAATGGAGATCCATCAAGCTTTAACCCTGTTATGCGTAGTGATGATAATGCTTGGCCAATCAATCAAAATATTTTTAACCGTTTGGTTAAATTAAATGCTAATGACAGCTATGTTGCTGACTTGGCGGAAAGTTGGGAATACAGCGACGATAACATGCAATTAACTTTCCATTTGCATGAAGGAGTCACGTGGCATGATGGGGAGCCTTTCAGTTCTGAAGACGTGAAGTGGACGTACGATACGATTATTGAAGAAAGCTGGGCTAAAAGTGATACTTTTGATACGGTTGAAAGTATTGATACTCCCGACGAAAATACAGTAGTCTTTAATATGAAACAACCGGATGCATCATTCATTTCAAAAGTAGCCTGGTATGCAACTTTCATCCTACCAAAACACTTGTATGAAGGAACTGATTATGCGACTAACCCGCACAACCAAGATCCAATCGGAACAGGTCCATTTAAGTTCGAAGACTATCAAACAGGTGTGGCGGTTACTTTAACTAAAAATGAAGACTATTTTAAAGAAATACCAGAAATTGATACCTTGATTTTCTCTATCATCCCAGAGGATTCAACAGCTTACCAAGCCTTATTGTCAGGAGAAATTGACTATATGAGTGCTTTACCAAGTGCAGAAGCAAATAGTTTAGATGATAATGAGGATTTTGAAATTGTACAACAGCTAGGTATCAACCGTACGTATTTAACTTACAATCTAGAAGTTGAAGAGTTACAAGATATTGAAGTCCGTAAAGCAATGTCTTTAGCAATTAACAGACAAGGTATTTGGGACCGTGTAGCAAATGGAACCGGACAAGTTGCAGATACTTTCATATCACCTGTTTTTGAAGAGTATGTGAATGAAGATTATTTATTACCAGAACCAAATACAGAAGAAGCGATTAAAACACTGGAAGATGCTGGTTACGAACGTAATGAAAATGGCTATTTCTTTGAATTTACTTTAGATGCATTTGAAGATGGTAACTTTGGTGATATAGCGACGATTGTTCGCGACAACTTAGAACAAGCTGGAATCGGTGTGACCTTAAACTTGATGGAATATTCTGCATGGCAAACAAAAGTAATGGATGATGCCGACTTTGAATTATCCATGTTAGCAGGTTACCAAGGACCCGATATTTCTGGTATTGCTGGACGTGTAAGTTCTACTGGGTCAACAAATATTGCCGGCTACTCTAATCCAGAAATGGACGAGGCTTTACTAGCAGGGGCTGAAGAATCAGATGTAGAGGCACGTAAACCCCACTATGATACCGTTCAAAGATTGATGAGTGAAGATCTGCCAATTATTTTATTAATTGACAACGGATATAAAATCCCTATTCATAAAGACTTCACTGGTCTCCCAGAGCAAGAGCACGACAGAGCAGCAAGTAGTGAAATGACTTATGTGAGACGTACCACAGAAGAATAATAGTTTAAGAATAAATTTAGAACCACCAGTAAAATGGTGGTTTTTTTGTATGGCAGTATAGCAAATAAATCCTTAAGCAAATACTTGAATTGGAGGCTTCCTAAAAAAACAAGGAAATTAAAAAATATATTTATTTGTTAAGTGAATTGTAATATCCAATGGTTTCTTGTTTAGTTATAAAAGATCGAAAGAGAGAATTATTTTAGGGAGATAATTAAAGAAATCAAGATTTTTCTACTTTCAATACTCCTTCCCGCATTCTACACAACGGCAATCTTTATCTGCTTCTCCATACATGCGAAGTTCTTTTTCAATACCGCATACCTGGCATTTTTCAAAATAAATTTGTGGCAGCTTACCAGCCTCTGCCAGTGGCACCCATTGTTCTTCATATAGTTGCTTTGTCATGCCGTAGTCTATTAAAACAAGTTCGCCTTCTTTATTTAAACCGTAATTACCTGAGTCTTTAAAATCAAAACCACCTAGTTCCTTATTAAGAATATTCAGGGCAACCTTTAAATCTTGTGTAATTCTTGGGTCTGTTTCTAAATCAATATCGTAAGTACAGTTGTTTTTTAAAGGTAATTGTTGGTAAAAAGGTTGGATTGAGTAGTGCTGATTCATAAAAAGAACAGGAGCTATATGCTCTTCCAATTTTAAAAATTTCAAGTATTCGTACATCCTAGACTCGTTTTTACTTTGAGTTAAACCCAAAGGATGTAAGAAGGTCTTAATGACGAACTCTTTATAACGATAAACTTTTCGTGTTGAACCGATGCCCACCATATCGGCATTTTTTATAATGTCTTCACTATTTTCTAATACTGCGGCAATATCCATCCTCTGTAGCTCCTAACAATTAAAGTGATGACACATTATTGTACTCAATATGACTCATTTTAAAAATTATATCTAGTAATAAGACAAGATGATTGAACAAGGCCTAACTGTCTTCATTCATAATAGATAAATGACAGTTAACAATCTAGACAATATGGTAATAATAATTTAAATTACTTTTCGCTATAATTAGGATACAACAGTGATAATTTTTTATAAATAAAATTGTAAGCCCTTTTTTAGTAGGATATGTTTGAGGATTATAGATAGAGGTAACTTTATATTAAGTAAGTTAGAAACACTGGATTGGCTCAACCAATTTAGTTGGATAATAGGCCTTACTGTAATCATTTACTTTCAATTATCTATAGCGTTGATATTGGGTGAACTATAATCATTAATAGGAGAATAAATAATGAGCGTCGATATTTTAATGAAAAATGTACGATTGAATGATAAGGAAGAGCTGGTCGATATCAGTATCCATGATGGTTTGATTAAAGAAATTAGTGAGAATATATCTAGTGATGCAAAGAAAATTATTGAGGCGGCTGGAAGAGTGCTTATTCCAGGATTAGTTGAAAGTCATCTCCATTTAGACAAAGCATTAATTGCTGATCGCAAACCAAACATGTCTGGTACTTTACAAGAAGCAATCAAGGTAACAGCTGAATTGAAGCCCACTTTTTCTGAAGAAGATATTTATGAAAGAGCAAAAAGAGCTTTAGAAATGATTATACCTACAGGAGTCACTGCGATTAGAACGCACGCCGAATTTGATCCAGAACAAGGATTTACCGGCTTTAAAACAATTTTAAA
>CAYYGA010000092.1:0-2309 GCA_964471435.1 uncultured Facklamia sp.
CCTAAAGCAACAGCATATTGTTCAAAATACTTATAGTTTTCAAAAGCTGTAGGTTTGCCACAGCGGATTTGTCCTTTTTTCATTCCTTGCGCGGTTACCTCTTCGACGGGTACTGACTGGTCAACATGACTTAAGTCAACGTCCGAAAAATGTTTGACGATGGCATTGGCGATCGGGTGGTTGGATTGCTGTTCCATATAAACCACTTCAATTAAAACATCTTCTGGTAATTGGTAATCTACTACCGCAAAATTTCCTTCAGTAATTGTCCCTGTTTTATCCGAATATAAAATATCCATAGTCGCTAAAGATTCCATGGCCGCGCCGCCCTTAACTAAGACACCGTTTTTAGCGCCGTTAGAAATGGCCGATAAAGTAGCCGGTGTCGCCGAAGCAACCAAGGCACAAGGACTGGCCACCGTCAGCAGAACCATACCACGGTAAAATGCTTCTTGAAAATTATACCCTGCAAAAGCATAGAGCGCTAAGATAAAGAGCGGTACAGCTACTAACACACCGATAGCATACTTGGATTCGAACCGGTCAATAAAAGAGGCAATCTTCGAAGGATTGGACTGCGCCTCTTCTACCATGCGAATAATACTGGAGAAAACGGTCTCGTCCGCTCGTTTATTAACTGTTAGATGAAATGAATCACCCACGTTAATTGTTCCGGCAAAAACCTCTTCGTCTTTGTGCTTTAAAACAGGTAAGGATTCTCCAGTTAAAGCAGCTTCATTTGCTAATACTTCCCGGTCAATTAAACCGTCAATCGGAATGTTTTCTCCCCTGGCCACCACTACTGTATCACCAAGTTTTAATTCTTCAGTAGGAACTTCCCTTACTTCACCATTGTCTAAAAGTAACTGAGCGGTATCGGGAACGTGTCCCATTAATTCAGTGATGGCTTTGGTGGATTTACTGGTCGCATACTCTTCAAGCACTTCGGCTCCTGCAAAAATAAAGAGTAAAGCGGCCCCTTCTGATTCGTAATTGATGAGAACTGCTCCTAGTGCAGCCAACACCATCAATAAGTCCACATTTAACTTTCTCTCGAAAATAGTTTCATAAATCGCCTCTTTAGTGGCAAAATAGCCTAAAAAGAAAATGGCTATATAGAAACTAATGCGGGCATATAGAGCGAGCGACGAAAATTGAAAAATAAAACCTAAGAGGAAAAAGACAGTCCCGATACCAAAAAAACGACCTTCCCTTGATTTTAAAACTTCTTTTATCATACTATTCCTTCTTTCTATTTTTTTGCTTCAGCAACATGTTACAAAAGACACAAATCTTTTTATCTTCTTAAAATTATATACAAAAAAAGTACACCCCAAAGACAGTATGGTAACTGTCTCACAGGGTGTACTTTTCATACACATCTCTGTTGCCTTCAAAGAAGGTCCCGGCCGCATGAACCTAAAGGCTCACCGCTTGTTCAGATTGTTGCATATTTAATTTTAAATAAAGGATAAAACCTTATCTTTTTGTATCTTGAATCCATTATATCGGATTAAGAAAGGGCTGTCAAATTCTTTTCTGAAGTTTGTGATTTTCTTCTCTTAAACTTAGCCTTTCTTTTACTTTTTATTTACTTTATCCACCCTCATAGTCGGTACTACCATTCGATTATTAACTTTCAAGCCTTCCATTTCCCCTTCTACTTCTATCCTGTCATTGGTAGTAATCGAAGGATCTACTTGGTTAACAAATTTAAGAGCAATTAAATCGGCATCTTCCGCATCAATTGGATTTAATGAAGCCAGGGCAGTTGCGCCTTCAACACCTAAATCTTCAGTGAAATAAGAAGCTACGCGACCTTCAAGTCGCACTCTTTGTCCTTTTAAACCAGTTGGACTGTTAATCAATTGTTTATAAGAAACGTTGGGAATAGCCTGCTGGTCAAAATTCTGTTCAGCAAAGTCTTCTTGGGGGCCGACGGCATCCGTTGTTAATGTCACTTCTGATTGTTGATTGGACAAATGGTTAAATTGTGGTTTATCTACTCCATCCTTTGAGTCAGTATCATTAGTTTCATGGTCAAGCGGACCTCCTTGGGCTGAGTAACTTGAAGCTTTTTCATCAGGCAATTCTTCACTTAAATTTAAATCAGCAGCTGTAGAAGTGACACCCATAGGAACAGCTTCAGTTTTAGCAGTTTCTGAAAAATCAATATCCGCCTTTTGATGTTTTTTACGGCCTGATTGAGAATCCCCTTCTCTTTCCAATTGGTCCTGCGCTTCTTTTTGATTTCTGACTTCTTCTTCGATACCTGTAGTCATAGTTTCATCCGTCTCATTGAAATCACG
>CAYYGA010000092.1:2409-4863 GCA_964471435.1 uncultured Facklamia sp.
GGACCGTCCACAACATTTGCTTCTGCCTCGTTAAAATCAGGTTGGGCCATATAATCATCCCGGTCTCGTTTTTCTACAAAATCAAAATCACTGACTCCGTCATCTTCTTCTACCGCTTCATCTCTTCTTTCCTGCTCTTCTTGCATGATTTCTGCCTGCTCTTGACGGTGGACTTCATCTAATTTCGCATTTGCCATCTCATCAGTCGGTCTATGACCTCCAAAAGTCGCATCCATTTGATTTAAATGATCATGTGGCGGTACGTCTGCTCCAAAAGTGTTGTCTTCGATTTCGTCTAAATCAGGAACATTTGCCTGCTCTTGATCCCCTTTAATATCTTTTCGTCTCCCCACCACTAACCATGTGATAAGAATTAAGCCTGCAAAAATCAGTAATAAAATTAACCACATATTGGACTCCATCATCATACCCCTTTTCTCATACAGTATTTTAATCTTCTTTATTATTATAATATAATTTTGTGGTAAACCCTATCAAAACGCTTGAAAGATGATAAGAGAAGGCTTTCCAAGCTTTATTCGTCAAAATGAGGTATAATAGAAGGTAGAGTCGAAGTTTGATGGAAGTTTTATTAACTGTTTCTAAAAAAATGTCCTCCAGCCTTCTCAGACAATTCATAAAAAGGAGCTAAAAGTATGAAGCGAGCATTACTGCATGTTGATTATACCGTTGACTTTGTTGCAGACCACGGAGCTTTAACTGCCGGGCAGCCTGCCCAAAATATCTTCGAAAAAGTGATGTCTTTGACCAAAGAATTTGCCCAAAATCCCGATGATTTTATAGTCTTTGGTATCGACACACACCACCCAAATGATCCCTACCATCCGGAGACCAAATTGTTTCCACCACATAATCTGGCAAACAGCCCGGGCATCAAGCTATACGGAGACCTCGAACCCTACTATCAATCGATTAAAGAACAGGATAATGTTTACTACATGCCTAAAACCCGCTACTCCGCTTTCGCCGGCACTGACCTGCACCAAAAATTAAGCGAAAGAGAGATTAAAGAAGTTCACATACTGGGAATATGTACCGATATTTGTGTCTTGCACACCGCTGTCGACGCTTATAACCTCGGTTACCAAATCGTCATCTATAAAGACGCCGTTGCTTCTTTTAATCAGGCAGGACACGACTGGGCTTTACAGCACTTCACTAACTGTCTGGGCGCAACAGTCAAATAAAACTTCATTACTGAGATAATTATTTTTTAAAAAGGGGAAATAACTATATGAAAAGAAAAATTACTGATCAAGTTACCTTTCAAAACGGAGCAACCATTTCAAATCGAATTGTCATGGCCCCGATGCAGACTTCTTCAGGTTTAGAAAATGGCGTAGCTTCTCAAGATACAATTGACTATTATAAAGCACGCAACCAGGCAGCAGGCATGATTATTACTGAATATCACTATGTAAGTGAAAATGGCGGTCCTTGCGGAACCTCTTATTCTGATCAACAACAGCTGGCTGCTAAGGGAGAAGAGAACTTAGAAGGCATGACAAAAGTCGCCGAAGCCATTAAATCTGCCGGCAATAAAGCTGTATTACAAATCCACCATGGCGGCCGTGAAGCTAATTGGCGTGCCAAGCAAGGCTTGGAGGTGTATGCACCCAGTGCAATAGATGTTGACTTTTTATCTTATGAACTGACGGAGCTTTCCCATGAAGATATTTTAGAAATTATTGCCGACTTTGGACGTGCTGTTGAATTAGCTGTAAAAGCTGGTTTTGACGGTGTTGAAATTCATGGAGCCAACCATTATTTATTCCAACAGTTCTTCTCCGGCCTATCCAATAAACGCGATGATCACTGGGGCGGCTCTTTAGATAAGCGCATGAACTTTCCTTTAGAAGCAGCTAAAGCAGTATTTGATGCAATCAATGAATTTGCACCGGATAACTTTATTGTCGGCTACCGTATTTCACCGGAAGAAGTTCATGGTAGAGATATTGGCTATGCTTATGAAGAGTCACTTCACTTAGTTGAAAGATTAATCAATCAATTTAAATTTGATTATATCCACTTGTCCATGCCGCGTTATGATAACAAACCAGTTAATCCATCCACACATCTAACCTTAGCGGAAAAGTTTATGAAGGTAGTTCAAGATCCGGTTAAATTAATTATAGTCGGTGCTGTATTATCAGAAGCTGATGTAAATGAAGCATTGAAACTGGCTGATTTAGTAGCAGTTGGTAAAGGTTGTCTGATGGACCCGGAATTTGGTTTGAAGTTGGTGGAAGGCCGCGGGAAAGAAATTGTAAATGAAATTACCGTGGAGCAGTTTGAGTCGGTTGATTTAACTCCTGGTATTAAGCGTGGATTTTCGGATCCTAATATTGGTTTCCGTTTTCCGGGTAATTATAAAATTCAACCTTTGTTTGAAAAGTATGATAAAGGTGAACCTGGTCAATAATATCCATCTAG
>CAYYGA010000093.1:0-4863 GCA_964471435.1 uncultured Facklamia sp.
ATTTTAAAACTTAAAGAAGAATATAAAGACTTAGTAGACATCCAAGTAGTGGCTTTTCCACAAGAAGGAATTTTTAAATCTCCTGGTACAGAAGAGATGATGCACCAAGCCATGGAAATGGGTGCAGACGTTGTAGGAGGAATTCCTTATAATGATGCACCAGCAGAAGAGCATATTGATTTAGTTTTTGAAATTGCCAAAAGATATAACAAACCAGTCGATTTCCACCAAGACTTTAGTGATGAAGCAGATGATATGTCAATTGTTTACCTGGCTAAGAAAACGATTAAAGAAAATTATCAAGGAAGAGTTTCCGTTGGTCATTTGACAGCCCTTCACGCTTTACCAGAGGATCAACTAAAACCGGTTATCGCATTGATGGCGGAAGCAAAAGTCAATGTTATGGCTTTACCCGCGACGGATTTACACTTAGGGGCTAGAAACGATCAGTATAATGTCCGCCGGGCTGTTACTCCCATACGTAAATTAAGGGATGGCGAGGTTAATGTCTGTATTGCAACAAACAACATTCGCAATGCCTTTACTCCTTATGGCAATGGCGATATTATACAAACCGCCATGCTTACTATTCCAGTCGCCCATTTAGGTGGAGCCGAGGATTTACCGACTGTGCTTTCAATGATCACTGAAAATCCTGCTAAAGCCATTGGACTTGAAAAGTATGGTATCAAAGTAGGCAATAAGGCAGACTTAGTTTTAATGGACACCAAAGTAAAAGAGCACGTAATCATTGATATTCCAGAACGATTATGTGTCATTAAAAATGGTAGGATCACGGTTGAAAATAAAAGAGAAACGACCATTTATCGTTAAAGTCACTTTTAATTTAAAATAAAAGGGCTGATAAATTATATGAAGACTCTTGGATTCAAATCATAATGAGGGATTTTTGAGGATGAAAAAATAATTTACACCTCACAATTAGGTTTAAGTTAAAGCAGATTTAGTAATAGATTATAATGATGAAACTATAATAATCAGGAAGTCATCAAAGAATTTAATCATCTATTGAAAAGGGATGGACGGCTTTCAATTATTAACCATAATTTTCCAAGGAAAGTGATGACAAAAGTTATATTTGAATATCGATTAGAAGAAGCCCGCATCCTTCTAAATAGCAAACAGTCCACTTTATCGAGTGAGTTTGGTGAATTGACTGAGGTAAGTCATGATGAACTAATTTCTCTCATCGCACCTTCTTTTCATTTAGATAGTCGCATGGGCATTCGCACATTTTATGGACTTCAAGATAATAAATTAAAAGACATAACCGATTGGCTGGATGAAATGTTAGAGATGGAGCTGATGGTTTGTAAGCTATCGGAATTTTATCATATAGCCTTTTTCAATCGTTATATTTTTTTAAAAAAAGAGAGAGTCTGACTGATTTATACTTGGGAAGAGCTCAATGCAAAATTTATTTATTAAGTAACTTTAAAGAATACAATAACCAAAGTCTTTCATCGGATGACAGGTTAGAAAAGTTTATATTCAACAGCTCAGAAAGCTCATTTAACTTGTAAGTTAATGTATTACGGTGCATAAAGAGTTCTTCAGCAGTGGTAGATTTGTTTAATCCGTTCAGTATAAAGGTATAAATAATTGTAATAGCATTCTCGTATGCTAGTAATTGTTTGCGCTTTTCAAGTAATTTAATATGACAATAGTTTAGATGAAACCTATTCTTCTTAATACTTAATAAAAATATCTTCAAAAAATAATCCTCATAATTAAAAAGTGTTTGTCCTTCATAGATATCTTCATTATTTAAATACATCCCGTAAATTTGAGCGTACGCAATGGGAAGGCTCCTTAAATCATTAAATGAAGTACTGATTAAGCATAAATGTTGATAATCATTCATTATACTTTCAATTTGCTGATAATTAGCCAGTTGCGTGTCACCGATTAGTAAAACAAGTAAGTGGGCATCATAACTGAATATTTTATGAGAACCTACCGCCGTCTTAATTCTTTGAATAAGGGGACGATCACTCATGCTCAAAGGCTCTGCTTGATTACGGGGGTAAAATTTTAGTAATTGAAAACCGTTGTGAGGAAGGATGTTACTTTCAGTTAAATAGTTCTCGATAACCTTCTGTCCAATTTTCTTGTTCTCAATAAGTGAAACCAATAAAAATTGATGATAGGCTTCTCTAAAATTGGTTTTGAATTTAGGCTTGAAAGCAGCAATCATTTTTTCAACCAGCAGGGTATAAATTTCCACATTAAATGTTTCTTCTTTTTGACCCATTTCAGGAAAGAAACAACCATAAACATTTTCATGATCTGACAAAAACAATATGGTTTCTTCCGTTAAGTGTGAGTTAGCGAAATCATGTTGCAAGGAGTCTCTTATTTCTTCTTTGTTATCGGAAAAGTTTGAACTCATTCGTGTTAAAGTGCGATTTTGAGTAATTATTTGTCCGGATAAAAAGTTATAATAAGCGATACTCATGCCGTAATTGGTATAAATTGTCATTAAAGACAGGCGCATACTATTTTCAAAATCAATGAACCCTTCTTCCAATAATTGGGTGTTGTGAATGAAATGGTCATTGATCCGTTGAACTTTATGAAATGCTTTTAGAAGGGTTGTATATACTTTAATCATTGAAGTATGAGAATGAAGGATGAAGCCATTGGGTAATTTATCTTTGTAACTTGAATCCGTTATAAAAGTATAATCCGTTAACTTAATGCTTAAAGTTTGCAATAGGTCAGATGGAATAATATAGAGTGTGTCCATTTTTAAATTTTTTAAATCTGTCTTAGAATCGATATAAACAATATTTTGGAAGTTAGAATCCATAGTGTTATGAAAAGAGTCAAACTTTATCTGCTCCTTTTCTAAATAATCTTTTACTAATAAGCTGTTCATTTTGAAACTCTCCTTTGTGCAATCTTGTATAATTTATAACTGAATAACAGCAGTTTTGCCGTTGAGCTTATTATAGATTATTTTATAATAGATATAAAGATAAAGCGTTTCCAACGCTAATTGCTTAATTTATTAAAATGGAGGAGAATATTTATTATGAAGGATATTAAGATTCCTGAGAATAACAAGAATGCGGTATTACTGATGAATTTAGGTGGAGAATTACAGTCACCTTTTAGCTATAGTGGAATTAAAGATGAAATTACAAGTTACTTAGAAACTGCTTGGATAGGGACTGCGTTAAACGGACAAACACCGATTTATGATATTAAAGGACCTCAAGCATTAGATTTTTTACAGGAACTATGTGTGAATGATTTCAGTAATTTAGGTGATACAGGAATGCGTCATGCTGTAATTTGTAATGAAGAAGGTTTATTGATGACTGATGGGGTGGCCATTAAAATTGGCCCGGACCATTACCGGACCTATTGGTTGAATGCTCCCATTGATTACTATGCACAACAATCGTATTTAGACTTTGAAGGCATTGATCGAACAGGCCAGGAATTTATTATCCAAATCGATGGTGAAAAATCATTAGAAATTTTAGAAGATGCCTTTCAAGCTGACTTACACGATATTAGATTTGCAAAACACCGGATCGAAAAAATGGGTGAAGTGGAAGTAGATATTTTACGTTTAAGTATGACGGGGAATTTAGGGTATGAATTACATGGTCCGATGGAAAACTTTAACGAAGTCTACGCTAAGGTGGTGGAGTCCGGCCGTAAATTTGGCGCAAAAGAATTAGGACTGGAAACTTATAATTTCTTTAACCATACTGAAGCTGGTTTTCCTAATATTAATCTTCATTACCCGCTGCCTTGGTTTGAAACAGATGAAGAAATGTCTCAATACATGTATGAGCATCCAAATTATTCATTCTTTAATATTTCAAGAGGATTAAAAGGTAGCTTAGGTGAGGATTTAGAATCGCGCTTCGTCACACCTTATGATGTTGGCTTAGGATTTTTAGTGAAGTTTAATCACGACTTTAGAGGGCGTGAAGCTTTAGAAAAAATTGCTGCTAATCCTCCGAGAACTGCCGTTACTTTAGAGTGGAATCCAGAAGATGTGGCTAAAGTATTTATGACACAAATTACTCCTGGGGAGGAAGCATGCGATCCAATTTTCAAAGAAACTGATATTGATTATGCTTATGGGACTTCTCAGCAAAAATATTACTACCATAATGACTGGGTGCTTCATAATGAAGAAAAAGTGGGTGTGAGTTCGGGAAGAATTATTTCTTATAATTTCAATGCCATGATTTCATTAGCATGGATTAATACAGAGTTAGCTGAGGAAGGAAACGAATTGAAAGTATTATGGGGAAGACCCGGAACCCGTCAAGAAGAAATAAGGGTTAAAGTAGCAAGATTTCCTTATAACGCATCAGCTATTACTATCAATCAAGAAAAGGATACAGCAGACATACCGCAGAAATTTAAATAAAAAAAATAAAGGGGCTGATTTCAGCTCCTTTTTTAAACTTTATATTTTGAAAAAAATCTGACAGGCTGGTAATTGAGCTATCATAAAAGAAATGACTCTACATTCTGTATCAGTTTAAAAATGATTCAGCCGTTTAGTGGTTGTCAAACCTCGGAGTAAAAAGTAAGTAGGGTTACCGCGGTAATCCGATAAGGAACCAAGTTGTGTGCCACAGTTGGGGCAGAGCAAGGCGTTGGATAAATGGGTTAGATCAAACTCTGCTTCGACAATCCGCGGAACCTGTAATTTAATCAAGTTGCCCCTGCCGCCTTTTTGATAGACAGCCAATTCTTTTTTACATAAGTTACATGATACTAATAAGGGGTGAGCATTTTTCACTTTACGCATAGTTAAATTTTTATATTTCACGGGTATCCCTCCTCTTCTATAGTAGGAGAAAGCCT
>CAYYGA010000094.1:0-4798 GCA_964471435.1 uncultured Facklamia sp.
CCAAAAGTTGGATCTACTTCTACACCAGCCACTTCAGATTGAACATTGAGTATCTCGATAATATTATCTCTTGCTGTTTCTAAATTATAAACGCTGTTTAAATCAGACCATAATTCTTCTGTATTAATATCATCTTTTAACACTAAATGATATCCTTGTTCGGATTCATAATAATCAAAATATTTTGCTTTTAAATCTACCTCTGAGGGTTCACTGTTTAAAAGTAAATTAACAAAAAATGGCTCAATGGTAGAAGCATCATCTATTATCCATTGCTCACCTTGATTTTCAATCACATAACCTTGATAAAGATATGCAAAGTATTGAAAAACTGATTCTCCTTCTGGATTAGTAGATACTAAGTTTAATTCAGCACTTAAAGGCTCTTCTGAATTATGTGCAATACTATAGTCAATTGAATTTAATAAAAAGCCGGCTTCTCCATCACCAAAAGCTAAATCTAAGAACCCTGCTAATCTTTTTGACTCAACCACTTGATTTGCTTCATTAATTGAGTTAATTAATTCCTCTGGAATCTCACTTGTTTCTGGTGTTTCGATTTCTACAGTCTCTTCTGTCTCTCCTGCCTCTTCTTCTGCAACTGTTTCTTCAACTGGCGCCTCTTCCTCCACTGATTCTTGAGCGATTATTACTGATTGGGTAAGTACCATTGATGATAAAGATAATGTTAATAAAGCTTTTAATACTTTTTTCATATATACACCTCGTAATTTATTATTAAATTTATTATACCATAATAGATTTAAATTATATAAACGTTTCCATTATTTCACTGCAAAGTCATTAAATTTTCATATAAATACACAAAAAAAGAAGCTTGCAAGCAAGCTTCTTAGGTTAGATTACTAATTAAATTAGTTTTCTTTTTTGAATTTTGGAGCAACTAATCCTAGACCTGCTAAGATTGATAATGCTGCTGCACCGTAGATAGCGAATTGTGAAGACTCACCAGTTTCTGGTAATTCAGCTTTAGAACCTGATGCAGATGCAACTGGTTTAGCTGGTTTAGCTGGTTTAGCTGGTTTAGCTGGTTTACCATTGTCATCATCGTCGTTGTCATCATCGTCGTTGTCATCATCGTCGTTGTCATCATCATCGCCAGGGTCATCATCATCGTTATCATCATCTACAGGAAGCTCGCCAGCATTATCTTCATCGTTTGGATCTAAGATGTCGATATCTGTTCCATTAGGTGAAACAACGATTGGCTCTGAAGTATGAACTGCATCTGTTGCTGCAACTACGGTTTCAACTGTTTGAGTTGAGTAGTTTTGGCGGTTATCGATTGAACGTACATAGATTTGTTTTCCAGCTTCAAATGGAGTTAATCCACGTTCTAGTAAATCGATGAACCAGTTACCTGAACCGTCTGCTAGAGCGTAGATTTCGTTACGGTCTAATGTAATTTGATCTGTCCAGATAGCTTGAATTAATGTGAATGGTTCTGCAGTACCTGTAAGTAAAGTTTGACCTTCAGCAATTGTATCAACTGTTGGAGTTTGAGGTTTAACATTGTCAGCACCACGAGTTACTTTGTAAGTAATTTCTGAGTCAGCACGATTTAAATATGTATCTTCAACTACTACGCGGAATGTCTCGCCAGTTACTAATCTTGAAGTTAATTTCACACGTACAATACCATTTGAATCAGCTTGAGCTGTAACAGTATCTCCATTAGCTCGAATAACTGTAACTGTTGCGTATGGTAAGCCAGCATCAACTGTTACATGTAAATCTTCACCATATGCACGACGTACATCTGGAGCTGATAAAGCTGATGTATCACCAATTTTTACAGATACTGTTTCAGAACCGTTACCAGCTGAGTCAACTGTACGAACTGATGCTGTATATCCATTACGGATTACTTCAGAAGAGTCAAATGACCAATATCCATTTTCGTCTGCTTTAATTACTAAATCATCTAAAACTACAGTTCCGTTAGCATTTCTAACAGTTAAGATTACAAAGTCAAATGGACGAGTATAGCCATCAATTAGACCTGCATCTGCTGATGTAAAGTGAGGATTAATTGCATCACGATTAGGAGCAACATATGTTACTTCGTGCTCACCAAAGTTAGCATTTGATACTTTTTCACGTTCCGCATTCACACCGTAAACATCAATAATGTTACCATATTGGATTGCTTCAGTTAATTGAATTGTAAAGTATCCGCGGTCATCAACTGCACCTTCACCGATTACTTTACCATTTTTTTCGATAATTACGTATGAAATACCTTCTGCTGCGTCTAAACGACCAGAGAATGTTAAGTCTCCTTGTTGGATAGTATGAATATTTACACCTTCAACAACTTCGACTACGTCTTGGTTTTCTACAACTGGTTCGAATACATCATCCTCACCTGTTGGTGTATCTTGCTCAACATCTTCAGCAACATACATAGTTCCTACAACAACGATTTCATTGACTGGCTCTGCAGTACGAACTGTATCTGTATTTGTAACAGTTACTACACCGTCAACTAAAGCAAGATATTCTGTTGTAGTGTCTACTCCATTAACACCTGCTTGAATAACATTTCTAGTACCTTCAGGTAAAGAAGCATCTTCACGAGTAAATGTTTCATAAGGTACAACAGTTTCTGTGGTTTCAGCACCAAAAGCTGCTGCATTCGCTGGAGTAACTACACCCTCAGTAATTACATAATAGATTCCATCAATAATTGTGTATGGTCCGTCTACTGTTTGAGCAGAAGCTGCACCTGCACCTGCTAAAGCTAATGCTAATGCGGATGTTAAAACTAATTTATTAAGTTTCATTTCATTTCCTCTTTCTTTTTTAAAACTTTTTACGACGACTTCTTAAGGGAACTTCATCGACTTTCCTCATGACTTATATTAGCAAACCTTTTAAAGAAATGCAAGTGTTTTCTTAAACTTTTTAAAGTTTTCTTTAAACACTATGGTTTTTCTTTAGAATTTCTTTAGAAATCAGCTTAATAATATAAGTCATGAGGAAACTCTTAAGATTTGCCGATAAGTTTATTATAGGATAACCTTTAAAAAGTTCAAGCTTTTTAAAGATTTTTTAAACTACAATTCTGTATCTAATATATTACATTTTGTAACAAAACGCTCTCATCGTTGGTATTAAGCCTTTTTCTGAGGGATTTCAATTCTAAAGATTAAGTCGTTTTCTTTAATATAGGCATAAGTATTCCCATGATGAAGCTCCACAAAGTTCTTTACAATCGATAAACCAAGGCCTGAACCGGGTTCTTTTGAAGTTCTTGACTGGTCTGCACGGTAAGAACGTTCAAATATTTTATCAAGATCTTCTTTAGAAAGTAAGGGGCCATTATTGGCTACTTCTATAATAAGCCAGTGTGTAATGTTGGGATTCTTTTCTTCTTTACCATATTTCACCTGAGTTTGTTTATAAAATTCGTCTTTTGCTAAGTAATAAGCTTTTATTAATATATAAGAAGCCCCTTTACCATACTTGAGTGCATTGGTCATCAAATTATTGAGGGTGCGAGCCATTTTTTCCGGGTCAAAGGATACTACTAAGTTTTGTGGTTGAATATCTGTTTGGATTTCGATTTCTTTTTGTTCTGCCTGTAAAGAGAAATCTGCACTGATTTGTTGAACGAATGCTTCCAATGGAATCGATTGGATATCTAATGGTGCAGTTTTTTTACTCGTGTCCGTATAATCGAACATATCATTAATTAAGACTTCCATGCTTTGAGTTTTTTCATAGGCAATACTGATATAGTCTATTATTTGTTCCTGGCTTAAATTTTCATAATTTGTTCGTACCAGGTCGATATAACCTTTAATAGAAGTAAGGGGTGTCCTTATATCGTGACCAATATTACTCATGAATTCATCTTTCATTCGTTCTGTTTCATCTCGTTCTTCAAAAGCTTGATTAATATTATCCATTAAAATATTAACGTCCCTTGCTAATTGTTCATAATCCCCCGCTTCACCTTCAGGAATCCGTAAGTTATAATCGCCTTTAGCCATCTGACTTATATAGTGGCGAATAGAAATTAAAATCATCCGATCACGGTAACGTATGAATGCCCAAGTGACGCCGGCAATTAATGTAATCATATAGACGGCGATTAAGAGATTAATTGAATACTCATAGATGTGTGGATTATTAATAATCCATAAAGATAAGGGCCATCTAAAATTCCCACCACCTGTATAAGCAAGTATTTCCTGGTAAGCAAAGTAAAGAACTAAGAAAGCGACTGAAATACCTCCTGCTACAATCAGTGTCTGCAAGAGAACATCAATCGTTTCTTCGCTGGTTAAACTAAGAGACGGGTAACGCTTTTCTTTTCCTTCATTAGTTTGGATATCTGTCTTTTTATTTTCTTCCATTTACATCACTTAAACTTCTATCTTATAGCCGACGCCCCAAACGGTTTGAATCACTTTATCACCTTTGGTGGCTTCTTCAATTTTATTTCTTAAATTACTCACGTGGACCATGACGGTTTTAGAGCTGGCGTTTTGAGTATCGCTCCAGACGCTTTCCAAAATATCATCAGCCGAGAAAACTTCTCCAGGAGAACCGGCTAAGAGATATAAAATATCAAATTCAAGCGCGGTTAATTTAATTTCGTCACCAGCAGCGGTTTGGACGGTGTGAGATCTTTTATCAATCATGATAGGGCCTAAGTCAATTTCCGTTTGTACTTCTTTTTTAGCAGCCTGCCCCGTTGTCTGATTAGTTACCCCTTGTCGTCTTAGGAGACTCTTAACCCGCAAGACTACTTCTAAAGCTTCAAAAG
>CAYYGA010000095.1:0-4630 GCA_964471435.1 uncultured Facklamia sp.
TAATTGTTAATGATGTTAATTCAGACAAGCCAGAGCCATTTCCAATACCATTATTATCTAATGCTACTTGATAGTTAACGAACAGAAGACCTTCATCATCGTCATCTTCATTCGGATAAGTCACATTACTTGTAAATAAAGGTTTACGTGTAACGAACTGGTAATTTACTGTTTCGGTTAAAGCAAGACTTGCGCCTTCATGAAGAATTTCTGCTTGAACAGGTATGATAGTTTGATCAGACATCGACCCATCATCTAAAGTTTTAAATACTAAATTAAAGTTCTGTTGATAATTAGCCACTAAAGTACCAGCATCTATATCAAGTACTAACTGATTATTAATGATTTGACTGCTAACTCTGCCTTCTAATCCTTGATTAGGGAAATATAAACTATTGTCATTATAGTAATCAATGTTAGCTGCAGGTAGTGTTATACGTATAATAGCATCTTCTAAATCAGCTTCTTGATTAGTAACATTAAAACTAAAGTAAGCTTCTGATCCAGTTCTTAAGTTGGTTGTCTCATTTCCACCTATATAACTAATCGATGAAAGAGGATTCTTTTCTTCTTCGCTCGTCTCTTCCTCAGATTGTGTATCTTCTTCTTCAGATAAATCATCCTCTTGTGGTTCTTCTAAATAGTCACTTTCGCTGTAATCTTCTTCATCAAAAGAGGACTCAGCAGATGGTTCAGAAATCACTTCCTCAGGACCGATCTCTTCTACTATAGATTCTGACGATATTTCATAATTACCGATTTGTTCAGAACTATCATAATCATAGTACTCTCCTCCATCATCAGCGTACACACTATTTAATGTAAGGAACGGCTGACTGATTAAATTTAAAAGTAACATACTTACTATAAAAAAATTGTACCTTTTTTCCATTTTACCCCTCATTCCAAAATGATTTTATTATTTAACAGACACTTAAAAAACTTAGAAACAACCTCCTAAACGCAGTATAATGATAATGAAAAAGCTTCCAAATCGAGACTCTTCTTAATCTTAACAAAGTAATATCCCTACTTCTTTTCATATTTATGTACTAGAGGTGCAGGTTTTGAAAAAAAGTAGAATCTCTATTACTAGTCACTTAGTTATATTGATGAATAATTTATAAGTTTAGTTTAAATCTCTCAAAATTAATTAAGATAACTTAATAGCTATTAAACATCAAAAGCAGGTCCTATTATTAGGGAATGCTCTTCGCTTCAAGTGTCCGTTAATCATGTAAAAACTTTCCATTTTTAACAAAGGTAGAGATGTTATGCAATGTAATTGAATCAAATCAAATCTATAGTTATGAATCATTTTTCATTCAAATTATTTAAACAGAATAGATGTGAATGATATTGTAATTACTACTTAGTTTTAATTTGGAACTAAAAGTGTCGCTTATTTTAGTGTGATTAAATTGATTTTTTTACATGATATTTTGAGGGTAATGCTTTTTTATACATAATATTTACTAAATCATTTAAACTACTATAGAAAGGAGAGTCGTTATGAAAAATATATTATTTATAGGCGGGACACAATTTTTTGGAAAAAAAGCGGTAGACGGACTAATTGCTAAGGGGCACCAAGTCACGGTTGCTACACGAGGGAATACACCGCTGCCCTTCAAAAAAGAAGTTCCTCATATTACACTCGATGCACATATCGAAAGCCATCCGGGCTGGGAGGAAGTAACTGCTCAAAAGTGGGACGCTGTTTATCATAGTTTAATTTATACTATGGAAGATGCAGAATTGATTAGTGAGAAGCTGGATGGTATTACCGAACATTTTTACTATACCTCTTCGATGGCAGTCTACCCCACTACGAATATAAAAGGTGGTTACCGTGAAGAAGATTTTGATCCTTGGGAGTTCGAGATCAACCCGTTAATTGAAGTAGATTATGGAGAAGGTAAAAGACAAGCAGAAGCTTTTCTCTTTACTCAAGCGCCTTTCGATGTAACAGCATTTCGCTTTCCAATTGTATTAGATAATGATGACTATACAGAACGGCTGCATTTTTATATCGAGCAGGTTCTTCAAGAAGAGACCTTATACTTTGATGATCCTGAACATAAGGTCAATTATGTAAAAGGAACAACAGCAGCCGATGCAATCGTGTGGGCGATTGAGAATGAAAAAGAAGGCATTTATAATGTTGCGACTACTGACGCCATAACTATATCTACCTTTGTTGAATGGCTGGAAAAAGAAATCGGTAAAGAGGTACAAGTTACATACCAACACGATACACATGAAAAATCACCTTTCAGCTTCAGTCATGACAGCTACGTTATTTCTGACAAGATTATGCAGGAAGGTTTTGAATTAGATTCACTTGAATCATGGTTAAGACCTCTGATTCGAGAGCTCAGCCAGGAGCTGTCTGAAGACATTGACTAGTATACTTACTTTTGTATAAGTAAATATTATATAAAAATGAGCGTAAGCACTAAAGTTTTTCTTTAGTGTTTACGCTCATTTGCTTATCTCAATAATCATAAGAAAAGGGATGTATGCTCCTGACTTTTTTGAATTTGAGTAAGTAAGTATCTTCTTCAAGCATTGAGAAGAGACTTAATCTGCTTATCGATCATCTTAATCCACTGAGAAGATACTTAGTCTACTTATCTATCAACTTAAGTAGCTGAGCTGATAGTTGCTTCCCTTATCTATCATCTTAAGCTGCTGAGAAGATACTTACTCTGCTTATCTATCTTCTCAAGCTCATAAGAAGATAGAAAAAAATAGTTATCAAGTTCAGCCCAGCCTAAGCTGTGAAAATTCATGAGGTTATTATTTTAAATATTTCCTAATAACGGCTTAAAATAAAACAAGGGCTTACTATTAGCATCTGTTAGAACAGTTGCTAAAAGTAAGCCGGTATTTAAGAGATAAATATGATTTATGTTTATTCAGCTAAAGTAATCACGGTATCCAGCAGCACATTGGCTCCTAGTTCAATATCCTCAAAGGATGTATATTCTTCTGGATTATGACTGATTCCGTCTTTACTTGGTACAAACAGCATACCAACGTCGGTTAAATCCGTTAACATCATGGCATCATGGACTGCCCCACTATGCATTATTTTATAAGGTATTTCTCTTGTTTTAACGTTTTCCTCAAGGGCGTTGATGACTTTTTCAGATAAATCAACTGACTTAGAGCTACCTACAAGTTTAATTGAATGTTCCAGTTCATGTTCTTTGGCAACTTCAGCTACAATTTCTTTCAAATAATCGGAAGTTTTATCGATACCTTTTTGATTTACATCACGAATATCAACGTTGAAAACTACTTCATTATTAATTACATTAGATCCTGCCGGGAAGCAGTGCAATTTCCCAACGGTGGCAACGGTCGTTTCATGAACTTTAGTACGCGCAAACTCTTCCATAGCTAATATAATTTTAGCAGCTCCAACTAGCGGATCGCGTCTGCCAATCATCGGAGTGGTGCCCGCATGATTGGATACTCCATTTAATGTGACGGTAAAAGTATTCATACCGGAAATTGCGGTCACAATCCCAACCGATTTGTTTTCTTTTTCCAAAACATTTCCCTGCTCGATATGGATTTCAATCATAGCTTCCACTTCATCAGCAGTTAATAAGTTTTCTCCAATACTTTCTACATCCAGCCCAAAGTCTTTCATTACATCATAGGCAGAAACTCCTTGGCTGTCAGAAGCATTTTTCACTTCTTCTTTACTTAGTCTGCCGGTTAAAACTTTACTGCCGAAAGTCGTGCTGCCAAAGTTTGACCCTTCTTCTTCCGCGAAGATAATTAATTCTATTGGTTTGTTAATTTCAACCTTATTTTCAGCAATCGTCCGGATCACTTCTAAAGCGGAAATCGTACCGGCCAGCCCATCATAACGGCCGCCATTTGGAACCGTATCAATATGTGAACCAATCATAATGGAAGGAGCATCGCTATTTGTAGGATTATATTTTGCCCGGATATTCCCTACACCGTCGATTTTGGCTTCCATTTCTAAATTTTCTATTTCTTTTAAAATATACTCCCGTACCTGCTGATCCTCATGTGAATAAGAAAAGCGAGTCGACCCGTGTCCGGGAGTTGCGGTAATGTCATTAATAAAATCCATATCTTTAACTAAACGATCAAGATTTATTGAATGTTTTTTTGTCATGTATACTCTCCTTTTTTAAAAAATGTGTTCCATTTTATCTAAACAATATCATTAATTATGAGATAGCTGCTGTAAATAAAATGAATATGATTTCATTGTATCACAAATCAAGTGAAGCGGTTACATTAATAATTTAATTATATTCAACTATCTATTCAAATTAGAATTTTGTAGATTAATTTAGTAAAAATCAGACTTTTTTATTTAGAATATATAACAAGGAAAAAAGCTGAGACATGCTGCCTCAGCCCTAAAATCTTAGCAATCTACATTTAACTTTGTTTGGTCTCACTATTAAAAGAAAGATGTTTTTCTAAAAGACTGTCGGCATTTAAGAAATATTAGGAATTTCTTTCCCATCAGTCTGCTTAGATTCCAAAATTAACTCTTCTTCCAGCGTTAAAAATACGAGATGATGCATCAACCAAAACCATATATAAGGAAACAAAGTATCTGGAATTGCAG
>CAYYGA010000096.1:0-4604 GCA_964471435.1 uncultured Facklamia sp.
AATGGGACCAATTGGCTTGCATTAAAGGTAAAAAAGCCTGACAGCCTAAAACAATCAGTACATACTTAAGTTTCTCGAAAGTGAAGAAGTTTGCTAAAGTATACTGAGGATTGGATAAGGCATTGAATATAACATTGATTAAACTGTCTTCCCCCGGGTGCATAAAGTTAGTGAAGCGGGTCGTCATGGCCCCGTCGCCTTCATTTTGTAACCAAGTGATGGCCAACATAAAATAAACCAGTGGAATGACTATCTGTGTGATAAAAATAAAGATCTTGCCGCGCTGCTTGAACTTAAACCTTTCTTGAAATAAAAAGTAGGCTCCCATTGAGAAAACATAAATCATAGCATCTTCTTTAACCATTAACGTCAAAGCCACGACTATTATAGATCCAGCAGCTTGTTTTCTAATAGTAAAATAAAATAACCATAAAAGCAGCGGTGCTAAAAAGCAGTTTTCATGATAGTCATAAAAATGTCCAGTAGTTAAAGCGGGAGTCCATAAATATAGAAATAATAAGAGCTTTTGATAGATTTTAGGAAAATCAAATTCTTTTAAAATTAAATAAAAGGGCAGGATGCCTGAGAGCACCACTAAAACTTGTAAGACTTGAATGGTTTCAGGTCTGGGAATCAAAAGATAAAAGGGTAAGAGTAAATAATGAATGGGTGAAATATGAACGGCAAAATGAGATAACACCTGATCTCTTTCTAAAGTCGTTACGGGGCCCAATCCTTTACTCATATTAGCAAACATCTGCGAAAAGATTCCCATGTCATAAGTAGGCGACGTAAAGGTTTTGATGCGGGCTAAAAGCATCAGACTAATGAGAAGGGTTTGAAAAATTATGACTGCCCAAAATATAAGCTGGAACCATTTTTTACTGCTTTTATCCGTCTTTAACAGTCTATTATTATTAATAGAAAAAAGATAGTGGATTAATAAAGATAGAGCGATGGCACTGGAAATGATAATCAATAAATAATTGTTTTGGGTGGAAAAATTCCATAAAAACTCATCCGCTATAATCTCACTAGGTCTCAGTACAAAGGGTAATTTTAGGAGAGACGCAATTAAGCCTGCACTGACTACTGTCTGTAATTTTCTTTGATTCTTTTGAGGATAGTAAAGAAACATAAAAAGAATTAACTGCAATAAGAGAATCCCGATTACAATAGTGGGAGAAGGACTAAGGAGGGCCAGAACTGTTAAAAATGTAGTGGACAAGATAATAAAAAAAGCTAGTCGCTTCCTTTCTAACCGATAATATCTTTCGATGAGAAATAAAACACCAAATAGCATCCCCCATAATAAGACTGTTACAAGAGGGTCTAAACCATTATCCAACTCAAAAAAGTTGTTTGAGTTGGATTGAGGATTTAACAGTAAATAAATAAAGATTGTTACGATATAAGAATTAATTAGAGTATAAATAAATGAAAAGTCACTTAACTTGAATTTAAGCATGTTAACCCCTCTTAAATTTGATTATAGTTCTATCATCTTCAGCTTTTCGCCTACTTAAATACCAAATTGATAGAAACAAGATGCTTGTGAAGCTGGAGATACCTACTCCCATTGTAAGTCCGTTAGGTTTATAAGTCATCTCAATAATATGGTCACCCGGCTCTACTTTAAAAGCCAGCAGGCTGTCCCATACTTCTTCAATCTCTACAGTTTCTTCGTTAACTTTTACTTCCCAACTATCATCATATGGGATAGATGTAAGTACCCAAGGACTATCCTTAATAGTAATTGTTCCTTTAATAGAATTAGCATTCCAGTTTTCTACTGTTATAGCTTCGTCTTGGAGATCTTCTATTAGATTGTTAATACTCGATGTATTGACTCGTACTATTTGCAATTTAGTTAGATCATAACTCTTATCTGATTTTAAATTTATTACGAAATTTTGTGGTTCTCCTTCTGCTTGAGAAGCTAAATTAATTAGTTGGTCTCTTCGGAATTTTTGTCTATAAGTTAACGGTTGCCCATTAATCGTTAGAGAGATTTCATTAGAAGTTGTTGATAATTCTTTTGGTAATAGCACATAATAAGGATCATTGTTAATAGGAGTAAAATTATAATGAATCTCACCATCTAGTGTGTTCACTTCTCTTTTAAAAAGTGAATTATCTGTTTCGTTAGAAGGTTCCACAATGTTGATGAGGTTGTCATGAGATACTTTTATTGTTTCAAAGTAAGTTTCCTCATTTTCAGCTAAACGTTTAGAAATTAAACGTTGATTTCTTATAGGTTCATTATCTAAAAGTTTTAAAGATGCTGCACCCTCATTTATTCCAAAAGCAATCGGTAAAGTATTAGGAACTTCATAAACAGAAAATCGATCGGTTTGACTAACTAAATTTTGATTTTGTGTTATATCTAAGCGCCTGATATCATTCGTAAAGATATATGTGTTATCTTCTAACTCTGTATTTCGAATAGTATTATGATCGTTCACTACAAAATATTTAACTCCAAATAAAGCATCAGTCAGAGGTGTTCCAAAATAAAATGTAGAAGCATCTACTGCGTTATTACCCAACCGTTCAAATAAATCACGGGTAGAAGTTTCCAAGTTAGAAGAAAAGTTAGTCAGGCCTGGGTAGTTAAAAGTAAAAGGATCATTCCTACTGCGGTAAAAAGTTTTTGAGATACGGTAAAAATTATTTTCATCCGGTCTGATTGGTTCTATGGCCTCATCCAGGACGTTTAAAGCATTTTCAAATTTATAAGTATCGGCAAAATTAAGGTCTTCTTGAGAGTAGTAAGTATTGATGCCTAATTCCGTGAAAGTCAGTAATGATAAAGCTACCCACATCCAAAGGCTCTGTTTACCAAAAAATAAAATTAACCAAACCATACCAAACAAAAGGGCCGAAAATTGCAGTTGTTCAGCGGTTAAAAAAGTAAACTCTTTACTGATTAAAACGGTCTGGATAATCAACATGAAGGCACTGCCAATGAAAACGTGATAAGATTTGATAACTTTCTGGTTTAACCCTTGATAAGCTAAAACTAATAAAAAGAAGACTAAAATCCAAGAAAAACGGTAAAAGAAACCGGCAGGATTTTGTCCCAGGTGCCAAATCTTACTGGAAAACTCATGAGTAATCGAAAAGAAGAAAACTGTTAATACTGCCAATGAGGCCCATTTATTTTTATTTTTTATTTTTTGTGCCATAAAATAAAAGGTGACACCGACCAGGGCTAAGGACCCGATGTAAATATTAGGTAAATTAGGACCGCTTGCCCAAGAATTGTTATCAAAAGCACCAATCATAAACTTAGAAAAAATATCTAAAGGATCGATTTGAAATTCCCAGGCAAAGGTGAGGCTAGTAGTAAGGTCTCCTTTAGAAAATAGTAAATTATAGACATTCGGGAGCAGGATAAAAGCAGTTAAAGCAATTCCTAGAAAAGAAAAGACGGCGAGGCGGGCAATCTTTTTCAAACAAGCAAAAAGATACTCTTTCCAAGGCCCCTGCTCTTTGGTGATAAAAAGATAGTAAAAAGTATAAATAAAAATAAATAAAGAAATCATATAAGCCATATAGTACTGCAGTATGAAAGCAAGGCTCAAGAGGAGGGCATATTTATAAGGTTTCTTTCCATCGAGTAATCCTTCCAGTCCGACTAAAATTAAAGGGAGTAACCAGAGAGCGTCCATTAAAATAGGTAGTACTTGATAAGACACTGCAAATCCATTTAAAGCATAAGCTGTGGATAAAAGAATAGTTAAGAAAGGATTTTTTTCTCCTTGCTGCCGTTTAACCAAGTAGTAGGCAAAGGATAATCCAATCGCTCCATAACGTAGGAAAATTGAGAAAAAAATCGCATAAGAGATCTTACTGATCGGTAAGATTAGATAAAAGATATTAAAAGGACTCAGCAGATAATAGGCCCAGGTTCCGATCATATTACCACCTAAAGATTTTGAGAAAGAGTAAAATAAATTACTCCATTCGCCAGAATGAATAGTATTACGCATAAAAATAAAGAAATCAATAAACTGTGCATTGAAATCAATCGCCATAAAAGATTTATTTCCAAAGGGGAAAAAGTCATTAAAATACCAAGTTATTAAAAGAATCGCTAAAGGTGCAAGTCCGCTAACTAAATAAATTATATTTCTTCTTTTCAACGTGATTCCTTCTCCTTAATATTGGAATGATCCACAATATAGTGGGGTCTTCTTTTTACTTCATAAAAAATCTTACCGATATACTCGCCTAAGATACCAATGGAAACTAGCTGCACTCCTCCAAATAAAACAATGGAGAAAATGGTGGTAAAGTAGCCGCTCACTGCTGCTTCAGGATTAGACAGATAGGTAAAAAATAACCAAATAACATAAATAAGTGCAATTAGAATGCAAATAATACCTAGGAGGAAAATAAAACGTAAGGGCTTCTTGGAAAAAGAAAGAATACCTTCTAAAGCATAATCGAGGGAATTACTAAAAGACCATTTGGTTTCTCCTGCTTCTCTTAGTTCGTTCTCATATTCAATGATGGTTTCTTTGAAACCTACCCAGGAAAAGAGACCTTTTGAAAAACGTGTGTACTCCTGCAGGGACACAATCGCATCGACGGCTTTT
>CAYYGA010000097.1:0-4585 GCA_964471435.1 uncultured Facklamia sp.
GGTTTGATCGACTGAATTAATGCAGACATGAGTCTCATGCATAATGTTTTAATATTTGTTTCCGAATATACCAATTATAATAAAAAAGTTATCCGTACTACCTCCTATAATAAAGTGATTCAACGCTTAGCCTTTTGGCTGCTTACCTCTATGAACGATCAAAACATTTATAAATTACCTGGAACGCAGGAAGTATTTGCGGACATATTATTGACTAACCGCTCGACGCTAAATCAGGAATTACAAAAACTGCGTGAAATGGATGCCATCCACTTAAAAGGCAAAACTATAAAAGTGAAAAATCCAGAATTATTAGAAGAGATTATTAATAAAAATTAAGCATAGAATAACTGACCCTTTGGTCAGTTTTTTTGTATTAAAGAATACGATTAATTCTCTTGGCTGTCATACATGCTAAAAGAAGCTTTAAAATATCCCCTGGAATAAAAGGGATTAATGCTAGGTTTAAAAGTTCTCTCAAAGATAAATCAAGTTCCTGCACCCGGTTAAAAATACCTCCCATATATAACAGACCTGCTGAATAAATGATGAGCGTCATTAATAAAGCAGCAATAGGATAAGTGCTGCCACTCTTTTTCTCTTGTAAAACACTCCGAGAATAAGCACCTAATCCTGCAGCCGGTATAAAACCCAAAATAAAGCCGAAGCTCGGACGCAAGAAGGAATAAAAACCGCCTGAAAAACCTGCAAATACAGGTAATCCCAGCACTCCTGCGACTAAATATAGACTCGTCACTATAACAGCTTCTTGGGGGCTTGCAGTTAAGCCAATCAAAAGGACGACAAAGGTCTGCAGGGTGAGAGGGATCGGCCCCAGAGGCAATGTGATTTGAGAGCAAACAATTAATAAAGCTAGAAGGACAGCCATTTTGGCAATCGCATAACTTTTAGAAACAGAATAAGATTGAATAGTAACCCCTCCTTTAAATAAATTGTTGACTACCAATTTGAACATCCCCACTAGATAAATTATTTATCCGGCCAGTCAAGTCCTCAACCATTAAATGGCCATTTTCATTGATACCGCGAATATAGCCTGCATGTTCTTCCTTATTTTTACGATAAGAAATCATTTGATTTAAGCCCAACATCCGTTCTTCATAAGAATTTAAATAAGTTCTTTCAGGAATTATGGAAATAAAGTGGTGAAAATAGGTCAGCCAATGGGTAAAAAAATCGTTAAAAGAAAAATCTATAGGCAGTTCTTCACCAAAAAAAGTACCCATAATCTTTTTTAAATTCTCCTCAATTTTATTTAACCTACCAGCCAGGTTGACGCCCGTTCCAATAATCACAGCTGAAAGCTCGTGGGACTCAATGTTGAAAGAAGCTTCGCTTAAAATGCCTGCAATTTTTTTTCCTTTAAAAAAGATATCATTCACCCATTTTACTCTCAACTTTTGATCAGTATATTTTTCCAAAGTATTCATTAAAGCAAGGGCAGCAATTAAGGTCAACTGAGAAGGATCCTCATCTTTAATCATCTTTGGCGGGATAACTAAAGAAAAATATAAGCCATGGCTTAAAGCAGAGTAAAAAGATTTACCGTATCGCCCGCGTCCTTGGGTTTGTTCTTTAGCAATCAATAAAGCAGGTGTACCAGGATGTTCAGTAGCAAACTTTTTAGCTAAGTCATTGGTAGAAGTAACAGTATCTTCTGTTATCACAACTAAGCCGGGCCAAAGCTTCCGGTTATCAAAAGTAATTTGTTGAACACTCAATGCTTTAGGTTTTTCTTTTAAGTAATAGCCTTTCCCATTGATGCTTTCAATTAGGTAACCTTCTTGGCGCAATTGCTGGACAGCTTTCCACACCGCATTCCGGGAAACACTCAGCTGCTCTGCCAATTTATTTCCATTGTGATAAATATCTGGTTGTGATAAAAATAAATGTAGCACTTGGTCTTTTGTTTTCATAAATTCCTCCGCTTAAAATAGTTAGAATGACTATATCAGACCTAAAAAAAACGGTCAACCTTATTTTTATAAAGGTTGACCGAGCGTGATGAATTTTTTTCTTTCACAGTATATTTCTATACATTGACTTCAGCTTCGATTATTATCAATTCTTTAGGGTAATGATTTAATAGTTGGCAGCCGTCTTCAGTCACAACTACTAAATCTTCAATCCGGACTCCCATTTCGCCTGGAAGGTAGATGCCTGGTTCAATTGAAAAAACATTGCCCACTTCAACTTTTGCTTCATTAAAGGGACCGACATCTCCGTATTCATGAACTTCACGGCCGATAAAGTGACCTGTTCGGTGAGTAAAGTACTCACCATAACCCGCTTCTTCAATCACTTGACGGGCAGCCTGGTCAATCGAAGCAAAAGTAACACCTGGTTTAATCTGTTTAATAGCAGCGAGATTAGCTTCTAAAACAGTGTGATAAATTTCCTGGTCTCTTTGACTGGGCTGGCCGTAAAAGACCGTCCGTGTCATATCCGAACAATATCCATGACGAGAACTTCCAATGTCAATGACGACACTTTGGCCTGGTTCTGGCTTAGAGTCATCAGTGATATGATGCGGATCAGCTCCATTGGGACCGTAAGCAATAATCGGTTCAAAAGAAAAACCATCACAGTCCAAGGCGGTGTATATTTTTGCCAGTTGATCAACCATTTCAATTTCAGTGTAAGCTTTTTTCAATAAATTGATGACTTCTTGCATGGCTTGATCATTACGCTTTGAGGCATCCGTCATCTTTTCAATTTCTGCAGGTGTTTTAACGGCTCTCAATTGATCGATTATTGGGCTTCCGTGAACGACCTGCATATGGGGCGAATGATTCATTAGTTCAATTAAAAAAATGCTGGGCCACTTTTTATCGACACCTGTTTTTCGAAAGTCGATTTTTTTACTTAATAATTCTAAAATCGCTTCACCGTCATTGTAGTAGTCAACTTGTAAATTTTCCTGTCTAGTTTGTGGTTGAAAGGGTGGGAAGAGCCTGTTTAAAATCAGTCTCATTTGACCGTCTGCTTGAAGAACTAGGAGGAGAAGTCTTTCTCCAGGGTCAGTGTAGTAACCGATAAGATAATCAATCGAAAAGGGATCGCTTATGATAAGGTGGGAGAGGTGTTGCTGATTCATTTGTTCTAATATAGTATCGAGTTTATTTTGAGTCATATTCTGTACTCCTTTTTGCTATTATTGCTTCATTCATATTATAATAATACCATAAGCATGAATGACTAGGGGGAAGATAAAAGATGCAAAAAATATTACTAAAGATAGTCAAATTTTACCAGCGTTATATTTCACCCCTTTCGCCCCCTTCGTGTCGTTATAGTCCTACTTGTTCTAACTATATGATCGAAGCGGTTACTCAGCACGGAGCAGGCCGGGGATTTTTAATGGGTATAGCCAGGATATTAAGATGCCATCCTTTTCGTGCCGGTGGGTATGATCCGGTACCTGACCATTTTACTTTAAAAAGTAATTTGCAGGAAATACCCAAGACGTAAAAGCCTGGTTATAATTCAATTTTCCTGCTTAGCGTGATATGATAGTCTTAACGTGGAAATAGAGGTGAAGAGATGATAGGTTGGTTGAATGGTTTTTTTGGTACGCGTCCCATAGTCAGTATTTTAGATATTCTACTCGTTTGGTTTATAGTCTATCGTCTGATAATATACGCTAAACAAACTCGTGCTCTAAACCTTTTACAAGGGATAGGCTTAATTATTTTTGCAAAGTTTATCAGCCAGTCTATTGGGTTGCAGACAATTGATTGGTTATTAGGTCAGATCTTATCCTGGGGAGTAGTGGCTATAATTATTCTCTTTCAGCCGGAGCTGCGTAAGGTTTTAGAAAATATTGGCCGTGGTCTGTTCCGAAAACGGCAGACTGTTCGAAATCCGAGTGAACAATTAATTCAAGATTTGGAAAACTCCTTAATTTATATGTCAAAGCGTAAGATAGGCGCCTTGATTTCTATTGAATTTGAAGATCCCTTAGAAGAGTATATCGCAACCGGAACAGCCATGGATTCAGAAATAACGAATCAATTATTGATTAATATTTTTGTTCCTAATACTCCTCTACACGATGGCGCTGTAATTATCAGTGATTTTAGAATTGCGGCTGCTTCTTGTTATTTACCTTTATCAGAAAGTAAATTAATTCCTAAAGAATTGGGAACACGCCACCGTGCTGCTATCGGTTTAGGTGAGGTAACTGATGCTTTAACTTTGATTGTTTCTGAAGAAACAGGAGCCATTAGTATCGTAAAGGACAATTCAATGCAACGCGATGTAGATGTAGATGAATTGAATGACTTATTAACACAGTATTTATATGAAGAAAATTCATCCGATAATTCATCAAAAGAGCTGACCCAAATGATTCGAGCTTTTCTCATGAGTAACCTTACACCTAGAGGAGGCGATGATGATGAATAAGTTTGGGGATAATCCGTGGGCATTAAAATTATTATCGCTAATTTTCGCTGTTTTTCTTTATTCTTTTGTTCAAAGTGAGAATTATTCTTATCAAGCAGCCCTCAATTCTCAATTGGCTACAAGTGTGAATTCAACCGAAACTTTTTTTAATGTTCCT
>CAYYGA010000098.1:0-4496 GCA_964471435.1 uncultured Facklamia sp.
TTTTTTTCAAAGATGACAGTTCGACTATTAACTCTTTATAATAATTCAGATAGTATTGACGGTAATATTTTTTACCAAAGACAGGTAAATGAGTTAAGGGAATGGAAAGATAATCCGTACCGACTTCCTCTAATAAATGAGCATATTCAAGAATAAGTCGATGGGTTCTTTGAGCCCAAACACTAAAATCCTCAGCCTGCAAGCGAGGTGCACGAATCATCTCTTCCAGACTGATCATGGTCGATAAGACCCAAGGCAGGTCAGGTAATTTAGTAATGATTAATTTATCTTGCTTTTTTAATAATTTAATCGTGTCTAAAAGCGGTGCAAGACCTTTTTTATTGACTTCAAATGAAAATCTCTCCAGATGGTTTAAAGATTTTCCTGCTGTTGGCGGAAAAATCGTACCGGCTTCAAAAGAATTGATAATTTTAACTCCTGCTAATCGCGGTATGAATTCATCGATGACCGGTAAAAATACTGCACTTGCTTGATTTTGAACCTGAATTTCTAAAGCCGCTTTCGCTGACAGCTCAGCATCATTTTGAACTTTGGCCAAACTGTATTGGTCTGCTATTTTTTCAGGGAGACAGACCTTTTCTAAAAAATGAAATTCTCCTAAATACATAACAAACCTCCTATTTTTTCACAAAAATCTTATGAGTAACTTTTAAATAGAGGGAATACTTATTTAAACAACAATGAAGAAAAAGACAAGGTAAATGATTCCTTGTCTTTAGTGAGATTAACTATTCATTTCCTAAGGCATTAAAAGCTGCTTCTTCGACGTCAGTCAGCTTAATTATCCAGTTATCTTCTGCTTTTTCTGAACTCAATAACTCAGGGTTGCTTAGGGCCGCTTCATTACGGGCAGAAATTTTACCTGCTAGAGGTGAAGCAATTTCCATAACAGTTTTAGAAGCTTCCAAGTTTACGATCGCATCATTGACTTCGACTTCATCGTCTTCAGTAATTTCTGCAAAACCGACTGTCCCGACCTCTTCTTGCAACTCTTCTGTCATCGCAATTGTGTACTCATCACCATTTTTTGAAATTAATAAGTAATTAGCAATTTTTTGCATTGAATCCCTCTTTCATATCAAATAGTTCATACTTTTTTATTATAACATTGGAAGTAAGAATGTGAAAGTTTAGTTAAACTCTAAATTTCTTTTTTCCATACCGTCTCGACCATGGCGGTAATATGTTCTTGAGGCACATTAGCAGGTACCCCACAGCCGGATCCTATGATGAGTCTTTTAGGGGAATCGGCCACATCCTTCAGTAATTGATTAACTTCTGTTTGAATCTGTTGAGTGTTTCCAAATAAAAGACTCGAAACAGGATCGATGTTCCCCATTAGAGTTACCTGGTCACCAACGATTTCTTTAGCAAGAGCAAGATCCACTTTTTGATCCAGACTTAAGACTTCAATACCCGTTTCAGCTAAAGTAGTTAAATTTTTAGTAGTATCACCGCAGACGTGAAGGAAATTTAAAGCACTTGTTTTCTGCATTTCCTTTACAATTTCCTGGGTATAGGGCAGACAAAATTCCCGGTATTGCTTAGGACTGATTAACGACCCTGAAGCGACAGGATCATAAATCATAAAGTTCAAATAAGGTAGTGAACTGAACTGTTTGACCATTTCTATAATAATATCAGTAGTAAACCTTAGTAAAGCATGGACCAAGTCAGGTTTCTTGCGCATGCCTTTTAAAATCATCTCTATTGGGAGTAGATAGCGTGCTAAAGTCAGCGGACCTGAAATGCCGTATAAAATATTAGCTTCCTGCCCTATTTCCTCGTATATCAATTCAATGGCTTTATAATTCAACTGTTGTTTCGGATCATTATCAAATTGATAAAGTTCTTGGGATAAAGAAGAGACTTCTTCAAGTGTCTTAATAAGCTGAGTGTTGACGACACGTAGGGATAAATAATTAACGGCGACAAAGTCTACTTTAAATTGCCGGTACATATTAATTTCACGTTGGGCTAAATTTTCAGCCGTTTTGTAGGACTCGCGGTAAGTCATCCCAGCCGCTTGGGCCGCGAATTCAGCATGCAGTAAAGCGACCAGCTGACGTTCCATTGGTTTACCGGTTAATAAAGCCTCTTTAAGTTCTATTGATGTCATAATACCTCCTAAGTAAATAGTTCTGCTTGATAAGGCCATTGGCCGTATTTCTTAGCACTGTCAACATAGGCATCGACCATTTCGACCGGGGTTTCATACGGCACGGCGCAGCCTGAACGGATAATGAATCCTTTTGGATTATGGTAGGCTTTTGCATAATTTTCTTTCACCGCATCCTCCATCAAATCAGGCGTTCCCTGCAGGAAAACTCTAATGGGATCGACATTTCCCAGTAAAGTGAGCTGGTCACCGACTTTTTCACTGGCGACTGCTAGATCCACTTTTTGATCCAGACTGAAGCCATCGATGCCGGTAGAAGCAATCAGTTCCAAACTTCGGGTAGTATCACCGCAAATATGCATACCCACCCAGGTGTGGGGGTTTTTCTTTTTTATAAAGTTAACAATTTCTTTAGTGTAAGGTAAGCAGAACTCTTCATATTGTTTAGGACTGATTAAAGATCCAGATGCGACGGGATCATAGATAAAATAACTCAATGTTGAAAAACTCTGAACGGGTTCTAATATAGTCTTGATGGCTTGAGTGATAAATCTCATCAATTGATGAACTTTATCTGGATGTTTGCGCATCGCCCGTAATAATTTCTCAGCCGGAAGGACTCCAGAGGCCATGGTAAAGGGGGCCGAAATAGAATAAGTCGGATTGATTTCATCCCCCACCTGATCAAGCATAATCTCAATTGCTCCATAGTTAACTTGCTGGGAAATATCACGTTTAAAATCAAGGACCGATAGATCCAGCTCGTCGATAGCTTCAATACTGTCCAGCCGGTGATCTACAACCGAGGCGGGAGAATCCTTGGGGCTTTTAATTTTACTGCGAAAACGAATGCCAAAATTGACGGAAGTATAAGCAACTGAAATACCGTCAATTCCATATTTTTGATATAAATTAATTTCTTTCTTGGCGGCATTTTCCGCCGTATTAAATCCCTGGCGGTAATTCAAGCCTATTAATTTGGCCGCAAAACTTTCATGAGAAAAAGTGATTGGCAGACGATCAACTGCCTGCCCTTTTTCTAAAGCTTTAAATCTTTCAATTGGTGTCATTGAGTCGGACATTGACATCCTCCTTTGGAATAATAAAATACCTTAATTATAATTATATCATTAAAAATTTAATTTACCTCTCATGTGTAAAAATTGCTTTTTCATTAATAAAAAAGATCCTCTTATAAAAAATTAGAATAATTAAAATTATGAATAAATCGTAATCAATGATACACTATTTTTATAAAAAAATATTTTTTGTTGAAAGGGTTTGGTTATAGGATGATAATTATTGATAATTTTAGAGATGGTAAAGAAATCACAGATATGGCAACCATGCTTGCCTTACAGGTGTATGTGTTGAATAATTTGAATTTAGAAGATGATGTGGTCTTCCCTTACCGTCCGACTCCTACGATTCAAATCGGTAAATATCAAAATACAATTGAGGAAATCAATCAAGATTATGTTGAAGCTAATAATGTCCAAGTCGTTCGTCGGGATACAGGCGGCGGGGCTATTTATATGGATATGAATCAAATGAATTTTGTTTTCCTTTTAAACCATGATGGTAGTAAGTTAGAAGACAATTTTAAACGTATTTACGCCCCCACCATCAAAGCTTTAGAAAGCTTAGGCGCTAAAAATGTTGCTCTCAGCGGCCGGAATGATTTAGAAATTGATGGGCAGAAAATTTCAGGAGCCGCTTTGACGATTACCAATGGTAAATTGTATGGTGGTTATTCTTTATTAATTGATGTGGATTTAGATTCTATGGAAAAAGCGTTAAAACCAAGCCGTAAAAAAATTGAATCAAAAGGAATCAAATCGGTACGTGCGCGTGTCAAGGGTTTCCGTGATCAATTAGGGGAAGAATACCAGGATATCTCTATTTTAGAATTTAAAGAACAGATGCTGAAGTATATCACTGAAACAGAGGATCCGGCCGATTTTAAATACTATACTTTCACCGATGAAGATTGGGCAGCAATCGATAAAATGGTAGAGGAAAAGTATGGCAATTGGGATTGGAACTATGGTAAATCTCCTCGCTATGAATATAATCGTGAAGGCCGTTTTGCTGCCGGAACAGTTAAAGTGAGTTTGAGTGTGACGAAAGGCAGTATCGAATCAATTCATATTAGCGGTGACTTTTTCGGTACAGAAGATATCGATGTGATTGAAGAAGCTTTAGTCGGAACCCGTATGGTGAGAGAAGACCTACTTCAAGCTCTTGAACCCTTTGAAATGGGCGCTTATTTTGGAAAATTGACTAAGGAAGAATTAGTTGATTTGATTTTAGAGTAAAAGCTTGGCAGCTTTATATAAGCCGCTTAATGAATGAT
>CAYYGA010000099.1:0-4486 GCA_964471435.1 uncultured Facklamia sp.
AAAACCAATTACCTTAACTTCCATGACTATTATAGAAATTATAAATTATAGAAAAAAAATGAAAAAAGCCTTCGAAAAGGCTAGTAGTAATTAAATAGTTATCATGTGAGTCGTTGAACTTTCTTTATTGACCCAGTTTAATTCGAACTGGGTCCGTCTTATAAACTTATTTTACTGTCTCTGCTATTTCTTGCTTGAATTTTAGTAGCAAACGGTTTTTATCCTAAAGATTTGCCTTAGAGTTCTTATCTTGGGTGGCTGTCCAACATCCTTAAATCATAATACGTCTCTTGATAGGTCTCATTAATCCAATTACTAAAAAGAATAAATGCATTCGAACGCCATGTCATCTCCGGAGTTTGTTTAGGATCATCATCGGGGTAATAATTTTCTGGGACTGCAATCTTAAGTCCTTTATCAATATCTCTTCGATATTCTTCTTCCAATGTTCTGACATCATACTCCAAATGGCCAAAAATAAATAAATCTCTTCTATCTTTTGTTGCTATTATATCGGGACCTAGTTTTACACAACTCGTTAGAACTTCTAAATCTGCTTCCTTATAAATTTGCGCTTCATTTAATTGGGTATGACGAGATTCCGGAATGACATAATGATCATTAAATCCTTGAAGAAAAGGATGTTTATCATTTATTGTCTTATACTGGTATATTCCAAATAGTTTCTCAGGCAAGTCCAACTTGGCAATGCTATAGTAATAATTAAGAGCAAATTGTGCTCCCCAGCATATAAAGAAACGTGAAAAAACATGTTTCTCCGACCATTTAATGATTTCCACTAACTCTTCATAATATTTTACTTCCTTAAAATCTAAATGCTCTACTGGAGCTCCTGTTATGATAAACCCATCATAATAAGAGTCTTTAATTTCTGCAAAGGTCTTGTAGAATTTATCAAGATGCTGTGGTGAAACATTCTGACTTTCATAAGAAGAGGTATGCAATAAATCTACATCTATTTGCAGGGCCGTCCCTCCAATTAATCTTAATAATTGGAGTTCTGTCTCTTGTTTTTTAGGCATTAAGTTTAGGATTAAAATCCGTAAAGGGCGAATGTTTTGAGTCGCTGCCCGCTTCTCAAATATGACTTTTACTCCTTCATCAATTAATTTCTTGCTTACGGGTAATCCCTCTGCAACTTTAATTGGCATCTTAAATCGCTCCTAAACCTTTTTCTAAGTCATCAATTAAATCCTCTACATTTTCAATTCCTATTGACAGACGAATTGTTTCGGGTTTAATATTTCCTTCAGCTAATTCTTCTTCGGTTAATTGACTATGGGTCATTGAAGCAGGGTGAACAACAAGCGATTTTGTATCGCCAACATTGGCTAGTAATGAGAATAATTTTAGATTTTCAATAAATTTAATTCCCCCTTCTAAGCCACCTTTTACACCGAAGGTAAAGATGGAACCAGCTCCTTTGGGTAAATATTTATTTTTCAATTCATAATAAGGGCTGTTCTCTAAGCCCGCGTATTCAACCCACTCTACTTGGTCATGGTTAGCTAAGAATCTAGCAATTTTTTCTGCATTCTCCACATGACGGTCCATACGCACGTGCAATGTTTCTAGACCTTGCAGCAATAACCAGGCATTAAAGGGTGATATCGCTGCACCTGTATCACGTAAAAGTGATGTACGGATTTTAGTAATATAAGCAGCAGATCCAAATGTATCCGCAAAAACGATATTATTATAAGTAGGGTCCGGTTGTGTTAAGCCAGGAAATTTATCATTTTGTCCCCAGTCGAATTGACCACTTTCTACAATCACTCCCCCCATTGTTGTACCATGTCCGCCCATAAACTTAGTCGCAGAATGAACCACAATATCTGCTCCAAACTCAAATGGACGCGTTAAATAAGGTGTAGCAAATGTATTATCCACAATTAATGGAATACCGTGTTTATGAGCCACTTCAGCTAAACCTTCAATATCCTCAATATTACCGGCTGGGTTACCAATTGTCTCAACAAAAACAGCTTTAGTATTCGCTTGAATGGCGGCATCTACATTTTTTAGATCACTTGTATCAACGATCGATACATCGATCCCAAAGTCTTTGAAAGTATGTTCGAACAAATTATGCGTCCCACCATATAAATTAGCTGTCGCAACAATATGGTCGCCAGCTTTGGCTAAAACTTGAATTGCATATGAAATAGCAGACATCCCTGATGCTACCGCTAAACCAGCAGTACCGCCTTCTAAAGCAGCAACTCTCCCTTCAAAAACACCTTGAGTGGGGTTTGTGATCCGTGTATAAATATTGCCGCCTTCAGTTAAGGCAAAGCGATTAGCACCTTGTGTGACATCATCAAATACAAAAGCAGTCGTTTGATGCAATGGAACTGCACGTGATCCTGTCTCATCTACCGTTTGCGCTGCATGAATTGCTTGTGTTTCAAATTTATATTCTTGTGTCATTTTAAATTCCTCCTATTTGTGCTTATGAATAACAAAAAAGCTCCCACCCCTTGCTTATGCAAAGGATGAAAGCTAATTCATGGTACCACCTTAATTTATTATATTATCACTAATATAAACTTATAGAGTACATTCGATTAATGTATTATACTCTTTCTCTATAACGGGAAATCCCGAACAACCTTAACTTTACAGCTCAAGTTGCTACCACTCAAAGACCATTTCATAAAGTTCACTTGACCTACTTTCACCACACATAGGCTCTCTAAACAAGATTTCTTCATTACTTATCTTATCAACGTTTTTAAATTTATTTTATTAATATACATCTTAATTGGAATTAGATTAAAAATCAAGCTTAAAGTGAGTTTACTTTAACCTTAACTTAATGCTTCTCATTGTTTTCTCCATTTATTATGTATAATAGTCCAATTAATTTGCGCGTATAGACATAAATTCCCAAAAAATCACTAGGCTTTTATCATTTCATGGTTAAGTGTTCCTTCAGGTTTTATTTGGTGTTCTAACTTGAAACTGCGAGTACTGTCATGATCCTTCAATTTACTGTTGAAAGCCTAGCCCATCAACGCCCATTACCTTCTTCTAAGTTTTCTCCCTCTTCTTTTGTTTCCATACGCTGATTTTTTTAACTTAAGCCAACTCCAGCTCAATTGCAGTTGATTTTATCAACCGATATAATAGTAATTGAGGTGAGAAGATGGAAGCTATTAATATTGCTCCAACAATTATAAAGAAAAAAGACTAACCCATGATGACCTAGCCAGACACATCAGGCTTTCTAAGGCCTCTGTTTCCAAATGGGAAACTAAACCATTCTTTCCTGATCTCACTTTTATCCCACAGCTGCCAGCCTTTTTCAATATTAATATTGAAAAATTAATGGTATACAAACCACAAATGACTAAAAAGGAAATCCAAAAATTATATCTGAGCTTATCTTCCGATTTCACAGTCAAACCATTTGATGAAGTTCTTGAACAATGCCACAAAATTGTTAAAAAATATTTTTCCTGCTTTCCCTTACTCTTTCAAATCGATGCGTTATTCGTTAATATTAGCATGGAAGCGGAGAATATGGACAAAGCCCTCAAAATCCTTTAAGAATATACTGGGCTTGTTACAGGTGATATTCATCCTCTTCAGTTAAAAGGAGATGCTTACTTCAATTTCCTTGATGAGTGGATAGATGACTGGGATTTAGGGATGGCCCTTCCTAGAGATGAAAAAAGTGGGCACCAAAATATGGTTGACCGCATCATCAATACCCCTGCTCTCTCAGCTCTTGCTGATGAAGAGAGATTTCAGAAACTTATGGAAAAGCTAAAAAACAACTTGTATGGAGGCGGAATATGGGAGCAATTTCACTAGAAAATTTGTCTAAAGTTTATCCCGGAGGAAATAAAGCAGTAAATAATATTAGTTTTTCTGTGGAGCAGGGTGAAGTATTTGGGTTCCTCGGCCCTAACGGATCAGGAAAGACCACTACAATCAAACTTCTTTGCGGAATGCTTACACCTTCAAATGGGAGCTGCCGAGTGTTTGACCTTGATCCTGCCCAAAGTCCGGAAGAGCTCCACCAACTATCAGGCGTGATTACTGAACACGCACAAATGTATGAGCATTTATCCGGGGTTGAAAATCTTCTTTTTTACGGCACACTTTTTGGTATGAATAGGTCTGAATGTAAGAAAAGAGCAGATGCTCTTTTAGAGCGGTTGAATTTGGCTGATGCAGCTGAGCGTAAGTTGTCCGCCTACTCCACTGGTATGCGCCAGCGGCTTTCCCTCGCCAGAGCGATGTTACACAGTCCTAAAATTCTATTTTTAGATGAACCTACCTCTGGGCTTGATCCTGAAAGTGCACAAAATGTTAATACTCTGATTCAAGAACTTGCTGCCAACGGAACAACCATTTTTTTATGTACCCATCAGCTGCGGTATGCTCAGGAAATTTGTACCACCTACGGGCTGATTAATGAAGGCCGTTTGCTGGCGACAGGAACTATTGAAAAGCT
>CAYYGA010000100.1:0-4460 GCA_964471435.1 uncultured Facklamia sp.
GGAGACTTTTTTTAAAAAAATAATTGCTTCTATATAATATACAGTTGACTGCCATAGATACAGCCAGAAATTTCTAAAAAAGACAAGAACTGATTAATCCTAGTCAATCCCTTTTTCTTTTAACCAGGCCTCCGCCGTTTCCTCCCAGTACTTCTCCACCACTTCCTCTTCATCCAAGCCCGCTACTGTATCCGCATCAATATATTCCTTAATCAAGTCCATCTGGTTTTTCTCACTCAATTCCTGGTAAGCCTTCAACTGCTCCACCGTCGGATACTTCAACAACTCCTTCACCGGCGCTTCTTTATAACCTAAAGCCTGCCAGTATACCGAACCCGTCCCCACCATTTCCGCTCCAACCACTTCTTCCAAAGCCGCCTCAACTTCCATGGTACTTAAATCAAACCAGCCACCCTTACGAACCCCTGTGCTGTACAAGCGGTTATTAACCAAATAAACCTGCATTCAATACTTCCCCCTGTAATTAAATTTTAAATTCTATCATAAAATAAGAATAATAATTTTCATTTTTATAAAAAGGACGCTAGCCTAAGTGTTCAACTGCCTGCTTTCTAGAAACAACCGCCTTTTTATTTATTAAAAAACAAAGTCTATTCCCCTAAAAAGGCATAGACTTTGAATACTATCAACTAATTCCCAACTTAGTCTTCCATAGCCGATTTGACGACCTCGTCGATATTATATTCGCCGGCCCGCATCTGGTCGCGGTAGTCGCCGACGATTTCCAAGGTTTCACCTTCTAAATTACCGGCTGCTATATCAATCGCATCATCTGCCATGCCGTATTCATAAACACCAGGTTGCAGTTCACCGGCCATGGCTTGATGAGTCAAGTCATAAACCACATTGCCGACTTTTTTCATGGTAGACGTTAAAGTGATCGAATAACTTTCATCGCCGTAAATAAATTCACCGACTTCTGTTTGATCCACATCCGCCCCGATTACTCTTACTTCCTGGCCCGTTTCACTAATATAGGTTTGGGCGGCTTCAAACACTCCCATTCCTGCTACTCCGGCTGCATGAAAGACAATGTCTGCACCCTCTTCATACATTGATAGGGTCGCTGTTTCTGCTCCCTCACGGTCATTAAAACTTTCTAAATAAGCCACTTCAACTTCAGCTTCCTCATTGACGGCTTCCACTCCTGCCAGAAAGCCTTCTTCAAAGCGGCGGATGGTGTCATTTTCAAAGCCGCCGATAAAGCCGATTAAATTAGACTCTGTTTCCAATCCAGCCGCAATGCCTGCTAAGTAGGCTGCTTCATGGTCTTTAAATAGGACCGAAGTTAAATTGGGCAGCTCCAGCTTGCTGTCGAGCAGTAAGAATTTCTGGTCTTCATTTTCTCTGGCATATTGGTCGACATATTTTTCCACATTATTACCCATGGCAATAATTAAATCATAGTCCCCCGCCAATGCCGTTTCAAAATGTTTCTGGTAATCATTTTCTTCATAGACAGTTAAGAGATGGTAGCCGTCTTCGCCTTCTTCCACCTTATTTTCACGGCCAAAAGTAATGAGCCCTTCCCAGCCGTTTAAAATAAAACTGGCCCCTGGCTCGTTAGGGTCACTAGTGATCATAACTACCGAAAAATCCTCTTCATCAACCGTATCCGCTTGAGCCTGAGCGCGTTTTGAAGATATGAGACCCGAGATTAAGATTCCTAAAATAAGTCCTGTTATTAATAAAATGTTTCCAAATTTAAATTGCCTTTTCATCGCTATCCCTCCAGATTACCCACATTTTCTCATAATGACTGACTGGATGACGAATCATTTAATAAAAAAAGAAGCATGTGAATAAATTTTAATTTAATCTCAGCATGGGGTTGCCCATACTTATTCTTGATACTTATATTGTACCATGTTTTGAAAACGTTTTCCTAAAAATTACCTTGAAAAAAAATTTTTCTATAAATATATTAAAAATAGCCAAGGACTCTCTAAAACAGCTAGTCGATCCTCTTTGAAAATTCCGCCACTATACCGGCCAACTCTTTTTCATGGGTTTTATTCAGCTGATGTCCCCCGCCTTCAATTTCATAAAGAACCGCATTTTCTATTAATTGAGCGATACGGTAGGCATCCGACTGACTGGGCTTATCCATACTTCCCACTACAACCAGAGTGGGACACTTAATCCGGGGCAGTTTATTTTCGATATCAAAATCCAGGAGTGATTTCGAAAAATTAAGCGCCGTTGCTTTTTCCTGCTTCAAGAACTTAGAATAAATAAAATTAGGAATCAAACGCAAAACCGCCTGCGGCCAACCTAACAACCATTCCCAACCAGTCGCGGTTGGTCTGACCCAATCCATGCACAAATACATATTTCATAAGCTGCTCCTTTAAGTGAGATGGCTGTTGTAGTGTAACTTTTATTTTAAGTTTTTAAGGCCTTAACATTCCTTCCTCATCAGGAATAATTTCTATGGTTGAATGGGTGATATTATATGGAAAAAGCATTTCACGAATGGCCGCTTTTATTTGGTGATGGACTTCCATTTGACTGGAGCTCACACTAACGGTCACATTAGCCATATTCTCCTCGGCATCAAACGTCCATACATGGAGATGGGATAAATTAGTAACTTGATCCAGTTCTAAAATATCCTGCCCCAATTGTTCTAAATCCAAGCCGTCGGGGGAAGTTTCCATGAAAATCTTCAGCGTTTGTCTAAAGCGCGGAACCGTTTCATATAAAATATATAAAGCAATCAAAATTGAAACAATAGGGTCTAAAATATACCAGTCCGTAAAATGAAGCAGGATACTCATGACCAGGACCGCAATCCAGCCCAAAATATCTTCCAGCATATGCAGATTCAGCATCTCTTCGTTTTTCGAACTGCCCTGACCCATCAAATACATGGCATAGCCTTTAATAAACAAAGCAATTATCGCCATCCAAAAGACCCCTTGATAGTTGACCGGCGTCGGATTAAAAAGAACCGGAATAGAGCTGATAATCATAAAAAGCGATCCAAGCATTAAAACCATGGCCGTAATCAATGCTCCTAAAGGCGAAAAACGTTTATAGCCGAAAGTATATTCTGCATCGGCTTCTTTAGTGGAAACCTTCTGTAAAATCCAGGCCAGCCCGATCGATAGTGCGTCTCCAGTATCATGTACTGCATCGGACAGAAGTGCATAACTGGAAAAAAGAAAACCGAAAATAAACTCAGCTACCGCAAAACCGGCATTTAAAAAGAAAACAATTTTAGTATTGCGTTCCGCCAAGTTTCCCCCCGCATGCGAGTGGTCATGGTGATGACCCTTTTCTTCCTTATAAGAGATGGACTCTTTTTGAGTGGTATAAATCACTTTATGAAAGTCTAAAACTTTATGCAAAGTATGTAAATCCGTCTCTTGCCTTATTTTTAACTGACTGTCCTTAAAATCAACTACCACAAAATCTCCCTGGAGTTTTCGGTTGATACCGGCTTCCAAATCTTTGGCTGCTTCAGGGTGCGGCAGATCATTAATGTAATAAATCATCCGACTCCTCCTTACTCTTTTCTTCTACGTGATCTAGTACCTGGGTTAAAAATTCATAGACATGGGCATCGTCCGGTGCATAGATTTTTGATTTCCCATCCCGCCTTGATTTCACCAGCTGATGCTTTCTTAATAGTTTTAATTGATGCGACACATTCGATTGCTCAATGCCTAATTTTTTACCGATGGCCGATACATTCTCTTCGTCTTTGGATAAAAGGACTAGAATCGACAGCCGGGTCGGGTCCCCCAAAACTTTAAATAAATCAGCTGCTTCCTGGATAATTTGTGGGTCCGCCATAAGGAGCCTCCTCTCTATTATGAATACTTTTTCATATGATTACTTTATCATGTGAAAAAGAAAGTTAAAAGTTTTTTGCTTGCCTTTGATTTTTTAAAAACTTTAAATAATCCAGCTCCATTAAAAATTGTAATCTTCAAATAAAAGAGCAGCCTCTTATAATAAGCTGCTACCCTTTTCGGTGTTATATGTATTTAATAAATTGACTGCAGTGAAAATAAATAGTGGTTATTAATCTTTCAATAAATCTTCCAAATAATAACTGTTCTTCTCTTTTTTTATTTTTTGCATATAAATTTTTATCATTTCAATCACTTGTTCACTATCATAGTTTTCTTCAATGTAGGCTTGTGACTTTAGTTTAGCTCCCGATATTTTTAAATATTGTGATAAAAATACAGAAGGTTTTTTGCGTTGTTTATTATACGCTTCAACTAAACCTAAATGGTGAACAAGCAGTATTTCAATTTCCGGTTTGGTGAGGACTGTAATAATCTGTTTGATTTTATGTTTAAACAATTTATGGATTTTGAATTTTACCGGTCGATCCGTAATTAAAATAATAGTGACGGGTTGTTCAAATTGAAAAGTTAAGTAGGTATTCTGGAAATTTTCACCTTTCATATAATAATTACCCA
>CAYYGA010000101.1:0-4423 GCA_964471435.1 uncultured Facklamia sp.
CTCCTTTTTTCAATTATGCTTTAGGATACTATCCAGCTCCTTGGGGAAATGAGTTAAAAGTAACGTTAATTGAAAGTTTAATGGCAGTTATCTTTCTTTTAGTTATCGTTGCAGCTCAAATATCAGGGCTAGAGTTACATCGCCGAAAGATAGAGCCAGATAAATTACGCTATTATTATATGATGCTTAATATTATGACGGCCTCTCTATTGGCTTTAGTTTATACTAATGATATTTTTACCGTCTATGTCTTTTTGGAAATCAACACGATTGCTGCCTCAGCTTTAATGGCAATAAAATTGGATGGAGAGTCCTTAAGAGCAACCATCAAGTATTATATTATGTCAGCTATCGGGTCTGCAATGTTTTTATTAGGCATTGCAAATCTATATGGTTTAACTGGACATTTAGCAATGGAACCTTTGCATCAAGCAATTCTTGGTTTGGTGGATAATAATACACACTTAACCGGCTTAACAATCACGGCCGTTCTTTTGGTGGTAGGAATTGCCGTAAAATCAGGGCTCTTCCCATTTCATGGCTGGTCACCAGACTCCTATTCAACCGCTACACCAGCTTCATCCGCAATTTTATCGGGAGTCGTTTCAAAAGCCTATATTTTAATCGGTATTAAAATTATTTACCGTGTCTTTGGATTAGAAGTTCTTAGTGACTTAGGAATAATACCGATTTTCTTAATCTTAGGCTTACTGGCTATGGTAATGGGTTCTTTCTTTGCTTTATTTCAAAAAAATATCAATCGCACGATTGCTTATTCATCAGTATCCCAAATCGGTTATATTTATACTGCTATCGGCTTGGCCACCCCTGTCGGAATGGCAGCGGCTATGTTTCATATGATTCATCATTCCCTATCTAAAGCTGCCATCTTCTTATCGATTGGTGCAGCCAGTGAAAAAGCAGGGACGTCGAATATTCGCCGGCTAAATGGCTTGGGTGTTTTAATGCCTCTAACTATGATCCTCTTCGCCCTGAGTGCTTTTTCAATGATAGGTATACCGCCGACAATCGGCTTTAATGCAAAATGGTATTTGGCAGAAGCTTTCTTACAGTCGAATTATAGGATTTTAGTCTTTATCCTGTCTCTATCAACACTGATGAGTGCAGGTTATTGGCTGCCGATTATGGTACGTTCCTTCTTTAGCAAAAAAGCCGAAGATTATAAAACGGAAAAACTCCATTCAGAACTGGAACTTTCACCAACAACCACCTGGCCGATTGTCGTACTTGTTGCTTTAATTTTTATCCTGGTGTTATTCAGCCGACCAATCTTTAACCTTTTTCTAAATAATTTAGCTTATTTTTAAAAGGTAGAAGTTTAATTTTTTAAGCAGCAACGTTAGAAAGAAGGGATTGAAAATTTATGGGAAATATTGTCCAACTGCTGCCGATTATCTTTCCGCTTTTGGCGGGGATTCTTCTCTTATTTATCAAGATGGATCAAGTGCAACTGAAAACATATGCATTCTTAACAGCAGGCCTTAACTTTTTTTTAGTTCTTTTAGTAATTATTTTCTTCCCTCAAGCAGGGACGCTCTTTCGAATCACGGATGCCTTGAGTTTACGGTTGATGGCTGATTCGCTGTCACAATTATTTGTTATCTTAGTATCTGTCATCTGGGTGTTAGTAGTGTTTTACAGCAATGAATATTTTAGTCAAGACTTAAATCAACAACGTTTTTATGCATTTTTCTTAATGACTTTAGGAACATTAACAGGGGTGGGGTTTTCAGCAAATCTACTTACCTTTTACCTCTTCTATGAAATGATGACCTTTATTACTTATCCTTTAGTAACACATAACAGCAGGCCGGAAGCTTTTAAAGCAGGGAATAAATATTTGATTTATTCTTTAATCGGAGCGCAGCTTTCATTAATCGCAATGATGGGAATCTTTTATTTTGGCAGCTCTCATGTTTTTACAGTGGGCGGCGTCTTAGATTCAGGGATAACAGCAGGGCAGGAGAATTTAGTTTTATTACTTTTTGTTTTAGCGGTAGTGGGGTTTGGTGCAAAAGCAGGGCTTTTCCCACTGCATGCCTGGCTGCCGATTGCCCACCCGGTTGCTCCGGCACCTGGCTCGGCCGTCCTTTCTGGTTTAATTACCAAGGCCGGCGTAATAGGTATTGCCAGAATGACTTACTATATAATCGGACCTGATTTTATTCGCGGCACTTGGGCGCATTATCTAGTTTTAGCTTTAGTTATTATTTCAATTTTTATCGGATCCGTTTTAGCTTTTCGATCGGATGTGTTAAAAGTCCGTTTAGCTTACTCTTCCATATCTCAAGTAGGGTATGTCCTCTTGGGCATTTTATCTTTAAATCTCATTGGGGTTATCGGCGGGCTCCTCCACATGGTATTTCACGCCATTATTAAAAATGCTCTCTTCTTATCTATAGGGGTAGTCATGCGTTATACAGGAATATCACGTGTAGATGAGATGGATGAAGTAGGAAAGCATATGCCGGTTTCGATGACAACTTTCACCATTACTTCTATTGCTTTAGTGGGCATACCTCCACTTTCCGGCTTTGTTTCCAAGTGGTATTTAGGTATGGGCAGTTTACTTTTTAATCATCCATGGTTAGGTTACTTGGCAGTCGGGGTAATTATTCTCTCTGCTATTTTAACCGCTGCTTATCTTTTTCCCATCGCAACCAAAGCCTTTTTCTCGAGTGAAGGAAAAGATCCGCATATGTTTGATAACTTGGAACCTAAACGTGAAATGACCTGGCCTTTAATGAGCTTAGCTACTATTACAGTTTTCTTTGGTCTTTTTCCAGCCGGTTTAACCGGTTTTATCACTAACTTTATTCAACAATTATTTTAGGAAGGTGGTCTTATGTTAAGTAATAGTTTTGATATTGTTTTGGTTTTATGGCCCCTTTTGGCTGCCTTTCTCTTTTATTTCTTTTTTGTTAACCACTTTTGGACTCGGTGGATAAAAGACTTTGATACTTCACGGGCAAAAAGGGGTAAAATTTTCCGTTTTGAACAGTCAGATTTTTTAATTGCTGTTACTGTCATTGAGTTTCTGTTGATGTTGCTGATTTATTTCATATCAGCCGGCAAGGGGGCAGAGGATCAGTTTCAAGTTTCCAGAAGTTATGTTTTAGACCTGGGCTTGAGTTTTCGACTGGATGGATTTAGGAGGAATTATGCTTTAATTGCAGCTTTTATGTTCATGGTATCGGCTCTTTTTTCCAAAGAATATTTTGAACACGCCAGACGTAACTTAAACCGTTACTATTTCTTTTATTTAATTACTTTAGGGGCGACGATGGCAGTTTTCATGGCGGAATCCCTCTTCACCTTATTCATCTTTTTTGAAGTCATGTCTTTAGCTTCTTTTATTTGGGTGGTACATGATGAATCAGCTTATGCCAGACGAGCGGCTATGCAATATTTATTTGTAGGTGTCATCGGCGGTATGGGGATTTTAATAGGGTTATTTTTAACCTATTCTTCTTTGGGTACATTGCAAATTGGAGAATTAGTAAGCGCTGTGGCTGCATATGAAGGAGCTTCCTGGATTCTTTATTTAACGGCCTTTATGTTTGTTGTTGGTTTTGCAGGTAAAGCAGGGGTATTTTTACTTCATTTCTGGCTGCCTGCCGCTCACCCGATCGCTCCAGCACCTGCTTCAGCTTTACTGTCTGGAATTTTAACTAAGGCCGGGGTATTCGGAATAATGATTGTTTCCGCCTATCTGATGTTTGACAGCCAGGTTTTCTCAATTTTGATGTTGATTCTTGGTGCAGCAGGTATGTTGATTGGTGCTTTTCGAGCACTGTTTGCTATTAACATTAAAACGACTTTAGCTTTGTCTTCTGTATCTCAAATTGGTTTTATTACAATAGGGATTGGTATGCAGTACTTTTTGGGAAGTCATGACGGTATAGCAGTCCGGGGTACATTTCTGCATATGGTCAATCACTCTTTATTAAAGTTATTACTCTTTAACCTCGCTGGTTTAATTTATGTAAAAGCTCATTCTTTAAATATTAATGAGCTGCGTGGATTCGGCCGTGGCAAACCAGTTTTAATGTTATCCTTCTTAGTAGGAGCTTTATCTATCGGAGGGGTTCCTCTATTTTCTGGTTTTATTTCTAAAACATTACTGCATGAATCAATTGTTGAACATATTTGGTATTTTAGTTCCTATAATGTTGAAGCTTTTTGGTTTCAAATCTTAGAAGCCCTCTTTATTTTAGCAGGCGGGTTTACAGTTGCTTATATGGCCAAATTATTTGTTGCCATCTTTTTAGAGAAAAATCCAGATAGCGAATTACAAAAGGAATACCAGGCTATGGAAGCCGGTTCGGTAATGATAACAAGTAAAATTGGAATGATTTTAACCGCTGGATTAATTTTTATAATTGGTTTTTTCCCCGGCATC
>CAYYGA010000102.1:0-4395 GCA_964471435.1 uncultured Facklamia sp.
GGCTTTTAAAATGCCTTCCCCCTACTCCACTAACTTATTCTGAAAAGCATAAATCGTCGCCTGCGTCCGATCATCCACTTCCAACTTCGATAAAATATTCGACACATGCGTCTTCACCGTCTTCAAGGTGATGAACAACTCATCCGCAATCGCCTGGTTGGAATAACCTTTGGCCACCAACTCCAGCACTTCTTTTTCCCGACTCGTCAAATCATCATGCGGATGATAAGCCGCTTCTTCCTGCTCCCGGTCCAAAATCTTTTGCGTCACCTCGGCCTGCATCACATTCTCCCCATCATAAGTAGAACGAATCGCCTGGGCAATTTCTTTAGCCGAAGACGTTTTTAAAATATAAGATTTGGCACCGGCTTCTAAAGCGGGGTAAACTTTTTCATCATCTAAAAAGGATGTTAAAATAATAATTTTAGCCTCGGGCCACTCAGCCATAATCTTCTGCGTGGCTTCAATACCGTCCATGGTATCCATCACCAAGTCCATCAAAATAACATCGGGCCTTAACTCCAGAGCTTGATGATAACCCTGCAGACCATTAGAAGCTTCTGCGACCACTTCGATATCGTCTTGAATCATTAAATAAGACGACACACCCAACCTGACCATTTCGTGGTCATCTATTATCAATACTTTTATCATCTTTTACTGCTCCTTGCCCTTTTTTATTTCAATTGGTTTATATGGAATTTTTATATCGATGACCGTCCCCTGGCCAGGAGAAGAAAGAATGCTGGCAGTACCGCCTAGACTCTTGGCCCGCTCCTGGATATTAGTTAAACCGTAGGAGCCGACCTTCTGGGACTCTTCGACCCGAAAACCCTTGCCATCATCAACGATCCGAATGGTTATCGTATCGACCGTCGAGCGCAGATACACATCCAACTTATCCGCATGTGCGTGACGCATAGTATTAGAAACAGCTTCTTGGACAATCCGGAACAGATGGTCTTCAATACCAGTCTCCAAGCGCGGGTTATCCAGTTCCCAATTTAATACCAGCGGGATTTTCGTCTGCAGCTCCCGTAGCAGGTTTTCAATCCCCTCTTTTAAAGATTTCCCCTGCAGATCAATCGGCCTCAAATGCAGGAGCAGCGCACGCATTTCTGTTTGCGCATCGCCGATCACTTTTTCTATTTTACCTAACTGCTGCCCCAGCCGGCTCTCACGGTCATCTTCCATACTTTCCGTCAAAGCCGACAACATCATCATGGCCGCAAACAACTGCTGGCTGACCGAATCATGCAGCTCCCTGGCAATCCGCGCCCGTTCCTGTTCAATAATTTCTTCTTTCGTATCCTCACCCACAAAGACCGGCGCCGCCGTGTATTCCTGCAGGTCCTCCGTTAAATTCAGCATCTTTTCGCGAATGCGATTAATATCTTGCGATAAAATATAGGAATTATCATACCAGGAAATACTTTTTACTTTTTGATTAAAAATGGGATGGTGATACTTACCTAAGAGGAGCCAGTTAATTTTGGCCCGGATCTGTTCATAAGTGTTGTTTAAAGAAAATGAAAGGTAGAGCGTGTAGATGACCGACACCGAAATCACAATCGCCAGCACCCAGATAATCAAAGGAATCGTCCATAGTTCGACTTGATAAAGAGCTGAAAACTCCATCCCTGGCACTGCCACAAAAAGGATGCCGAAAACAACCGCCAAAATACTGAGGGAAATGATTAACTGATTGAGAAAAAGGCGGAACCACAATTGAAAATTCACAGTATAATCACCTCAACATCTCCAATCACTGATGATACTACTAGCTTGAGTTTACGACTGGCCTGGTTATAGTCGGGGCTGCGCCATTTAAAATTATCCAAGGTCAAGTCATAAGCTTGGGATTCAAAAATCACTCGGCCGGTCACCAATGAAATATTCAAAGCTAGTCCGATATCACGGGGAATAATCAAGCGCGTCAACCCAAAAAACTGACGGATCATGACCACATGCTCGCCGACCGGCACCACCGTATTCCCTAAGTCAATAATCGAGTTGCCGCCGAAATAAACAATATTGATATCATCCCATTCATAAGTCGTCCGGCGCTGGTCACGCATATCAAATAGAGACGTATGTTCCAAAATTGTCCGCTGACTGCTCTGGGGCTGGACCAACTGAATGCCGTAATAATTGCTGGGTTCATCGAGCCTTGGATGTAAAATCGAATCGCTCAAATTGCCCATCTCGTGTATACCTTCAGATTGAAAAAGGATGAGCGCGAAAATGACGGTTAAGACCAGTAACCAAAATGACCGCGTTAATATAATCGTCAATAAGACCAAAAATAACCCGACCAAAATCATCAGCTTATTGAGCCACTCTTTTTTAACAAATAAACTCAAAGACAGCAGTAAAAAGCCCAAGCCAAACAAACCGATGATGCGAAAGTCCGTAAAAATCTCAACCACAATCAAGACCGCACTCAAAAGCATCACATAAAAAATACTGTTCTTCCACCAAGCCTTCACCGCATCACCTTCTCCGCTTTTCTTCCAGTCTAGACGCAGGTCAACCTAGCGTCACCCTTCTTTAGTCCAATTATCTCACAATATTATCATTTAAAAAAGATAGAGTTGCTTTAAGGTGAAAAAGGTTGAGCTCATTAGTCAATCTTACAGAAAAAACCCAATCTTTCAGATTTTAAGTTAACTATTCAAAATATAGCTTCCCATCATTCACATTGTGAAATATCTATTATGGAGAGTTTTCTCGTATAGCCCTTGAACAATTTCACAAGCGTTCGAGAAACCGGATAAAGCTGCTGAACAATTTCACAAGCGTTCGAGAAACCCCACAAAGTTCCTGACCGATTTCTCAACTAAGCGAGTGACCCCATAAAACCTCTGAACAATTTCTCAAGCAAGCGAGTGCGCGGATAACCGCCGGATGAGGTTTCTCAACCACCCGAGTGAGCGGTAGAGATTAGATAAAGCTCAAAGTTAAAAAAAACCGCCTGCTAAAGCCACTGCCCAATCAAACATATAAATAAAAAAAGTAAAGATTAGAATCTAATCTCTCCCTTTATCGACTTAAACTAACCATTTTAATGGATACTTCCCCTAGTAAATCTTCTTCCAGCAACCAACCAAAAATTAAAGTTCTGACTCTTCTACATAAACCACACCATTTTGTACTTCAAATGAAGTGTCGTCAATCTTTTCAACCAATAAGAACAGCTCGTTCCAAAGAGAAATGCACCACTTGCCATCTTGATTTTGCCTAAATTGCGGGCGACGAAATAAACCGCACTCCCATCTTCAACCCCCTCCACCCAATCCCTTTTTTCGATATATTCCAACAAAGACGATACAATAGCACTAACACAAGACAAAGGAGCTTATCATAATGAAATTTAAAGATAAAGTAGCGATTGTAACAGGCTCGACTTCCGGTATCGGAGAAGCCACTGCCAAACGCATGGCCCAAGAAGGCGCCAAAGTCGTGATCGTCGGCCGCCGTGCTGAACGCGGCCAGCAGATTGTCGAAGAAATTAAAGCTGAAAAAGGCGACGCCCTCTATATTCAAACCGATATGGTCGAGCAGGACCAAGTAGAAAATCTAGTCGAGAAAACGATTGAAGCTTACGGTCAAATTGACATCTTAGTCAATAACGCCGGCACTATCGTAGAAAGGCCCCTTTTTAGAAATCACCCGTGACGATTGGAATTATTACAACGATTTAGACGCCTATTCCTATGTGCAGATGATGCAGCTGGTGATCCCCCATATGCAAAAGCAAGGCAAGGGCAGCATTGTGAATGTGACTTCTCTTTCAGCCATACAACCAGGTCCTACCCTGGCTCTTTACAGCTATGTTAAAGCCGGCATCACCCACTTATCAAGAGTCGTGGCGCAGGAGTTTGTAAAAGATAATATCCGAGTCAATTCAGTCCTATCGGGTGTAGTGGATACACCGATGATTGAAGATAATCCCAACACGCCTAAAATGGCTGCCATGATTCCGATGGGCCGCATGTCCACCCCCGAAGAACAGGCCAATGTCATTGTCTTCCTGGCATCCGACGAAGCTTCTTACATCACCGGCTCATCATTTGTAGCCGACGGCGGCGTCCGAGGGAATTAACTCACCATTTTAAGCACAACTCAATAACATTATCTTGTTAAACAAAAACTGCTGCTATCAGGGCTCAACCCTTTAGCAGCAGTTTCATTTTTATAAAAAATCTACTTGCCGTATTCAGAAAATACTTCTCTTAAAATAGCCATACCTTCATCGATTTCGGACTTTTTAGTAATCAATGGTGGCAGGAAACGTAACACATTGCCAGCCGTCGCATTACAGATAAAGCCTTTTTCCAAACAAGCTTTATAAATCGGCTTACTTTCGACGCTCAACTCCAGCCCGGTTAAATA
>CAYYGA010000103.1:0-4262 GCA_964471435.1 uncultured Facklamia sp.
AAGCCAAAAATCAGGGGTAGGAATCAAATTGTTTATCAATAGTTAAAAAGAAAGCTGCTTTAATCCGAACCGATCTACAAAAATACGCCCTGGCAGACCTTAACAGTCTGTCAGGGCGTATTTTTTTATGACTGATAATTATTCGACCTCAACACCTTCAGCCGCAACAACTTCACCGTTTTCTAAACTAACCATGATGGCTGTTTTGATGGAGTTATGGTCTTCGTTGATGGAGAAAGTACCGGTAACCCCTTCAAAATCAGTAGTGGCAGCTAAAGCTTGATTAATAGCTTCTGGATCGGTTGAGCCGGCTGTTTCAATCCCGCTGACTAAAAATGAAATGGCATCATAACCTAAAGCCGCAAAAGTGTCCGGAGCTTTGCCGAACTTTTCTTCATAAGCAGCTGTAAATTCATTAGAAGCTTCAGTTCCGATTGATGCATCATAATGGGTCGTATAATGAACATCGTTAGTGTTTTGAGCTCCGGCTAGTTCTACAAAAGTATCACTGGCAAAGCCGTCTCCTCCAACAATCGGCTGCGTAACTCCCATTTCTCTTAGAGCCTTCACTAAAAGACCGGTTTCGGTATAGTAGCCTGGAATATAAACGGCATCAAAGTCATAGCCTAATGCTTTAGTGGCAATCGCATTAAAGTCGGTATCCCCCGATTCATAAGCTTCAGTCGCTACAACCGTTCCACCCAGGTTTTCATATTCTTCAACAAAAGCATCCGCAATTCCTAAGGAATAATCCAAGGCATTGTCGACAATTAATAAAGTGTTTGGCGCATCTAAAGTATTATAGACGTACTGAGCACCTGAACGGCCTTGGAAAGAGTCTTCATAAGCAGTTCGGAAAAGGTTAGAAACTGCATTACCGGAGCTGTCTAAGGTGAGGCCGTCCCCCGTCGTTGCCGGTAAGACGCTTGGTTTGTCGGATTGCTCAATGACCGGTTTAGTAGCTGTCACAATGGAAGAAGCATTAGGGCCTAAAACCGCCACCACATCCTCGTCACTGTCTAAACGTGTCTGCAAAGAAACGCCTTCTGTTGTATCGGTCTTATTGTCAAACACTAAGAGTTCTAAAGGACGGCCGTCTAATACACCGCCTGCTTGATTTTTCTGCTCGACATAAAGTTCAAAAGCCTCTACTGCCGGCACACTGTAAGGCGCAGCCGGGCCGGTCAGTTCTAAGTTGACCCCCAAAACAACCGGCTCTCCGCTGGCTTCTTGAGCGGCAGCAGCAGGGGCGAAAGCAGAGCCTAAGCCCAGGGTTAAAGTTAAAGCAGATAATAATAAACGTCCTAATCGATTTTTTTTCATTGTTATTCTCCTTTTTAAGTTTAAGCAGTAACGGTCAAGTTAACTTGGCCTAATTTTTCGTAGACTACTTTATATTCACCGGCTTGTAATTTTTCAGGCAGGACAAAAGTCCCAGAAGAAACAAACTGCCCTTTTTCTAATTTTTGATTACGCTCTTCCAAAGCCTGTGCCAGCCACTTGACAGCATTGACAGGATGGCCTAACACTTCAGTGGAGGCTCCTCTTTTGACTTCTTTGTCATCTAGATAAAGTACCCCTTCTATGTCCGCGAGGTCTTCATAAGAGCAGGATTGAAATTCTCCTGCAACGACTGCACCATTGACCGCACCATCCGCGATTACTTCATGATAAGTTGTATTAGGAAACCAGTCTTGATAGCGGCCGTCCGGCACTTCAATCCCTGGCGCTACCCGGCATTTACGCATAACTTCTTCGTCAGAATCACCACCATTGACTGTTTCATCCACTAAAAAAACCACTTCCAACTCTAACAGAGGCTCATTATAATCTGCTAAAGATAATTGACTGCCGTCTTCTTTAAGAGTTTTATCGGTCATCTGTCCAAAAAGCGGGCTGTCACTTTTAAATAAGTCCTGCGTTTCTTGGCTGGTCAGGCTGATTTTATAGCCGTGGTGCTTTTCCCCGTTCGCTTCTTTTAAAGCCAGTACATCATCTTGTACTTGATAGGCTTCTTGGGCCGACTTGAACTGTAATACACCTTTTTCCAAAGGTTGATTGTCACGGTAGGCTTGATAGAGTTGCTTTGCTTTGTTTGTCATTTGACTGTTCCTTTCTTGTAAAATATCTTTTGTAAAAGAGTTAATAAGTTAATTAATCCAAGCTTACTTTTTGAATCCAGCCTTCCGGCGCTTCTTTGTCGCCGAATTGGATGCCGGTCAGTTCATCGTATAAGGCCTTTGTCAAAGGGCCCGTCTCGGTTTCTGAATAGAAAACATGTTTCTTATCTCCATAAGTAATGCTCCCCACCGGTGTAATCACAGCCGCCGTTCCCATGGCCCCGGCTTCTTTAAAGCGGTCCAAGTGGTCAATGTAGACATCGCCTTCCTCCACTTTCAAACCTAAGCGTTCTTGAGCCAATTCCAGTAAGGAATACTTAGTAATACTTGGTAAAATAGATGGCGACTTCGGTGTGACAAAGACATCATTTTGGGTAATCCCGAAAAAGTTAGCCGAGCCCACTTCTTCAATCTTCGTATGAGTAGCTGGATCTAAAAAGATCGCATCGGCAAAATTATTAGCCTGGGCTTCTTCACCGGCTGAAAAACTGGAAGCGTAATTGCCACCCACTTTAGCTGCTCCTGTTCCTTGCGGGGCGGCACGGTCATACTGACTTACCATAAATGCCGCGGGCTGTAGTCCGCCTTTAAAGTAAGGTCCGACTGGGGTGACATAAATTCCAAAGATGGCTTCCGGCGCAGGTGCCACACCCACAACATCTCCTACTCCAATTAAAAAGGGACGGATATAAAGAGTTGCACCGTAGCCGTAAGGCGGGATCCACTCCTGATTGGCTTTGACTACTTCATGGACTGCTTTGACAAACGCTTCAGCTGGATAGGCGGGTAATCTTACTTTATTGGCCGAGCGGACCATACGCTGGGCATTTTGATCCACTCGAAAGAGTTGAACCGAACCATCTTTAGCCCGGTAAGCTTTTAATCCTTCAAAACACTGCTGCCCTAAATGAATGGCCGGTGAGGCTTCACTAATAGTGACGGTCTTAGAACTGGTAATTTCACCCGGTCCCCACTCACCGTCTTTATAGTAAGCGCGGTAACTTTTACCTGTATCAATGTATTGAAAACCTAAATTTGCCCAGTCGATCGATTGTGTGTTTGTCATTGTTTCCATTTATATTCTCCTCTTCATAATAAAATTAAAAAAAGCCTGCTTAGATTGGTTTAATCTAAACAGGCTTTAAAAAAGCATATACTTGCTGAAAGAAGTTCGCTCAGCCCGTTTAGATAAGAATCTATACGAGCATCACAAAATGATTAGCACATATAGATACAAACTTGAAAGTTTTTTCGTGTTTGTATCTAGAGTACGGATACAAACACTATCTAATAATGCTAATAATAATTGTATTAAATAATGTTGTGTCTAATTTTCTCATTTTTTTCTCTCCCAATATCTTTGATGAATCTATAATAGACCTTTAATTATTAGAAGTCAAGGGTAGATTCTAATTTATTTATAATCTAGTTCATTCCACCCTAATGAAAGGCAGGTGCCCTGTCATCAGCCAGCTTTCTTTTATTAAACCAATTTTCAGCATAAAAAATGAACTACCTAGTCTGCCTTTTATTCACTTCTATCTCAATAAACCCTGGCAAGTAATTAGGTGTACAACCTTTAGCAACTTTTTCATCTTGATATAAACCGTTCTTCTCTCCCAGCATGATACAGCGCTGACGGTATGCTTCCTCATAAACACCTATCCATCCTGCTGTAAAATTCATCGCCCATTGAACTTCCGGCTCTTCCTCCATCAACTTAGATTCTAAGACGGCCAGCAAGTGTTCCGTGTTAGCCGGTGGCGTTTTACCCCTCCATCTCAAGCGTCCTTGGTGGTACCAAAAAGTCCGCCTTTGAAGGGCTAAGGGGCTGTTTTCCCAAGATTCGATCAAAGCAGTTTTCTTTTTATCTTTGGTGAGCTGATTCGCAAACAACCAATCCATTAAATTATTCCGCTCATCATAACTATGGACCGCCATATCCTTTACCAGATGGTTTATTTCTTCTTCAGTCAGCAGCTTTTTATCCATAATTAAAATGGCTAACAGCCTGGGTAAGAATTCTTCGGTTGACCAAAGTTCCAGCGCTAAAGCATGATCTTTTTTAATCTCTTTTGCGAGTTGGCGTAGATCACCTAACTTAGTTTGACTATCAATCTGCTGGAGGATAGTCTCAGCTTT
>CAYYGA010000104.1:0-4193 GCA_964471435.1 uncultured Facklamia sp.
GCTCCAATTTGAGCATCCTCCGCATTTTCCATTAATCCGCTGACATTCACGGTACTCACCTTTTCAGTTACCGGATCTACCGACTTAAATGCCAGGCGACCTTCTTTATACTGTTTGTTTTCCATATGTTTTACCTCCCTTAAAAGATATATGATGGCCATCACTTATATAAACAAGAAAGGCAGCCAATGTGTCCGATTTAACGGGTCGCATCATAGAGAGGATTCAACTTAATTTGGATTGATTTCTTCCATTCATAAAGGGTGGAGCGTGAGATGCCTAACAAGTTAGCCATCTCCTCACCAGTAAAGCTTTGATCCATTAACATTAGGTAGAGCAGGTATTCCTGGGAATCTAACGCTTGTTTAGCGTAAGACGCATACTCAGCTAATTGGGCACTAACTTGATAATGAGTAGTCATCAGGAAATCCTCTAGTGTTTCTTCTAGTATTTCTGGACTTACCGCAGTAACAGGTTTGTTCTTTTTCAAAAGATTAACAAGATGCCAGGCTAAGCCATTCTCGGCATAAGCGATAAAACGATAACGGTCATCTTTCTTAACTAAGGGTTTACCATCAAAACTCTTTGCTATTTCAAGTAATTTGATGCGAAGCTCCTGCGCATAATCCTCATAATCAATATGGGTTGAATAGAGCTTAAACTTACTGAGCGTTTTATTAATCAATGGCTCAAACTGCTTAATCATTTGGCTTAAGTAAAGGGGTTCTAATTCCATTGGTGCCCTCCTAATGTTTACCTCTCCTGCTAGATAAGGTATAATGGTTATGGGTATAAACATTTAGAGGCATTCCTAGGTCGAGCACTTGGGAATGTTTTTTTGTTTTAAAAAGCTTGAAGCAATAACTTAGTAACTATAGCTTTACAGTACGTTTCTGTAATTAATAATCTAAGGCTCTAGCAAGTCTTTCAGCTTCTGTCTGAGAGCTGCCTCTCTTCTCTTGAGTTCTTCTTCATCCACTTCTTCTCCTGTATAATCCGTTGGGTTATTCAACCGTTCAATCACTGCTTCTTCATGAGTAGCAACTGCTTTCTTTCGTTTAGGTTTCCTTTCTGCTTTCTTAATACTCCCCATCGTAGTAAGACCTTCTTCATACCAATTCCATAATATTTTCATCGAATAACTAAAAATATGGCTCTTAGTAAGGGACCTTCTAACAGATTCTATAATCACCTCAATCGGTAACTTCTCTAGCCACTCTCTGTAGGATTTAAGTTGAGTGTTAGAAAAGGAGAGATGATGTCTATGACAAAAGTCATTAAAATCCTTTAGTTCATCATTTGCTGTTTCCTCTACTTCAGCTGCTTCGTTCTCTTCAAAAAAAGATTGATCAGTTGTTGTAAAAGATGAATGAGTGAATGGAATGGTTTGTTCAATCTTTTGCTCCTGCTCTTCATCTTCATTCTCATCTTCATTTATATTTTCATCTTCATCTTCATTCTCATCTTCATCTTGTTGTCTACTTTGAGGTTCAAAGAGTTGAAAACTGAAAGGTCGCAGCTCTCTTTTAAACGTTTCGGCTAATTCTTCCTCTGCCTCTTTCGCCTGACCAAAACCCTTACTGTCAAAGAGATTATTTACATCAAATATTTGTAATTTTCTCCTCGTAGCTCTTCGGTTTTCAGACGGTTCAAAGTTTTGCTTTTGGATAGTTTGTTCCTCTTCTACAGCATGAGAAGAATCAAAGTTTTGAACAGAAAACTCAGACTTTTGCACAGGTTTTTCAAACTCTTGCCGTCGGTTTATTTCCTTTAGGAGCAACTCTTTGAGGCTGCGATAAAAAACTCTTGAGGAAACGTCAAAATATTGCTCATTATATTCTAAAGTGGCTTCAATTAATTGAGTGTCTTTAATTCGATTTAACTCTTTTTCCATTAAACTGATAACTTGAGGACCACCTTTTATAATTGAATAACGTAAGGATTCCAGGACTGTTACTTCTTGAGTTTGATAATTATATTTAATCAGTCCTAATCCTTTTTCAAATCGATCTAAGAGGGTTAATACTACTTCTCGTCCAAAGCCAGTTTTATGTGCAATTGTTCTCAAGGGTAATTGGTAAATTCCTACTTGAGTAGCATGGGGATTCGTTAATAGAAAGAGATAAAAGTATCGATCTTCAATCGATAATTCGTCTAATATTCGATAGTCATCCCAGAAATAAACATCCACCACTCTTTTAACTGCCATGGTCGCTCTCCTTTTTCTTGTATATAAAAGATAAATCCGGTTGTTTGTAGATTGGAATATTAGGCAGAGAAGCGACACACACTTTAGCTAGTATATCTAAGCTTAAGTAAGGCGAATAAGAATTTGAACAGTCTTTGGCTTTGTTATACTCCATCAAGTATTCAGCTGCTAATGAACTAATTTTTACTTCTAATAACCACGTATCAAATTCTTCACGGCTTCTGTACTGTCCTTTTAAAATTCTCAACTGATGCCCCATATCGGAGATCAAGTAGTCTAATTCTTCTTTTCGGCTGATTAAAAGTGATTCAAAAAAATCATAATAAATATTTTCCATTTTACACCTCACGCTGGCGAGCATTTTTGGCATTACATTTTGTGCTGTAATAGAAATTTTGTAACATCTTCACGGTCATAATAAACTCTGTTTTCAATCCATACTTCAGGTAATCCTAAGGCAACCCACTTCTTTAAAGTCGCATGGCCAATTCCAAACTCTTTAATCAGCTCTTTTTGTTGGAACATCCGCTTGCTGTGAGTCTGGCTTTCTACTTCTTCAAGCCGGTTTCTAAGAACTTCTAATTCACTATTTAGACTATGCAAGGAGCGTTCGATAATAATATTAATCATTGAATCCAGGGTAGATGCACTGTTAATGCTCATTTTAATCTCCTTTATTTTCTTTCCTCATAAGAAATTCTTTATAAGAATTCATGTGAGGTAAAGAGCTCTGATAATCAAAAAAGACCGCTATCATTTCTGCATCCGTCAGTTCTAAAGACACATATAAACGCATCATAAAATCAAAAGAGGGTCTATTATTTCCATACATAAAATTACGAACAGAATTATGAGCAACGTTCATCAGTTTAGCAAGCTGTTGGTAAGTTAATTGATGACTGTATAATATATCAACTAAAGGTTGGTTATATTTAGGCATTACATTTATTTCCATTACACTCTTCCTTCTCAAATAAAATGAGCGCGCTTTAATAAATATATGAATTAATTCACTAACAGTATAATCATAGTTAAAATTTAAAGCAATCCTTTTCGCAATAATTTTGCATTTAGTTCAATACTTTGCGTTGTTTTTGAGTTTAAGTTCAAATCTTTGCACTTTTGATGGCTTTATTTAAAAGAGCAAGGTATAATAAAATTATCAGGAAAAGCTATAAGAAACGAGGTCTTTCTAAAAATGGGGGAAAACCGTATTAAGCAATTGCGACAAGCTCATAATATGAGCCAAGAGCAGCTTGCAGTCATTGCGGATTGTAATGTTGCTACCATTTCTCGCTATGAGAGTGGGATAACTAAAAAACTAAATAAAGAGATTTTGCAAAATCTTTCAGATTTTTTCGGTGTTTCCATAGACCACATCATGAAAAAACCTGATGAAGGTGCTGAAGTCATTGAAAATATTCCCGTAGTAGAAACAATCTTGCCCAATAACCAGCGAGTAATAGATTATTATAAATCAAGTATCGAACTGTCAGAAAGAGTAAAAAAAGGATTGAATAAATTCTTTTACCGCGTTCCAGATGATGCGCTCTCTCCTGTTCTCGAAGAAAATGACCTGGTCATGATTGATGAAGAAATAAAAATCTATGATGGTGCTATTGTTTTGATAATGGTAAAGTACGGAAATATAAATGAGACTTATCTACGCTTCATACGTTTTGATTCCTTTACAGACACAGCTGCTTTACTGCCTTATAACATTAAAAAATACCCTCCAGTTATATTAACGGAGGATATTTCATATCAACTTATTGGAGTAGCAGAAAGTTATAATAAAGACTTTATGCATAAAAACAATGAAGATTAAATAAAAATAAGCTTGAAAGGGGTGATGCCAGTTTACCTATCATGCTGGCGGGCAAAAAGATAGGAGAATAAAAATGAATCACAATCAATCAAATCGTCAATCTTTTAACTTTAACGAAACAGAAAGAAGGGGTTAAAGATGGCGATTGCAAAATAC
>CAYYGA010000105.1:0-258 GCA_964471435.1 uncultured Facklamia sp.
CTCTACCTGTTCATAACCTGCAGGCCGGAAAAAATTACGCGCATATTTGGAAATCGTTTAGTCACCTTTAAACCAGTTCTCATTTAATTTGGTACCATCAATATCGATTGATTTAATCAGATACCAGGTATAGTCAAATGATTTTCTAAATTCATCATCACTGGCTAATTTTTCACTTAAATATTCCAGCATCATAGCGCCCATTGGTTCGTTAGGGTGCGGACATCCAAACATGACAGCATTTTTGATTCCCTCACC
>CAYYGA010000105.1:268-4115 GCA_964471435.1 uncultured Facklamia sp.
TCAAACAATATATATCGTGTCCTTGTCTTGATTTTCCCAAGGATTTCACTTTAACTATATCAGGATATTTATTTGCTAATTCTAAAGAATTCTCATCCATCTCCTTTGTAGTTAAAAACTCTTGATAATCAGGAATTTCTTCAATTATTTTTTCAATCATAAAGCCACCCTTTCTCTTTGATATCTTTTTCCTTCCCTTGGATCGATTGACATCACACTTTTTAATAGTAGTTTGGTGTAATCATCCTGAGGATTTTGCATTACTTCTTTAGTTGGACCCTCTTCAACAATCTTACCTTTGTACATTACTAACAATCGATCCGCAATAAACTGGGTAGTCGAAATATCATGGCTAATAAAAACCAAGGTAGTGTCTTTCATAGAGGTTAGGTCCTGTAACATTTTGATGATTTCGGCTCTAACCGAAACATCTAACATTGATACCGGCTCATCTGCTACCAAAAAGTTAGGATTTAAAAGCATAGTGCGTATAATAGACACCCGCTGTAATTGACCACCCGATAATTGATGCGGATAACGGTTCAAGAATGTTTCTGCTGGTGTCATGCCACCGTTATTTAAGGCTTCCACTAGGATCTTGTCACGCTCATTCGCATCCTTACCGATTTTATGTAACTTCAGCGGCTCGCTCATAATGCGATGAATCGTATGCCGGGTATCAAAAGTATCAAATGGGTTTTGAAAGACCATTTGACTCTGGCTATGAAACTTTAAGCGGTCTTCACTTTTTAACTCATCAATTGTTTTCCCATCATAAGAGATACTTCCTTCTGTTGGGTCATCTAAACCGATTAAAAGTCTCCCTAAAGTTGATTTACCACTGCCTGATTCACCGATAATGCCAACTGTTTCCCCTTTATCAATCGTAAAGCTCAGATTGTTGACTGCTTTAAGAGTCTCCTTACTTTTACCTAAAATTGTTTTAGAGCCAATTGGGAAATGCTTACTTAAATTTTTTACTTCAATAAATGTCATTCTCTACCTCCTTATACAATATTGATGTAGGCCTCTAGCAACTCCTTTGTATACTCGTGTTGCGGGTTCAAAAGCACTTCTTCTGTTCGTCCCATCTCTTTGATTTCACCGTCTTTCATGACGATCACTTTGTTACAAGTAGAAGAAACTACCGAGATGTCATGGGTAATCATAATCCTTGTTAGATTAAATTCATCTTCCAAGTCCATAATCATATCTAAAATTTGTTCTTGGACCACAACGTCTAGCGCCGTAGTCGCTTCATCAAAAATTACAATTTCAGGATCATTGATTAAACTCAAAGCAATAGAACATCTTTGAAGCATTCCACCAGATAATTCATGAGGATACTGATTATACACTTCAGGTCTCAAATTCACGGTTTCAAGAATTTTTAAAAGGTTCTCTTTTACTACTTTCGAGCGAGTTTTCTTATCATGCACGCGGTAGATAGTATATAACTGGTCACCAATCGTATGAACCGGCGATAAAGCCGACATCGATTTTTGAAAAACAAAGGATATTTCATCCCAACGAATCTTATTTAATTCCTTTTCGGAAAGGCTGAGTAAATCTGTTCCGCGGTATAAAATTTGTCCCGTAACTTTTGCTTGATTTTTAGGTAATAAATCCAGAACAGACAAAGCAAAAGTGGATTTACCTGACCCAGATTCTCCTACAATTCCAATCGCATCACGTTCATCAATCGAAAAATTCATATCTTTCACTGCATCAAAAAGGCCATCATCAGTGTAATAACTGATATTTAAATTTTTAACTTCAAGTATCTTCACCTAATTTACCCCTTTACACTAGTTGCTACAGCTCTTTTCTGCATTTTAGGCGACATCATATTGTTAATTCCATCCCCGATTAAAAATAATCCTAAGACAGTGATCACAATCATAATTCCAGGGAAGGTTGAAATCCACCAAGCATTCGTTAAATGAGCACGTCCATGAGATATAATTTGCCCCCACGAGACCACATTCGGATCCCCCAAACCTAGAAAAGATAAACCTGCTTCGGTTAAAATAGCGCCTGAAATATTCATAATAGTGTTGGCTATAATCGGGTACATAGCGTTTGGAATAATATGACGATTCAAAACAGAAAACTTATTAAAACCAATCACTTCTGAAGCTTTAATAAAAGTTCGCTCACGCAAAGACTTTGCTTGCCCCCGCATCAAGCGCGCATTTCCAGTCCAGCCCGTCAGCCCGATAATAATCATCACATTGATAATCGAAGAACCAAAAAAAGCAATGATAATTAATATTAAGAAGAAGCTGGGTGTCATCACAAAGATATTCATAAACTCCGTTAACACCTGGTCTACGCGCCCTCCAAAATAACCAGCAATGGCTCCAATAAATACCCCGATCACAGCTGAAATTAAAGCAGCTACGAAACCAATAATAAGAGAAGTTCGGGTGCCATAAATAATTTCACTCAGAATATCCCTACCCAACGCATCGGTTCCTAAAAAGTGATTCTCGGTTAAAGGTGGTACTCGTAAGGAATCGGTTAACTGATGCATATTATAAGGAGCAAACAAACCACCAAAAATTGCAATGAAAATTAAAATTCCTACGATGATAACACCTAACTGAAAGGAGCGAGATTGCTTAAATTGTTGAATAAATAAATTCATGACATACTCCTTTAATCGTGTTTAATTCTTGGGTCAATCAGCCCATAGAAAATATCAATTAGAAACATAACTACTGCTACAGATACTGAAATTACCAAGTAAATACCTGTTAACACCTGGTAATCACGGCTATTAATCGATTCCAACAACAACCGGCCCATCCCCGGCCAGGCAAATACGGTTTCGATTAAAGCTGACCCTGCTAATAGAAAAGCAAAGTTCATCCCAACCACGGTCACCGTTGGAAGAATTGCATTTCTTAAAACAAATTTATTAAAAATTAAACGCTCGTTCATACCGGTTGCTCTGAGCGTCATAATAAAGTCTTCGGATAAAGTTTGAACCACCGAGGTCCTAGTAATTCGGAAATAATAAGGAAATTGGATTAAAACCAAGGTGGTAACCGGTAACACCATGTGGTAAGCAATATCCATTACCAAATCTATTCCTGAGACCCCTCTATTTCGCAAGTTCATCATGCCTGAAGTAGGAAACCAGTTTAAATTAGCTGCTAAAACGAGAATCAACATCATTCCTAACCAGAAACTAGGCATGGAATCAAAAATGTAAGAAATACTCGAAATAAAATTATCTAACCGGCTTCCCGGCTTGCGACCACAATAAACTCCAAAAGCTATTCCTAAAGCGACTGCAATTATCATAGCGGTCAAAGTCAACAATAAAGTTGGCCAGATTCTTTCATTAATAATTTCTAAAACAGGTTGGTTGCTCACATAAGAGTAACCTAAATCCCCTTTAAATAAATTTTGCATAAAAACAATAAACTGCTGGAAAAGTGACTGATCGAGACCATAATGCACTCTTAACGCATCAATCATCGCTTGATTAGGATTATCTGTACCAGCCAGAATCCTAATTGGATCACCAGGAGCAAGCCTGATAATAAAGAAATTGATAATGATTGATGTAAATACAACTAACAGAGACGACAAGGTGCGTTTAAATACATATCGTTTCATTTTTACCTCCTTATATTAAAATAAAAACGCTCAAGATGAAAAATAAAGCGCTTTAGATTAAAATCTAAGTCAGTTAGATTAAAATCATATTAGAAACTATGCTACATTATTGTCCGAAACTAATCAAGCACTTATTAATAAATTAAATAACATTTTTTACAGTGGTGCTAGTATAGTTTCATGGACACCTCTAAGTTAACTAGATACAATAACTTTA
>CAYYGA010000106.1:0-4002 GCA_964471435.1 uncultured Facklamia sp.
ACAAGAACATTTTGAATGCTGTAGTCATATCAATACCTAAGTCATCTAAGATCTCATTGGCTTCTTTTAATAGGGCTTCATCTAAGTTTACCGTGATATTGACCATTTTTATCATTCCTTATATTAATTATGATGCATAAGCATCAATACCATAGTAATATTCTTTTAAATTACAGTCTAGTAAATAAGATTAATCTTATTTATTGTAGAGAGATGAATTATGCAATAACTCAAGGGCTCGAGAAATGGATTGCGGCCCTAAAGAGGGCACACGTATGTTTGAGAAATTGGTCATACCCTGCAAGGAGGCACACGCATGCAGGAGAATCCGGTCAAGCCTAACAACCGCGCACACGCTTGCTGGAGAAATCGATCAAACCCAGTAACCGCGCACACGCATGCTGGAGAAATTGTTCAGCATCGCCGCATGGTCGGAAACGGTTGGAAGAGTTGGATTTGGATGTTTATTCGATTATCCGGATTTAATTGATAGGTGAACTTAGCACTAAAAATACGTATGAATCATTTCTCCAGTGCTAAAATAAGCCTTTATTTATTAAAACTTTAAATATATAACTTTCCCAAATTTCATTGTTGGTTGCTTCCTTCTATGATAAAGTTGTGTATGTAGATAAATTCACAAGGCGATTATTATCGTCTAACAATCATTTAGGAGGAAATAATTTGAAAAGAATAGCTAAGTTTATTAAAGGTTTAATTATTTTATCCATTGCTTTCATGACCATAAGCTCTACCGCTCATGCAGTAGCGCACGCACAAGAGGAAGATTTACCAGAAATTACTTTAGGTTGGAATCAGGATTTGCACTCAGGTATTTTTCAGTTAGCTTTTGAAATACCAGAAGAATTTGAAAATAATGATACTTTCCTGCGTCCAGTAGGTCCAACTCGTTTAGAATTAGTTCAAGACGGCGAAGTTATTGCGATTGTTAATCATATTTTAACAAAAGGTGGATCTGAGTCGGTCACCATGATGGCTCAAGGGCAGTTAGATATGGGAGGCTCTTCAAGTACTGCTTACTTACAAGCTTATGACACAGGTAATGAGATTCAAATTCTGAGTCCTTTACAAAATGGCGGTATTTCTTTTGTAGCAAAAGAAGATGCACCTTATAATAACTTTGCAGAATTTGTAGACTATGCTAAATCGCATGAAATACCAATTATGGCAGGTTACCATTCAGCCATTTCAGCTCCACGTGTCATTTTAGAGTATGCCATGATCGATGAAGGTTTAAACGTAGCCTATGATAATTCTGATGTTGAAACAGATGTCGCTTTAATTGACTTAAAAGGCCAAGCCAACTTAGTGCCATCCTTATCAAGTGACCAAGTAGAATTAATCACTGCGCCTGAACCTTATCCTCAACACGCGGTAAACCAAGGCGTCGGTAAAGTCTTAGATGATTTAAATACTTTACAAGAAGGCGTTTGGGAAGATTTCCCTTGCTGTACATTAAATGCTTCTAAAGAAATGGTTGAAAACCACCCAGAAATAGTACAAGCTATCATGGATGTTACCACTGATTTAAGTCGCTATGCAACAGAAAATAGAACAGAGACTGCTGAAGCGTTAACCGAGTATTTAGGTTTAGAAACTGAAATCTTAGAAGCCAACGATACAATTTATGCGACGGCTATTACCGATCAATTCACAACCGGAATCGAACTATATGTTGATTTCTTAAATGAATTAGGACATTTTGAAGGTCGTTTAGCTGGTCTGCCGATTGAAGAAGTAGAAGCAGAAGTCTTTGATTATACATTCAGTGAAAATTCTAATGCCAATTAATTTCTTTTAGACTATTCAAAAGAAGGGAGGGTTCTGGCTTCTAATCAAAATTAGAAGCCAGAATCTTTTTATTTATTATGAGAAAATTTAAAAATACATTTCTATCGATGTTGTTGCCGCTACTCTTTTTAATCGGCTGGGAATTGTTTGCCCTCCAGCTTGATAATGCCGCCGTCTTACCGAGGGCAACCACTGTTTTGAGAAACTTAATTAATCCATTTGAGACTTTTATAGGGCTTGGAACACTTTTTAGAAATCTTATGTATTCGATGGCTCGTCTATTATTGGGATATTTTGTAGCCATGGCTTTGGCTATTCCTTTAGGTTTATTGATGGGGTATTTTCCTAAGTTTCGTTTATTATTTGAAAACTTTATCAATTTATTTAAACCGGTGCCACCGATTGCCTGGCAGCCATTGGTGTTAGGCTGGTTTGGTATAAGTTCTCTGGCTACTTTATTGAATCTAGAATATAGTCAGACTTATGTACTAGTGGACAATATTAAATTGTCGATGGTATTTATTATCGGGCTGGGGGCATTTTTTCCTATTATTTTAAATACCATGTTTGGCGTTTTAAATGTGCCGCTGCGTTGGATTGAGTCGTCCTTAGTTTTGGGGGCGAGTCAGCGGGATTTATTTGTGAAAGTTCTTCTGCCGGCTGCGGGGCCAAATATTGTGAACGGTTTAAGAATGGGTCTGAATACTGCCTGGGTCTCCTTAGTTTCGGCCGAGATGTTGCCGGGGAGTATGGCCGGGATCGGATATTTTATTACGCATTCTTATGAGTTAACGCGAATTGACCTCGTCATTACTGGTATGATTGTGATTGGTTTTGCCGGTTGGTTGATGGACTATGGTTTTAGAATCGCCATTCAGAGGCATTTTTCTTGGAGTAATCGCTAAGCGAGGAGGGTTATATGGAACCTATATTGGAATTAAAAAATGTTGATAAGACCTTTACTAAAGAAAATGAACAGCCCTTGCATGTGATTGATCAATTAAATTTAGAAATTTATGAAAATGAATTTATTTGTTTATTAGGCCCGTCCGGATCCGGGAAGTCTACTATTTTAAGATTAATCTCTGCTTTAGAAAAACCTGATCAGGGAGAGATATTATATCGTGGAAAACCTTATCTTAAACCGAGTTCATCCATCGGTTTTGTCTTCCAGGATTATTCTTTGATGCCTTGGTTATCGGTTAAAGAAAACATTCAGCTGGGCCTAGAGTTTTCTAAGAAAAGCAAAAGGGAGCAAGAAGAAATTGCTGAGCATTACATCCAAATGGTCGGCTTAAATAAATTTGCCAATGCTAAAGTCTATGAATTATCAGGTGGTATGCAGCAAAGAGTGGCAATCGCTCGTTCTTTAGCCAACAATCCGGATATTATTTTAATGGACGAACCCTTTGGCGCTTTAGATGCTTTTACGCGGATTATATTACAGCGGGAATTATTAAAGATTTGGTCTGAAGAAAAGAAAACGGTCGTTTTTGTGACCCACTCTGTAGAAGAAGCAGTTTTTTTGGCGGACCGGATTATCTTACTTTCAAATAGAACAGGAAATATCTATGAAGAACTGGAAGTCGAATTGGAACGCGAGCGAGACCGTGCCAGTCAGGAATTCAATGAAATCAATAAATATTTATTGGAACAATATGAATATTTAAGCTTGGGTGATCAGGAGCTGACGGGTGAATAAGAGAGTTTGAATATTGCCTCCCCGGCAGTTAAAATAATAATTAAAAGTAAAAAGAGTAGAAGTGTTTATTTTTAACATTTCTACTCTTTTAAGTTTAGCTTTTTTTATTGTTAGCTGTTGATATCTTTTGCTTTTCTGAAAATTTCATCATGACTCCCCATGGTCATTAAATATAATTCAAGTTCGTGATTGTTTATTTTGTAGATGAGTAGCCAGTCTGATTCTATATGAAGTTCTCGATAATCCTTTAAAACACCTTTTAATTGATGATCTTTATATTGATTTACTAATGTATCCTTATCTCGGTTAATTAAATGTAAAATCACTTTTTCAACTTTAGACATGTCAAAATGCTTTCTTTTATATCGTTTAAAATCTTGTTTGAAAGTAGATGAACGTCTAATCTTCATCATATAAGTCTTTTAAAAGCGATTCATAGGAGCTGAACTCTTTAAATCTTCCCTCTTCGAAATCTTTTACAGCAAGTT
>CAYYGA010000107.1:0-3944 GCA_964471435.1 uncultured Facklamia sp.
GCTCACTAGGGCTGCTCTCCCTTTTTCAATAAAAAAAGGTGGATATTTAATCGGCGGGGGGAGTTTGTTATAATAGTAGGTGTTAATAAGGGAGGAGGGGTTGCGTGGAGTTTGAGATTGATGAGGATTTGATTGTGGGGCAGGTTGAGGCGGTTTATTTTGAGAATCCGAGTAATTTTTATAAAGTGATGCGGATTCGGGTGGACCTGGACCAGACGGCTCTTTTGATTGATGAAGAGATTGTGGTGACGGGGTATTTTGCCTCGATTCATCATGAGACGACTTATCAGTTTTTTGGGACCTTGATTCATCATGCCAAGTACGGCGAGCAGTTTGCAGTGACGCGCTACCAGCAGATGATGCCGACTTCCGAGAAGGGGCTGGTCGAGTATCTTTCGTCGGACCGTTTTAAAGGCATCGGTCCCAAGACAGCCACCAACATCGTGGACACTCTGGGCACGGACGCCATCCAGTTGATTTTAAATGACCCTCAGTCCTTGGATAAAGTGCCGGGTCTTTCGATGAAAAAGGCCGACAGCCTGCGTCAGACTTTAAGTAAATATCAAGGCACGGAGCAGGTCTTTATGAAGCTGAGTGAGTGGGGCTTTGGGCCAAAAATTGCTGAGAAAATTTATAAATTATTTGAAAGTCAGACCTTGGATAAAGTGAAAGAAAACCCTTATCAGTTGGTGGAATTAGTCGAGGGAGTCGGCTTTATTAAAGCAGACCAACTGGCTGAGCAGGTGGGGATTGCGGCGGACTCGACGGACCGGATTGTCGCAGCCTTGGTGATGGCCGTCAGTCAAGTAGCCAACAATGAAGGCGACACCTATGTGGTGGAAGAAGAAGCTAAAAAGACCGCCCGCGAGTTACTGGAATCCAGCCGGGACCTTTTAATTGAAGATCAGCTCTTAGACGAAGCCTTGCAGCTGGCGGTCAGCCAGGAAAAGCTTTTGTTAGTCGGCGAACACCTGGTTCTGCCTTCCATTTTTTACGCCGAATACGGCGCCAGTAAACTGATCCAGGAATATATGGAATTTGAAGAAGTGGAACATTTTTCTGAAGAAGAAATTGATGACGCCATCGAAGAAGTGATTGAGTTATTAAAAATTGATTATGACATCCTGCAGCGTCAGGCTTTAAAGCGCGCAATCCAATCGCCTATGTCGATAATTACCGGCGGGCCCGGAACCGGGAAGACGACTTTAGTGCAGGGAATTATTTATTTACATGCCATTTTACATGACTATAAGTTGGAAGATTTAAATGTGGAAAATCTGGACTCGCCGATTCGGCTGGCTGCTCCGACCGGTCGTGCAGCCAAGAGAATGCAAGAAGCAGCCGACTTGCCGGCTTCGACCATTCACCGGCTGATCGGCTACAACCGCGAAAGTATCGCCAATCAGTTTGAACCCCAGACCATCGAGGGCAGTCTGTTGATTGTGGATGAGATGTCGATGGTGGATGTGTGGTTGATGAACTGGCTGATGCAGGCTGTTTCTTATGAAACCCAGGTCGTCTTTGTAGGTGACCGCGACCAGCTGCCGTCAGTCGGGCCGGGGAAAGTCTTTGCGGATTTAATTGATTCAAGAGTTATCCCCCAAACTGTCTTGCAGCGTATTTACCGTCAAGCAAAAAATTCGTCGATTATTGACTTAGCCCATCATGTCCGCCAAGGCCAGTTGCCGCAGGATTTTTTAGGAAAACATACGGACCGTTCCTTTATTCCGTGCAGCCCGCAACAGGTGCCGGACGCTATTTCTCAAATTGTGGGTGCGGCTGTTAAAAAAGGCTTTAATGCACAGAACCTGCAGGTCCTGGCTCCTATGTATAAAGGACCGGCTGGGATTAATGCTATCAATGAGCTGATGCAGGACATGCTGAACCCGCCGACTTCCAAGAAAAGGGAGATCAAACATTTTGACCGCTTTTTACGAGTTGGCGACAAGGTGCTGCAACTGGTCAATAACACAGAAGAAGGCGTTTATAACGGCGATATCGGTAAGATCGAAGCTATTTTTACCGCCAAAGAAACCGAATCCCAAAGTGAAGAAATCATCGTTTCTTTTGAAGAAATCGAAATTACTTATAAAAAGTCCGAGCTGGACCAGCTGACTCTGGCTTACTGCTGCTCGATACATAAAGCCCAAGGGAGCGAGTACGACCTGGTTATTTTACCGCTGGTCGATTTGTATTCCCGCATGCTGCGTCGCGACATTATTTATACGGCCATTACCCGGGCCAGTAAATCCCTGGTTCTCTTAGGCAATCCGGCCAGTTTTGAGCGGGCCGTTATGAAAATGCAGGAGCCGCGTAAGACCATGATGGTCGATTATCTCCACATTTTGCTGGAAGGCAAAGAAGTGGACAAGGATGAGTCTGAGGCGGATGAAACTACTTTGGAGAAAAAGTCTGTTTCTGAAAGCCGGGCTGATGAATTGCAGACCGGTGATGAATCTTCTGATCAAGAGGATCCGGAGGGGGCTCAATCAGTAAAGTTGGAAGAAGCTGAAAATAGAGTCCTGACCGATAAAACAATCTTCATGATTGACCCTATGATCGGGATGGATGGCCTGACACCTTATGATTTTATGCCGAAAAATCTGGAGCAGGAATCGAGATAAAAGGAGCATCAAAAAGAATTGCCGGACACTCACTTTAATGAGCGTCCGGCAATTTGACTTGGGTGGACACTCAAACGCGTGAGCGTCCCCCAAACCGGGCGCCAGCTTTTTCAAAAAAAAAGCGGCTTCCCTAGATGTAAAAGGGGAAGTCGCTGACTGTTGCTTGATAGTGAACCGGCCGGTGAGACTGGTCTTCACCGTCAATATAACTGCGAATACTGGCATGACACTGAACGCTGATTGCCTGCCCGGACAAGCGGGTAACATGAGGGGAGTTAAGATGTTCTTTTGATACCAGAATCTGCCATAACAATTTAGGGATGGCGCTCAATTTTATATCATGGATCACAAAGAGGGTCAATTCTTTACGCATCGGCTCATTCAAGGGATCCACATCGATGCCGCCGCCCACAAAAGAATGATTTAAAATGAGAGCCAGCGCTGCTTTATTAAATTCAAGCTTCTGACCGTCAATTATCACCTCGAAATCATGCAGCCTCAGTTTGGACAAAGTCGGGAAAATTGAAATCAAATAAGCAAGCCTACCCCATCCTATCTTATTTAAAGGGTCTTTCAGACCTGAATTGATAACCGCATAATTAATTTCTGCATCAATTCCCACTCCAATTGAATTATTAAAAGCACCCTGAGTCTGGTTGTCCAAATTAGCATAAAGACCGATTGGAAGAATCACCGGTTCTCTTTGGTAAATCATTTTTTCAATTAATTGACGCACGGTTAAATCCTTTTGCCAAGCACGGTGGAAATCATTCCCCGTTCCCGCAGGTATATAAGTAATGGGGATGCGCTGATTTGCCTCAACCAGTGAATTCACCACTTCATGAAGCGTCCCGTCCCCGCCAATCACCATTAACCGGTGCTTGGTCACATCAAACTCATTTTCGATAATATTTTGTGCCAAAAGATGAGCATGGGTCGCGTAATCAGTATCATAGGTTAAATGAGGAATTTTAAAACTTTCCAAAATTTGGTGAACTTCATTTCTCACCCGATCGCCTCTCCCGCTACCAGCCTTACTGTGGCAAATTATATATACTCTTTCCATTATCTCACCCATCTCATCTTAATATATTAGCTTCATTATACCGATTAAACCATTAACTGTAAATTTAAGTGAAAAATCACGCGCCTGTAATTAAAAAGCTGCTAAAAATAAAGTGAGTGCCCTTCACCGATGTCCTTGAAGAGGCGCTGTGCTCGGACAAACGGCTTCCACCGGCGTCGTTTTGGTGCCGAACCGGTCTAGCATCCTTCACTGGCGTCGTATTATTAACGAGCCCGGTCTAGCAGTATTCACCG
>CAYYGA010000108.1:0-3859 GCA_964471435.1 uncultured Facklamia sp.
ATCTTTATCACCGCATCAGAATCATCTGCGCAGCTTAGAATGACTTAGTGAAAGCGATAGCTTGAAATTAGACATTCTCTAGCAGATGAAGTCTGGAAACTCCGACCAACGGAAGGAGTTGAAAGACGCGTCGCGGTAATAAAAGATTTTGTTTTTTCTATAAGATTGCACTTTAATTCTTCTACCTCGATTATAATGCTATGTAGTGTGAAAGCTATAATTTACTTGTGACACAGCTATTTAATTATGCCTAACAAAAGGCTTTAAAAAGTCCTTAGAGGGCTCCTTTTAAGATTCTGTATCTTCTTTAAAGCTCTTGGTATAACTTTCTGCTACACCAATAATTGTATGATTATCCTCCGTTAAAATAACTGGAGGATATTTTTTATTGTAAAAAGGTAAAAGAACAGCCCCCTGAGTCTGACTATCATATCGAATCATACGCAGTAAAATATTTTCTTCCTCACCGTACTTCACTAAAACAATAGCTTTATCCTTTACATCAAGCTCTTCATTGATCAGAATTAGGTCTTTTTTTTCTATAACAGGATCTAAAGCATCATCTTGGACACGGTAGAAGAACTTCTTCAGACCTTTTTTTACTTCGGCAGCGGTTTCTATATTTGATTTATATAAGCTGATGATGCACTGGTTATCCGGCAATATTTCTTCAACAACCGGGATATTTTCAATAATTTCAGTACCTGTATCGGGTATTTTTTGAAGATAAGCGATTGAGACTCCGAAAAAATCGGCCAAGTTTTGTAGAGTCTCTGTATTTAATCGCTTTGTTATTCCACTTTCATAACGAGAGATGGTCGCGATATTACAATCCGCGACGACTGCCAGCTGTTCTTGACTCATATTATGTTCTAGCCGCAGTTGCTTAAGACGATTCCTTTCCAGCATTTAAACCCTCTTTTCTGTAGTTGGCTTCATTTTATTATAACCTTCTAACTCGCTTAAAGATAGAATATTGCGCAAAGTTTTGCGTTCATTTGCATAAATTAACGCAAACATTTGACAAAGATACTATTTTTTGCATATTTTCATTGCTTAAAATTTTAACTATGTCTATACTATTAGTGAATTAATTCATAAACTATATACCGCATGCAACTATTTTTCGGAGGGATGAATTGAATGAACCTTAAAAACACACCTTTTTATAATCAACCGTTGGCAACCATACTTTTTGAGCACGACATGACCTACAGTGACTTAGCTAGATTAATGGATGTTGCGCCTAATTCTGTTCGGAATTTTTTAATAGGTAAGCACACTCCGTCATTCAATTTTATGTTGCGTCTGTATATAACCTTACAGCTGACAAGTCATGAAATGGTTGCTATTTTTTTTGATATAAATGGATCGCTGCCCCACCTCAAACTCTATACAGACACACTAAGGAAGAAAGAAAAAGCAGCAGTCCAAAAAGAAAAAAAGGTTAGTTATGGCTGTTAAAAGAGTGGTGGATGTATATTTCTGGGATGATTACCGAATATTAGACGAATTATCTATTGAAGACCGCTATTTTTATCTCTTTCTCTTAACCAACCCGAATTCTACTCAAGCAGGGATTTATCAGCTTCCTCTGCGTACGATTGCCCATAAGACCGGTTTTGGCCGGGAAGTTGTTTACACTTTGTTGGAACGATTTGAGAAGAGTCTTGGACTAATTAAATATAATTTTCAAACCCAGGAAATAACAGTTTTAGAATCCTTAAGATATTCAATCGTAAAAGGCGGTCCTCACGTATTAAGTTTAATAGAAAAAGAGTTAAACCGAATTAAGGACACGCAATTAATTGTAGCCACCCTAAAATATAATCAGCAATATTTTAATGTTTCTACAAAAGTTTTCTACCGGACACTCAAAGAGTTGCTCATAAAGGAAATTAAGAGACGGCAAAAGTTTGAAGAAGCTGCTCAAAACTTTGAAAATACGTTTGTTTTAGAAGAAGGTCAAAATTACGAAACGCAAAACTTTGAACTTGCTGAAAGTCATAGTCTACCAACAAGAAATATTACGGGGTTTGATGGAGATAAAACCTTAGGCAGTAAGGATTTGAAGGAGATAAGAGAAGCGGGAAGAGGGGCAGCTGATCCGGCTAAAAGAGAGGTTGAACCCTTCAGTTTGCAACTCTTTGAACCTCAAAGTAGACAACAAGATGAGAATGAGAATGTAAATGAAGATGATAATGTAAATGATAATGTGAATGAAGATGATAATGAAAAGAGAAAAACAATTATTCCATTCACTCATTCACTTTTTATGACAAGTAATCAATCTCTTTTAAAAGATACTGGGGCAGTTGAGGTAGATTTAGAAAATGATGAACTCCTACCCTTTAAGCACTATTGCCAAGAACGTAATCTCACTTTTACTGAATCACAGCTTCAGTCTTACCGGGAATGGTTGGAGAAGCTGTCGGTAGAGTTGTTAATCGAGTCTTTAAGACGATCATTGGGTAAAGAAAATATCTTTACTTACTCGATGAAAATTTTATGGAATTGGCATGAAAATGGAGTAACTTCTATGGCTGGGGTTGAACAGTCGGAAAGTAAACCGAAAAGAAACAAGGCAATCAGAAGTCATGAACTAGCAGTATGCGAAAAATTGGATAAAGCCGAGGAGTATGTAGCAGAAGAAGTGGATGAAGAAGAACTCAAAAGAAGAGAGGCAGCTCTCAGGCAAAAGCTGAAAGACTTACTCGAGCCTTAAAAGATTTGTTACAGAAGTATCTTTTTAAATAACTACGGACATTCTATCTCTGCAATTATTTTATAAAAATTTTATTATTTGACCTTGGAATACTCTCAACACATATTCTACCTGCCTCAGCAGACAGGTAAACATTAGGAGGAATGAATGGAATTAAAATCCCTTTATTTAAGCCGGGTGATAAAGCAGTTTGAACCTTTGATTTTTAAAACACTTAGTAAGTTTAAGGTGTATCCAAAACATGTGAATCATGAGGATTACGCGCAAGAACTGCGTATTAAACTCTTGGACTTAGCCAAAGGCTTTGATGGTGATCCCTTGCATGTCGATGATGATCGTTATCGTTTTATTAGTTTCGCCTGTAACGGCTTATCCTGGCATCTGGTGAATTTATTTAAAAAGGAAAAAGCAGTTACTCATGTCAGTCCAGAAATATTAGAAGAAACTTTGGAGGATTCGGTGAACCACAGTCATTATCAAGTCCATATGCAATTAGCGGAGTATGCTGCGTATGCTAAAGAAGTGTTAAATGAGAATGAATATTTGCTTTATCTATTACTAATGGATTTAAGTTTTACCGGCAGTGAAATCGCTGATTTGCTTGGCATCTCTCGCTCCACTCTTTATGAGTGGAAGAAGTCCATTCAGACGAAATTAAGTAAATTATATGATTCAGTAAAATAAATCGGACACATTTCCTTCCTTTCTTGTTTATATAAGCTGATGGCCATCACCAATCAAACAAAGGAGGAAAAATGAATGGGAGAAAAATTGTATAAAGAAGGTCGCCTGGCATTTAAGTCGGTCGATCCGGTAACTGAAAAGGTGAGTACCGTGAATGTCAGCGGTTTAATGGAAAATGCGGAGGATGCTCAAATTGGAGCCGTCCGTCAAGCATTGGATCCGGTCTTGTCTCGTCCGTCAACAACGGTTGAAGCAAGCTACACTTACGAATACGGCGTAGAATAAACCATAAAAAATAGTTAAATTAGAAAGGAGATTTTTAAATGTCAGTAGAATCCAATAAAATACTAGAATTACAATTTAAAGATGCGGGAGGGCGTGCTCGTAAGATCACAATCAACAGTCCAGCTGATGGGATTGACCCATTAACAGCGCAAGAAACTTTAGCTG
>CAYYGA010000109.1:0-3852 GCA_964471435.1 uncultured Facklamia sp.
CCAACTCATAGCCGGTACTGTAAAACAGTCACCTTTTTAACAGTGGAAGCACTCTTATGAAAAATCCCAGAGGAAGCGACCGGTTGGCTTGTAGCCATGTAAAGGATGAAATGTGAATTACTTAGCGTAGTGCTTTAGCACTTACGCTAAGTTTGAAGCTTGAAAGTCTGAAGACTACAGGCTTCAGACGTTCCCATGGCTTTTCACAAGCCAACCGGTCGCTTCCGGCGGGATTTTTCATTGCTAGAACCCCTACTACTTGATAAAATACTTTTTACGCCTTTGTAATCATCGTCCCAATCCCTTCATCAAAGAAGAGCTCCAATAAGAGCGAATGCTTCGTCCGCCCGTCAATAATATGCACCCGTTCAACCCCGCCTTCAATCGCCTGCAGACAGCAATCAACCTTAGGAATCATCCCGCCGTCAATCACACCCTGCTCCTGCAAAAGAGCAGCTTCCTGGGAGGTCAAACTAGAAATCAGGGAATCTCCATCAGAGAAATCCTGGAAAATTCCGGCCGTATCGGTCAAGAGAATAAACTTATCCGCATTCACCGCCCGGGCAATATCCGAGGCCACAAAATCGGCATTGATATTATAACGCTGGCCGCTTTCGTCGACCCCAATCGAAGAAATCACCGGGATATAGTTGTCCTTCATTAAATCAATCAACATCCGGTGGTTGATTTCAGTAATCTCACCCACATAACCTAAGTCAATTTCCTCGCCAGCTTCCGTTTGCGCCTGATACTTTTTCACCTTCATCAAATCCGCATCTTTACCCGATAATCCCACAGCTTTAGCGCCGTTGACATTCAGCCGGCTGACAATATCCGGGTTCACCTGACCGCTTAAAACCATCTCAACCACCTGCATGGTCTGCGCATCCGTCACCCGCAGCCCGTCCACAAACTGTGACTCAATCTGTAAACGCCCCAGCATCTCATTAATCATCGGCCCGCCACCATGCACAATAATCGGATGCATCCCCACCGACTTCATCAACACAATATCCTTCATCACATTCGACTTCATCGCCTCATCCGTCATGGCGTGTCCCCCATATTTTATCACAATAATATGGTCACGAAAACGATTCACATACGGCAGCGCCTCAATTAAAATCTCAGCCTTCGTAATATTATCTTTCATTTAATTAACTCCTATAATCCGCATTCAATTTCACATAATCAACGGAAAAATCACACGTCCACACCGAAGCATTCGCTTCACCAAAGTTAAGGTCAATTTCTATGATTAAATCTGCTTCATCTAAAACTTCCTTAGCCAGGCCTTCATCAAAGTCAACACCCATGCTTTCTTCACACACAGTGACTTCTCCCGCTTTTGAAGAAAAAGCAATGGCAATATTTTCAGGGTCAATTTCATCCACACCGGCATAACCCACCGCTGCAATAATCCGGCCCCAGTTAGGGTCGCCGCCGTAAATAGCGGTTTTAACCAAATTGGAAGTCGCTACCGTACGACCGATTTGAATCGCATCTTCAACCGTCTTGGCATTTTTCACCACTACTTCCACAAACTTAGTCGCCCCTTCACCATCTTTTGCCATCTGCTGGGCTAAATCCTGGCAGACTTCCAGTAGAGCTTCCGCGAATTCTGCGTAGCCTGGACTGGAAGGGTCTGAAATCAAAGCATGATCCACTTTTTGACTGCTTAAGAGGAAGAGACTGTCGTTAGTTGAGGTATCCCCATCGACACTGATAGCGTTAAAGCTCTGGTCAGTTGCCGTCTGTAAGGCTTTCTGCATAGCCGCCTGCTCAATATTGGCATCCGTTACTACATAAGCCAGCATCGTTCCCATATTGGGGTGAAGCATCCCTGACCCTTTGGCAATCCCCAATAAACTTACCTTTTTACCCTCTATTTCTACAACAGTAGAAGAAGTTTTAGTAAATGTATCTGTCGTTCGAATAGCTTCAGCTGCTTCTTCTGCCTTGTCTGGACTCAAGCCTGCTACCAATTCTGCTACTCCCTCTACTATCGGCTCAACCGGCAGTTCCACTCCAATAATGCCGGTGGAAGAAACCAAGACTTCTTTAGAATTGATGCCTAGTTCCTTGGCGACGGCAGCTGTTTTCTGCTCGATAGCTTCAAATCCGGCTTCTCCGGTACAGGCATTGGCATTGCCGCTGTTAACTAGGACAGCACTGGCTTTTCGAATGGTTTTCAGCTGCTTAATACCGTATTCCACCGGGGCTGCTTTCACTAAGTTTCTGGTAAAAACGGCTGCCCATTCTGCCCCATCCGGCGCATAGATTAAAGCTAAATCAGGCCGGGACTTTTTTAAACCGGCATGTATCCCATTGAATTGAAATCCTTCGACTGCTGTTACTTTTTTATCCATATAATAATTCCTCTCTGATTAAGGGTTTAAACCAACTGCCTCTAGAGCAGTCGTTTCTTCAAAGCCATACATTAAATTCATATTTTGAACCGCCTGACCCGACGCACCTTTCACTAAATTATCAATCACACTAATAATTTTTACCAACTTTGTCCTCCGGTCATAGCTGACCGCTAGCTGGCAGTGATTGGATCCGCGCACATGTTTCACTTCAGGCGTCACACCTTCAGCTAAGACATGAACAAAAGGTTCCTCCGCATAAGCCTCACTGTAAATATCCGTTAACCATGCCTGGTCAATCTCTTCATTTAAAGAAACATAAATCGTTGATAATATCCCTCTTGAAATCGGCAGCAGGTGGGGCGTAAAGCTGACGGTTAAATCTTCCCCGGCAATCTCTTCCAATTCCTGTTCAATTTCAGGAATATGGCGGTGACCGTTAATATTATAGGCCTTAAAGTTTTCACCGATCTCAGCATAAAGATTAGGTACTTTAGCTGAACGCCCCGCCCCGGTTGTACCCGATTTACTGTCGATAATAATCGACTGGACTGCACCACCTTTAGCCGCAACCAAAGGTTTTAATCCTAAAACAATACCGGTCGGAAAACATCCCGGGTTGGCAATCAAGCTGGCCTCTTTAATTTTCTCCCGGTTTAATTCAGGCAGACCGTAAACTGCTTCTTTAATTAAATCTTTGGCCTCATGTTCAACCCCATACCAGCTCTCATAAGTCAGCACATCTTTTAACCTGAAGTCCGCACCCAAATCAATCAGTTTCACCCCGGCATCAATACATGCCTTAGCAATCGGTGACGACAATCCGTGAGGCAAGGCCGCAAAGACGACATCAGAATCTGCCACTAGCTGCTCCATATCTAAAGGAATCAATTCATGATCTAAAAATCCATTGAACTGCGGATAAACTTCCTGAATTTTCTGCCCGCTGTACGATTGACTGGTTAAATGCGCAAACTCCACTTCAGGGTGTCCCAAAAGTAATCGAATCAATTCACTTCCCGTATAACCTGTCGCACCAATAATACTTACTTTAATCATATTCATTTCCTTTCTCCAATAAAAAAAGACCCTTCATTCCTAGCAAAAGCTAGGGACGAAAGGCCTCGCGGTACCACCCTATTTTATTTATTCATCACTAAATAAATCTCAAGGAGTCCATCAACTCCCACGCTCTAACGGGCGTTAGTCGTCACAGCCTACTTTTTCGGCCGCACGCTCCAAGACACGCTTCATCCATATGAACTGGCTTCCTCCCACCTACCGAAGCTCGCTAAACAGTGAACACACAAACTACTCTTCTCTTCATCGCTTTGTTTTTTCTATGATAGCACATTCTAATCTAATTTTCATCTTAAATTTACAAAAACTTGAAAAAAGCTTTTTAAGCCTGACGGCGAAAGGGTTTGTGGGCTTAGAAAGCTGGGAATAAAAATAAGAGGGAAACTTGAGTTGAAACTCCTTG
>CAYYGA010000110.1:0-3782 GCA_964471435.1 uncultured Facklamia sp.
GCCTTTTGTAATGAAGGAATTGGTTGAACGTGAAATTGCAGGTAACGTAAAAAATGCTAAACGCATGATTGAAACCCAAGATGATGCAATTTGGCCTGTAATTGAAGAAGTTATTCAAGAACACCCTGTGTTGCTTAACCGAGCACCTACGCTTCACCGTTTAGGTATTCAAGCTTTTGAGCCGGTTTTAGTAGAAGGTAAAGCAATTCGTCTTCATCCATTAGTGTGTGAGGCTTATAACGCTGACTTTGACGGGGATCAAATGGCTGTTCACGTGCCTTTATCTGAAGAAGCTCAAGCAGAAGCACGTATTTTGATGCTGGGTGCACAAAATATTCTAAACCCTAAAGATGGTAAACCAGTAGTAACACCATCTCAGGATATGGTGTTAGGTAACTACTACTTAACAATTGAAGAACCAGGCCGTGTAGGTGAAGGAATAGTGGTCAGTTCTGTATCAGAAGCCATGATTGCTTATCAAAATGGCTATGTCCACTTACATACACGCGTGGCTATACCTGCTAAATCATTAGATAAAACATTTACTGACTGGCAGAAAGAACGTTTAATGGTAACAACTGTGGGTAAACTAATCTTTAATGATATTATGCCGCAAGAATTCCCTTACTTAAACGAGCCGACTGATGAGAACTTATTACATCAAACACCTGATAAATATTTCTTAGAACCAGGTGTGGATGTACCAAAAGCAATTGCTGAGATGGAAATGGTCCCGCCATTCAAGAAAAAACACTTTGGTAATATTATTGCGGAAGTCTTTAAACGCTTTAAGATTACTGAAACTTCAATGATGCTGGATAAGTTAAAAGATTTAGGTTACAACTATTCGACTCGTTCTGGTATTACAGTCGGGGTTTCGGATGTGCTTAAACTTGATACAAAAGCCGGTATCTTAGAAGAAGCTCATGCAAAAGTTGATGAGATTATGAGATTGCGCCGTCGTGGTTTATTGACTGAAGATGAACGTTATGAAAGTGTTATTCGTACTTGGGAACAAGCCAAAGATCAAATTCAAGGAGATCTTCAAAAGTCATTACCACGTCTCAACCCAATCTTTATGATGTCCGATTCAGGAGCACGGGGTAACATTTCGAACTTTACCCAATTAGCTGGTATGCGTGGAAACATGGCAGCTCCTTCAGGTAAGATCATTGAATTACCGATTACGTCTAACTTCCGTGAAGGTCTGAACGTTATGGAAATGTTTATTTCCACACACGGGGCGCGTAAAGGAATGACCGATACTGCCTTGAAGACAGCTGACTCCGGTTACTTAACCCGTCGTTTAGTAGACGTGGCCCAAGATGTCATCATCCGTGAAGAAGATTGTGGTACGGACAAAGGGGTTGAAGTAGGTGAGATTGCTGATGGAAACCAAATTATTGAACCATTAGAAGAACGTCTGCAAGGTCGTTATTCTCATAAGTCAGTCTATCACCCTGAAACGGGTGAAGTCATTATTGCGCCAAATACTTTAATTACCGATGAAATAGCTGCTGAAATTGCTAAAGCAGGTGTAGATGCTGTAACCATTCGTTCAGTCTTCACTTGTAATACGGACCACGGTGTATGTAAACACTGTTATGGTCGTAACTTGGCAACGGGTAATGAAGTTGAAGTTGGGGAAGCAGTCGGTACAATCGCTGCTCAATCGATTGGTGAACCAGGTACTCAGTTAACCATGCGTACCTTCCATACGGGCGGGGTTGCTGGTGGTGGCGATATTACTCAAGGGTTACCGCGTATTCAAGAAATTTTTGAAGCACGTAATCCAAAAGGACAAGCAACTGTTACTGAAGTAGCCGGTGTTGTCACTTCAATTGAAGAAAAGAGTTCTGAAAGAATCAAAGAAGTCACCGTTAGTGGTGTAACTGATGAGCGTACTTATAAAGTAGCTTTCAACTCGCGCTTGAAAATTGAAGAAGGCGATACCGTAGCTCGTGGTCAGGCACTTACTGAAGGTTCTATCGATCCTAAAGAATTACTGGCAATTACAGATGTCTTAACTGTACAAAAATACTTGATGCGTGAAGTACAAGCCGTTTACCGTGGTCAAGGGGTAGAAATTGGAGATAAACACGTTGAGGTAATGGTTCGTCAAATGTTACGTAAAGTACGCGTAATGGATCCAGGTTCAACTTATATCCTACCAGGTGCCCTGATGGATATTGCTGATTTCGGTAAAGCCAACGAAGAAGCCATTCGAAGTGGTGAAACACCGGCAACCGGACGTCCAGTTTTACTTGGAATTACCAAAGCAGCTCTTGAGACGAATTCCTTTATCTCAGCCGCTTCCTTCCAGGAAACAACTCGTGTCCTAACCGACGCAGCGATTCGAGGCGACCGTGATCCATTGATTGGATTGAAAGAAAATGTTATTATCGGTAAATTAATTCCTGCCGGAACAGGTATGAATTACTACCGTAACTTAGAAATTCAAACCACTCAAGATACTGTTCCCGCTGAAGAAGCTACTATTAACATCGAAACTGATGAAAATGGTCAGCCAATCAAAGAGACAGTAGATGAAAAACAACAAATGAAATAAGCTTTAATAGGATTGATAAAATAAGCTGGATAAAAAGGTTAAACCTTTTTCCAGCTTATTTTTTATCTATTATTATAGGAAACAGACCAAAGAAAAAGCTAGAAATGGAATGAAAGGCGTTTGTTTCCATTCATAATTAAAGCCGTACTTTAATACCAGTGTCACTCCTAAAGCTGAAGTGGAAGCCAGCAGAATAAAAGAAGGATAGTCAACCACCGGGATATATAGAAGAGCCGTAACCATAAATTTTAAATCTGCCCCGCCTATATAGTCTTGCGGTAAAGAAAGTAAAACCAATAGAACAAGTAGAAAAATAAACCATAATCCTAAAGGAAAATTTAGGTAATGGTAGTTAAAGTAAAGGGCAGCTGTTACCAAGACTAGCTGCAGTGAGTCAGGCACCCAGTAATCAATTAAATCTGTATAAGACATCAAGAGTAAAATCATTCCTACTATATAGTAAAAGTAAAAAGAGATAACTGAAGGAACACTATAAAACTTATAAGTTAAGATCCCTAAGATAATTAAAGCAAAGCATTCGCTGATAAAATAAGTGATGCTTAATCTTTTACCGCAACAAGAAGTGACTCCCCGGCTGAAAAGATAGGAAAGTAAGGGGAGCAGCTGAAAAAAAGTAAGAGCCCTGCCGCAATGATCACAAGTAGAACGTTCAATCCATTTCCATCTTTGCCGACTCCACCTGTCAGCCATACAAAAAAGAAAGCTACCGCAAAAACCGGCTGATCCTAAAATTAATAAAGTAAACATTTAATCACCTCATAGATAAATACACTAAAAACTCTGAAAAGTTCGAAAGAAATTCAGGGTTGACCAAAAGAGAAGGTCATGTTATTCTATTAGTCCGGTCAAGGGACAAATCAATATAACTTATTGATTTAAGAACTTTATCAACCTTTCAATAAAGATATAAAGGTTTGATGAAAAAAGACTTGACCTAAGTTACACGGCATGTTATATTATAAGTCCGGTCAAGAAACGACCTCTTCTAAGGAAGTAGTTATTGTGATTTAAAAGTAAAAAATAAAACTTTTAAAAACCACTTGACTGGTAATGAAATACATGGTATATTATAAGTCCTGAAACGAACGCCCTTAACCTGTGTTCGACAATGCGATCAAGAAACTTTCAAAAAGCCCTTGACACATATCTCAGGTCATGCTATTATATAGAAGTTGCTTAAACAACAAGCAAC
>CAYYGA010000111.1:0-3745 GCA_964471435.1 uncultured Facklamia sp.
AAAGCTCTAAGAAGAGTAAAAATGAGGTTCTTTTTTTGTACCGTATCAAATAGCTAATAGAATTTATTACCTATCGATGATACGGACATGCGTACCATAAGTGATGATAAAGATTTCAATTGTTATTATCAGCATTAGTATCTGCTCAAATAACTCATAACCTCCCATCGTTCAAAGAAGCGACGGAATTCAACCCTTTATAGTAAATCTAATCTGTCTAAGTTTAATAGAGCTTTCTTCTCATAAGTAACCTTTTTTCTTAATTTAGATTAAACAAGAGGGTTTTTAAGAAAAGATTGTATGGTGTCGGTATACTTTATTAGAAATATTATTTTAATATTAATTCATTATTAAAAAATGATTGACTTTTTAATGGAAAACTTATAATATCATCATAAATATATAGTATGGAGGAATGAGAATGAATTTGAAAATGTTGCGTAAATTTTTGACTGCTTTGTTAGTATTTACTGCGGTCGCACCTGCTTTAAGTGCGAATGCTCAAGATAATATGTTAAGGGTCCAAATTGATGTAGAAGTGGCCTCACTAGATCCACAAATTGCGACAGACGGAACATCTATTGAAGTTATCACTTCGTTTGTGGATGGGTTAGTTGAAATAGATGCAAACAATGAAATCGTCCCAGCAATTGCAGAAAGTTATGAAGTGAATGAAGATGAAACCGTTTATACCTTTAAGTTAAGAGAAGATGCAAATTGGTCGAACGGTGAACCAGTGACTGCTAATGATTTTGTCTATTCATGGCAACGTTTAGTGAATCCAGATACTGCGTCTGAATATTCATTTATTGCGGAGACAGCAAGCATTCAAAATGCAGCAGAAATTGCCGCAGGAGAGATGGACAAAGAAGAATTGGGAGTAGTGGCTGTTGATGATAAAACATTAGAAGTTACCCTCTCGCGTCCTACACCTTACTTCTTGAACATTATGTCATTTGTATCCTTTTTACCAGTTAATCAAGCTTTCTTTGAGTCAACGGATGGTCAATTTGCAACATCCCCTGACACAACGTTAGCTAATGGGGCTTTCGTGGTCAGTGACTACCAACCCGCAGCGACTCACATCTCTTTAACGAAGAATCCTGATTACTATAATGCAGATGCCATTTCCTTAGATGGCTTAGAATTCCAAGTGATTAAAGATTCTCAACAAGCGGTTCTTGCTTATCAAACAGATCAAATCGATGTGGCAGCAATTGCGGGTGAACAAGTTGACTTATATGCTCAAGACCCAGAATTTACAACAGCTGACCAAGGTTACTTATGGTTTGTATCACCAAACAATCAACATGAAGATTTAAGCAATGTCAACTTACGTTTAGCCTTAGGAAAAGCTTTTGACCGTGAAGTAATTACTAATAATATCTTGAAAGATGGTTCAACACCGGCCGACTTCTTTATCCCTCAAAACTTTTCAGTAAGTCCTGATGGGGTTGATTACCGTGAGGATGCGGGAACTGGATTATTGTCTAGTGATGCTGCAGCAGCAGTTGAACATTATGAAACAGCGAAAGAAGAATTAGGCAAAGACTCCTTTGAATTTGGTCTTCTTGTAGAAGATACAGAATCTGCAATTAACGTGGCCCAATCATTAGAAGCACAAATTGAACAAACTTTACCAGGCGTTGATATTCAATTAGAACAAATGCCTAAGAAAACGCGCTTAGATACTATGCGTTCAGGTGACTTTGATCTGGGACTTACACGTTGGGGACCTGACTACGCTGACCCTACGACTTACTTACAATTATTAGTGAGTGATAGTAGCTATAACGATGCAAATTACTCTAATGAAACCTTCGATGCAGGCTATGAAGAAGTTATGACCGGTGACTTAGTCAATGATCCGGAAGCTCGCTGGGAAAAAATGAAAGAGCTTGAAAAGATTGCCATGGATGAAGCAGCAGTCTTACCAGTATATCAAGCTTCAAGTGCCTTATTAATTAAGAGTAATGTGGATGAAATTTCATTCCATGCAGTAGGAACGCCAAGAGTATTCAAATACGCAACTAAACAATAATCTTTGATTCTCATAAAATCTGAAAAGCCAGAAGTAACTTTTAGTAATCTTGCTAAAACAAATTCTGGCTATTTTCATTTGTTGAAATCTTATGAATAATACAGCGTACAATGAGGGTCAATTATTAAGGAGATTATGATGATTAAATATACGTTAAAAAGGGTGGCTATCGCGCTGGCGACGCTGTTAGTAATAATTTTAGTATTATTCTTATTACTCCAGTTTATGCCCGGTTCGCCATTTAACGATGAACGTTTAACCCCTGAACAATTAGAACTATTAAGAAGTAATTATGGTTTAGATCGTCCCATCTACATTCAATTTTATAATTATGTCCGTAATATGTTGCAAGGTGACTTCGGTGTTTCTTATTCTATTTCTCGAAACACACCGGTAGCAACGCTAATTAAGTCGCGGACACCTATTTCGATTGCCATTGGATTACGAGCAGTCATCGTGGGAGGAATTATGGGGTTAATCCTCGGAACCATTGCCGCCTTTAAAAGAAACACCTTTTGGGATACACTCGCTACTATTCTATCGGTGATTGGCGTGAGTGTTCCTTCTTTTGTGTTCGCGATGATTTTATCTTATTACTTGGGCTTTAGAGTCCAGTTGTTTCCGGTGCTGTTCGATACAAGTCGAATGCAGATGAGTATGGTAATGCCTGTCATTGCTTTGAGTTTGTCGCCGATGGCATCAGTGGCCCGGTTTTCCCGGACAGAAATGATCGAAATTTTGCAAAGTGATTATATTCAATTGGCAGAGAGTAAAGGAGTTATGGGGGCCAGATTATACTTTAAACACGTGTTACGAAATGCAAGTGTTTCCTTATTAACAGTGATTGCTCCTTTAGTGGTTGGATTAATGACCGGGTCCATGGTTGTGGAACAAATTTTCTCGATACCGGGTCTTGGACAATTATTAGTCCAAGCGATTCAATCCAATGATTTTAATATTATTATTGCGATCTCATTTATTTATTCTGCTTTGTTCATTTTTGTCATGCTGTTTGTCGATCTTCTATATGGTGTACTAGATCCACGTATTCGTGTGTCAGGAGGTAATTAAGATGGAACGCACTAACTTAGAATATACATTAAGAAACACACAATTTCAGCCAGATGATTTTGAATTTGCTGATCAGGATATTCATGAACTCCATCACGATACATATGAAGATGAATCGGCTTTTAAACAATTTATATCTCGGTTTAGTAAGAATAAAGGGTCGGTCCTTGGTTTGATTATCTTACTCATCATTATGGTGATGGCGATTATTGGGCCGAATTTGAACCAGTTTGGGTCTAATGAGCAGATAATTGGTAATGAAAGTATGGCACCGAGAATTCCAGTTCTAGAAAACCTTGGGATATTTGATGGTACTCAAACGATGTCAACTTCAACGGCTGAAATCGAAATTAATAAGTATGCAGACCATCCTGAAGGTGAAAATCTTTATTATTGGTTTGGGACGGATGTACTGGGAAGAGATATATTTACCCGGACGTGGCAAGGGGCGCGTATCTCCCTCTATATTGCCTTAGTGGCGGTAATTGTGGATGTGTTTATTGGGATGATTTATGGTTTGGTCTCTGGTTATTTCGGAGGCCGGGTAGATATGATTATGCAGCGAATTATGGAAATTATTAACGGGATTCCAAGTTTAGTGATTGTCACTTTACTCATTGTAGTAATGGAACC
>CAYYGA010000112.1:0-236 GCA_964471435.1 uncultured Facklamia sp.
CTTATATATAATTACACTTTTTTTATAAAATAGTTCTTTTTATTTATCATTTAGAGAACGTTAATATGTTATAAGAGATAACATGAATTTCGCAATAAACTATCTAGATTTAATAATTATTAATAAATTTTATCGTTAGAGAGAACTTCTTATCTTTCCGTGAAGTTTACTTTTTAAGATTATAAAAGAAGGTGACCTGTATTAAGGTCACCTTCTTTAAAGTACTAATCCACTAA
>CAYYGA010000112.1:283-3723 GCA_964471435.1 uncultured Facklamia sp.
TTATTTCCGGAATAGATTGAATTAGACGTTTAGTATAATCTTCTTGTGAATGATTATAAATATCCTCTGTTTTGCCCTCTTCTACCAGGTTGCCATGATATAAAACTCCGACACGATCACATGTCTCTTTAACTACTCGTAAATCATGACTAATAAATAAATAGGAGATTTTTAATTCATCCTTTATATCTTTCAAAAGTTTTAATATTTGTGCCTGCACGGAAACATCCAAAGCAGAAACAGCTTCATCCAAGACAATCAGCTTAGGTTCAACAATCAAAGCTCTTGCTAATGCAATCCTTTGACTTTGACCTCCTGAAAAAGCACGAGGATATTTTTCTAAATCTGATTCGCTTAGTCCTACTCTTTCCATATACTCGACTATTCGTTTTTTTCGTTCCGATTGTTGTGTTATCTTACCTTGAATCACTAACGCTTCATCTAAAATATTAATAATCTTTTTACGCGGATTTAATGAAGATTGAGGATTTTGAAAGACTATCTGGACTTTTTAGCCTAAATTACGATAAAACTTATGATCTATGACTGTTTCATTATTAATTTCTAAGTCATCAATCAGCACTCTGCCTCCAGATGGTTTAATTAACCCAACTATAATATTACCTAAAGTTGATTTTCCTGATCCTGATTCACCCACTAAACCATATATTTCATTAGACTTTATTTGAAGTGACACGTTTTTTAATGCTTGTTTATTTTTAAATTTTTTGGAAATAGTTTTTACTCTTAATAATGTATTTTCTAAATCTTTCTCAGTCATTACGTCACTTCCTATCTCTTCAATAAAACATGATGATCTGGTGATACTTCCATTGAGTCCGCCAGTTCATTATTTTTTTCATAAATCGTTCGTGCAATTGTCTTTTTCTTTTCTATAGATAACAGTTGTTGATCAGTTAAACCTGGAATTGAAGAAAATAGTTTAATTGTATAAGGATTAATAGGATTTTCGAACAATTCCTGTGTTGGTGCATATTCAACAATTTCTCCTTGATTCATTACAGCAATTTTATCGCAGATCAACTGAGCCAAAGTTAAATCGTGAGTAATAAATAAAATAGACATTTTAGTTTTATTTTTAATTGATTTTAATAGATCTATAATTTTATCCTGGACAGTTGCATCCAGTGCTGTTGTTGGTTCATCAGCAATTAAGAGACGTGGCTGTTTAGCTAAGGCAACAGCTATCATTACACGCTGCTGCATTCCACCGGATAACTCATAAGGATATTGATTCATTAACTCCTCAGGATTAATTAAACCCACCTGATCTAAAAGTTCAAGAGATTTATTAATTGCAGCTTTTTTAGAAAGTTTTTTGTTCGAAATTTGGAAACTTTCAACCATTTGAAATCCAATTTTTAACAAAGGATTTAATGAAGACATGGGGTCTTGGAAAATCATAGATACTTCATGTCGTCTATAATTTAATAACTGCTTTTTATTCATCGCCAGGACATTTTTATTTTGATAATAAATGTCTCCGGCATAATCGACAAGAAGCTTTTCATCATTTAAACGTAAAATAGAGCGTGCCGTCACACTTTTCCCACTTCCACTTTCGCCAACTAAACCCAAAACAGTATTACTTTCGATGTCAAAATTGATATTACGAACTATCTCTTTTCTTTGATTTTCGAGTGAAAAAAATACACTTAAATCCTTCACTGACAATAATTTTTCCATCTATATCCTCCATTCTAGTTAATTTCCTTGGCTGATTGTTTTTCGGATGCCTTCACTAATTAAGTTCAGACTGATGACTGAAATAACAATTGCGATAGATGCAAAAAGTACTATCCACCACCCATTAAAAATAACAACTTTTCCTCCTTGAATTATGTTACCCCAAGAAGGTGCTGGGGCTGGAATACCGGCTCCTAAATAAGATAGAGCTGCTTCAGAAATAATAGTTCCTGCAAATATAAAGCTGGCTTGGATTAGCATTATAGGTATTACATTGGGGAAGATATGTATCCAAATCAAGCGACCATCGGAAGCTCCCATAATTCGAGTAGCAGAAATATAAGGTTGCACCATAATATTTAAAGCTGATGAAAGTGTAACTCGAGCCATCACAGGCACATAGACAATAGTCAAAGCAATTATAATATTACTTGCGGCCGGTCCAAAAATAGACATCAGTGCAATGGCAAGTAATAAACCCGGTATTGCCATCATTCCATCGGCTGCTCGCATGATGAAATTTCCTAATTTTGGATAAAAAGCAGAGTACATACCTAGAATAACGCCTATTAAAGAAGATAAACTTGAAACTATCAATCCAATCGATAATGAAATCCTACCTCCGTGGATTATTCGACTGAGAAGATCTCGGCCAAATTCATCAGTTCCAAGCCAGTAAGTGCTGGAAGGTGAGGTCACACGATCCACCACATTCATTTCTAATGGATCAATTTGATAAAATAAAGGTCCGAAAAAAGATATAAAGACAAGCAGGAGAAAAAGAACTACACCCAAAACGAATTGTTTATTTTGAAATAAGCTTTTAAACATTTTAGGAATCCCCCTTTTCACTCGAAACTCTAGGATCTACCACCGTATATAATAAATCTACAATAAGGTTAATAATCACATAGGTTAAGGAAATGACTAATACAACCCCTTGAATGACTGCAAAGTCGCGTCGATTAATTGAATTTATAAGAAGTTGGCCCAAACCAGGAATACCAAAAATCGTTTCAACAACGATAGATCCGGCAATTAAGCTGCCAAAACTTTGACCAATTATAGTTATAATAGGCATCAAAGTATTTTTTAATACGTGAACAGATAAAATTTTAAATTGAGATAAACCTTTCATTTCACCTGTCAAAACATAAGGTTCATTCATATTTGCTAGTAATTCTGAGCGCGTCATTCGTGAAATAATTGAAGCTTGTCCTATACCTATTGCTAGAGCAGGCAGAGTCATAAATTTAATATGATTATCTATGCCATTTGACAAAGGCTGGTACCCGGAAGCAGGGAAAACGCGATAAATAATAGAGAAAATGATCATCAAAATCAATGATATTACAAACGATGGTACAGCCTGACCTATTAAGTTGAATCCCGAAATTATCCAATCAATAAAATTTCCACGATTGAGAACTGCCACAATACCTAAACTAAAACCGAGAATGAGTGCGATTATTTCTGCAAATACAGCTAGTTGAATGGTCGGAACCATATGGTCTTTGATGGCTTGGTTGACATTGACTGACATAAAATATGACTCTCCTAAATCACCCTTTAAAATACCTCCTAACCAGTCAAAATATTGTACAAACACATTACGGTTATATCCCAGTTGTTCATTCAAGGCATCAATCTGTGCTTGGCTGGCCTCCATCCCTAAAATAGAAGCAGCAGGACCTCCAGGAGTCAAGTAAACTAAAATAAAAACGATAAAAGTT
>CAYYGA010000113.1:0-3662 GCA_964471435.1 uncultured Facklamia sp.
CTATAACACTTTTATTTTAAAATGTAAACAGATATAACTGATTATTTTAGATTTGATTCTACGTTTGATAAGGTTTACATGAGTTTATTGTTAATTTGATGAGTGAAGTGTAAGTTTTTAGGACAGATACTGTAACAGTTTTGATGGGTGCTGTTTTGTTGAGGTGGTACAGGCTGGAGGTTGGTGGGGAACTGTATTAGTTTGGAGTACTTCTAAATTGATTATGCGGATTCACATGTAAACGAGAATCCTTTATCCCCTGTTCTACAGGATTCTCAGATTGCTAAGAATCCCTTTTTGAAACTAAATGGGATTCTGCAGGTAATATGAATCTTATTTATTGTCAAAATGGGATTCTCGGCACCTTGAGAATCTCTTTACCTCCTCCATCCGGACTCTCTACTTTAATTTAAATTTTCATTTTGGGAAGAGAGTCTTTTCAACTAATAAGAAGTATTTTTGGACAAAAAAATTCTCACTATACAGTGAGAAATCATTTAACTTTATTCTTTATTCACTTCTTTCATGTACTTAGAATATGGCAACGCATGATTATAAAAACAAAGTCGATTTCCTTTGAAAGTATACTGAATCTTACCTTTAAGCACTTTCCTGAGATTTCTAATAGTAAAACTTTTCTCACTTAGATTGTATATTTCTCTACTAGTAATAAGATTTGTCTCATGGTACAACACTCCTTGACAACAATACTGCCTCAACATTGTTTTTTCCTTATATTCTTGGTAGTCACACTCTTGGCAAACAAGATTCCTATCGCTGACTCTCATTTTGAAAGAGTAACAGTGAGGGCAATATACACCTTTTTTTATAAAATGCATATCCTTTCCGTTTAAGGTGGGCATAGTAAAAGTTGAGTTTGTTCGAAATTTTAGAAGGTGAGGAAGGATATGCTGTTTGTTCCGATTGATGTTAGGAAATATTTCTTCATGTAAGTAACGATTAATTTGATTGAGGGTCATAGTATTGAAGGTCTTTTCTGGCGGAACTGAAATTTCTGAGTTTTGATGTGTAAAAATCATAGATCCTTTTAATTGGATTTCTTGACCGCTTTTCTCAATAACATCTTTCATAATCAATATACGATTTCGCATTTGAGCAATTTGATCATTACTCATACGGTGTCCGTTCAGTGTACAAACATTATCTTCGTATTTAAAGTATCCATTGTAATGTTTGACCTCGATAACCCAAATAATGTTATTAAGTAAGACTAGTAAATCTATTTGTGTAATCCCGCGATACTCCATCCAAGTATCATGGAGAATAACAGCATGGGCTGGAAGATTTTGAAGAAGCCAATCATACATAATCTTTTCACCTTCAAAGCCACTCAATAAATAGTTATATCTGCGAATCATATAGTCATCATTTTTATACAAGTCACGTATATAGCATTCCTGCATAAAGTCCAACTCCGTCAACTCTGGATTCATTTCCATCCCCCCTATATATAAATACACTAAAGTTGAAAAATAGTTCTTTTTTAAAATTCACTGTATAAAATGTCAACCCTCGAAAAAAAGCTACCCGGACCCTTTGATAACTTAATTTATGCTCTCATCCCGAGAATTGCTATGGGTGTGAATTCTTAAAAAATGCATACTAATCTAATAAAGATATTTTTGCTGAGCTATGCTGTTTATTTGACTTTTAGCCGGATTCTCTGGCTTATGAGAATCCCTTTTGCATATTAAACCGGATTCTCGGTTGTTCGAGAATCCCATTAGCATAACAAACCGGATTCTCCGTTATCCCAGAATCCCATTTTCTTTCACAACCGGATTCTCAGCTGAGTAAGAATCCAGTTATTCAATCAATTTTAAGTAAATAAAAATAAAACAGACAAAAAAGCAAAGACACCGGTCATGGACGGCATCTTTGCTTATATTTTGTATCTTTTTTAAAAAATCTTATTCCGCCTCATCCAACATCTTCAGTCTTGCCTTATGCATATGATGGATTTGGCCCAACTTATCTAAATCAGGCAGTACTGTACCGGTATTCAGTCTTTCGGTCAACGTTACATCGAAAGCTTGCATTTCCAGGCGGTAGCCTGTATCGCCTTGAATCACTAACGGCACATTGCCCTTCTTCAAGGCAAGCCCTTCGATGATGCGGTGCGGGTTGGCTTTTAATTCGCGGATAACTAAGGTTCCGCGGCCGGCTCGTTTAGCTTCCGCTACTTCATCAACACGGAAACGTTTGGCATGGCCCCGCGAGGTCAGGATGAAGAGCTGGCAGTCTTCAACGGACTGATCGATCAACATAGCTGCTGCTATATAATCATCATCTTTAAGGTTAATTCCGATGACTCCCTGTGCCTTCAAGCCTTGAATAGATACTTCATCTAAGTCGAAGCGCAGCCCATACAAACCATGGGTCATCAACACTAACTGATAATCTCGGTCTGGTTTAGCGTGATAAACTTGGATCACTTCATCCTTATCAGACTGCAACTTAATCGCCTGGGCAGTCCGTGACCTGTAAGAACGGTATGTCGCAAATTCAGATACTCTCACTTGTTTGACGCGCCCGGCTTTAGTGATAAAGACGAGGGTTGCTTCCTGGTCTTGGTCTTCAACCGTTTCATCAGCCACAGCAGGTTGATTTTTCTGCTCAAAAACAGCGACGACTTGTTCGCCCTGCTCCAATTGATACTGCTGCGACCAGTGAGTCCCCATGTCCTTCCAGCGGATATCGGGCAGCTCGTGGACCGGGATGTGGATATAATTGCCGCGGTTGGTCAAAATGACGATGTTGTCACGGGTTGATAGTTCGCGCACAAATAAAGGATAGTCAAAGTCGCGCGAGCCTAAGTCGGTCGCATCAGAAGCCGAGAAGGAACGCACCGACGTCCGCTTCATATAGCCTTCTTTAGTGATCGACACATAGACCTGCTCCTGCGGGATCAGAAGGGTTTCTTCCACGACAATTTCATCAATTTCTGCTTCAACTTGCGTTAAGCGCGGTGAATTGAATTTTTTCTTAACTTCTTTTAACTCAGCGACCAGCACTTTATCCAAAGTTTCCGCATTGGCTAAAATACTTTCATATAAACGAATGCGCTCGTTCAACTCCAGCTTTTCACTTTCCAAGGCCACAATGTCGGTGTTGGTCAAACGGTATAACTGTAAACTTACAATCGCTTCCGCTTGCTCCAGAGAAAAATCGTACTCAGCCACTAAATTATTTTTCGCATCGGCTTTGTTTTCAGACGCTCGAATCGTCGCTATTACTTCGTCTAAAATGGATAAGACCCGAATTAAACCGTCTACAATATGTAAACGGCTGCTGTCACGCTCCAGGTTATGCTGGGTGCGGCGTCTGATAATATCGCGTTGATGCTCGATATAGGCTTCCAGCATCATTTCTAGTGAACAAAGTTCTGGACGACGATCCTTGATGGCTACCATATTAAAGTTGTAGTTGACTTGTAAGTCAGTGTTTTTATATAGGTAGTTTAAAATCGGTTCTGCATCGACATCGCGTTTGAGTTCAATCACTAAAGAAACACCGTTAATATCGGAGTCATCTCTGACATCCGCAATCCCTTCGATGCGGCGGCTGAGACGGATATCGTCTAATTTTTGAATCAGTTTACCTTTGTTGACATCGTAAGGCACTTCACTGACGACGATTTG
>CAYYGA010000114.1:0-3610 GCA_964471435.1 uncultured Facklamia sp.
ATGCTAACATGATTGGTCTTCTACCTCCTACTAATTTTATTTTTTGGATAAATACACCTACAAATAAAAGCCACAACTATCATCATCAAGATGAAATTGCAGCTAGAATTTAAACTAATAGTCAAAACTTAGAAAGGCTAATTCTAACCGCAGTAACAATCAGCCCCTGCTGGTCCATCCTTGAGTGGCTGTCTAGTAAGAATTTTAAAGAAGAATTATTAAAAAATTCTAGCTATTCTTCCTTCTAGCTACTATTTCTTATAGTAAGAACTGCTAATATTTAGATTAAATGAATGTTTAAAAAAAAGCTAAATATTTTATTGCTTTTGATAAACTAATTCGCCGTTTTCATATTTCAATAAATCCTCACTCAAGTAGTCTCGCACCCAAACTTGATAGCTTTCTTCATTTTCTGGAAGTATATCCTCTAAATTTTCTGTGCCTTTAGCAAATTGGTCGATACTTTGTTCCAAAGCTTCAGTTGCTGCCTCATCGCCTGCTAAGTATTTGTCGTAATTTTCACTATAACGCGGATCCATTATTTGCATAATAATAGCCGAGTGGTTCTCATCATAAAATACATCCACTTCTACTTCTCCATCAGCGGATACTTCTTCTTGAACCACTTCAATATATTCTTCTACAGACGTATAACGTTGACAGCCTACCAAAAATAATGCCATAAATACTACTAATAATATACGTTTCATAACTACCCCATTCTAAAAATTACTTCTGCTTTTATTATACCCCACAGGCTCTTACTTGAAATACTTATTAGCGCATTTTAATTAAATCGATGAATCAGTGATAAAAAAGAATGGCTTCTGAGCCCTCAAATGAAGGCGTTTTCTCAGAAGCCATTTATTCATATGTGTTTGATGAGTATCAGTACTTTTAACAAAGGTCTTATATATTATAAGGCATTGCGTAAACTTGTGACTCATCCAAACTGATTTTTACAGAAAAACAGTTTGCTTACGCTTGTTTAGATTTTTTGCCGTCTGTTAGCATTGCAAAAGTTATCGTTCCAAATACTGCAATTAACAAAATTAAGAAAACAGGCAAGAAATCGGATAGTAAGAATAACATTGTTCCTGTTAAAATTAAGGCAAATACACCATACTTAGGACTTTTCAGGAAATACATCCCAAACATTGCACCGAAGATTGCAGGTGATACATAAGCAAAAGCTTCAATTATGACGGCTGGCATGACCGACATCAAGGCTGCCCCACCAAACGCGGCCGCACTGGTTACAATTAGGTTTGTAATGATTGATCCTGCAATTGCTAATGTCGAAACTAATTCAGCTTGCTTAGTTCCTGGTTCTGTTCCAATAACATCTTGCGCAATTGAAGAAACCGGTACTCTCATGTTACTGATATTTCCTGATAAGAAAGACATATACGTTCCTGGTAATCCTAAAATAGGATAAAATGATATCGGCTCTACTACAGCATATAATAAGAAAATTGATGCAATTAACACCCAGCCATTAAAAATATTTCCGACTCCTGGAAAAGCTCCCCACACTAAGTAAAGTGTTATAGGAGGAATAAAACACAGGAAAAATGCTCCTAAGTTCGTAAAACGGCCTAGTTTAATAATCGGACGTGTAAAAGCTTCACTATATTGTTGATCTACATTCGTATTGTTTTCCATCTTTCTTGGCTCCTTTATATTATATTATTTGAATAAAACGGCCACGAACATCCCGATTAACATGGCAATTCCAAGGTTGAATTCTTTTATTTTTGGCATTTTTTCTGCTACTTTTTCTAATACTACCATAGCGATGGCTGCAGATATTGCTGCTGGAATTACGGCGAATTGACCGGGTACTGTACCTTTTTTGATTTCATTTAAGAACATATAGGAGAAAGAACCTATTACAGCTGCACCACTAATCAAACCTAAGGTTTTAGCATTACCACCCGATACTTTCTTAGTCATAATCTCAAGTTTGTCTGTAAACAAGCCTGTAAATAAGAGCCATGCTCCACCGTTTAAAGCCATAACCCATAATGCGTTAGCGTAATGTTGTAAACCATATCCTTCACCACCAAGCGTGACACCCATAGCTGTCGCAGCTTGAGTGGCTGCCGCTAGTTCAGTAGGTGCGGCACCAATAATTGATAAACGTTGCCAAGCAATAGGTCCACCAATAGCTGCCATTAAACCTAGCATTACAACCAACACTCCTAAAGCGGGTCCAAAAGCTGAAGTCATCCCTAATCGAAAGGCCTTTTTAGCATTATCATCCGATAAACCTGCTATCGGTGCGGCTATAAAAGCTCTTTTAGAAAAAACATATGCTTGATAAATGGTTATTACTACAACGGGCATAACAGATAGCCACATAATCCAGTGATTGGCAATATCTAAATAATTTGTTTCCATAATGTTATTCTCCTTTTACATGTAGGTTTATTATGCGCTGAGATATTTCTTAGTGATTGTTTTAGTAATTTCGATCATATCGTAAAATTGTTCAATTTCTACATATTCATTGGGTTGGTGGGCCATTTCAGATAGTCCAGGGCCTAAAATAATGATAGGGAAATCTTTTTCGCTTTGGAAGAAAATGGATGCGTCCGTATAGTAAGCTGGATTTTTAATTTCAGCTGTGAGTTCTGTACCTTCAGCCACTGAATCTAATACCAGTTGCACAAATGGATTTTCTTTATCGGTACGCATAGCTGGCAGGTCATTAATATAATCAATGGAATACTTAAAGTCTTCATGTTTTTGGGCTAAATTATCTAATACTTCGGTGAATTTAGCTTTAATTTCTTCATGGTCTTGAGAGACAATCGTCCGGATATCAAAGATAATTTTACATTGGTCCGGAACTACATTCGTTCCATTGCCGCCTTGCATAATATTTAAACTGCTTGTTGATGGACCGACTGCTTCATCTACATCAGCTGAGAAGTCAAAAGCTTCTTCGATTGCTTCAACTGCAAGAATAGCATGTTTAATAGCATTAATTCCTTTATGAGGCATGGAACCGTGCGCTGTTTGTCCATAAAAAGTAATTTCCGGCCAAAGCGCTCCTTTATGGGCAATTCCCACTTTTAAATTGGTAGGTTCTGCGATTAACATGGCATCGACATCATTGATATAACCTAAATCAAATAATTGCTTTGCACCAATACTTGATGTCTCTTCTCCAATTGTAATTGTAAAATTAATCGTACCTTTAAAGTTTTCGTTTTCTTCTAAAAAGCGGAAAGCTCCGGCCATCATTGCAACTACACCGGATTTCATATCACATGCTCCGCGACCGTATAATTTGCCGTCTCTTTCATCCGCTTTAAAAGGATCGGATTCCCACGCAACTTCTCCTACAGGTACTACGTCTAAATGCCCTGAATAAGATAGAACTGGCTTTTCTTCAGAACCTTTATAAGTAGCTATTAAATTGTTGCGTCCCTCAGAGTATTCCACTTGTTCACATGCAAAACCTTTTTCTTCAAAAACTTTTTGTAAAATATCGGCTAGCTCTTTTTCATTTCCTAAAGTTGTGTTCACATTAATTGATTGAATTAATAATTCTAAAGCTTGTTGATTATTCATTGTTTGCCCCCTAGCAAAATTTTGAAAC
>CAYYGA010000115.1:0-3485 GCA_964471435.1 uncultured Facklamia sp.
CTCCTTTTGTGGACGAGCCCGGTGAATCGAGCTGGCCCGTCCTCGTTTTTAAGACGAGCCCCGCAAATTGAGTTTGAGGGCACTCACCCAAGGCGATATTTTCATTTAAAAATAGTATAACAAATAAAAAAGGACTGGCATAAAGCCAATCCTCTTGAAATATATCCGTTAGTGCCGTTTCAATATGGCTAGGTTGAACCCGCTAGCTTTCAGGTGGGATGGTCACAACTTCTTACTGACTTCCTCGTGACAAGGCTTGTCATTATCAAAGATTGATATAGAATCCCAAAGTAATTATGTTCGGTCAACGCAAAAGATATTTCTCGAACACAACAGATATACTTCTTATGTTTATAGTATAGCATGAAGTCTTAAGAATGCAAGGAAAAGGATTACAATATCATACAAAAATAGAGAAAAATCCTACTTAAGACCCAGCTATTTACCTTGTGAACCGCCCTTTAAATTTTGGTAAAAATGAGCGATCGCTTCTTCATATTTGCCGGTTGGTTGGGCGTCAAAATACTGTCGGCCGCGTAAATTATCCGGTAAATATTCCTGCTTCACCCAGTGATGCGGATAGTCATGCGGGTATTTATAACCGACCCCGCGGCCCATTTTGGAAGCGCCGCTGTAATGGGAATCTTTCAAGTGATCTGGGACCGGGCCGGTTTTTCCTGACCGGATGTCACTGAAGGCTGCATTGATGGCTCGGTAGGAAGTATTTGATTTAGGACTTAAACTCAAATCGGTTACCGCAAAAGCCAGGGGCAGGGCTGCTTCAGGGAGTCCTACTTTTTCAGCTGCTTCTACTGCTGAGACCGTACGAACGGTTGCCTGCGGGTTGCCGAAGCCGATATCTTCATAGGCAATAATCAATAATCTCCGGCAGGCGATGGTTAATTCGCCCGCTTCCAGCAAAACCGCTAAATAATAAAGGGCGGCATCGACATCGGAGCCTCGGATGGATTTTTGTAAGGCCGAAATCACATCATAATGAGCATCGCCGTCTTTATCATGGGTCAGACGTTTACGTTGGAGGCATTCTTCGGCAATTTCTTTAGTAATGACTATTTGGCCGTCTTCATTAGCAGGTGTCGAAAGCACCGCCAGCTCCAAGGCATTTAAAGCCGACCGAATATCACCGTTGGTGACCGAGGAGAAATGCCTTAAAGTCGATTCTTCCATTTTCACCTCATAATCACCGAGCCCGTTTTTTTCATCAGCCAGAGCTCTCTCCAAGCCTGTATATATATCTTCCGGGCTGAGCGGCTTCACTTCGAAAATCTGCGCGCGTGAACGGATGGCCGGATTTATGGAAATATAGGGATTCTCAGTGGTTGCCCCGATTAAAATCACCCGTCCATTTTCCAAATGAGGCAGTAAATAGTCCTGCTTTATTTTGTTGAGGCGGTGGATTTCATCCAGTAATAAAATAACTGAACCGGACATTTTGGCCTCGGCTACGACGACTTCCAGGTCTTTTTTGGCGTCAGTGGCCGCATTCAAATGACGGAAAGCGTACTTGGTAGAACCGGCAATGGCCGATGCGATAGACGTTTTCCCCGTGCCGGGAGGACCGTATAAAATCATCGAAGATAAACGTTTGGCATCGACCATCCGACGGATAATTTTCCCGTCCCCCACAAGATGCTTCTGCCCCAAAACTTGATCAATATCCTTCGGCCGCATGCGATAAGCCAGTGGTTGCTGCATTCTATTCCTCCTTCATTTTTTACAAGACTTTATAATAAAATAATTGTAGCACAAATATGCTTCAAATTCTTTGAAGGAAGCCTGCTTACTTTATCTTCACTTAGGCCAATAGGAGTAATTATAAGCAGCAACATTACTTACAAAAAGCGCTTTTTAATGTATAATAAAAGATAACATTTAGGGAAGGTGATGAAATGATATATTTAGATTATGCCGCAACTACACCAGTGGACCCTAAAGTACAAGAAACCATCACTCATGCGCTTAAAGAATATTTTGGTAATCCTTCCAGTCTTTACCGCCTTGGAAAAACGAGTAAAAATCAATTAATGCTTGCTAGACAAAAGTTAAGAGATTTACTGCAAATAAATGAAGATGCTGCCTTGTATTTTACTAGTGGAGCCACCGAAGCCAACAATTGGGCCTTAAGAGCGCAGGCTTTTAAAGCCAGAGAGCTGGGGTTGGGTAAACATATTGTGACAACCACCATCGAACATTCGTGTGTGGAAGAAGATTTACTTTATTTAGAAAAACAGGGCTTTGAAGTGACACGAATAGCCCCCAATAAAGAAAAAAACTTTGCGCTTGAACAATTTGTTGAAGCAACACGAGAAGATACGATTGGCTGGTCCGCTATGGCGGTTAACAATGAGCTGGGGACGGTACTGCCGATTAAAGAATTAGGCCAGTGGGCCAAAGAAAATAATTTATGGTTCCATGTCGATTCCACTCAAGCCATCGGCTATCTATCAACCCATCCGGATGACTTAGTTTGTACTTCTTTCACAGGTTCCGGCCACAAGTTTTATGCGCCTAAAGGCATCGGCTTTTTAGTCTATCAGCCTTGGAATAAAGACATCAGCCTGCAGCCAATTTTTCACGGCGGCGGCCAGGAATATAAAATGCGGTCGGGGACAGAAAACCTTCCTTATATTTTAGGCATGGTAAAAGCCTTGGAATTGATGCAGGCGGATCAAGCTCAACACCAGGATTTATTTACGGATTTAAGTGAGTATTTATTTACGGAACTGGATAAAGCAGGCGTTGATTATCAAAGAAACGGCAGCCAAACCCATCACAACCATCGTATTCATAATATTTGGCTGAAAGGACATCTAGCCAGCCAGGTGATTATCCATTTAGATCTAGCGGGTATTTATATTTCGGCAGGGTCGGCTTGTTCGGCGGGATCAGTCACTCCAAGCCGTGTTTTAAAAGCCTATTATCCGGAAGAAGAAGCGCTTTGGGGTGAGAGTATCCGGATTTCTTTTGGGAAACTGACCACCAAAGAAGATATTGACGAATTAGTTAAAGCTTTAAAAAAATTATAAATTAAATGGAGGCGGATTGACATGGCATTTGATAAACAAGCAACTTTAATAGGGTTTGACCGGACGTTTGAAGTAAGCCCTAAATGTAAACCTTACACTTTAAGAGATAATGGATTTGCGGAAACTAAGAGCGGTAATTTCCAATATAAGAGAGAGTTGGATTCTAACCACCGTGCAGGCTTGGTGTTAAAAGTTATGGTGGATGAAGAGTTGGAAGGCGTAAGAATTTCAACCGTGAATGCGAATGGACTGCAGACGGTTGATGTGATGAAGTTGGATAATAATGAGATGGTTGTGGAGAAAATTAATTTTATTTTCGATGGTTTTGTTGACCGCGACATACTTGTTGAAGTATAATCAATTAGTTGTTTGAATATTTAAAGGAAACGAAGCAGCGAGGTCAATCAGCTCTTCGTTTTTTAAATGAAGAAAAGAGTG
>CAYYGA010000116.1:0-3401 GCA_964471435.1 uncultured Facklamia sp.
TCTAAAGTGTATTTAATGAGCTTTGTTTTTATTTTACTTTACCACCTAATAACCTTTATTTTAACTAGACTGGGACTGGGTCAATTTGTAACGGACTATTGGCCTTTCTATGCGGCTGGTTTAGGCTGGACCTTACCCGCTTTAATAGGAGCTGCCTGCGGATGGATTTTATAATATAATAAAGAGGATTTTCGCTTAGCCGAGAATCCTTTTATTTTTCGTCTATTTATCTGAAAAAGGTTTTAAAATCCTGAGCAAGCAAGGCTTATTTGACTTGACAGTAAACATTTTATAAGACACACTAAATAAAAATATCTTAACAAAGAGGAACACTAATGAATACAATTAAACGCATACTTCTAAAGCTTTTTTCTTCCCCATTAATCAATATGCGGGATTCTTATAAAGTTATACGTCAACTGCAAAAGGTCTTTATCTCACCTTCCAAGCGACGTTTCCATTTTTTGGATCGAAAAATATATTCAGCTGATAAGAGTCATGAAATCCCAATACGCATTTTTAAGCCTAAAGAACAAAAAAGTAATGAGATCATCCTCTTCTTTCATGGCGGGGGCTGGGTACTGGGGAATATTGATACATACACTAAAGACTGTCGCCGGTTGGCAGATGAAAGCGGACGAATTGTGTTCTCTGTAGACTATCTTAAAGCACCTGAACATCCTTATCCGGCAGGTTTCGAGGATTGTTATCATGTGGCTCAGCTCTTGCTTAATGGGCCAGAAATTTCAGGCATCGAAGGTATAAAGAATATTATAATTGCCGGTAACTCGTCGGGTGGTAATCTGGCGGCCGCTGTCTCCTTACGTTTAAGAGATGAAGGCCAGCCTCTGCCTTATAAACAAATTTTGATTAACCCTGTGACATACTGGCGGCACGATGACTCTTCTCCTTTTCCAAGTATTAAAGAAAATGGTCAAGATTATGGATTAACTGCCAAAAAGATGCAGGAATACATGGAAATGTATGAGCCGGATACCAGTAAGCGCCAATCCTCTTACATTGCTCCCCTGCTGGCTGAAGATTTTTCTAATCAACCGGAGACCTTAGTGATTTCTTCAGAATTTGACCCCTTACGCGATGAAGGTGAAGTTTACGGCCACCGCTTAGAAAAAGCTGGTAATAAAGTAGAAATAATGCAAGCTAAAGGCACTATTCATAATTATCTTTTTGGTCCTTTAGATGAGGAGATTGTGAATTCAACTTATAGACTTATTAATGATTTCTTAGAAGATAAACTGGGAGGAAGTGACACAGTTGGAGAATCTTCAAAAAAGTAACAGAAAAAAATGGGTGCGTTTAGACAATGCATCGAATATATTCCTAGCCGCTATGTCCAATCGGGACAGTAAAGTTTTTCGGATCAGTGCTGAATTGGAAGATACAATTGATTCGGACCTTCTGCAGCAGGCCTTGAACCGGGTTTATGAACAAAATATTCTATATCACAGCGTTTTACGACGCGGTTTCTTTTGGTACTACTTAGAAGAAAGTGATTTAAAACCAAAAGTTGAACTGGATAATAATACACCTTGCAGACCTCTGTATTTCTTTGACAGACGCAACCTTTTATTCCGGGTTCTTTATTGGAAGAAACGCATTAGTATCGAAGTCTTTCATGTTCTCTCTGACGGTACTGGAGCCATGTGGTTTTTTCAAGATTTAATAACTGAATACATTCATCTAAAATATAGTGAAATTAAAGCAGTTGATGTATTAGCATCAACATATATTCATGACCAATCCAGTGAAGATAGTTTTGTCCGTCACTTTAGACGCAAAGATCAAAGGAATTTTCTTAAAGCCAGTCAATCCGCCTTACGTACGGTTTCATCTGCTGTAGGTTCTGTGGGCAGAAAAGCAAAGAGCTGGCTCGGTTTTTATCCTTACACAAATAAAAAAAATAAGAAAGTCTATCAGTACAAAGGAACCTATACTGAAGATTACCGCCCCCGGGTTATAGAGTTGGAAATGCCAGTTAAAGAAGTAATTAAGCAGGCTAAAGCTATTGATGTTTCTTTGACTATTTATTTAACTGCTCTTTTTATGGATTCAATCCGCAAGGCCGCTCCTGATTTTGAAGGTGATGAAACGATGGCGGTATCGGTCCCGGTAAATTTACGGCAGTTTTTCCCTTCTACTTCTTTTAGAAATTTCTTTTCAGTTACCCGCTTAGAGTATACTTATCAAAAAGATAAGGAAAACTCTATAAAAGAAATCAGTGATACCTTAAAGCAGGAACTAGAGCCGCAATTAAAAAAAGAAAATTTAGAAAATTGGTTGAGCCGTTTAATTTATTATGAGTATCATCCTCTAAGTAGAATAGTTTTACGTCCTATTAAAGACTTTGCTTTAAAAATAATTAATTATTTAAACAATCGGAAGTTGACATTTGCGATTTCCAATTTGGGAGTTGTTACTTTTCCTGAATTAGTTGAACCCTACATTCATCAAGTTTTCTTTCATACTATTGCAGTGAGGCCCCAGTTTTGTGCCATTAGTCATAAAGGTACTTTGACCATTACTTTCACCTCACCATTTATCGAAACAGACATTTATCAACATTATGTTCGTTTTTTGACTGAGAGAAATATACCAGTAACGGCTTCAGTCAATAAAGTAACGGAAGCAGAGTTAGGGGTTGATTTAAATGCGTGAATGCAGGCAGTGTCATATTAAAATAAAAGGAGACTGGGTGAATTGCCCCTTGTGTGGGGAGAAATTAAATCACCAAGAAGCTTTTTCTTCCAGTGCCTATCCTGATGTCCCCTTACAATTTGATCGTCGTTCCTTGACGCGGTGGTTAGTGATTCTATCTATAGCTGTAGTTTTACTTATTTTAGGTTTAGGCTTTTTATACCAAGGCCGCTTTCCCTTAATTCAATCCGCAGTGTTTGGCATTGTGACAATGTGGCTGGCAGTTTTAATTATGATTCGCAAAAGACGCAATATTGCAAAAAGTCTGCTTTATTTGTGGGTGCTTTTGTCTTTAATGAGTATATATCTTGACTATTTATTTGGCTGGACAAATTGGTCAATTACTTACGCTATACCTATTATCTGCAGTTCCGTTTCAATCAGCATGTTCATTACTAATCGTTTAACCCGTATGCAAGATGGAGATTATGTATTGTATTGGGTAGGAGCAGAAATATTAAGTTTAATACCCCTGCTCTTCATAATGTTTTCTTGGGTCGAGTATAGGCTCCCTTCCCTTATATCGATTGGCCTGGGTCTCTTGATGTTGGTATTCATGTTAGTAAAAAGAGGTCCTGTCATCTGGCATGAACTGAAAAAGCGCACCTTCATTTAACTTATTTATTATTTACAAGGGGCTGTGTCATAAGTCAATTGTCATCTTCATAATATAAATAAGATGTTAG
>CAYYGA010000117.1:0-3365 GCA_964471435.1 uncultured Facklamia sp.
TTCTCAAAAGTCCATTCTTGCGGCAACCATAAAGTATTGGTAAATATTTCTGAACGGGTTTTAAAAGAACCAAACAGTACAATAAAGAAAGGATAGATCCATGCTAAAGATACAATTAAGCCCAGCAATATAACTAACCATTTGTGAAAGCGATATTGATATCTCAATTCATGTCCGCCTCCCCTCTTCTGGTAATGAATAGTTGAATGATCGATATTAAAGCAACTAGCAGGAAAAAGATGACTGCTTTAGACTGTGCATAGCCTTGTTGAAATTGTTGAAAGGCTGTGTTGTAAATATTCATAGCCAGCATTTCTGTGGAATTAAAAGGTCCTCCTCCGGTTAAGGCCAAGTTTTGATCATAAATCTTAAAAGCATTCGAAAGGGTTAAAAATAATGTTACCGTAAAAGCAGGTGCTAATTGCGGCAGCGTTATATGTCGGAAAGATTGGAAAGGACTGGCCCCGTCAATCTCAGCAGCTTCATATAATTCACGCGGAATATTGCTTAAAAAGGCTATGTAAATCAACATAATATAACCGCTCATCTGCCATAGAAAAACAATGACCAACCCCCAAAATCCGGTAGTTGTATCCGCCAGCCACCCACTAAAGAAACTCCATCCTGTAGCCCGTGCAATCGATTCAAAGCCCCTAATAAATATAAACTGCCAAATAAATCCTAAAATTAACCCACCAATAAGATTGGGTGTAAAAAATACTGTTCTAAAAAAGGTTGTGACTCTGCCGAATTTCTGTGTCACCATTAAAGCAAAGCCTAAACCCAGTATATTAATCAATACTACACTGACAAAAGAAAAACGAATGGTCAGCCATAAACTGTTTTGAAATTGGCTGTCATTTAAAAGCCGTTGGTAATTAGCCAGTCCGATAAATTGAGAATTAAAACCATCTGAATTTGTTAAAGAAGTATAAATACCTGTTATAAAAGGAATCAAAATCACAACAGTAATTGCAAATAAAGAAGGTATTAGAAAGGCAATATAATATTTTCGATTAAACTTATCATTCATAGGAATTTCTCCTCGCTATTAATCTTCCTCTATATAAGTAAATAGTACAAAAGGCATTTGAAAGCCAAATTTCAAATGCCTTTTGTATGTTGAGTAAGATTGTAAGCTTTAATATTAAGCTCGATTTAAAACCTACTCATTTTCAACATTACGATTATCCTGTTCTCTCATTTCTGTGAAGGTAGTCGAAGTATTTTCTTCAAATTCTTCCCAAGTAATGGCTCCATCTAGATACATTTGAAATTGTGGGTGTAAGCTCGATTGGAACCAGCCGTTTGGATATTGTTTATGCGTCATACCCGCTGATTCCCCGTCTAATAAAGCTTGATATAGAGTCTGTGAGACAGGATCCGTAATATTCTCGACAGTATATCCCTCTACTGGTGGAACAAAGTTTAGTTCTTCAACTAATACTTGTAAACCTTCTTCAGAAGTATAAACCCAAGTTAAGAAGTCAATAGCCGCCTCGACAGCTGCTTCTTCATCCTCACCGTTAACTGCCCAATACCAAGGCGCACCAGCTGGAACTTTAGCTTCTTCATCACTTGGCCCAAACACAGGGATTAAGCCCAATTTATTTTGAACAAAGTCAGGATCAATGTCATTGAGAGTTGGAACAATCCAGTTTCCTTGGTGAACCATTGCTACTTGATCATTAACGAATAATTCTTCTACTGAACGACTATAGTCAATTGACAAAATAGGCTGCACATTATACTGATTGATTAAATCCGCATACATTTGGAAACGATCGCCGTATTCCCAATTTAATTCTTCAGCCTCATAAGCTTCGACTATGTCATGATTATATTCTGGGGACGTAAAGTGTGCTGTGAATTGATTGGTAATATAATCAGTTGCCCCACTGTAGGCAAAAACCGCTTCGATTCCCAACTCTTCTTTTTGAGCATCTAATTCCTCAACCAATGTTACAAAATCATTATAAGTTTCAATAGATTCTGCATCCACACCGGCTGCTTCAAAAATTTCCTTGTTATACATAAATCCAAAGCCTTCAACGTTAACTGGCAGCGCAAGCAATTGGTCATTAATATTGCCGCCTACTAATAAGTCATCAATCATGATGTCCACTAATTCAGAAGCCTGTGATAAATCTGCTAAAGCATTTTCATACCGCATAATTTCTGCAGTACCGCCTAACATCATAATGGTTGGTGGGTTACCGGAAGTAAATTTAGCCTGTAAACCAGCAGCACCATCACTAAAACCAATAGTGGTAATATCAATAGTGACCCCTTCATGCTGTTCCATATAAAGGTCTGTCAATGTTTCTAATTCGCGGGTAATTTCTGGTTTTTGATTAAATATCTCAACATTCACTTCTTGAGCATTCGCTGCAAAGGCTAGATTCGCACTAAACAAAACTGTCACAGCAGCTGTCAATATATTCTTTATTGTTTTTTTCATAGTCATGATCTCCCGTATTTTATTTTTTGTATTCGTATAAAATCTTAATCAGCAATGAAAATTTATAGAAAAGCTGTGTCTACTCACCTTAAATTGCTTAGTCTATTGAATCGCCTCCTCAATACAAATTAAATAAACTAAGAAACTAAAGAAATACTTGTAGATCTGGCTAATATAAAAGAAAGTTCTATTATAAAATAGACTAACAAATTCCTTTTCAAAATGCTACTAATCCGCTTTCAAAGGTTTAACCCTCAAGATAGCTCATAATTATTTGATGAAAAAAAAGCACTTCATTCGGTAGAATAAAGTGCTTATTTCGTGATTTATCTTATTGATGCTTCATTAAAAATGCTTCTGTCTTATCAAGTGACAGTGGTTTACTGAAATAATATCCTTGTATATTATCGCAGCCGAGTTCTAAAAGAACTTCTGCTTCCTCTTTCGTTTCGACTCCTTCGGCAATAATGTTGTAATTCATATATTTTCTAAAACCAATAATATTTTTAACAATATACTGCCATCTTTCATCGGTGATATTCCCAACTAAGGACTTATCAATTTTTAGAGTAGAAAAATCAAATTCAATGAGTGAAGTGTAATTAGAATAACCTGTTCCAAAATCATCCAGAGCAATTTTGAAGCCTGCGCTTATAAGACATTTAATTTTATCTTTATTTGTCTTATTCGCACTGAATAAAAGTCCTTCTGTAATTTCCAACTCAATTCTCTCAGCAGATATATTATATCGATGGCACTTTTCCAGTAATTTTTCTTGAAAGTCAGCTTGTTGGAATTCTAAGGGAGAAACATTAATCGATAATTTATTAAAATCAAAGCCTTGATCTAACCATTTACGAGCAGTTTTAATACTTTCTTCGGCCACCCATTCACCTATTTTAAC
>CAYYGA010000118.1:0-3342 GCA_964471435.1 uncultured Facklamia sp.
TCCAGCCCCACTACATCCTGCATATTATAAAGCCCGGGCTTTGCTTTTAATAAAAACTCCCCCGCTTGAATCGCACCCTTGGCGAACAGCTCTTTCGATCCTGCCCGGTGCGTTAACTCTATAGTTTCTTCATTATTGGCAAACAAAATCGTATGGTCACCTGTAATATTTCCGGCTCTAACCGCATGCATGGCAATTTCATTATGCGGACGCCCGCCGTTTAAACCGAACCGACCGCCGATGGTGTTCACCTGTTCATCAATCACTTTGATTATGCTGTTACGCAACATCATAGCCGTCCCGGAAGGCGCATCCTTTTTATGACGGTGGTGCGATTCGATAATTTCAATGTCATAGCCCAAAGGATATAATAATTTAGCCATTTCTGCACTTATATGCTGCATAATGGTCATCCCGATGGAGGTATTATGCGCATCAACGATGGCTATTTTTTCGGAGGCTGCTTCAATTTGTTTGACCTGGTCCATGTCCTGTCCCGTAGTAGCCAGCATTAAAGGCAGCTGATGCTGGAGAGCGAATTCGACTACTTCGTCAGTTAAACTGGCGTGTGAAAAATCAATAATTATATTGACTGTTTCAGGATGCTCACTTAAATACTCACTCATGGCATCCATGTCTACAAATACTTTAAAGGGCTTGTCTTCATCCGCTTCGATTTGTAAAGCCAGCGTAATTTCATGATTCGTCTTTTTTATTAAATTTTCGATTACCTGCCCCATTGCTCCGGAAGCGCCTACTAATAAAATCTTCATTCATCTGTCTCCTATTGTTTATAATGAGCCACTAACTCGCTAAAGCTGTCAATCATTTTCTGATTATCTTCACTCGGTGCCAGTAGCGGCATTCTGTAAGTTAGAGATTCAATTAAGCCCAGTTTATAGGCTTGATATTTGATTGGAATCGGATTGACTTCCACAAACATGGCATCGGTAAAGTCAGCAATGCGCTCTTGAATTTCTCTAGCTTCTTCCATTTTATCATTCTTTATCAAGTCGTAAATATCATGTAATTCCTCCGGCAGCACATTAGCGGTAACCGAGATCCAGCCCTTAGCGCCCAGTTCAGCCATCTCCGGGTTAATATCATCATTTCCAGAATAAACCGCAAAATTATCCGGGACTAATTCCAAAACTTTTTTAGTATAGTCCAAGTCTCCGGTGGCATCTTTTAAAGCCACAATATTGGGGTGTTTTGCCAGTTCGGCTACCTGCTCCGGTGTCAGTTCAGCGGCAGTTCTACCAGGTACATGATACAAGATAATAGGAATATTAACAGAATCCGCAATCATGGTAAAGTGTTTAATCATTCCTTCAGGAGAAGTCCGGTTATAGTAAGGCGTCACCACAAGTAAAGCATCGGCTCCGACCGATTCAGCCTGTTGGCTTAAATGAATTGAGTGGCGGGTGTCGTTAATTCCGGTCCCGGCAATGACAGGTCTGCGGCCGTTGACATGTTTAACCGCAAACTCAATCATATTGATTTGTTCCTCATCGGTAGTCGTCGAACTTTCACCGGTGGTTCCCATAATTACTAAAGCGTCTGTTTTATATTTTAAATGGAAATCCAGTAAATTCTTCACTTGTTGATAGTCAATGCGGCAAGTTTTTTCGTCAAAAGGGGTAATCATCGCTACTGCTGAACCTTCAAAAATCATTATAATTTCCTCCTGTTTTTGTCTTTAACTAGTCAACATCCTGGGCCATCATATCTTCAAACGACTGCCTTCTCACAGTCAGACGGTGGCCTTTTTCTCCTAAATGAATCATGGCTGGTATGGGAATCCGGTTATAATTGCTGGCCATGGAATGGTTATAGGCGCCGGTGCCGTTCACTAAAATCAAATCGCCCGTTTCGGTCTGCGGTAATTCTATGGACTCGATAATCTTATCGCCGGATTCGCAGGCCTTGCCGGCGATGGTATAAGTAGTATCGGCTTCCTGGTCCATTTTTAAGACATTGGCCGCTTCATAGTCGGCCTGATAGAGAGCCGGGCGGATATTATCATTCATCGACCCGTCCACAAAGGCGTATTGCTTGCCGGATAAGGTTTCTTTCGTATCGCCCACCCGGTATAAAGTCGAACCGCAGTCATTGACCAAGGACCGCCCCGGTTCAATACAAATCTTTTCCAATCTAATTTCCAAATCTTTGGCTTTTTGCGCCACATGTTTTGTAAATGTTGGAAGAAATTCTTCCAGTTTAAAAGGCTGATCGCCCTTAGTGTAATAGACGCCAAAACCGCCGCCAAAGTTGATTTCCCGAATCGGATAGCCCAGCTGCTTTTGAACATTGGCAGCAAAATGCATCAGTTCATCGGCCGCTTTCACAAAGGACTCTTCTTCAAAAATCTGCGAGCCGATATGACTATGAAAGCCTCTGAATTCTAAGTTGGGGTAGTCGATGATTTGGTCCAGCACATCGAATAAGCTGGAATCAGCAACACTCTCGCCAAACTTGGAATCGTTATGGGCTGTTTTTATATACTCGTGAGTATGAGCCTCGACCCCCGGGTTAACCCGCAGCAGGACTTTCTGTTGGACATTTTTAGCCTGGGCAAGTTCTTGGAGGCGCTTAGCTTCTTGGCGGTTGTCGATGACGATGATGCCGACCCTTTTATCCAGCGCATACGCCAGTTCATCCTTTAATTTATTGTTACCGTGAAAATACATCTGACGGGCCGGGATGCCGCTTTCAAGGCCGGCATATATTTCGCCGGCTGACACTACGTCCTGGCCGATTTCTAATTCGGCTATCAGTCGGCCGACTGCTTTGGTTAAAAGAGCTTTGGAAGCATACAGTATTTGAGTTTCAAGTTCAGGATGCTTAAAAGCCTCGCGGTAGGCGGTCACTTTTTCTTTAAAATGATCTTCGTCGAAAAGGTAGAGGGGCGTTTGGTATTCAGCTGCTAAGTCTTCATAAGAAAAGTTCCGGTGTTTTAATTGGCCGTCGATAATTTGTTGGTAATCAGTTAGTTTCATCTGTCAGCTCCTTATTTTTTAAAAAAGAAGTTCTCTGTTAGTTGGGGTGTCTTCCCTACGGAATAGTGGTTGCTTGTGAAGAGCCATGGGAACGAGCTAACGCATAGGATTGTCTAAGAACTAAAGTTCTAAGACAATCTCTATCTCGCCTGTAGTCTCAAGGCTCGAAAGCCTCAAACTCCCTGTAGCCGCTAAAGCGTCAACAGTGTGTAATTCGCAATTCGTCCTTAGACATGGCTACAAGCAACCACTCTTCCTTCGGTAAGTCACTCTCTATTTTATAGGTACTGTCATAAATAAAGTTTTCAATAGTTAGAAAGAATCATTAATTTGATTGAGTTCT
>CAYYGA010000119.1:0-3333 GCA_964471435.1 uncultured Facklamia sp.
AAGTGAAAGCAATTGAAAAAGACTACGATCAGCAGTTATTAGATGGTAAAGACCTATACTATCCTTATACTACTGATTTAGATACTACAGTTGTTGAGGTTAAACCCAATTAATTTTTCTAAAGTCAATTAATAACAAAAGCGATGAACATTTTGTTCATCGCTTTATTATTTGTTTATTAAGTGTTATTAACATAACTTAGTAAGAATTATTTATAAGTGTTTTTAACCTTTTCAAATATAACTCTTAAAGATCTTTGCCTCTAGCCGAACCATGCTCATCATGGTTTTCCCGTCTATCAATGTGAGATGACGGAGGTGAAAAACGGGTATTAGCAGTTTGCTGGGCTAAATCATCCGCTTCATGCTCTGCACTTTCCCGCCCTCTCGCTTGACGTTCTATACCTGAGCGATCTCTTCTTTCTTCCCTGCCTTTTTCATCGACACGATTTTGTGGATGATCAGGATGATGTGGATCGGATCCTCTTCGGTCTTTATTATCACGATTCGCTTGCAAAGGTCTTCTTTCTTGCTCTTCGACTTCACGCACATCTTTTTCTAATTCATTCACTAATTCATCATGATCTTTAGGTCTTCCATTTTCAGCCATATAATCCTTCCTTTCTAAAAGTTGATCAACTTGAAAACGTATATACTTTTATTATAGACTAATTGCTGTCAAAGATAAAAACATTCGCTTATAGAGATGAAGTCAACTCTATCAAAGTTACTTTGTCTAACCATTAAATAATTAAAGGAATAGGGCCAAAAAAGGAGTGCTCACTCTAAAGTAAGCACCCCTTGTCCGGTATTTTTTTATTAATGAAAAAACAAAAAATTATTCTTCAGTTGTTTCTTCTTCTGTTTCTTCCACAGCTTCTTCAGTGTCTTCAGTCTCTTCTGTTTCTTCATTTTCTGCTGTAATAGCATTCATGTAGCCGCCAGCGTCAACTAATTCATCTACAAAAGCAATAACTTCATCTGAAGTAAAGGCTGCAATTAAAGCTTCCATTTCAGGTGTATCAACATTTCCTTCACGTGCTACTAATGTTTGTGCAAATACCATTTCAGTATCTTCTTCTAAAAGGAAAGCATCATCAGTAGTTAACCCTAAAGGCTCAATATAAGTTGGGTAGTTGAATACTAATGGAACACCATCTTCATATGCTGAAGGAAGGTTTAGTAAATCGATATGAGTGAATTCTAATTCTAAAGGATTCTCGATTACATCATCAACGGTAGGGAATAGTCCTGCTTCTTCATCTAAAGTAATTAAATCATGTTGCTGTAAGATGAATAATGCACGAGCTTCGTTTGTGGGGTCAGAAGGAATAGCTACTTCTGCTCCTTGCTCTACTTCATCCCCTGCTTCATAAACGGGTGAATAGAATCCTACAATCGCATTATAAATTGGTTGGACATCTACTAAATCAGCATCACGTTCTTCATTAAACATTTCCATAAATGGACGGTGTTGTGCTAAAGAAGCGAAAGCTTCATCATTGAAAACTGCTTCGTTATATTGAATATTATCGGATACTTCTAGTAATTCAATCTCGTAAGGTCCTTCAATATTCTCGGCAGCTAATTCTACAATGTCAGTCATTGGCGGTAAATGTGAAGCTACCACTAAAGTTGTGATTTCTTCCTGGGCATTAGCAGCTGTAAGACCAGCCATTGCTCCTGCTGAAGCTAATAAAACGGATGCTACTGTGAATAATTTTTTCATTTAATATCCTCCTGTGATTTAACGTTTATCAATTGAACGGGCCAATTTGGTTCCCGCCCACTGAAAAATCTGTACCAAAATAATAATTATGACGATTGCAAAATACATAACTTCTTCTTCGTAACGCTGGTAACCATAACGAATTGCAAAGTCCCCGATTCCGCCGCCACCTACAACCCCCATTATAGTAGAATAAGATAAAAGGCTGATAAAGGCAGTGGTAAAACCGATAACCAGAGATGAACGCGCTTCTACATATAAAAACTTAAACACTAATTCGTAAAGGCTTGCTCCCATCGATTCAGCAGCTTCAATAATTCCTTTCGGAATATCTAATAAAGACTGCTCCACAAAACGGGCATATAAAGCGATTGAAATGACCATCATTGGAAAAGATGCGGCAATCGGATCGCCGGTTGCTCTTCCGTAAAATTTACGAATCAGCGGCTGCATAGCAACCACTAAAAGTAAAAAGGGGAAAGATCTTACAATATTAACGAATAAGTTTAAAAATGAATAGAGATATTTCGACCAGGGGCTCTCACTAAGTGGTCTTCCAGAAGCCGTTAAAAACAACAGCGTCCCTACCGGCAATCCCAGTAAAATCGCTGCTACTGATCCGAAGCCTAACATAACGGCCGTCTCGTATAAACTCTCTATTAATTGTGGTAATAAATCTGAAATTGCGGCCCAAGTCTCATTCATTATGAATTACCTCCGCCACACGTTGATAAAATGGCTGTCCATGTGTAGAAGATAAACTGGGTTGATGGTCGAAAACACCTTTTAGCTGTCCACCTTCCAGGACTGCAACTTTATGACATAATTGTTGAACGACACTTAGCTCATGTGTAACCATTACGATGGTCATACCTAAGGTTTCATGAGCTCTTTTCAGCAATGATACAATCCCGTCAGTGATTGTAACATCGAGCGCTGAAGTCGGCTCATCACAAAGCAATATTTCTGGTTTCGTTATCAAAGCTCGAGCGATTCCCACCCTTTGTTTTTGTCCACCAGATAACTGACTTGGATAGTGATTCCGTTTATCGCTTAAGCCAACAAACTCTAATATGTTATCTAAGTCCATAAAGTCTTCGTACTGATGTAACTTTAAAGGTAAAGTGATATTTTCAGCAACAGTCTTATTGGATAATAAGTTAAAATGCTGGAAAATCATCCCGATGGATTTACGTTTAAGCCTTAAATCAGCTTGACTCAGCTCACATAAATTAATCCCATCAATTAGAATTTCACCTTGATCGGGCCGTTCTAACAAATTGATAAAACGTAGGACAGTAGATTTACCTGCTCCACTCTCACCGACAATCCCGTATACTTCTCCCTTTAGAATCTGTAATGATAAATTATCGACCGCTTGGACAGTTCCCTGTCTACCAGTAAAAGCTTTGGACACATTCAACAACTCAATCAAGAATTCCCACCACCTCTTTCTAATTCGAACTATTACAATCTTAGCACAATTATTTAAGAGTGACAATTTTTGCCACACTCGCAATTTTTCCTTTCAAAGGCTGTCAGCTTGTGATTTGTTACACTAGTTGTCTTATTAATAATTACTCCCAACTCGTAGAAAATTTTATT
>CAYYGA010000120.1:0-3300 GCA_964471435.1 uncultured Facklamia sp.
CAAAAGTGTAAACTCTTATTTAGCAGTTTCTGTCAGGTCTAGTTTAGCATTCACAACTTAAGGGGGAGCATATCATATGCTATAAAAGCGAGTCTTTTTACGGTCTGTTTTATAAGAGCTGGTTGAACCCAAGCATAAGATTAAACCTTGCAATCTTGAGGTAGCTTATCACATCTATTTGCAAGGTTTTTAAAATTTCGCGGTTTTCTCAAAAATATTCACTTTCTTTTTTAAAATATACTTTTTTTTATAAAGGCAGTGATTATTTTTATAGACTGTAGTATGTATTAAAGATGTCTATATTTTTGCAATATTATTACAATTTACCCATTTTAAGCAGGACATTCGCTAGAGGCACTGTGGTGTTTTATACTGTGAGTATAACTAGATTTATTTAGTTATAGATTATAAAAATGGAGGGTTAAAGATTAATGAAAAAATCAATGAAAAAGATGATGCTCTTAGCATTGAGTTCTAGTGTGATGCTAGGTATGCAGTTACCAGTGGCAGTAGGTGCTCAAGAAGAAACGAGTGAAACTACGCAGGAAGAGACCACAGAGACAGAAACAGAAACCTCGGAAATTGAAACTGAACCAGCATCTGAAGAGGAAAATGAAAGTGCATCAGCTGAGTTAGAAACTCCTCGTGAACAAGGTGAACAGCCTTATACGGAAGCAGAAATTGTTGAATTTATTAAACCCGCTATAGAGTATGATTTAAACCGTGTTCAAACAATTGAAGAAATTAATGAAACTTACGATATTCTAGTTGAAGCGATTGCAGAAGACTCGGTTCACTTAGATTATGAACGAATTATTGATTTAGTGGGTGAACCTAACACAGAATCGCAAACAGGTAATTCTTATTTCTTAACTTATGTTGGGATTGAAGATGATGAAGTGGTGGTATTAGAATTACAAACTTATGATAATGAAAATGGGAATGGCGATGTTCTATCTAATTTAACTCGTGAAAACCGGACGCCTAAGATGTTCCAAAGTTTGGCGATGGATGAAGAACAATTAGCTGGCTTGTTAACTTCAGATGACATTATCAAAGAATTACGTGAATTAGTTGGTGTTGAAGAAAAGATTACCATTTATCCTGATGTCTATGAAGGAGGAGCACCACGTATGGTTCATACTTGGGGTGTCGTTGGTAATGAGAATATCCCTGCGGACGAAGTAGCCCTCATTGAGGTTGAAGTAAATGATGGGGAATTTACAGCGACAAACTATGCGCTTCAATCCGATCTCCAAGAAGCAGGAAGCGAATCAGCCGATGAGGCAGAGATGACAGAAGAAAGTGACACTGAGACTGAAACAACAGAAGAAGAAACTGAGTAATATTAATAGTTAAGTCAATGGCCACCAACTTTTCATAAGTGGGACCGTTAATAAAAGTAAAATGAACATATTAAGGCGAACTCTTTTGGAGTTCGTCTTTTTTTAGGTAATAGGGTGGATTTGTTGCATTTAAGCTGTAATTTCAGTTTTTGAGGAGAGTCCAACTGATAGAAGGGGAGAGTTTAAGAAAAATTGGATTGGCCATAGGTTCCTGAGATGGTATCGAACATTGCTAAAGCTTCCCTTGGGGAAGCAATTAAATAGGAGATTCTACACGCTTAGCACTCCTAATAAATTAAGATAAAACTAAACAAAGAACAAACTTGACATTCAGGGGACAAAAGAAGTGGAAAATGGTTTTGATAAAACAGCTAATACTTTTTGTGGTATTTTAAAAATGGTCCATTATCCAGCGGGTTGCCGTTGAAAATAGGACCACTTATTTTATGTTTGCTACATATAATTTAAAGGATAGATACTTATGCGTATCACCGACAAATTCTGACAACTAACTTCAATTCAGTAAAATTCCTGCACTTTTTTTAATGATACCTCATTATAGAGACAGATATTTTTCCTCAAAAGACGCAATTCTAAATACTTACGCTCTCCAGGTAATTAAATAGTTAATGATTTACCTATCTATTATTATGCATTTTCAATCGTACTTTCATTGTCACGACTCAGTAGCTTCGCAATGCCTATAAGCATGATTATGCCTAGTGTAAGCAACGGTAATGATGATTAGAACTTCTGGAATGTGGCCAAAATTATTTGCAGCAATAATCATACAAGTGGCCGTATTCCTTTGGCCTGAACCTAAAGCACCTAAATCTTGTTGGTGATCTTGATCGTTTTTACCCGCAAGAAAAAAGCCCAGGGCTGTAATAATTAAAATATATAACACACTGGCCAAAATAGCACCTTTTCCAAGGATTTGAAGCAAGCCATTTAACTCTCCTACCAAGACACCAAAAACAGACATTCACAAAGTAATGTTACTTAACTTTCCTACCCACGGTTGAATGGTTTTGATGAACTGCGGGAAAAGTCGGTTCAAAATAAGCCCTAATAGAATAGGAAGAAGTAATTGACGGACTAAGGTTAAAAAAATCTGAACCCCATTGATTTCTACACCCGATAAAACCAGCGGCAAAACAACAGGTACAAAGACACTTGTACCGAGTACTAGTACTACTAACCGTGGAGCTCCTAAGGCAATATCATGTTCTGAAAACTGCATCAATCTAATGATAAAGGGCACTCCTGCAGCCATACTAAAGATGATAAAACCAATTTCTAAGGACTGAGGAAGAGAAAAAATTATAAGATGGCCCACATCAAAAGGGGAGAAACAATAAAGTTTACGATTAACAGCCGGAGGAAAAAGCGCCACTCCAAGGTATATTGTAAAAAGTCTTCCATTTTTCTGGTGATTCCCACGTTGAACATCGTTAAAAATACAAAGAGAGGTAATGCTGCATTACCGAACCATCCAAATACGTCTAATATACTTTCCATACTAATCTCCTATTCTAAAATCCTATACACTTAAAAGAGAAGTATTCAAAAGTCACTACAAAAAATAACAAACGACACTGCCGATATAATTGGTACAGTGGTTAAGTTGATTTTAAAATGAGACTTCGATGCATCCTCTTAGCCATCATTTCTTTTTGCCAGCAAAATATTTAATTCAACATATTATCATTTTAAATCCTCTTACTACTTAAAATAACCTATGCTTTTGTTTTTTGCTGACTTGAAAGGTTAATATGTGAAAAATCCGGTATTTAGCTTTTTTCAGTCTGTGGGTGCTGAACGATTTCTCGTGCAGCCGAGTGCGCGTTCAACTTAGCTGAACGATTTCTCGTGCAGCCGAGTGCGCGTTCAACCAAGCTGATCGATTTCTCATGCAAGCGAGTGCGTGTTCAACCAAGCTGAACGATTTCTC
>CAYYGA010000121.1:0-3242 GCA_964471435.1 uncultured Facklamia sp.
GAGCGACAGTAGAGGAAAGGATTCCTTTAATGAAAGTTGGGAATCTTTGTCAAAAGATGAACAAAAAGAGTTCTTAAGATTAAGGAAAGAACTTGAACTTTTAAGGGCTGAAAATGAGTTTTTAAAGAAAGCTGAAGAGATTGATCGTAAATACTCAAAAGATTATAAACCATAATTATAATGATTTATCTATGAAAGTAAATCAGACTTTGATGACCGGAATTTTTTCGTTTTCCATGAAGGAGAAATCTTTGTAGTAAATATTGCTGATAAATCGGTAGCCAGATATGAGCCTTTGGATGTATCTGAGCTTCCACCTACAGTTAGGTTGGAAAAACTTAAGATGCCAACGGATGAAGAATTTAGTTTATTGGCTTATGATATCGATAAAGCCGATTATGAAGAAATGAAGTATAGTAAATTATCTACTTTGGAAGAATTAGGTCCAGAACTTATTCTGTTATCCGGTGATATTATTGATTACAATGATTTTTACCTCGATTATTCCGAAGCTGTGATGCAGATGGAAGAATATAGGGAAAACCATCATGTGATTTTACGCTTTTTCTACTCACCTCTTGAACCTTTAGAAGTGGGAGACAAGGTGGAAGTATATGGAAAATTAACTAACAATGTGAATATATTGGCAGACAATCCTGATCAGCTTGCTGTTCTTGTCCAATGGATTGAAGTGCGGCAATAAAGAAAGAATTTAATAGGTCAGCAATACTTTTTCAAGAGCTAACAATCCAATCATGGTAATTTTTCATGGTTAGATTTTTTTTCGTCTTTTACTTGAAATTAAGGATTGTCAAGTTCGTGAGTGGCCTGGTAGGGGGCACTCGCATGATTGAGAAATCGTTCAGGCTCGCCAAGCGCGCACACCTGACCGGAGAAATCGTTCAGACTCACGTAGGGGGCACTGATTTGCTTGAGAAATCGTTCACGCCCTCCAAGCAGGCACTCACTGACCGGAGAAATCGTTCAGACTCACCTAGGGGGCACTCATCTGATTAAGAAATCGTTCCGGCCCTTTTAATCGAAAAATCTATTAACCACCTTTAATGATTGTCAGATCTCTCATCGTGCTCCCATGACACATCTTTAGAGTTTAAAACGTTAAAGCCCGGCTAAGAGGAAATTTTGTTATAATTGGCAAAACGACACTCAATAGAGGAAGGACGAGATGGATGACGGTTGTAAAATTTGAAAATGTGGGATGGAGCCGGCAGGGAAAAGAGATTTTAAAAGATATTAACTGGCAGATTGAAAAGGGGGAGCACTGGGCCATTTTAGGTTTGAATGGTTCGGGGAAGACATCCATTTTAAATATAATGAATGGTTACAGTTATCCTTCGAGTGGTGAAGTACATGTCTTAGGAGAACATTTTGGGCAGGGGGCTAAAATTCCAGAACTGAGACAGAAAATTGGCTACGTTTCGTCGTCCTTGGAACAATTTTACGGGACTTTTAGACGCCAGCGCGTTCGAGGAGTAGTTTTGTCTGGTAAAGGCAATCAAATTGGTGTTTACCATGAGGTAGAAGACAGTGAACGGGAAAAGGCACGGCAGCTGTTAAATGATTTAGGTATCGGTCACTTGGAAGAAGCAGACTTTTCCTTGATCTCACAAGGCGAAGCCAGGCGGGTACTTATTGCCAGAGCTTTGATGACTCAGCCCGAGCTCTTAATTTTAGATGAACCATGCGCGGGGTTAGATATCAAAGCGCGCGAAGAAGTACTAGCCATGATGGATGCTCTGGTTGAGCGCGGGGTCAATTTAATTTATGTCACCCATTACGTTGAAGAGATCACCCCTGTCATTACTCACATTCTTTTAGTAAAAAATGGCAGCGTCGTTGAAGCAGGGAAAAAAGAAGCCGTTTTAACAGATGACCTCCTTAGTGAGACTTTTGATTTACCGGTAGAAGTTCATTGGCAGGCAAATCGCCCATGGTTAACAGTAAAATAATATATAATCCTCTAAAGATAAGACTACCTTTTATAAAATTATTTCATAAAAGCGCTTTAAAAATGAATTTCAATTCCTGGGTAATATTGTGATAGAGTAGTATAATACCTAAAGAGGGCTCATAAGTTTCAGAGTGTTAAGTGAAAAATGAGCTTATTTTAAGTATTATATATTAAGAAAGAGGGATTTAATGTCAATTTTAAATCGTGCACGTGAAGTACAGGAAGATACAGTTGCCAACCGTCGTCATCTCCATGAAAACCCGGAACTAGGCTATGAATTGGTTGAGACGAGTGCCTATGTACGTAAAAAATTAGAAGAATATGGCTATACCGCTGAAGATATGGATGAAGTGATTGAAAACTCAATCGTTGTGACAGTAGGTAAAGGCCAAGGAAAAACAGTTATGCTCAGAGCGGATATGGATGCTTTACCAATCCATGAAGATACCGGCTTAGAATATTCTTCAAAAGTAGACGGCAGAATGCATGCTTGCGGGCATGATATGCATACAGCGACACTTTTAACGGCTGCACGTCTTCTAAAAGAAAATGAAGATAAAATTAATGGAACAATAAAATTACTTTTCCAACCCGCCGAAGAATTATTGAATGGTGCGGAAACCATGATTAAGGAAGGGTTAATTTCTAAGCATCAACCTGACTTTGCGATGGCAGCACACGTTTGGCCGGTAGCTGAAAAAGGCTTAGGCTTCTTTACAGGTAACTCGATGGCCGGCGCCTTAAACTTTGAATTAACCGTTACAGGTCAATCTACTCACGGTGCCATGCCTTATTTAGGAATCGACCCGGTCTATGTTGGGACACAAATTATAAATGCCATTCAAGGAATTATTACCCGCGAGATCGACTTTAAAGAAGGTGCTTCGATTACCATGGGTAAATTTGACGGTAATGGTGCCATCAATTTAATTCCGGACAAGGCTGTTATAGGAGGCACTGCTCGTTCATTCTCCAATGATTCAATCGATTATATGAAAAAGCGGATTCCTGAAATTGCTGAACATATTGCTAAAGCTCACCGAGCTGAAGTAGAAATAGAATGGATCGCTCACGTACCTGTATTATTAAACGATGAAGAATTAACACCTAAAGTCCAGGCTTTAGCTGAAGAGTTGCTTGAAGGTGAATACAAAATTTATGACTTCCCAATTCAAAATGGTTCAGAAGACTTTGCCTTCATCTCACAGGAAGTTCCATCGGTTTACTTTATGATGGGGATGAAAGATTCAGATATTTATAAATATAACGT
>CAYYGA010000122.1:0-3159 GCA_964471435.1 uncultured Facklamia sp.
AAGTAGTCGGTTGACATCAATTCAGTGACAATCGGTAAACCAGTTTCTCTTTTAGCTGCTTCTAAAATGCGTAAACCTTCTAACTCTAAGCCTTGGAAAGAGTAAGGGGAAGTTCTGGGTTTGAAAGCACCACCGCGGATGAAGTTGGCGCCCGCTGCTTTCAAGCGTTTGGCAATTGAAATCATTTGTTCTTCACTTTCCACCGAACAAGGGCCAGACATAATCGCTAAACGTTCTCCACCAATCACTTCATTATCAACCTTAATCTGAGTATTGAGAGGATGGAAGGATCGGTTGGCTAATTTATAAGGTTCACTGACGCGAATAACTTCTGAAATGGTGGAGTTGGCACGTAGTTTACGCAAATCTACTTTAGTAGTATCACCGACAAGTCCTACAACATCTCTTTCTTCGCCGGAAGTATGGTAAGGTTTTAAACCTAAATTAAGAGCGCCATCCATAATATCTCGAACTTCTTTAGCAGTAGCATTTCTTCTCATTACAATAATCATTTTTATTTCCCCTTTTTAATTTAAATCCATAGAAACGGACAGTTAACTAGTGAAATGAAGTAAGTGCAAATAATACTAGAAACAAAATAGCTGCGCTCCCTATCTAAAGATAGTCGAACGCAGCTAGTAAAATAATGTAACTATTTTATTTGCTCCGTTCGATTGTTAAAATCTACGGAGCTTTCTGAGCAGCCTAAGTTGCTTCAGCTTCCATAGATTTGATCTTAAAGAAGCTAAAGTAATAGTTATTCAATTGAGTGTTCCAATTATTAAGTTGTAAGTTCTTCATAATATTTTCCTCAATTCTGCTGCTTATTTAATACTTTAATTTAAGTATTGATGGTATCTTACCGTTACATTTTTAATATGTCAACCATTATCTTAATTTAGTTTTAATAATCCAGAGTTATGGTATACTGTTTCTTGAATACTTGAGGTGAGTTAAATGGGAAATGGATTAGTGGAAAACTAAAGGTATTTGCTGATTCAAAAAGATAAGGTCTGACTATTGGTAGCTTTTAGGGTAAAAATTCAAGCGGTCTGTTAATAAAATAATAATTTAGTCAATAATAAAAAAGGATATTTAATAAGGAGGAGAAGCGATGAAGTTTTACGGTCTTTTTGGTAATCCTTTAGGGCATACAATCTCACCAGCTATTCATAAAAAGATATATGAGATGGCAGGAATTGAGGCGGCTTATAAAGCATATGAAATTAAAGAAGATGAGTTAGAAGCGGCATTAGAGAGTATGAAAGTTCTTAATATGGGGGGAGCTAATGTTACCAGTCCTTATAAGAAAGAATTTATCCCTCTTCTCGATTATGTGTCTGAAAGAACGGTTCGATTGAATTCAGTCAACACTATCAAAAATTGTAATGGTGTCATGGAAGGATATAATACCGATTATGATGGCATTGAAATGACCTTTCAATTAAGAAACTGGGAAATTGAAGGAAAAGATTTTTATGTTATGGGAACAGGTGGAGCCTCGCATGCCATGGTTTACTTTTTGCTCGATAACATGGCAAGGAGTATTACAGTGGTATCAAGAAGCCCTCGTGAGTATCACCGAGATTATGAAATAATCAACTATGAAGAATTAGCAGAAAGATCAGGCGATTATTTGATTAACTGTACCCCGGTGGGTGTGTATCCTAATGTCGACGCTTCACCTGTGGGAAAAGAAGTGGTAGCTAATTATAACCGTATCTTTGATATGACCTATAACCCGACAGAGAGTTTATTACTTCAATATGGTAAAGAATTAGGCAAAGAAACCGCTAATGGAATGGATATGTTAGTCGGTCAAGCGATACGTTCGGTAGAAATCTGGGAAGAACAGGTTTTTGATGATGAGCTGATTGAATCCATAATTTCTTATTTCCGTCAACAAAAGTAGGTGTGTAGATGACAAATATTGTATTAATCGGAATGCCTGGTTCTGGAAAGACAACTATTGGCCAAGAAATTAGCCGGCGATCCAAGCGGAAATTTATCGATTTGGATCATTTGATTGAAAAAGAATCTGGTCAAAGTATTGCTGAATTGTTTGAAAAAGGAGAAGCTCATTTTAGGGACTGGGAAAGCAAAATAACCCAACAGGTAGCTGAGACTGAAAAACAGGCAGTTATTGCGACAGGTGGCGGTATCGTTTTAAGAAAAGAAAATATGGAAGCACTTAAAATGAGTGGCGGTATAATATTTATTGATCGCCCTTTAAATTTAATCATTCAAGATATGGATACGCAGTCCAGGCCCCTATTAAAAAACGAAGGGATGGATAAATTAGAAAAGTTGTACCGGGAACGGATAGATTTATATCAAGGCTATGCAGATGTAGTAGTGAAAAATGATGGATCAACAGAAGATGTGGTGGGGAGGTTAGTGAATGAAGTTTGTAGTGATTAATGGACCCAATTTGAATTTTTTAGGTATTCGAGAGCCTGAAATTTATGGCAGCCAGACCTTGGATGATATTAATCAGATGGTCGAAGAATTTGTGGCAGAAAGAGGGCATGAAATCGAGTTTTTCCAAAGTAATAGTGAAGGCGAGATAATTGATTTTATCCAGCATTCTTATTTTAAAAAGGTGGATGGCATTATAATTAATCCAGCAGCCTACACCCATTATTCTTATGCGATTCATGATGCTTTAAAAGCAATTGAAACACCTGCTATTGAAGTGCACTTATCTAATATTAACCAGCGGGAAGAATTCAGAAAGCTTTCGGTAACGGCTGCCGCTTGTGTAGGTCAGATTTCGGGTCTAGGAGCGGATGGTTATAACTTGGCTTTGATGGGTTTGGAGAAGTATTTAGAAAGGTCCATAAAATGATTTTTATCAGAAAAATTTAAAAATGACATGATAAATAACCCCTCTGGCTAAGAAATGCGAAGGGGTTATTTTTATTTAGTGGAAAACATTCTACCACTTTATTATATTCGCTAAGGAATATAAATTACTTAAATTGGATAAAAGTAGTTTTTTATCGGAATGTGAATAACTGTAATAATCTGAATGTTTTACTATTTTAAATAGCAATATAGTACAAATAACAGCCGAGGAAATTTTTTATATTATTTAATATACGTTATATCACTAGTGGTGCATAAAAATTAATAAAAGTATATGTGCTTCGAATTCGA
>CAYYGA010000123.1:0-3155 GCA_964471435.1 uncultured Facklamia sp.
CGAGCGGTTAATAAGTTACGTGAAGATTCTGCTGTCTTCGGCTCACCTGGACGAAGACGCTCATAGATGTCTTTTAATCCTTCTTCAACACGTGAATCCGCAATGTTACGGTGAACATCTTTATCTAAAGTATTATTTAATAATTCAGTTTCAGATAAAATGTCAATGATTTCATCATCTTCTCCAAAACCTAAGGCCCGCATTAAAACCGTTAAAGGTATTTTACGTGTCCGGTCGATTCTGACATAAGTCACTTGCTTTGCATCCGTTTCGAATTCTAACCAAGCACCCCGGTTTGGAATAACAGTGGATGTGAAAGTGTGACGACCTTTTTTATCGACTTTGTCATGGAAGTAAACTCCCGGGGAACGTACTAATTGTGAAACAATCACACGTTCAGCTCCGTTGATAATAAATGTACCCATATCGGTCATGATAGGGAAATCACCAAAAAAGACTTCTTGCTCTTTAACTTCTCCAGTTTCCTTGTTGACCAATCTCAAGTTAACGTAAATTGGTTTGGAATAGTTTGAATCGTGAGCGCGAGCCTCTTCAACAGTGTATTTAGGTTCTTGAAAATTATAGTCATGGAAATATAACTCAAGATTCTCAGTATGGTCTACAATTGGTGAGATATCTCGAAACATTGTCCTTAAACCTTCATCTAAAAACCATTTATAGGAATCCGTTTGGATTTCCGTAAGATTTGGTAACTCCAGTACTTCCTCAATGCGTGCATAACTACGGCGTTGGGCCTTCTTGCCATATTTGACAATATGATGACTTTGACTCAAGCGTTTCACCCCTCTATATAATTAAGCGCAATGGTAATAAATATTTCTGCAGGTCTTAGCTATTTATCGGCTAACCTTACAATTTAGTAACAAACATTACAGTTCGGTTACAAAAGAGCTTTTACAGGCTAAAAGAGGCAAAAAAAAGACAAAAGAATTGATTTTTGCATCTAATGCTCCCTCAATCTTTTGTTTTACTTGCCAAAATCGCCGACCGGACAATATTTCGGTGCCATTTTGAAAACTTTATCCACGCTTTGCATCTTATAATACTACAGCAACCCCCCTCTAATGTCAAGGACCCTTTTTAAAATAGTCCTAACGTAATACTTAGGATATGAGGGAGTGTTATTATATAATTGTCTTGTGTCAGTATATAACTAATAGGATGGTAAATATGAAAAATTTAATTCAACAGATTGTTCGTTTTGTATTTGTAGGAGGAACTGCTACTTTATTGGATATGCTTATTTTGTATCTATTAAATTACCAGCTGCATATTAATCACTTAATTGCTGCAACCATTGCTTTTTTAGTAGCCACCTTTTACAACTATGCTTTAAGCATGAAATTTGTTTTCAAGAGTAAGTTTACAGGACAGGAAAGACGCCAAGAATTTACTGCTTTTTTTATCCTAAGTTTATGCGGCCTGGGCTTAACTTTACTGGGCTTAGCTATCTTAGTCGATTGGCTGCAATTGGATGTCATGCTTTCAAAAATTATAATCGGCGTCTTTGTAATGATATTTAATTTTGTTTCAAGAAAGATATACTTCGAAGCGTGATTGAGGAGGAGAAAATGAAAGTTACGATACTGATTCCTTTTTATAATGAGGAAGCCATGATTAAGAAGACGCATCAAGCCTTAACAAAAGAATTAAGGACGATGCCGCAAGTTGACTTTGAACTGCTTTATATTAACGATGGCTCAAGCGATCATACCTTTCAGTTAATGAAAGAGATTGCTCAGACTGATGAGCGTGTCAAATATATTTCTTTCAGCCGTAATTTTGGTAAAGAAGCCGGGATGTTAGCAGGCTTTGAACATGCCAGCGGAGATGCGGTCATTATTATGGATGGAGACTTACAAAACCCACCCCGTTTGATAAAAGAGATGATCGCTAAATTCCAGGCCGGCTATGACATAGTTAACGCTAAAAGAAGCCGGAAAGGGGAAAGCCGCTTAACTACCTTTTTTGCCAGTCGTTTTTATAAAGTGGCTAATTCCATGATGGAAGTGCCTTTAGTGGACGGCGTTTCAGATTTTCGTTTACTGAGTCGAAAAGCCGTCGATGCGATTGTGTCCCTGCAGGAATACACACGTTTTTCAAAAGGACTCTTTTCTTGGGTAGGTTTTAAAGAAACCATCATTGAATATGAAAATGAACTAAGAGAAGCAGGAGAAACAAAGTGGTCCTTCAGCAAATCCATTGATTATGCTTTAGAAGGTATTCTTTCCTTTTCAAAAAAACCCTTACGCTTTATTTTTCTCTTAGGGATTGTCTGCATTGTGATTGCACTCTTGTATGTTATCTGGTTATTTTTTAATTATTTGTCAAATCCCGAAGCGGCTGTCAGCGGCTACTTTACGACGATTTTCTCCATTGTGTTATTTGGAGGGGTGCAGCTGGTTTCCATCGGTATTTTAGGCGAATACATTGGTAAAATTTTTTATGAAGTGAAAGGCCGGCCTCACTATATTATTGATGAGGCAAATGTTGAGGAGAAGGAATAGTGTTGAAAAGAAGAAAGACAATTTATTTATTCAGTGGACTTATACCTTTAGCGATTCTTTTAATAGCCTGGTATTTTAATGACTTTTTTCCTTTTGGAAATAAATCATTCCTAGCTATTGATTTTAATGCCCAGTTTATTGATTTTTTCATTTTTATACGCAATACCGTTCTTTCCGGTGATTGGAGCAGCTTGTTTTATTCTTTCTCCAAGTCCTTAGGAGGGAATATGGTCGGAACCTGGGCTTATTATCTGCTGAGTCCTTTTAATATTTTTTATCTAATTTTACCGATCAGCCAGATTTCTTATGCGATTTTTTTCTCCATTTTCCTGCGTTATGGAGCGATTGGTTTATCCTTTGCCTACTACTTGGTTAAACGACAGCAAGGAGAAAAGAATCCTTTTTTAACTATTCTATTAGCCTCCGCTTATGCTTTAAATGGCTATGTTGTTTCCTATCAAATGCTGCCTATTTTAATGGATGCGCTTTGGCTGCTGCCTTTAATTTTAGTCGGCCTGGAAGAATTACTGGATGGAAAGAAACCTTATAAATATGCCCTTCTCTTGAGTCTGGCTTTCATACTGCAGTACTATATGGCTTATATGATTTCTTTATTTATTTTTATTT
>CAYYGA010000124.1:0-3130 GCA_964471435.1 uncultured Facklamia sp.
GAACTTAATCTTTTATTTTCCTAACCAATCATCAAACGTCCCGCTGGAAGGGTAATTTTGGATGGTTTACGGTTGATTGTGCTGGACCAGAAGACGGTCAGTAAACCGATACGCCCGATTAGCATCAATGCTATTAAGACCACTTTGCCGATCAAAGTTAGATGAGGGGTGAGCCCCAATGTTAAACCGACGGTTGAAAAACAGGAGATGACATCCATGAGAATATACTCTATACCGTAACCGGCGGGGATAGTCTCGGTCACTAAAAGAATAAAGGTGGATAAGGTGATAACTACTAAACCTGAAGTCATAATATAGATCGATTTAGTGATGGCATCTTGAGGGATGGTGCGTTTAAATACTTCCGGCCCGCGGCGTTTAACGCCACTGCTGGCTTGAATTAAAACGGTAGCTAAGGTAGTCGTTTTAATCCCGCCTCCGGTTGAACCAGATGAGGCTCCAATGAACATTAAGATCAAGGTGACAAAGATACCAGCAGGTGTTAGCCATTGGTAATCAATATTAGCATAACCTGCTGTACGTGGGGTCACTGATAAAAAGAGATAATTAGTTAATCTGACTAAAAAAGGCTGTTGATTAAACAAACCAGATTGATGTTCTGTGATGATAAAGAGTAAGGTTCCACCAATAATTAAAATGGCGGTCACCGAAACCACAATTTTAGTATGCCATAATAACTGGCGGTTTTTATAATAGGTTAATAAATCGCGCCAAACGATAAACCCTAAACCTCCGACTACAATCAAACCAGCAATCGTTAGTAAGACAAGCGGGTTATCTTGAAAGTCAATCATACTGTTTCCGAATAAATCAAAGCCGGCATTACAAAAGGCAGAAATACTATGGAAGACAGCATAATAAATACCTTTAGCCCAACCCAGCCGGGGGATAAAATCTAGACCTAATAAAAAGGCACCGATTCCTTGAACAGTAAAAGAAAAGCGTAAAATATAGTAGAGCAGTGAACGAATTTGCGAGATGTCTGAAATATTTAAAGCCTCAAGCAGGACTTTATGCGATTTCAGATCAATCCGTCGGCCTAAAAATAAAAAGACCGTCACCCATAAAGTCATGAAGCCAAGGCCCCCTACTTCTATCAAAGTAATAATCACTGTTCGTCCAAAATAGTTCCAATGCTCCATGGTATTTAAAGTGATTTGTCCTGTCACACATACAGCCGAAACTGCTGTAAACCATGCATCAATAAAAGGGGTCGCACTGCCTGAATTGGAAGACACTGGTAAACTGAGTAAAAAGCCTCCCACTAAAGAAATAAGTACAAATGTAAGGATTATAAAGCTGGCAGCTGGTAAAGCCTGCCCTTTATCATATAATTTTTTAAGCAACTTCTGTCGCTTCCTTTCTTAAAATAAACACTCAGCAGTTTTTCTGCTGGGAATAATTTAGCACAAAGCGAAAATATTAGCAATCATTTTAATAAAAATATTTTAAGTAGAAAGTTGCTATAACAGCATCGAGATGATGTGTGAGCTAATAATATGTATTTTTTTGTTTTAAGATTATACAAGTTTTATCATTACTTTTTAGAAGCTAAGATCCAGTAACCTTTCGACCGCTCTTTTAATTCTACATTCCCAAAGACTTCTTCCATGTGTTTTTCCATTGAAGGTGCGCCCTGCTTCTTCTGAATCACCAGCCATAATTCGCCTCCTGTTTTTAGTGCATTAAAGGCCTGGTCGACAAATCCTTGAATAACCTGCTTACCCGCTCTAATAGGCGGATTAGTTAATACAAAATCTGCCTTTCCTTCTTCTAAATAAAGTTCTAATACATCTCCTAGATGCCAATCAATATTAGACACCTTATTTAAACCAGCATTTACTTCCGCCAAATCTAAGGCACGTTGATTGAGTTCAAAGGCTTTAACATGAGATTGAGGATAATGTTTAGCTAAAGCTATGGATATCGGACCATAACCGGCTCCGAATTCATAAAAAAGTTTATCTAATAATATAGAATAACTTTCATTGAAAGTTTCTACTAGTAATCGTGAGCCAAAATCAATCCGGTCTTTCGAGAACACACCTGCATCGGTTTGGAATCTAAAATCTATTCCTGCCACCTGGCTTTCAATAACTTTTTCATCATGTTGACTTGTAGGTTTATTTGTATAATAGTGATCCGACACTTTTATCCCTCCAAAATTATATCAATATACATACTTATTTTATCATTCTTGTTATAATAGTGATACACTTCAACCAGCCAAAACTAAGGAGGATACTTTTGATGATTAAATTATTTGCCGCTGATATGGATGGGACTTTATTAGGGGCAGACCACCAAATAAGTCCCCGAACCGTCCAAGCAATAAAAGACTTAGAATCTGCCGGGATTGAATTCATGATCGCAACAGGAAGAGACTACTATTCTTCCCAGTGGCTGTTGAAAGATACAGGAATTACTTCCCGTCGTATTAATTTAAACGGAGCCGCCATTTATGACCGGGATGGATCCCTTTTATACTCGCAGCCCATGGACACCGATGTTACTTTCGACTTTATGAAATATCTGGATAAGCAACGAATCGAATTTATGGTAATGGGTGGCAGTTATTTTTATGTCGCCGATGTCGATGAATTTTTCCGCCGTATCAATTCCTTTACCGGACAAGATCATAGCAATGATGATAGAGATGATATCACCAATGCTCAATTGGCCCAACAATTTGGAAATGTTAAGTCACTTGAAGAATGGAACCCTGACCAGGAAACTCCTTTTAAAATGCTGGTGGTTTCCTCTCAAAAAGACCAGCTTGACCGGGTACGTTTCGAGTGGAGAGGCCACGACTTACTTGATATCACCTCTTCAGGGCCGGATAACTTAGAAATTACCCACCGTGATGCACAAAAAGGATTAGCCTTAAAACGTTATATTTCCAATAAAGATTACGGTTTAGACCAGGTGGCGACTATTGGAGACTCACTCAATGACCGTTCCATGTTAGAGATGACGCATTATTCCTATGCCATGGCGAATGCACCTGAAAACATTAAAAAAATTGCCAATTACCAAGCCCCAGCCAACTATGAAGATGGTGTTGCCCAGGTAATTGAGTCTATTTTAAGAAAACTATAAATCAATCTAT
>CAYYGA010000125.1:0-1678 GCA_964471435.1 uncultured Facklamia sp.
ATTTATTAAAAGCTTTCATGACTAAAGTTCGCAAACATAAAACTTACCGTGACGCCATGCATACGACTTCCATTTTAACGATTACATCCAATGTGGTATATGGAAAGAAAACAGGGAACACCCCTGATGGACGCCGCGCCGGTGAACCTTTTGCACCAGGAGCCAACCCGATGCACGGACGCGATACACATGGAGCACTGGCTAGTCTTTTATCAGTCGCCAAGCTGCCTTACGAGTATGCCTTGGACGGTATTTCAAACACCTTTTCGATTATTCCCAAAGCTTTAGGAAAAGAAGAAGCGACTCAAAAAGCCAACCTGTCTTCAATGTTAGACGGCTATGTCGTCAGCGGCGGCCACCACTTAAACGTCAACGTCTTTAACCGCGACACTCTCTTAGATGCCATGGATCATCCAGAAGAATACCCGCAGTTAACCATCCGGGTTTCTGGCTATGCGGTGAACTTTATAAAATTAACCCGCGAACAACAGCTGGATGTTATTAACAGAACAATGCACGACGCCATGTAAGTTATATAATAAAACTAGAACCCTTTATTTTTAATTTGGGTTCTAAACCTTGAAAATCAGGTTCGCCTCACGGCAACCTTCCATTCACATTCACATTCAAAACTTTACAGATGCCTAGGTTTCACAGTCATAAACTTAAGCGGGAGGTCTTGGGAAATTAGAAACAAACACCGTACTCTGGAAAAGTCGGCCTTTGCCTTTCTTATTTTCGCTCCAACCAAGATCTCACTAGATTTTCAAGGTTTAAAACCCAAATTGAAAGATTAAAAGATTTTTATAAAAAAGATGACTTACTTTAATGAAGAAATACTCTGAGGAAATTGGCTGCTTCTAAAAGCTGATTTCCTTTTTTTAAAAAAAGAAAGGAGCCTATCGATGCCTGAAATTACTACAGCGGTGACAGGTTATGTGCATTCTACCGAATCTTTCGGTTCAGTTGACGGACCCGGTATTCGTTTTATTTCCTTTATGCAGGGCTGCCGGATGCGCTGTGAGTTTTGTCATAACCCTGATACTTGGAAAATTAACGGCGGAACGCCTTACACTCCGCAGGAATTGTTCGATGAAGCCATTCAATATAAAGCTTTCTGGGGTGAAAAGGGCGGTGTCACTGTTTCAGGCGGTGAACCTCTCTTGCAGATGGAATTCTTAATTGAATATTTCAAATTATGTAAAGAAAATGGCGTGCACACGACTCTAGATACCTGCGGCCAGCCATTTACCTTTGAAGAACCTTTTTTCAGTCAGTTTGAAGAGCTGCTTTCTTATACGGATTTATTTTTGTTTGATATCAAGCACATCGATGCGACGGGTCATACAAAATTGACCGGTCATACCAACGAAAACATCTTGGACCTGGCTCAATATTTATCCAGTATTAACCAACCAGTCTGGGTGCGCCACGTTTTAGTGCCGACTCGTACGGACTTTGATGAGTATTTGGAACGGCTAGCTGACTTTGTCTCTCAATTAAACAATGTCCGTAAGTTTGAAATTCTGCCTTACCATAAAATGGGCGTCTACAAATATACCGCCCTCGGTTATAAATACCGTTTAACAGGAGTTGAACCTCCTACACCGGAACGGCTGGAAAATGCGAAAGAAATTTTAAAAACCGAAAGCTATACCGGCTACTTGGAAGATTAAGT
>CAYYGA010000125.1:1778-2999 GCA_964471435.1 uncultured Facklamia sp.
AATAATCCCCTGATAACTCTTGATTGATACAGAGTTGTCAGGGGATTTTGACTTGTTTGGGCTGCATTTTTTTAAGAAAATTTGAAAAAATTTATCCGCTCACTCACGAGTTTGAGTTATTGGATTTGTTAGTTATCCGCGCACTCGCTCGTGTGAGAAATCGTTCAGGCTCTTCAAGCGTGCACTCATCCGAATGAGAAATCGGTCAGCCTCTCCAACCGGGCACTCATCCGAATGAGAAATCGTTCAGTCTCTCCAACCGGGCACTCACTCTGATGAGAAATTGTTAAGCCGCTCCAACCGCGCACTCATAGAGTGGAGTTATTGCATTCGGAGGCAATACTTAGTTGTGTTGTAGATTTTAAGATGTTATAATGTAGTTAATAATAACTACAAGGAGTGATAATATGGCTTCACCAATTTCAGTAAGATTAGATGACACACTTAATGAAACTCTGGAAAACTATATTACTTTAAAAGGTATATCAAAAGCCGAATTTATTCGCTCAGCAATCATTGAAAAGCTTGAAGATGACTACGATATCATGATGGCTGACCAAGCTTATGAAGAGTGGGAGAAAGACGGCAAAAAAGTTAAAACATTTGATGAAATGATGGAAAAATATGGCTAAGTATCAAGTAGTGTTTGCATCAAATTTTGAAACTGATTTTGCGAAACTGAACAAAGGAGTTCAAAAGCAAATTATGAAGGGGATCAAAAAACACTTAGTTGATGTAGATTTTCCAACTACACCAGGTAAAACATTAAAAGGTGAGTTAAGGGATTATGTACGATTTAGAGTAGGTGACTATCGTATTATCTCGTTGGTTAATGATGATACATTTGTTATCACAAATATTCATGTTGGTCATCGGAAAGAGATATACAAACAAATATAATTCTATATTAGAGGAAGTTAGTCTGGATCTGAAAAGTAAATTATGATAAAAAATTATGTTTAACTAGGAGGTTACAGCTTAATAATTACTAGAAAAATGGCCCTCTCAAATTGAGAGGGCTTTTAATATTAAATAATATAACTGAAAGTAATTTAAGAAATAAAGAATTAAATAAAGAATAGTATAATATTAAAAAGATAGTTCCTAGTGGCAGCTCAAGTATGAACTATCTTTTTTAGCGCTTTCATATTACAATTAAAGAGTATATTATCTTAAAGAGGAGGAGAGAGATGAATTATTTAAATAAAATAATAAAAAAAT
>CAYYGA010000126.1:0-2970 GCA_964471435.1 uncultured Facklamia sp.
ATATTCTCAGTCACTATATCCATCAACCGCATACGCGACTCTTTGGCTGCCGCGCCCATATGAGGCGTAATATAAATATTATCAATTCCCAAAATACTCCTATCCTTCATCGGCTCTTGTTCCAGCACATCCAGCCCAGCGCCCGCAATTTTTCCATTTTTTACAGCATCAATTAAAGCCGATTCTTTAACCAGAGCTCCTCTGGAAGTATTAATTAAATAGGCGCTTGGTTTCATTTTGTCAAAGGCTTTATCATCGATGAGATGCTCAGTCTCGGCCGCTATTGGTACATGCAGAGAAATAAAATCAGACTCCCTTAACAACTGATCCAGCTCTACTTGCTCAACACCAAATTTTCCTTCCTCAATGGAACTGCGATTAGTGACAATCACTTTCATGCCAAAAGCCTGAGCAAAAAGGCAGACCTTCTTAGCAATATTACCAAAGCCGATTAAACCTAAAGTTTTATTTTCTAAATCCATCAGTGGAAGCTCCCTATAGGAAATATTACGCTTACCGATCCAGTCTCCTGCTTGAACTTTTCGATTCAGAACTTCCAGCTGACTGGCAAAATTTAACATAAAAGCCATTGTCAGTTGAGCGACAGACTGACTGCTGTAATCGGGTGAATGTGTGACGACAATACCCTGCTCCCTGGCGGTATCCAAATCAATCCGGTCGTAACCCGTCGCCATCACCCCAATATATTTAAGGTGAGGAGCTGCTTCAATTTGCTGCCGGTTCAAAGGAATGATGTTGGTCATTACCACATCCGCATCCTTAATCCGCTCCGCCACCTCATCTTCAGTTGTCGTCTCATAAATCACACACTCGTCGAATAAATCAGTTAAAGCCCTCACATCAACATCTCCCGGCTCCGTCGTTAAATCAAGAATTACAGCCTTCATCCCTAAATTCCCCCTCATATCTTCTCCAATTACAACTAATAAATTTAATTATATCAGACCCTCATTTTTTACACGATAAAAAGGATGCGCTTCAATTGAAAAAGTATCTTAAACCTCATATCTTTCTCCAACGATCATTGATATAAAAAAACAGCGCCTTCTACGAGGCGCCGTCCATTTTATCCAATTTATTCTGCTCTTAAGGCTTCTACCGGATCCAAGTTTGAAGCTTTGTTGGAAGGGTAGAGACCAGCGATGGTACTAATGACAATACTTACGGCTAAACCAGCGGCCGCATATTCCCAGCGGTAATCGAGGATATCGATACCGAACTGCTGGTTCATCCACTGATTACCTAAGAAGGTAATAACATAAGACAAGATGATGCCGACCATTCCGGAAAAGAAGCCGGTTAAAAAGGCTTCGGATACGAAAATGCGGCGAATATCTTTTCGTCTGGCACCGATGGCTTTTAAGACCCCAATTTCCTGGGTCCGTTCAACTACACTGATATATAAAACGGTCAGAATCATAATCGCAGATACGATTAGTGAAAGGGCCGCAACCCCTACTAAAACATAAGTAAAGATGTCAATCATCTCGCTGAAGGTCTGGGTTAAAGAATCAGCGATCGAACCCTGGTAGCCGAGTTCTTCAACTTCAGCCCGGATAGTTTCACTTGTATCCGCATCTTCTGCGACTAAGTAAACTGCATTCGGTAAGAGTTCTTCAGCTTCATCTTCAGCCATGGCCTGCAAGTCATCAAAGTTCATGTAAATACCATCCATGCTGGAAGGAGAACCTTGATCCGCTGCGTCGGTGTAGATACCTGAAATCACAAAATCCTGGTTGAAAGAGTTACCTTCGATAGTTAACTGGACGGTAATCGTTCCACCAATGGCTTCTTGTCCTTCAATTTTTGTATCTTCTTCTGTCTCACTGTCTTCATCGGCTTCCTCTTCTGTGTCACTGTCGGAAGTCGTTTCGTCTGCTTCTGTTTCTTCCTCAGTCTCTGAGTCTGTCAAGCTGTCTGTGATTTTTTCTGCCAGCCCGCGGGTGACCATAATCTCGCCTGCTTCAGGGAAGGCGCCGGCATCTAAATCTGCCTCACGCATCAAGGAAGAAAGGGTAGTTAATGTAATGAAAGGATAAACAGAATCGTTGGCTTCAAGCTGCTGCCCGCCAAAGGAAAAGAGGGTGTAGCCTGGTTCCACTTCACTGACGCCGTCAATATTGGCCAGTTCTTCAATGTTTTCTTCTTGGAAGGCTGGATTATCAAATAAAAATGGAGGCGGTCCGCCGCCTTCTTCAGGCATTCCACCCGGTATGTCAGCTGCAGTATCTGTGTTTGTACTAAAGCCTGAAATTTCTGCATCTCCGCCAGGCGGCATCCTAACTTCAGAAACTAAAGGGTTGACTTGGCTTTGCATCGTTTCGGTTAAATAATTATTGATCCCGGAACCTAATGAAAGCATTAAAATAATCGACATAATCCCAATACTGCCACCAACCGCAATCATAGCGTTACGAGTCCATTTAGCCCCCATATTTTTTAAGGCCAAGAGGAAGGCGGAGCCAAAACTTAAATTACCTTTTTTAGGACGCTCCAGCTCTTGCATTTTACCGCCACCAAATTTTTTCGCTTGAATAGCTTCTAAACGCTCAGGATAATTTTCATCTCCAATAATGGCACCATCGGCAATCGTAATGATACGAGAACATACAGCAGCCACTCTTTCAGAGTGAGTCACCAAGAGAACTAATTTACCGGAAGCAGCAATCTGTTGAAAAATCTCTAATACTTGGTCAGAAGTTTCAGAATCTAAAGAACCGGTTGGCTCATCCGCAATAATAATTTCCGGATTATTCACCAGCGCACGGGCAATGGCGACCCGCTGTTTTTGTCCGCCGGATAATTGGTTGGGTTGTTTATTAATTTGATTTTCCAACCCTAAAATACTCAAGGTGTTTTCTGCTTGTTTGCGCCGAGCTTCTTTACCCACATTCGATAAAGTCATGGCCATGGTCACATTATCCAGAACCGATAAATGCGGAATCAAAT
>CAYYGA010000127.1:0-2935 GCA_964471435.1 uncultured Facklamia sp.
ATAGTTAAACATCAATAAAATCCGGATTTGTATTATCTTTTAAAAATAAATATAATTATTTTTACTAAAAGCATTTATTTTTTATGTTATTTCCTGTATTATATAATTATAATGACCATTTCGAGATATACACCTTAAAGGAGGTGCCGACAATGTATATTTCCAACATCAATTCTGCTTCTATCAAGCTGGAAGATATTCAATTAGAAAAAATTCCAACCAGTGGTTCGGTTACGATTAATTCTGAAGATCATTTAGTGATGATTTATATTCACAAAGGAGCTGCCACTTATTCTTACTTTGATTCTATAGGAGAAGTTAAGAAAAGGGATTTAATCATTCTTAATCCTCAAGAATCAATTCAAATTGATCCGATTCGAAAAATAGAATGGGTTCGTGTAGAAGTGACAGGTATTTTGTTTACTTCTTCCTTCGAAGTTGAATCACAGAGAAACTTGTTTATCGTTACTGATGAGTCTCAAACTTTAAAATATTATTTAGATTTGGCTATCCTCGAAAATGAAGAGCAGTTCAGAGGCTCAGAACTTATCATGCGTAAGTTAATTGAATGTGTTATGGTGCATGTTTTACGCCATCATGAACTCTCAATTAAAGATTCGACCGTTCAAGTGAGACACCGGGAAATTGAGAAGGTTAAAAAATATATTCGGGAAAACTATTCTGAGAAAGTTTCTTTAGATGAACTTTCTGAAATAGTAAATATAAATAAGTACTATTTAATCCGTCTCTTTAAGCAGCAAACTGGATTGTCTCCGATTGATTATTTAATCAATGTACGACTCTCACAAGCAGAAAAGCTTTTAACTCAAACTTCTTTAACGATATCGGAGATTTCTGACCGGGTGGGATTCCACTCCCCTTCTCATTTCTCAAAAACTTTTAAAGAAAATAACCATATGACTCCTTCAACCTATCGCAAGAAGTTTTCTAAACAAAATCATCTTCCGATTTAATCTCATTTTAAAGTATTAAAATAAAGAACACGGCCCAGGCAAGCGCCGCTCTTATCATTGAAATTATATTTCCATGATAAGAAGCGTACGATCTTGAGCCGTGTTTTTATTTTATTCCTCTTACTCTTCGAATCACATCAGCAATTCGGTTAACGTATCTTTCTACTTTTTCTTCTGTTTCAGCCTCTGCCATGACTCTTAATAAAGGTTCTGTTCCGCTCGGACGAACTAATATACGTCCGTCTTCACCAAGCTCAGCATTGACCTCTTCAATTACAGCCTGTACTTCCGGCTCATCCATAACAGTATGTTTATCACTGACTCTCACATTCACTAATTGCTGCGGGAAAATTTCCACCTGATTAGCTAGTTCTGATAAAGACTTGCCTGATTCGCGCATAATAGCTAATAACTGTACAGCAGTTAAAAGTCCATCTCCAGTAGTGTTGTAGTTGAGGAAGATAATATGCCCGGACTGTTCTCCACCTAGAATATAAGATCCATTTCTCATTTCTTCTACTACATTTCGATCACCGACATCAGTAATTTTAACCTGAATATCATTGTTTTTTAAAGCTTTATGGAAACCTATATTACTCATTACTGTAGATACTAATGTGTTATCGGATAAGCGCCCTTTAGATTTTAAATAGTGGGCACAAATATACATAATCCGATCACCGTCAACTATTTCACCATTTTCGTCTACAGCAATAATACGGTCGCCATCGCCATCAAATGCTAGACCTATTTCGGCTTTTTTCTCTTTTACAAAAGCCTGTAAAGCTTCCGGATGAGTAGAGCCTACACCTTCATTGATGTTTAATCCATTCGGACGGTCTCCCATGGTATAAAAGTCCGTATCCAAATCCGCAAATACTTGATTAATTAAGGGAACTGTTGCTCCATTCGCCGCATCAACCGCAACCCGAATTCCACTTAAGTCCTGTGAAATTGTAGATTGTAAGAAGTTAGAATATTTAATGATGCCTTCATGGAATTCTACAATGCTTCCTAACCCTTCAGCACTCGGTCTTTCTAAATGGTCTTCTTCCTGTTCTAAAAGCTCTTCAATTTCTTCTTCCTGGTCATCAGACAGTTTAAAGCCGTCTGCTCCGAAAAACTTAATCCCATTATCTTGAACCGGATTGTGAGAAGCCGAAATCATAATCCCAGCTACTGCTGCCTGCGTTTTAGTTAAATAAGCGACAGCAGGTGTCGGGACGACGCCCAACTGCATCACTTCAATTCCTACTGACAGCAGGCCGGCCGTTAAAGCTGCTTCCAGCATTTCTCCTGAAATTCTTGTATCCCGTCCTACTAATACACGGGGCTCTTCTATCTCAGGTGCGTGCTGTCTTAAGACATAACCACCATATCGGCCTAATTTATAAGCTAATTCTGGTGTTAATTCTTTATTGGCGACACCACGCACTCCATCAGTTCCAAAATATTTTCCCATGGAATATACTCCTATCTTCTAATTAAAATTCAATTCAATCGCGTGAATTGCATTTAAACTTTTAAATCGATCAGTATTTTTTTTATTAATTTTATTCAACTATTTCAATAGTCACTGCCACTTCTACTTCAGAAGCACTTGCACTCGTAATACCCGCAGGCAGATTCAACATTCCAGTAGTTGTTTGAGACTGTCTAAATTCGGAAACATCCACCACTACTTCTACATAATCAATCTTGTCCAGTAGTTCTTGACTACCATAAAGAATGACTGTATCCGAATTAACGAATTCGTAAGCATAATTAATATTTTGATTATCTTCCCCTACTGCGGTGATCCTTAAAGGCACTTCAATAGAGTTTTGTTGAATAGCCACTGTTGCTTCTATTTCCATTGTATCAGCATTGATGTCCAGAGGCTTTCCTTGGGCATCCAAAATTTGTAAACGATAATTAGCAGTAAAGGTATCATTAATCGGCAGTTGGGAAGTAATATTCAC
>CAYYGA010000128.1:0-2893 GCA_964471435.1 uncultured Facklamia sp.
CATATGCTTGAGAATAGGGCAGCCACTGAAAATCAAGCACTTCTTCTACTTGCTGTTGAATTAATTTATCCTGACTGTTAGCGATAAAATAAACAACTTCTTTAATGACCCCTTCTTTAGGTGAGTAAGTCGTTGTTTCACGAAAGCGGGTATCCAATACCACTGTTAAACCTGTTTCTTCTTCGATTTCTCTTAGAGCAGTTTGACTTTCATTTTCACCGTCTTCTACATGTCCTTTAGGAAAGGACCAGTGATTCCCGTTGACATGGCGGATAATTAAGAATTCAAGCTCTGTTTCAGCCTGTCGAAAAACAACCGCTCCACAAGATTTTTCTGCATTCACTTTTATCAACCCTCCTTAAAATAAACGTTCCTGAATATTATAGGTTATATCGTGTCGTTCGTTAATATACGCCATTAAAATCATTTTTTGATTTTCATTTAATTGATTGGCAGGTGTCTGGTGAAGATGGTTAATCAATTCTTTAGGAAAGAAAATCCGATGATCTCCTCTTACCTCGCCTGTAATAGAATGGACCAAGCTGCTAACTTGAGAAAGTTCGATCACTTGATTTGTTTTAGTAAACAAATCAATCTGCACTTTCTGGCTGTCATGATATGGCCGGTAATAATCATAGGGTAGGTCAAAAGAACTATCTTCATACAAATAGTACCGACTATCAAACCCAACTTTAAAGAGTTCATTATAAATGGCAGTTTTTAATTGTTCGCGCTCCTGCTCATTGGTAATTATCGATTTAAAAGGCTTGCGATTAGTAAAATGGTAAGCTAAATCAGATAAAATGGGGTCTTTTTCTTCAGCCCATTGAATGAAGTAACTATTCATAATATGATCATCCAATTTCAAATAATCAGCCAGCGTCCATTTTTGCTTGAGAAAAGGTTCCAGCAAATGTATGGGAGTCTGAATTTTCTCACAGCCCTCTAAGCCTAAATAACAATCCCGTGCTCTGGCAAACAAGCCTTTTAAAACTTGTTCCATACCTCTTGACACAGGATGGAAATAGACCTGCATGTACATTTGGTAACGGCTCATAATATAATCTTCCACGGCATGCATACCGGAAAAGTCAAAGACGATTCGATGATTAAAGGGGCGGATGACTCTCAAAATACGGGTCAAATCGAATTCACCGTAGGACACCCCGGAATAAAAAGCATCACGTAACAAGTAATCCATCCGGTCAGCATCGATTTGGCTGGAAATGAGCTGAACTACCTGCTGATTGGAGTAAGTCTTATTGATTACACTCGCCACCTGCTGGGGGAAATCCTTCCCCATCCGCCGTAGAACCTGGTTCACTTCGGTCTCGGATGAAGTGATAATCTGTTGAGTCAATTCTTCATGGTTCGTATTAAATATTGCTTCAAAGGTGTGGGAAAAAGGTCCATGCCCAATATCATGCAGTAAAGCAGCACAAATAGTCACCATCCGCTCACTTTCTTTCCAGAGTCCATCTTGAGGAGAGCGGGAAAGATAGTTTCTTTCAAATTGGCTGATAATACGACGGGTAATTTCATAAACACCCAGTGAATGATTAAAACGTGAGTGCTCTGCTCCATGAAAAGTAAAAGCTGATGTACCTAACTGCTTGATACGTCTTAAGCGTTGAAATTCTTTTGTATCAATTAAGTCAATAATAAGGCGGTCGCCAATATGAATATAATCATGGACCGGATCACGAAACACTTTTTCACGCGCTAGTTTTTGTGAGGCCACCAACTGTTCAAATTCATTCACAAGAACCCTCCTTCCTTCAAGTACAGTTAATTAATTGTTGACTTTTGGTTGTATTTTTTCACTACGCTCATAGGCTTTTTCGAATAAAGGCTGGTAAAAGCTTTGTAGATTTTCCTCTTGATAGTTTCCCTTTTTGACTTCACTTAGGCTGGTTATATGTGCCAGTATTTCAGCTTCGCATTCTTCAACACTCAACTCTTGTCCTAAAATAGCCGATAAAGTGGTCATCGAAGAAGGGTTAACTTCTGGAAATTGATGATTGGCTTCTCCAATGGTATAGAAATCTTTCATCAGCTGGCCGCGTTTTATTTGATCCCCGTTTATACCTAAATAAGCAGCAGTCGCTACTCCGTCTTTATAACGTCTTTGAGCGATACCGCCTACTTTTTTATGATTAATCACAATATCAAATTTACCGGGACAGTAGGAATCTTCAATTTCATAAGCTTCCACTTGTAAGTCCCATTTATCCAGAGCTAAACGAATTAAACCAATCATTAAATCATAAGCCTCATCAATCGACAGATCCACTTGACGCCTGTCACTTACCAGTCCAATGTTTAATATTCCTTTATCTTCGACGACGCCCAAGCCGCCATGAGGGCGTATAGAGACTTGATATCCTTCTTGAATTAAATGGTCGACGGCTTTAGGAAACTGACTGATCATTTTATCTTTTGCGCCTAAATATATGGAAGGTTTTTCCTGTGGATAAAAATGTAAGACAGCGTAGGGAGAACTTTGTGTCTCTTTTCGATCATTTAAATCCAGTACATAGCGTAAAAAAGTATCTTGGTACGCCAGGGCTGAATCCCGTACAAGGGCTTGGGGGTTATCATTTTCTTGGAAAACTAGCCATTGATGTTGTTTAATAAAGTCAGTAATTGAAGGTTTTGACATAAAAAGCTCCCTATCTATCGAAAATTCATTTTTTAATAATTAGATTATAACAAACTTTAATTATATGAGAAAGAACGCTTCAATTGGAAGGCTGGCTGGAAAGAAAATATTTTCAAAAAAATCAAGAATTTTTAGACGAATTTTCACAAAGCTTGTTGTGTCAAGGATCATATAATCGATTGTAATAAAAATTAGTAAACCGGTTTCAAAAAGGACTATCATTCTAAAAAA
>CAYYGA010000129.1:0-2795 GCA_964471435.1 uncultured Facklamia sp.
ATACCCCGTGTAGGATTCGAACCTACGACCCCCTGATTAAGAGTCAGGTGCTCTACCAACTAAGCTAACGAGGCTCAATAAAATTATTTTACTCCTTTTCTTATTAAAATCAAGCATATTTAAGTAATTTATTGAGAAAATATTTTAACACTTATTAAACAGATGGAGCGGTGTAATGGAATCACTTAGAACTAAAAAAATGTCCCCAGAAAGTTTGATCCATGATTTTTTTAAAAAAATCAGCTGACTGTTGTTGGATCTTTTATTCCCTTATTTGGATTTTTTCGATAGTAGAGAGAGCAGTCTAAGAGCCAATAGCTAGATTGTTATTGTGTTTTCTTGTATTATATTGTAGTGTAAGTAGGATAGAGCCTTTTTTAGCCTGGTTGGAGTGAATGAACCCTATTGGAAAGGGATCTTTTTTTACCTTTTGGGAGTAAAAATAAAGAAATATAAAATTTGGGAATCAATTTAATTATTAATAATTTATCATATGGATAATAAAGGGAGATCAAAACACCTATAATAAACAGTTGGAGAGAAAAAAATGAAGTCTACATTAAATTTAATTAAAATCGTTTTACCGTATTTCAAAAGATATTGGAAAGTATTAGTTTTAGATTTACTTGCCGCATCCTTAACAACCGTCGCTGCTTTTATTCTGCCTCTTATCCTGAGTGAGTTAACAAATTTAGGAATAGCCGGTATATTAACCGTTACGGTAGTCACTACCTTAAGTATTACTTACGGGGTTTTAAAACTTGTCGAAATTATTGCCCGTTATTATATGACAAATATTGGGCACCGTATGGGAGCGATGATTGAAACTGATATGAGAAGTGATTTATATGATCACTTAATGAACTTACCCACAAGTTACTATAATGACATGAAAGTCGGCCAGATAATGTCACGAGTCACCAATGACTTGTCAGATATCACTGAATTTGCCCACCATGCACCCGAAGAATTCTTTATCGTAACGATTCAAATAATCGTCTCCTTAATTGTATTAGGAACAATCAACGGTTCTCTAACTTTATTCATCTTTCTACTATTACCTCTGATGTTTTTCTTTTCAGGAAAGAATCGTTCAAATATGAAGATAGAACAGATGAACCAACGCCGCCAGATTGGAAATTTAAACGCCGGAATCGAAGATAGTTTATCAGGTATTCGTGTAGTCAAGAGTTTTGCCAATGAAACCATCGAAATCGATAAATTCGAAGGTGAAAACCAAAACTTCCTGCTGATTAAACGAAACTTCTATCAAGCCATGGCCTCTTTTACTTCAATCACTTCCATATTCGAAGGGTTAATGTATCTTGTAGTACTGGTCTTTGGGGGCTTAGGTATTATAAATAACCAATTCGCGCCGGGTAATTTAATTATTTTCATCATGTATATCAATATGTTGGTGACCAGTCTGCGCCGGCTTATTCAGTTTATCGAACAATTTCAAAAAGGGATTACCGGCATCGAACGATTTGATGAAATAATGTCGACTGAATCGGACTTAGTTGAAAAAGAGGATGCCATCGAACTGAAGGACGTAAAAGGATCGATTGTCTTTGACGATGTCGTCTTCAACTATTCAGAAGATAGTGCCGTGATTTTAAACCATCTTTCGTTCGAAATTGAACCGGGAGAGAAAGTTGCCTTTGTAGGCCCGAGCGGTGCGGGTAAATCAACGATTATTAACTTGATTCCTCGTTTTTATGATGTAACCAGCGGCTCTATCTCGATCGATGGAAAAGATATTCGTGATTTAACCTTCCAATCTTTAAGAAATAATATTGGGATTGTGCAACAAGACGTTTACCTTTTTGCAGGGACGATTGCAGATAATATCCGTTATGGAAATCTGAATGCCACCAATGAAGATGTCCGCTATGCCGCTGAATTAGCGGGAGCAACGGAGTTTATTGATACCTTACCGCAAGGATTTGATACGGATATCGGTTCGAGAGGCGTCCGTTTATCGGGCGGGCAAAAACAGCGGATTTCAATTGCACGGGTCTTTTTGAAAAATCCACCCATTTTAATTTTAGATGAAGCAACGTCAGCTTTAGATAATGCCAGCGAAATTATCATTCAAGAATCACTGGATAAATTATCAAAAGGACGGACCACGATTACGATTGCCCACCGCTTGACAACGATCGAAGAAAGCGATCGAATTTATGTATTAGATGATGGAGAAATTATTGAAGTCGGCAGCCATGAAGAATTAATGGCACAAAAAGGACAATATTATAAATTATATACTCGACTATAAAATCAGTTTAAACCGATGATGGTAGTTTAAAGCCAAAAGGTTAAGGAGGCAGTCTAATGGAATTAACGGAAGGTTTCGCACCCGTCTTTAATCAACATACAAAAGTACTTATACTGGGAAGTCACCCGGGCGTGCAGTCCTTAACCAAAAGGCAGTACTACGGCAATCCTGGTAACGCCTTCTGGCGTACTGTTTTCTACGCCCTCCAAGTGGAGGACCCAAAAGATTATGACCAGCGGCTTCAATTGCTTTTAGAACATGGCTTGGGTTTGTGGGATGTCTATGATCAAGTCGAGAGAAAAGGCAGCCTGGATGTCAATATAAAAAATGAAGTCCTCAATGACTTTGACCAGGTTTTGTCCCAAGCCGACATTAAATTAATCATTGCTAACGGCCGGGCTGCTTATAACGAAACCCAAAAGCACACGGTTTTTGACAACTATCCGGTTCGTTACTGCCTGTCAACCAGCGGCCTTAATAACGGCCGCGAAGCAGAACGCATGAAGCAGTGGGAAGA
>CAYYGA010000130.1:0-2675 GCA_964471435.1 uncultured Facklamia sp.
CCTGACGCCATCGGCCGCTACCACTTGAAGTATGTAGATATTGCTGAGTAAAATAATTTTTCATAAAAAGCTCGCCCCATTAGTGAGGCGAGCTTTTTTGATGCAAATAATGTCATGGACTCAGCAGTCCTGGACTGCCAACTATCTTCTCGTGCACTGGAGAAGATACTAAATACCGGCAACTATTATCTCACTGGCTTGAGAAGATAGTAAATACAGGCAACAATCTTCTGACTGGCTTAAGAAGATAGTAAAACCCAGTGAGTATCTTCTTATAGGCGGGAGAAGATAGTGAAACACGCCAACTATCTTCTCACGTGTTCAAGAAGATAGCTAGTCCTACAGGTTTATTCAACCGAGGAAAAATGAAATATTGATTGATAATACTTATAACATATTCTTAGTCTGTAAAATGATTCGAGATTCTTGGCCGCCGGTCACAAAAAGCAGGTGGGTTTAATAGCCATATAAAATTCAGCTAAAAGCTTCTTATATAGTATTTTATATTTGTGGTCACAAATTTTTTAAAGGTTTAAAGCTTCAGCCTTCTTACAATCGGATTATTTGAGTCGGGCGGCTTTTTTCATTAGACTGAGTGTGTGAGCATGTGAAATAAAAGGAGGAGAGTTTAATGGTAAGAAGATATAGAGCAGATATTAAGCCGGTGAACGCAGATGTGATTGGCACTTCAGTGTCCGGGACAGCAGAACTTGTTGAAGACGGGGATCTTTTACGAATCAAAATCGAAGCGACTGGAACACCTCCCAATATGATGCATTGGAGTCATTTTCATGGTTTTACGGATGAAAGAAAAGGGCGCGTGCCTACTAAAGAGGACGACACGAATGGTGACGGGGTGATTGACTTGCCGGAACTGTATGCGGTAGCCGGGCAGACAATGGTGCCATTTGATGATGCGCCTCATAATATGCATATTCCTCATGATAATTATCCTCATTCGGATGAAGAGGGCAATTGGAGCTATGAGTTTGAGGTACCTTTAAAAGCATTGAGAGAAAAATTCCGTGAAAAGTTCGGAAGCGATGATTTACAATTGGATAAGCGGACTGTTTTAATTCACGGCGTTCCTGAAACACTTGAACTACCCGACACAGTCGAGGGAACCGTCAAAGGCTACGGCCCGCATACTACTCTCCCAATCGGCGTGGGGGAAATTGAAGAAGTTTAAAGCAGTTTGTTATAGTTGTCAAAAGGAGGAAGATAGTGTGAATAAAGATACATGTATAGAAATCAATCAAAAATTAGATGCTTTACTTCAAGATCACCAAGTTGATTTTGATGACTCGAATATGAAACTGGATTCCTTGGACACCATGCATAAAAAGGTAAATGCTTTATTAGAAGCACATAACTCCAAGATTCCGGATGGAGACAATAGTGTCGCTAGTTTACAACCGAAACTAGATAAGTTGATTGAAGCGCACGACGCTGAATTTGATGAGACCGATTCTTATCCGAACAGCCTGCATACAGTCATGGAAAAATTAACTGTGCTGCTGCATGAGCATGGGAAGTCTGCGACTTAATTATGGGATCGTAAAATTTGGATGCATCATTAAAATTGACACTGGGTTCAGTTGAAATAACTGAACTCAGTTTTTTTGTTTAGTCAGGAAATATCTTGATTGAACTAGATTCATTCATATAGAAGTAATATATTTCTTAAAATATACCTTCCAACTATCAGGGGTTTTTATTGTTTATTTGAAAGAGGGTTGCTATGATTAAATTATATTATCCGCTGTTATAGTAAAAAAGGATGTGAGCTGAAAGGCAGTTTTTCTAGTCATGGTGTTAGAAATGGAACTAAAGAGAAAGAGTTTCTATAACCTGCTGATTGCACAAGAAGTATATATTTTTATAAGCGTAAAATGGCTTTTTACACGGAGGTATATTATGAACTATTCATCTGATTACTTACAAGACCTGCTTGTTAGAATGGCTTATCATTCAAGCGGTATTGAAGGAAACACTCTTTCTTTACCTGAAACTATTTCTATTCTTACCGAACGTATGCTGCCGAATTCCCGTAGAAGTATAATCGATTTTTATAAAATTGAAAACCATAAACAAACTTTCGAGCTGCTGTTGGATAAATTAAAGACCAATGAATCATTAAACATCGACACTGTTCTAGAATTTCATGCATTACTAATGGACCGGATGCTGCGTGACAAGGGGGAATTTAAGTCCCATCAATTCGCAATCAGAGGAACAGATTTTGATGCGGCCACACCGCAAGAAACCCCTCAATTAATAGAGCAATGGATAAAAAACACCTTATCTCAATTAGACAACAGTAATAGTCAAGCTGATTTATTAGAAGCACTCGCTGACAGTCATATACAATTTGAACGCATCCACCCCTTCACCTACGGCAATGGTTACACCGGGCGAATCCTTTTAATCTATTTAAGTATGCGTTATTTGAAAATACCCATTATAATTAATCAAGATAAGCGCAAACATTATATAGAAGCTCTGGATCAACAAGACATTGACGGTTTAGTAGACTTATTTAAACAATCACTAACGGTCGAACGAGAGCGCATCAATCATTTTAAAAATAATTAAGATAAAAAGCTTTTCTCTTTAATTAGGATCTAGAAAATAACCGCAAGACTAGCCTATCTTAAGAAAGTATCTATAAAAAA
>CAYYGA010000131.1:0-2662 GCA_964471435.1 uncultured Facklamia sp.
AAAACTGTCCAACTCTTTTGGAGTTTCTGGATTTGAAGATGATGTTGCTGATGTGTCCATAGAATATGCTGAAGATTTTGCCGAAATAGAAAAAGACCGCATGGGTAACGTCTATCTCAATTACAAAAACCAGGCTGAAAAACCGGTCAAGGTCCTTTTAGATGCTCATATGGATGAAGTCGGCTTTATTGTCCAGGCCATCCGCCCCAACGGGATGCTTGACTTTTTACCGGTGGGAGGCTGGGTCATTAACAATGTGCCCGCGCATACGGTGATTATTAAAACAGAGGACAACCAAAAAGTAAAAGGCATCACAGCCAGCACGCCGCCGCATTTCATGTCTGCGGCCCAAAAGGACCAGCCTTTAGATTTTGAAGACTTAGTGATTGATGTCGGGACGTCTTCTAAGGAAGAAACCCTGGCACTCGGTATTAAAATCGGCGACCCGATTGTGCCGGATGTCAAATTTGAAACTTTACACAATGATGAAATTTTACTGGGGAAAGCTTTTGACTGCCGGATCGGCTGTGCCTGTCTTTTACAAACCATGAAAGAGTTTCAAACAGAAGCTGAAAACAGCCAGGTGGAGCTGGAAGCTGTTTTGACTACCCAGGAAGAAGTCGGCCTTAGAGGGGCAGAAGTTACGGCCCGACATACCAAGGCTGACTTGGCAATTGTCTTTGAAGGTTGCCCGGCTGATGACACCTTTACGCCGGACTATAAAATCCAATCGGCTCTGAAAAAAGGACCGATGCTTAGAGACTTTGACGTGTCTATGATTACGCACCCTAAATTTCAGCGCTTTGCCTTGGAATTAGCCCAAAAGCATTCCATAAAAGTGCAGCGTTCCGTTAGAAAAGGTGGCGGCACCAATGGCAAGGCCTATCATTTAGCCGGGCAGGGCATCCCCACCATCGTAGTGGGTATTCCGGTTCGTTATGCCCATACTCATTACGGCTATGTAGCTTTTGAAGATTATCAAAGTGCCAAAGAACTAGTGCTGACACTATTAAAAGAACTGACACCCGAATTTTTGACTAACTTATAAAACTTTAGGAGGAAAGAAATGTTTAAAAAGATTGTAAAAGGCCTGATGGCTACAATGGCTTTAGGAAGTATGATGGTATCGCCCTTATCAGCGTCTGCTCAGGAAAAAGTATTGAATCTAGCGACCAATGCGGAACCGCCAACAATTGATCCGGCTCTTTCAACGGATACAACTTCCGGTTCAATCATTGATAATGTGTTTGAAAACTTAACCGAGATCACCAATGAAAATGAACTGGTACCGGGGGCTGCTGAGTCATGGGAAGTCAGTGAAGACGGACTCGTTTATACTTTCCATTTAAGAGAAGACGGCGTTTGGTCCAATGGGGACCCAGTAACGGCCCATGACTTTGAGTACAGCTGGAAGCGCCTATTAAATCCAGAAACTCTATCGCAAAGAGGCAATCTCTACTATGTGATCGAAGGAGCGGAAGACTACAATATTAATGGCGGTTCAGCCGATGATGTAGGTATTAAAGCATTGGATGACTATACGTTTGAAGTCACCCTTCATAGTCCGGTGGCTTACTTTTTAGAATTGATTAACCACTATGCTTTTGCGCCGGTTAATTCAAATGTGGTCGAACAAGATGAAGACTGGGCAGCAGAAGCCGGTGAAAGTTATGTAACCAATGGTCCTTTTGAGCTAAGCGAATGGAACCATAACAGTGATTACACATTAACTAAAAATGAAAATTACTGGGATGTAGAAAATGTCAATTTAGATCAGGTCAACGTTCAAATTGTTGAATCGGAAGCCACAGCCAGCTATTCATTCCAGGCAGGCGAGCTTGATTTCTTAGGGGCACCTTTTGGAGCAGTATCCTTGGAAAGTATCGATGTTTTAAGAGACCAAGGTGTCTTAAATACAGAACCTTACTCAGCTATTTATTGGTATAAAGTCAATACTACCGACGAGGTCATGTCTAATCTTAATATCCGTAAAGCTTTAGCTTTAGCTATTGACCGCCACGGTTTAGTGGAAAACATCACCAAGGGTACTCATATCCCAGCCTTTGGATTAGTACCGCCGACTATTCCAGGTTTCGAAGAAGATCGTGCTTATTTCCAAGATAATGACGTTGAACAAGCCCAAGAATTCTTAGCAGCCGGCTTGGAAGAGTTAGGTATGAGCGATCCAAGTGAACTGACCATTAATCTTTCGATTAATACGAGCGAAGCTCACTCAACCATCGCCCAATTTGTTCAAGAAGGCTGGAACCAAAATCTAGGTATTAACACTGAAATTGATAACACCGAATGGCAGGTTTACTTAGATAGAGTCTCTTCACTGGATTACCAGGTAGCCCGTCTTGGTTGGGCCGGAGACTATAACGACGCAGCCACTTTCCTGGATATGTATAAAACAGTCGATACAGGAAACAACGATACTGGCTGGGAAAACGAAGAGTTTGCTGATCTTTTAGATCAAGCATCCGCAGAATTAGACCCGGATCAACGAACTGAACTCTTAATCCAAGCAGAAGCTGTCATGATGGAAGAGATGCCAGTAATTCCAATTTATTATAACGAAAGTATCTACGCCCTCAGCGACCATGTTCAAAACATGAACCCTGACGCCATCGGCCGCTACCACTTGAAGTATGTAGATATT
>CAYYGA010000132.1:0-2634 GCA_964471435.1 uncultured Facklamia sp.
CACACCGGCCGGTACAGTATGATGCAAAAATTGACCGTCTTCTAATCCCAAAGTTATTTTTGAATAAGAACCATCCGGGTTTAAGGAGTGAACAGTTAAAGGGTTACCAGCGTGATAAAACCAAAGTTCATCCGATACCAATCGGTGAAAGTGGGAAGGACTGTCAGGTGTTAATAAGAAATAAATATTGGTATACAAAGGGAAGTTCTTGCCATTATTATTATAATTTTCTTCTGACCTATCTGTTTGAATATAAAAGCCCCCTTCTGGGTGAGCTTCTAAATTTAATATATCTATCCATTCCTGTGCCGTTCTCATAATTTAGCCTCCTCATGCTGTGCTGCTAGCTATTGGTATTTTGCTTATAGTTTATCATATAAAGGTAGTCAGTGAAAAATTAAACATTCTGCTAAAATTATAGCAACGGAAATCATAAAGAAAATTTAACTCAAAAAACTGTAATCAAACAGTGCAGCATCTTTTTATGTAAAGCAATCCGTTCTTAAACACTTTATAATTAGGGGGAAAAGGGATGAGAAAGAAATTTATTAATTCCATAATTTACGGGCAGGATAATGCCGATGAAATTTTAGTGAAAAATGGAAAGATTCTAGAAGTTTGAAGTAGTTTAGGTGAAGCGGATTAAACAATTGATTTAGGTGGTAAATTAGTGACTGCTCCATTTGTTGATCCGCATCTTCATTTAGATTATGTTTTTACGCTCTCCCAAATGGATGGTGCTAAATCAGGAACTTTATTTGAAGCCATTGAACTATGGCCCCAATACAAGGAAACGATGACTGCCGAAAGTGTTAAAAAATTGGCCTTAAAAGGAATTAGAGAAGAAGTTTCAAAAGGGGTGCAATATATCCGTACTCACGTTGATGTAACGGACCCAAACTTTACTGGTCTTAAAGCTTTACTTGAGTTGCGTGAAGAAGTAAAAGATATTGTAGATATTCAAATTGTTTCATTCCCGCAAAATGGTATGTACACTTATAAAGGTGGCTTGGAATTAGTTGAAGAAGGGCTTAAAATGGGAGCTGATGTAGTGGGAGCTATTCCACATTATGAGCCAGCACGTGAGTTTGGTGAAAAATCAATTCATGACACCGTTAAATTGGCGCTTAAATATGACAAAATGATAGATGTTCACTGTGATGAAACAGATGATATAATGTCACGTTTCGTAGAATTATTAAATGCTTTAGTATTAATGGAAGACTACGGAATCCGGACAACAGCCATACTTGTTCTTTTGGTTCAGCCGATAATTCTTATGCATTTCGAATGCTAGACTTATTCAAAAAGAGTAAGATGAACTTTATTAGTCCAGTAACTGAGAACATCTATCTCCAAGGGCGTCAAGATTCTTATCCTAAGCGTCGTGGTATTACACGCATCAAAGAGTTTTTGGATAATAATATTAACATTGCCCTCGCACAAGATTCGATTAATGATCCTTGGTATCCAATGGGGAACGGAAATGTGATGATTATTTTGGACCATGCCATTCATTTGGCTCAAATTATGACTCCAGAAGAAATTACTCGCAATCTAGATTTAATTACGATTAATGGGGCACGTGCGATGAATATTCAGGATCAATATGGAATCGATAAAGGAAAGGATGCTAATTTCATTGTACTGAATGGAGACAGTCCCTTTGACGTTATTCGTAATCGTGCTGATGTTATTGCGTCGGTACGTAAAGGAGAATTCCTCTTTAAGAAAAAACCACAAGAGTTTGAAGTTGAGCTGGATTTAGGTGTGAGTTATTAATGAGCTGAGTATTAGAAAACTCTAGAGCCATATTTGTAAAATACAACAAACAGAAATAAGAGGAAAGAAAATTTTCCTAGGAGTGTAGGAGCTCATTTGTGAAGTATACTTCTACTAAACAGCTGTTTAACTTTCGCTTTCAAGAAAATAAGGAAAGAGTAATAGAAAAAGCTATTTTAAAAAGTACTAAAGTAAAGATAAAAATTATATTTCTGTTATAATCGGAAAATATTGTAATTTTTAAAAAAATGCTATTCTAAATAAAGCATATAAAGTTGGATCTTAATGGGATGAGACCGGTTATATAACTTAAAAAGAAACTATTTTTTAAGCCTTTTATCTTAAAGGAAAAAGGTCTCTACTTTATAGTCATCAATCCCGGCATGATTAGAAAGTGAAAATTATTTTGGAGAGGGGGGTTTAAAAATGGATGGATTTATCCTCGTAATACCTTCATTAAATCCTGACGATAAGTTGATTCAGCTTTTACAGTCTATTCGGCAAACACTCACGACCATTCCAATTCTAATTGTGAATGACGGCAGTGGTGAATATTATCAACCGATATTTGATCAAGCCAAACAATTTAATTGTATTGTTGTAGATCATGCAGTGAACCGAGGAAAAGGAGCAGCTTTAAAAACGGCTATGCAGTACATTTTAATTCATTATCCCACCGTTAACTTTTTGGTTACTATAGATTCAGATGGACAACATAAAGTAGTCGATATGTTGGGGTGTATGGAAGCTGCGCGTTTAAATCCTTCAGCTCTACTACTCGGGACACGTCAATTTGGAAATGATGTTCCTTTTCGAAGTAAGTTTGGGAATATCTTAACACGCAATATTTTA
>CAYYGA010000133.1:0-2572 GCA_964471435.1 uncultured Facklamia sp.
AAGGACTTGAGTGGGTGAATCAGCGTTTTTTTATCATAATCACACATCGACTAGCAGACTTAATCCTTTTTCTCCTTCAACATGTAATGATCTTCAGTACTCGTCTTAGCGGAATCGGCTCCGACAATTAAAAAGCCGTCTTCCAACTTCGAATAAGCATTGCCGTTGATGGGTTCGCACTGGCAGTCCTGCAAAGAAGGGTTGGGAAGCATGGCCCATTTGACATGAAAACTTTTTTCTAAACCCTGCGCATCTACAAAATGGATGTTCTCTACGCCCGGGTGATCAGCCAGTAAATATTCTTCAAGCCCCGGCCAAGACAGCTGATTTTTTAAAAAAGCTTCTGCTGTTACATTGTTATTTTTTAAGAGAGTATCTTTAATGAGGGTCAATTTGAAATCATACACGGCATTTCCATCCAGCTGGTATTCAAAAGCATGAATGGCATCATTTTTAAAAGTAAGTTGTTCAAAATCTTGAAAAGTTAGACTGATTAATTGGTAGTCCATGGCGGTCATCTCCTGTCGCTTTTATTATCTTTATTATAAAGCTTTCGCTTTTAAATAAAAGAAAACCAGCCTTTAATTCTAAGATTAGAATTAATGACTGGTTTAGGAAAGGGTATTAAGAAATTTTATAAGAACTGTGGGTCAGTTTTCCAGTCAATTAAGCTGGTTGGGTCCTGCGCATTGGTGTCACGGCCGTTGATTGGTAAGTCTTTGCTTGATGCTGGATCTACTGGTTCAGTGGCAACGTTGAGATCATCGTGACGGTGGTGGTTATCAATTTCGTTTTGGTCTCTTGAATCGTGTTTTAAAGGAGCCAGGTCGACCGTGTCGATATCGATTCCCAAAGCTTCTGCAATTCCTTTTCCATAAGCTGGGTCTGCCTGGTAGCAGTGATTAATATGCCGGTGCTTCACTTGCAAAGTGGAGTCTCCCATATTGCGGGCTGTGTTTTCAAAGAGAACCAGTTGCTGCTCAGAGGACATATTGCGGAAGAGTTTACCGGGCTGCGTAAAGTAGTCATGGTCGTCTTCACGGAAGTCATAGAAATCAACGTCGCCGCCATTCATTGCCGGTTCACCTTTTTCAGGTGAATCCTGCCAGTTGCCGGCCGAGTTTGGAATGGTATGAATTTCGTCGGTTAAATGCATGTTTCTTCCTTGGCCGTTGCGGTGGTAAGGATGGAAATCTTTTACTCCGCGCGGGTAGTTAACCGGAATCTGCCATTCGTTGACCCCTAAACGGTAGACGGAAGCATCCTGGTAACCGAATAGACGTGCTTGGAGCATACGGTCAGGCGAAGGACCGATTCCCGGTACAAATGCGTTGGGATGGAAAGCAGCCTGTTCTACATCAAGGAAATAGTTTTCAGGATTTTTATTTAATTCAAATTCTCCAACCTCAACTAAAGGAAACTCATCTTTATACCAAACTTTGGTTAAGTCAAAAGGATTGTAAGGAAGGTTATTGGCTTCTTCCTGGGTCATGACTTGAATATACATTTTCCACTTCGGATGCTGGCCCTGTTCAATAGCTTCATATAGATCACGTTGGTGTGATTCACGGTCAACTGCTACTACCTGAGCAGCTTCCTGGTCGGTTAAGTTTAAGATACCTTGTTGGGATCGGAAGTAGAATTTAACCCAAACACGCTCACCTGAGGCATTGATTAAAGAATAAGCATGAGAAGAAAATCCGTGCATATAGCGGTAAGAAGACGGAATTCCTCTGTCTGACATGGTAATCGTAACCTGCATTAAAGCTTCTGGTAGAGAAGTCCAAAAGTCCCAGTTGGTGTTAGGGGAGCGCAGATTTTTTTTTGGATCGCGTTTGATGGCATGGTTTAAATCAGGGAAGCGTTTAGGTTCACGTAAAAAGAAGACAGGGGTGTTGTTACCAGCTAAGTCCCAGTTTCCTTCTTCCGTATAAAATTTTAAAGCAAATCCCCGGATATCACGCTCAGCGTCAGCAGCTCCTCTTTCACCGGCTACAGTCGAAAAGCGGGCAAACATTTCAGTTTCTTTACCTACTTCTGAGAAAATTTTTGCTTTGGAATATTTTGTAATGTCATTGGTTACAGTAAATTTTCCAAAAGCACCCGATCCTTTAGCGTGCATAATACGCTCAGGTATATTCTCCCGGTTAAAACGTGACAGTTTTTCCAATAACCAGACATCCTGCATTAAGCTTGGACCGCGTTTACCTGCCGTCATGGTATCTAAGTCGTCATATACCGGAGCTCCTGTCTGGGTGTGCAATACTTTTGTCGGACCAGTCGTTTGATTACGGCTAGACCTATGTTTGCCTAAACCGTTTTTTTCCATTGGATACATCCACTATCATTCCTCTCCATACAATAAATTCAGTTTACCACAAAGTTAAATTTTTTAAAATTAGTTATTTAATGAACTAGATGGAATCCAGCTATTTATAAGGTGGTTCAATAAGTATATTGAATGTAAACAGGAAATTTTGATGTAAATTTAACCCGAACTCATTCATTTGTGAAAGATTTACCAAAAACTATTTAGAATTTGTGAAGCTCGTGTTATAATAGTTATTAGATT
>CAYYGA010000134.1:0-2567 GCA_964471435.1 uncultured Facklamia sp.
TTACTGCCCGGTCAAAGTGGCGATAATCAGCAATAGCTTGAGTGAAGTTTTCTGTAAAGGCGTCATCATCGGCCTTAAGAATACCGGGTTGGTCGATTAATTCCATTTTTTCTAGAAAATCAATACCGGCTTGACTTGCAGCAATGGCTTTGTAGTGGTCGTAAGTTTTCTGAATGAATTTTTTGGTTTCTTTTTTAAATTTTACAGACATATCAGGACCACCCACAATATAGAGAGCGTCGTATAAAACTGAATCAGTTGTATCAAATGTATGATCAACTTCCAACTCAACCTTGTTCGATCCTTTGAGCATTTGTTGAGTCTCTGAAATAATTTCATATTTCATTTTATTAGAGGTGAAGGCCTCTAAGTGTGCTTTTACTTCTGCCCCGTCAAATCCTTTATCAATTAACACACCAATTTTTCTTGTATCAGGTAAATAGGGATAATTTTTTTCACTTAAGGCTGGTGAAACTTTATCGTAATTATTTGAGCATTCGGTTGGAGGAGTTACTCCTAACTTTTCTGCTACTTGCTGGGCTAAATCCAAGGAAATATTTTTTAATACATTTTCTATATTCATTTCACGAATAGGTTTGTCACATTTTCCTAATTCAAAGGCATAAGCCGATACGATATGGTCTTTTTCTGGGTCAGACATTGAATTCCAGAACATTCTTGGTTGAGAAAAATGATCTTTAAAAGAGTCACTTCTAGCTCTGACTTTGCGTCCTTCAACTTTTTCCTGGTAGTGTTCATAGCCACCTTTTTCTGGTGGAACAGGACCAGGCCTGTTATCAGCCATACTATTCTCATGATAGGCAATATTGGATGTATTTATGGTTATTCGATTATAGCCGTCACGTTGGTGATTATAAAATCCATTAACTGGACGGTTAATCGGTAATTCGTGGAAGTTTGGTCCTCCTAAACGGATTAACTGTGTATCGGTATAAGAAAAGAGTCTACCTTGTAAAAGAGGATCATTACTAAAGTCTATTCCTGGAACAATATGACCGGGATGGAAGGCGGATTGTTCGACTTCCGCAAAGAAATTATCAACATTCCGGTTTAAAGTCATTTTACCAATCATAGTTAAAGGAACTTCTTCTTCCGGAATGAGTTTAGTAGGATCCAACAGATCAAAGTCAAACTTAAATTCATCTTCTTCCGGAATTAACTGTACGCCTAACTCCCATTCAGGATAATCACCATCTTCAATCGCTTCAAATAAATCTTTACGATTATAGTCTGGATCATTCCCTTGAATCATTTGAGCTTCTTCCCAAACCAGTCCATGAACCTCTAATTTAGGACGCCAGTGAAATTTTACAAAGCTTGCTTTGCCTTCTTCATTGATAAAGCGGAAGGTATTCACTCCAAAGCCTTCCATCATCCGAAAACTTCGAGGTACTCCCCTAGGAGACATGGCCCAAATTGTATGGTGGGCTGTTTCTGTGTTATGGGCATGGAAATCCCAAAAAGTATTATGGGCATTAGTTGCTTGAGGAATTTCATTACGAGGTTCGGGTTTAAAGGAATGGACTAAATCCGGAAATTTAATGGCATCTTGGATAAAGAAAACGGGATGATTATTAGCAACTAGATCGTAGTTTCCTTCTTGTGTATAGAACTTGGTGGCAAACCCTCTGCCGTCTCTTACAGTCTCATTGGATCCTCTAAAGCCGTTTACAGTTGAGAAGCGAACAAAAACCGGTGTTTTAACGCCTTCTTTTAGAAAATTAGCTTTCGTATAAGGTTCGGCTGTTCCATAAGCTTCAAACACCCCGTGAGCTCCAAAGCCACGGGCATGAACCACACGTTCTGGAATTCTTTCATGGTCAAAATGAGTTATTTTTTCACGGAATGAAAGTCCTCCATTAAGGTCGGACCTCTTTCACCTGCTTTAAGCGAAAATTCATCTTCAGCCATTTTCAGGCCTTGATTGGTCGTTAAGTCGCCTTTAGTATCATCTACTCGGAAAGTTTCAAGTTGCTGGTCTTTTTGATCGGAATAGTCATTCGTCTGCTGATTATCAGTTTTTTCTGGACGGAAGTCTTTTTCTTTATTCACTCTAAACACCCTTTCTTTTTAATGTAATTTAAAATTAACATGATGACTAGTGGATCGCTAGCGTTTTCACTTGAACTAGCAAAAAATTTTACTCTCAATAAATTTCACTACCATTTGAAAAATAGACTTTAACATCCTTTATAAGGCCTCGTGATTACTATCCAATTTTTAGGATGTTATAATATAAGCAAGAATCATTCCTTGAAGTTGTAAAGCAGAGGAGGAAGAAAGATGGAAGAGTTAAGAGCAGTTTTATTGGAAAGAGTAAGCTTGATTAATGATTTATTTACCGATTACCAAAATAATCCTTATGAAGCTGAACGCGCTCATAAATTAAGAGTCCACATACGGGAATTACGCGCTGTCATTAATTTCTTTAAAAAAGGGATGCCAGAAGAAGACTACAAGCTTATTAAAGATTCTTTAAAAGAAGTTGCTCAGTTTTATGGCCCGGTGCGTGACTTGGATGTTTTAACCGACTATATTAGTCGAAT
>CAYYGA010000135.1:0-2539 GCA_964471435.1 uncultured Facklamia sp.
AAGACGTGTCGCGGTAATAAAAGATTTTTATTTTTTCTGTAAGATTGATTTCATACCTAACTTATGACATAGCCTCTTATTTTGTTGGACTTTTGTCTGATCTTTATAGTTTCCAAGCTGTCTAAATTGCTAGCTGGAAACGGTTTATGATATATTAGAACCATAACGAATGTATCCTGTTACATAAAAGAAGAGAGGGATGAATATGGCAAGAGGTGGCGGTCGAGGCGGCGGAGGCGGAAGCTTTGGTGGCGGCGGTCGAGGCGGTGGAAGCTTCGGTGGCGGCGGCCGGGGCGGTGGTTTCGGTGGCAGTCGAGGCGGCGGAGGCCGCAGCAGCTCAGGCGGACGCGGAGGCGGAAGCTTTGGCGGTGGAGGATTCGGTGGCGGCAGTCGCGGTAGTCGTCCATTTGGAGGCAGTACCCACCGAGGTCCGACAATTTTTACAGGACCTATTATGGGTGGCGGTTATCGCCGACGGAGAGGTTATTACGGCGGTGGACCTATGGGCCCTGGAGGACCTGGCGGATGTGGATGTGGCGGAACTTTATTAGGCTTGTTAATTGTAATATTGGTGCTGTTTTTCCTTTTACCCGGTTTTTCCGGTGGTTCATCAGGTAGTTCAGGAAATTCCACTAATATAACACGGTCAACTGTTGAGCGTGAACCTTTACCTTCCGGTGTAGTCAATGAAACAGATTATTATACCGATGATGCCGGCTGGGTGGAAAACCAGACAGTAATGGTCGATGGCTTACGTTATTTCTATAACGAAACCGGAGTACAGCCCCATGTCTATATTACTACAGAAATCAACGGTTCAAATAATGCTTCAATGAGTACAGTGCAGACATATACTGAAGATTTATATGATGAATTGTTTACAGATGAAGCTCATCTTTTACTAATGTTTTACGAAGGAACTCCTAATAACTACATCACTTATTATGTAACGGGAACTCAAGCAAAACAAGTAATAGATACAGAAGCCGGCGATATACTAATGGATTATATAGATCGTTATTATTATGATACGAGTCTAAATACTTCAGAATACTTTAGTAAATCATTCAGAGATGCAGCAGACAGAATCATGGAAGTAACCACTTCCCCGTGGATTCCAGTATTTATGGTAATCGGTGGTGCAGTGATTGTTGGTATCTTATTCGTTTGGTGGCGTAAACGCAAAGAACAGGAAGAAGTAGAAGCTAAACGGACTGAAGAAATTCTAAGCAGACCCATTGATACTTTCGGAACTACTACTGATGCAGATGACTTAGCAAAAAAATATAGTGACGATACAGAATAAATAAACAAAATATGGAGGAATGAATTATGTCTATTTTAAATCGTTTTGGTGATATTCTTAGCGCCAACATTAATTCAATTATTGACCGTATGGAAGATCCAGAAAAAATGATTGATCAATACTTACGTGATATGATGGAAGATTTAGCAGAGGTTAAAGAAAGTACTGCCAGTATTATGGCAGAAGAAGCTCGTGCTAAACGTGAAGTAGATCAAAATGAAGCGGAAATTAAAAAATATGAAGAATTAGCTAAAAAAGCTTTAGAAACCGGTAATGAAGATGATGCACGTGTCTTCTTAACTAAAAAACAAGAAGTAGAAAATCTTGGCTCCGGCTTGGCTTCTTCTTACGCTATGGCACATGAAAATGCGATAAAAATGCGTCAAATGCACGATAAACTTGCCAAAGATATTGAGACCCTTAGAGGCCGCCGTGCTGCTATTAAAGGCAAAATGTCAGTAGCAGATACTCAATCAACTGTCAATAAAGCAACTGAATCAATCTCTAAAATGCAAGGTTCACGTAGTAATTTTGAACGGATGGAAGAAAAAGCTGACCGTATGTTAGATGAAGCCAACGCTATGGCGGAGTTAAATACTGCTCCAGTGGATGAAGCATTAGCCTTAGAAGAAAAATACGCTTCACAATCTTCTGCAGCTGTTGAAGATGAATTAGAACGTATGAAGAAAGAAATGGGCTTAGGTTCTGAAGAAGATTCAGAATAATTAATTCAATCATAGAAAACTTTTAACTTTAAAAAAAGGACCAGAGGTGCTCTTCACCTCTGGTCCTTTCTAACTTTATTTAGCACTATCTCTTTAAAATAGATTATCATTTCATAAATTTAATGAGATTTCAGAACCCTTCAATTGACTTGCTTTACGAGCGTGCTTATAATTTAAATATAATAGAATTGCTTTACAACTTCATAAAGGAGGATGGTTATGACTGAAGAAAATAAAGGCTTAAATCAGTTTAAAGATCGATTGGAAAAATTGGCTGCTTTTGAGCAGGATGAACACGATCCAGATGCACATGAAACTCTACAAGACCATTACGCCCGAGACAGTGAAATTAAACAAAATCACACAGAAAAGCAGCGTGAAAATTTAAGAAATCGTGATGATGAACCAAATATTTTTACCACCCCTCAGAAAAAGAAAGCGGCTCTTGATAAGCATCGTGCGGATAAGGAGCGCCGCTTTGATCTTGAGGACTCTCAAGCGCCCAAAG
>CAYYGA010000136.1:0-2524 GCA_964471435.1 uncultured Facklamia sp.
GTCTTAATGGATTTAATCCACTGCTGAAAAAATAGTTTCACAAAGAACTTAAGTTAAACAATGAAGTTGTCATAAATTTGACCTTTTAAATCATAATGTAACCGTCAAGTACAATTTTACAGTTTCTGCTAATTAGGATTTTACACTTTCGCTATTAAAATAATTTTGTTTATTTTTCATTCGATAACTATTACCGTCCATATGGATGACTTCCACTCGGTGCAACAATCGGTCTAAAATGGCAGTGGTAATTCCTTGATCACCCATTAAATCACTCCATTGATCAGGCGATTTATTGGACGTTAAGATGATGGAACTCTGTTCATACAAATGATTCACCAGTTGAAAAAAGAGATTCGCTTCATACTGATCCATCGCCATATACATTAAATCATCGATGATGATCAATTCAGATTTACGCAGGCGATTGAGTTGGATTTCAGATTTACGAGTAAATTCTTCTGTCTTTAACAACTTCATGAGCTCGCCCATGGTCACGAACATCACTTGATGGCCAGCTTGAATAGCTTCCATTCCCAGACCGATACTAAGGGCTGTTTTCCCCACACCTGGTGGGCCTAATAAAACCAGATTAAACTGCTGCTCCAGCCAACTCAGCTCTTTAAGCTGTTCCAGTTGGCGGGCGGAAATCGCCTGCTGCTCCTCTACTTTGAAGTCATCTAAAGTCTTTTGATAAGGAAATTTTGCCCACTTTAAACGACGGTTGATACTTTTCAACTCACGACAGTCTAATTCATGGCGTGTAAGATGAGTCAGTAACTCTAAATAAGTCCACCCTTGCTTTTCTGCTTCTCGAAGCAGCCGCGGGAGTTCCGTGGATGCTTCCACTAAGCGTAAATGCTTAAAATAACCTTGGATGTCTTTAACCGAACAATCCATCATGCAGGGTCACCTCCCAATATCTGGGTATAAACAGTCATTGACCGTGTGGGAACAGGGTCGAGTTGAACCGTCTTACTCGAAGAAGCAGATGTCCAGACGGTTGACTGACTCACTGCCTGTTGGCGCTGCAAGTGAGCCACCATCTGTTTCACCTCGTTGGCACTCATTAGCTGTCTCTGGTGACACTGCTTGATTGCTTTTAAGGTTAATTCGGGCGTCTCATTCAGCAGCTGATTCATTAACTGCAGCTGTTCCCGTTGATACCGCGGGTAGAGTGCCAAGACTTTTTCGATATACCGTCGATGGGAGTCGTCCAATTGGGGTCGGTTTAGAACCAATTCTTTAAGTGCTTTTACTTTTTTGGAACGATCATGACGATGACTTGATTTTTGAACCAGCTTGCCCCGTCCCCACTCAATAGGGTGGCAAGTAATCTGCTCTTTAGAAAGGGGATGAAGAATGCTTATTTCTGCTTCCGTCACCTCTAACAATACTCGGTTATCCGGCAGCGCTTGGTAGGATCCAAGCGGTAAAGAATAGCGATTTGAACGATAAACAATCGTATTGTCCTTACGAATATTTCTTGATATACTTAAGTCAGTTGAGCAATCGAAAGATTGTAAAGCAGAGACTGGAAGTAAGTAGTGTTTTTCAAGGGCATATACTTCTTTCGGTCTCTTTTTTGTAGTCTCATGGATTTTGTCATTACCGGTTCGCTCCAACCATTCTAAGGCACGGTCATTCCAATTGTCTATGGTGGTATAAATGCGGCTGTCGGCAAAATTATATTTAATGTACTTCACCACCCCTTCAATTTTACCTTTGGATTCTGGATCCGCACCTTTACACAAACGCACTTGAAACCCTCTTTCAGTGACATAAGCTTGAAAAGCTTGCGTCAATATTAAGTCACCTGCATTCTCATCCACCGCAATTAAACGGTCTTGATCATAAATGAGTTCCTCCGTTCGCCCGCCAAAATACTCAAAGGCCAATTCATGACCTTGAATGGCATCCACCACTTGAAAGGGTCGATTGAGCCAATACATAAACTTATAACGTGAGTGAGCGAGGACAAAGGACATAAAGTGCAACTTCACCTTACTACCTCGAGGGGTGGATTGCTTGGTCTCCCCCCAGTCAACTTGAATTTGTTGGCCCATGGGTAATTCCGGCACTGCTTGATAGGTGCGCTGTGGGTTTTGTTTGGGAATTTGATTGATTTCTCTTAATTCCTTTACATACAGCCTAACCGTACTATCACCCACCTTTAGGGTTGGAAAACGCTCCAATAACCAGTCTTTAATTTGGGCTGCACTCAAGTGGGGAAACTCTTGTAACCAAGCAAGAATCCAGTCTTGGTAGGCATCTAACTTCTTCTGACGAGTGCAAAGTGTGGCTGCCCATCGCTCAGCCTCTTCAAAAGTCATCTCTAAATAGTGATAGACAGTCGGCCGGGATATCTTAAGCTGACTGGCAATCTGGGACACATTTAATCCCTTATCCGCTAATTGTTTAATTTCAATATATAACACTAATTTACCCTCCATAGTTTCACCTCGTATAATAATGATCTAAAGATTATTATAAATGAGGTTTAATTTTCGGGCAAAAGTGTAAA
>CAYYGA010000137.1:0-2519 GCA_964471435.1 uncultured Facklamia sp.
GTAAAATAGTATTTAACCCCTACTTCTGCTAAGCTTGCTAACTGAAGGTTATTTTCCCCATTAAAGATAGCTACAATCATATCAGGAAGTACCCAGCCAATTAATACCATTATACCACTAATTAGTAAGGATGTGATCAAGCCTAATTGACCCACCTTTCTCATGGCTGAATGATTATTGTCGCCATAATAAGTGGACACCAGCGGCTGGAAACCTTGCCCTACACCTGTAAAAATTGCGATTGCGATAAGGTTCATATTCGCCACAATTCCATATGCTGCCACTCCTGTTTCTGCTGCCAGTCTCACGACTACTAGATTGAAAATCAGCATCACAAAAGCGGAAGAGAATTCATTTAAAAAGGAAGACAAACCATTTTGAAGAGTCACTAATAAATACTTTCCTTCAAAGCTAAAGCGCTCGAAAGCCAATATAGTCCGTGAACTTCTGAAATGATATCTACAAACAATTAAACTGACTGCAGGTGAAAAAACGGTAGCAATTGCAGCTCCGGCTAAGCCCCACCTAAAAATATAGATAAAAATGTAATCAAAGACTATATTAAATGCGCCCCCTAAAAGCATTCCTATCATTGCTAAACGGGGATTATTATCGTTACGAATAAAAGTCACTAAACTATTATTTAAAATAAAGAACGGTGCAAATAAAGTAAGTATTGTAAAATAATTGTTAGCCATAGGATATAAGTCAGGCGTCGCTCCTAAAAAAAATAAGATCGGTCGTTTAAATAGCTGGCTAATCCCAGTAAATAATAAAGCCAAGCTTAAAGCTGTTAACATTGTCTGGGTAAAATGTCGGTTAGCTATTTTAGTTTGACGACGTATTTTACTTAGAGAAAACTGAGTGGCTCCCCCTACTCCCAGCATCCAGCCTATGCCATTAATAATATTGACAATAGGTAAAACAATATTTAAAGCAGCCAATCCTTGGGTTCCTACCCCATTTGCAACGAAGTAGGTATCTGCTAATACAAACAAAGACTGGCCCATCATGCTTAATACACTAAAAGCAACAAACCGGAAAAAATCCCGGTAAAGATGTTTTGTTGAATACATAATCGACTACCTTTCTAACACAGTAGTAAATAAAAAGAGTACTTTCTTCGTTTACTACCCAGGCCTAGGTAAACGAAAAAAGCACTCTCTGTATCTTCCGGCGAACATACAGTTAAATTATTTTATTATATAGGCTATTCTAGCATATATTTAGTAAAAAGCTAATTTTCCTCTGATGGATAATTTTTATAAAGCACTAATCCAACGATAGAGTGTTTTTACTGCTGTCCCGCTGGCACCGGCAGGTAAAAATTCTTTACCTTTTTGTGCAAATGAAGGTCCCGCAATATCAAGATGAACCCAAGGAATTTCTTCTGCAAAATGTTCTAAGAACAAACCGGCCGTAATGGCTCCTCCGCCCCCTCTAGGTGCGTTATCAAGATCAGCAAAATTTCCTTTAATTTTTTCATAATGACTTGGAAAGGCTGGTAAACGGTGTGTCGGTTCACAGGCTTTCTCACTGGCAGTTAAAACAGCTTGAGCTAAATCATCATTATTGGATACCATGGCTGTTGTATCAGGTCCTAAAGCCACTACTGCAGCACCGGTTAAAGTTGCGACATCTACAATTGCTGTGGAAGATAACTCAGTAGCCGCATAATAAATAGCATCTGCCAATGTTAGGCGCCCTTCAGCATCAGTATTATTAACTTCAATCGTAGTGCCTTTCATAGAGGATATAATATCACCATTTTTAAAAGCTTTACCATCGATTAGATTTTCAGCGGCTGCGACAACTGCGACAACATTTTGTTGGATTTTGTTTTCAGCAATAGCATGCATCGCTCCAATTACAGCGGCTGCTCCTGCCATATCACTTTTCATTGTAGCCATACCGGGTGCAGACTTAATAGCATAGCCGCCTGAATCATAAGTCATTCCTTTACCCACTAATGTGAGGTGTTCTTTTTGATTTAAAGGCATGTATTTCATCACAATAAAACGTGGTTCACGATCAGATCCTTGATGAACTGCTAAATATGCTTTCATTCCTAAGGCTTCAATTTCTTGGCGGTCAAAGACTTCAACTTCAACTGAACTATTTTGGAAAAGTTCTTCAACTTTTTCAGCAAGAGATTCTGGATAAATCACATTAGCCGGTTGATTCACTAATTCACGGGCCTGGAAAATACCCTTAATGACGTTTTCTACTGTTATAAAGCTTTCTTCAAAGTCTTCTGCTTTGTCCATAGTGATTTCAAGCGCTGGACATTTTTTAGCGTCTTTCTTATAGTCATTAAAGTTATATTCAGCCTGGTATAGTCCTTCAAAAACTTTAGAAGATAACTCGCTGTCTTCCATGATTTCAGAAGGCACTTCTAAGTGAATTTGATTTAATTTTAAATTTTGCAAGTATTTTGCTAATTTGTGGAAATATTTAGTCGTTTTGTAGGCATCTATGTCCTGTTTTTTTCCTAAGCCATAATAGATTTTCCCTTGACC
>CAYYGA010000138.1:0-1719 GCA_964471435.1 uncultured Facklamia sp.
AAATGAAGCCAGCATTACGGCAAAGTCTCTTCCCCGTTGATTAGAAGGAGCTTTAAGTAAACGGTCCACATTTTCTAAAATTAAATAGTCAGGCTGGATAATTTCAGTTGCACGGATAATCTCCCAAAAGAGAACCCCTTTTTTACCCTCTATCCCCAACTCATTCTTTTTACTGCGTGCGACAGAGTAATCTTGACAAGGGAAGCCCCCTACAATCATATTTACTCCATTCTCTCGCATTTCTTCAAACTTCTCATCAGGTATTTCTGCTACATCGTCTGGTATATGTTCCATTTCAGGAAAACGATAAACACCCACTTCATAAGCGTCTTGGGTCTTTCTCGAAGGTTCATATTGGTTTGAATAAGTGGTCTGAAAAAATTCAGCATCTGAGTTATTAAAACCAATGGTGAATCCTCCAACACCATCAAACATTGAAAATATTTTCATCAATTTAACTTCCCTTTCTACGAACATACTTTCGTATATTATATAATATTCACATAAAAAGATCAAGCCGTTTCGCCTGATCTCTATAATCTCTCTTTATTTACTCACTATCTTTGAAACATAATCTCGATTCAACCAATAAGCTTGCTTTGTTATCATTTGTCCGTCAGGCAATTGAACGGTATCTGCTGCGTTGGTGGCTTTTGGCCGCACATGCGCTACCGGATTGTGCGTTGACTTAGGTAGATTATTAGAAGTACCTCTTTTAGTAGGAGTTAATTTTACACCTTCTTGAAGCACTTTTATACCCGCTGCCCACATTTCTTTCAATTCTTCTTGTATAGTTTGCTCAGGCATATTCCATAACACTACGTTTTTAAAATAAGGAACTCTTTTAGGATTGATTGTCTGTGTTTCCTTATATTGAAAAACAACAAATAAAAATTTCGTCTCTTCAAACTTTTCATAAAACTGTGACTCTTCAAAAGGAGCAGACACCCATCGACTAAAATCAATTTGTTCAAAAGACATACTTTCTTTGGGTTTTCCAGTAGGTTCTAGCCTAACTGTTTTGAATTCAATATTAGCTTTTGAAAATTCTTCAATTTCATCCAACTTAGTGCCTGTAATTCCTAGCATCGCACTTACCATATGACTAATAGATGCTTTATTAGATGGTTTGATAGTATAGCCTATTTTCGAGCTTATGTCGTTGACAGTCATCCCTAAGTAAGGCCTAAACCGGTCATAAATAACTTCTTCAAGTGTTTTCTTTTTTAACTCTTGAGGTGTCGTAAAAGAAATAACTTTCTCTTTATTTATATATTTACGTACCAGAGACGTCATATAAGATTGTTTTAAAGAAAAGGCCCGCTGCATAGCCGGTATCTCTGAGAAAGGTTGTTTCCTTAATGACTTACTTGATGCACCCTTGGTACAGGCCCCTAGATACATTGTATCCCCTTCTGAGAGCTCATGTGCCTTACCTGCTCTTATCTTACTTACTATTGTTTCCCAATCGTCTTTTATTACTTCTAAATCTTCAAGAGGATAAGTAAATAGAATGGATTTCAAAATTTTATAATCTGCTCGGTTTAATTCTTTTTCCCACAAATAAAACATAATAAGCAGTGTTTGATTTTTTCTCCAAAATGAAGATGACTCAAATGTATAATTGATTTCTTCCATATAATTAATAATATTAAGTACAAGTCTTTCTTTTGAAGAGAGTGTTTGACTCTTATTTATTTTTATGGGAGTTACTTTTAG
>CAYYGA010000138.1:1729-2383 GCA_964471435.1 uncultured Facklamia sp.
GCCAAAATCAGCTTCACTTGTAGAATTAATGGCATAGCCAAATAAGCCCTCTTCAATGATTTGTCCCAGACCACCTTTATTCCTTTTGGAATGTGTCCGATTATAAATATCAAAATCCTTAAAGGTTTTCCCTTCTGCTTCTGTAGCCTTAGCAATAATTTCTTCAATTGAATGATACTCCAATACTTTCACCCCATAGACAGTAAATTTTAGAATTTAAATTAAATTTTTATACTTAAGCACACAACTAAATCATTTGAAGCTTATCCCTTATATTCTGCTTTAAACTCTGTTGGAGAAAGTCCAAATTTTTCTTCCACAAATCCTTTTGCTATATAGAATTTGCCTGTATTATTTTTTTCATTATAATCAAAAACTCTATAGATATAGTAGTTATCAGAGTATGCTTTTGAAACTTTAACTTCGTTAGACGAGATAAAAAAGCCTAAATTGATACCACCTGACGTAGTTTTTACCTCTATCATTTTTTTATTACCATAGATATCGTAACTCAAGATGTCGTACCCGACCTTATCATTAGTATCTGATATTTTAATAACTTTATCTGCTAATTCTGGTAAGTTTTGTGCTATCAAATAATTTCTTTCATAATTAAGTACTAATTGTTCTCCAGCCTCACCAATCCGTGTAGCC
>CAYYGA010000139.1:0-2224 GCA_964471435.1 uncultured Facklamia sp.
ATAACAATCCGTCCTTTGGTTACGGCGGCTACTGCCTGCCAAAAGATACCAAGCAAATGTTAGCCAACTATAAAGATGTCCCCAATAACTTGATTCAAGCTATTGTCGACTCCAATGCTACCCGGAAAGAACATATTGCCAGTCAGATTCTTAAGCAGCACCCTGAAGTAGTAGGCATTTACCGGTTGACCATGAAATCTGAATCCGATAACTACCGCCATTCAGCTATCTTGGATGTAATCAAATTAATCAGGGCAGAAGGGAAAACTGTTTTAATTTATGAGCCGACTTTAAAAGAAAATACTTTTGATAAGGATGAAGTCGTTAATAATTTAGCCGACTTTGCTGACCGGTCGGACATAATTTTGGCTAATCGTTACGACCAAGAACTCGACCCTTACAAAGAAAAAGTTTATAGCCGGGATGTTTTTAACAATAATTAGATATTAAGTAAAAGATAACTATTTCTATTTTAATCTGCAATCTTAGAAAAAAATGTTTATTACCGCGACCCGTCTTTCAACTCCTTCCTCTGATCGGAGTTTTCAGACTTCATCAGCTAGAGAGTGACTAAGCTAAAGCTTTCACTCGAACACTCTATGCTAGGTAGATGATATTTTTGCGGTGATAAACATTTTTATTTTTCTTTCAGATTTTAACTAGAATAATAAGAATTAAATTGATAGCGCCGGTATATAAAAATAGTTAGTTTATGATATCAAGCCAAAGAAGTTTCTAATTTTCTAACTTTTCAGCTAACTCCAATAAATAGGGCACAAATTCATCTTTAATTTCTGGATGATCTAAAGCAAAAGTAATGCTGGCTTTCAACATAGAAAAAGCCTCTCCCACCTCGAACCACTCACCTTGATACTCATAAGTCAGAACTGATTCTTCTTTACATAACTTAATCAATGCATCGGTCAATTCAATCTCACCGGTGATACCTGCTTCTAATTTTTCTAATAGGGGGAAAATGGAAGGTTGTAATATATAGCGTCCTCCGATGGCTAAGTTACTGTCCACGTCACCTTCTGGCTTTTCAATCAAGCTCTTTAATTGATAAAGACCGGTGCCGATTTCATCACCCGTTTCAATTATGCCATAGTTTCCTGAGTCTTCCATATCAATACGTACGCCTGCAATAAGAGTTTGCTGGTGTTCTTCGTATAAATCCATTAAAGATTTAGATAAGTTTTCTCCTCTTGTAATATCATCGCCCAACAAGAGTAAAAAGGGATCGTCTCCGACAAAAGTTTTAGCATGAAGCACTGCATCACCCAAGCCTTTAGGGTATTGTTGGCGGGTGTAGTGAATATTTAGATTAGAAGTTTCAGTTGCTAACTCCAGAAGTTTGTCTTTACCTTTTGCTTTTAGATTTTGTTCAAGGGCAAAGTTAGAGTCAAAATGATCTTCTATTTCTTGTTTACCTTTACCGGTAATTATTAAAATATCCTCGATTCCGGCAGCCTTTGCTTCTTCTACAATAAATTGAATGGATGGTTTGTCAATAATCGGCAAGATCTCTTTAGCGATTGCTTTAGTAGCAGGTAAAAAACGGGTTCCTAAACCAGCAGCTGGAATCACCGCTTTCGTCACACGGCGGCCATTATTTCCTGAATCACTGTCTAATTTTGCTTGCATTTTATTTTCTTCTATCGTCATTATTGAGGACCTCCTGACTGCTGCTCTTTAATAGTTGCAGCCGTTTCTTTAATAAAGTTAATTAAAGGCTGACGCATTTCCGGTTGTTTTAAACCATAGTCGATAATTGTTTCCATATAACCCATCTTATTGCCCACATCATAACGATTGCCTTTAAATTCTAAAGCAAAAACTCGCTGGGTTTCATTAAGCCGGTCAATCGCATCCGTCAATTGGATTTCATTCCCTGCACCCGGTGCTTGAGTTTCTAAAATATCAAAGATTTCAGGAGTCAATAGATAGCGACCGATAATCGCTAAATTAGAAGGGGCATCTTCAGGATTTGGCTTTTCTACGAATTGACGTACATTATAAACTCCCGGTTGATATTCGCGTTCAGGATCAATGACACCGTATTTTGAGGTATCTTCATGCGGTACAGGCATGACTGCTAAGGTGGAGGCATGTGTTTTTTCATAATTTTCGATTAATTGCTTGGTTAAAGGAACTTCATCTGTCATTAAATCATCACCTAATAAAACTACAAAAGGCTCTTCACCGACAAAGTTTTTAGCTTGTA
>CAYYGA010000140.1:0-2214 GCA_964471435.1 uncultured Facklamia sp.
GGTGACGCCTTCATTCTATTCTGGTATTAATATAAACATAAAATAACAGCCCTTCCTTTTTCTTAATCCCACGCTGAAAATCTAACGTACACAAAAAGACTGATGGGTAAATACCTATCAGTCTTTTTGTGTGCTGCTGTTAATCTTCAGAATTTTCTTCAGTTTCATCAAGTTCTAGCTCATTTACTTCTTCATCATTCTCATCGTTTGAAGAGATAGCTTGAGTTAGATCCTGACCTGTCCATTTTTCAGTAATTTCAGCGATTGTTCCATCTTCAAGCATTTCTTGAATTACCGCGTCCAATTCTTCTTTTAATGCTTCACCTTCTTCATTATTTTGTAAGAAGAAGGCAACATTCCCTGCTAATAAAGGATCACCTGTATTTGTAAAGGAGACACTCAGTTTTTCACTATTAGAATTAATTTGAGATAACATACCGGCAACAGCATCAATTCTACCCATTGCTAAATCATTATACATAGAGGCATTATCTTGGTAGGTTTGAACGGAAAAACCATATTCTTCTGATAGTTCTACTACAATCGGTTGAACTGCTTGACCTGATTTGACCCCCACTGTTTTACCTTCTAAAGCTTCTACGCTTGAAATTTCATCTGCATTTTCTTCTAAAATAACCCAGACTGTTTCTTCACTAGAGTAAGGCTGTGAGGCGATGGCTTTTTCAAGACGGGCTTCGGTTACTTCCATATGATTAGCTACAACATCTGATCGACCAGTGTCTAATTCTCCGATAAGTCCATCAAATTCTACTTGTTTAATTTCAATCTCCCAGTCAGTTCTTTCCTCAATTTCTTTCCAAATATCGCCATCGATTCCGGTCCATTCACCAGTATCCGGCATAATTTGTGAGAAGATATCTGAAGTACCCGAAGTTGCGACTGTTACTTCTGAAACTTGCGCATGTCCTGTTGATAATCCTAAGGAAGCTAATAATACTCCAGCCAAAGCCGCTAATTTAAATTTTTTCATTTTATTAATCCCTTTCAAAACTCATATTGTTTTCGATAGATGTAAATATTAGCTGAAAACCATTCACTATCAACCAATAAATTACGATCACTGCTATATAAATTTCTAAATAGCGAAAAGATAAAGATCCTGCAGTTCTTGCCACCCCCATAATATCAGGAACACCAATCATAAATGTAATGGAGGTTCCTTTAATAATATCAACATAGTTATTAAATAATCCTGGAAGAGCGATAGGAATCGCTTGGGGTAAAATAATATACCGCATAATGATTCTGCGAGGCAAAGCCAGTGCCCTTCCTGCTTCAATTTGACCTGCCGGAACGGATAATAATCCTCCCCGTATGCTTTCTGATATGTAAGCTCCTGCATTGAAACTCAATACGATAATCGCTGCCACTAGTGGATCCATTCGATTAACGATGCGGGATATCTGCCCTATTCCATAGTAAAAGAGAAATATTTGAGCGATATTTGGAGTTGAACGAAATATGGAAACATAAGCAGCAGCTATTTGGTTTAATATGGGTATTTTTTCGTATCTAATAACACTCACCATTATTCCGATCGCTAAAGAAATAACCATGGCACAAATACTTACCCATAGTGTAACCGGTATCGCCTTGATGACTATTTGAAAGCCTTCAATTAAATAAGCTAAGTCAATTATTTGTACCATCTCCCTATTAAATCAAAAATCATTCTAACACTCTAATTGTAGAGTAAGAAGAAAATTTAATAAAATAATAATTTTAAATAAGTAAGTGAAATTTAGGAATATTAGATGATTCAAATGTTGCCAATAAACATTTTAAAAAAATAATAAATCGTTTAATATGTTGTTTTTGAAAGTCAATTTAATCCTTTTACCGCTTAAATACAAATTAAAATGGATGATTAAAGTCCATATGATTTTTAAAAAATAACAACTACATTCCTTTGAGTGAAATATTAACAATAAAAAAACCGCCCAGAATGGACGATTTTTAAAACTAAGAATTTCTAATATTTTTGCTCCAACTCATTCATAAACTTATCTAATTCTTTTTCATCCATATGGAATCCATGCTTATCTTCTGGGTATTGTTTGCTTCGTACATCATTAGCCCATTGCCCATACACATTTGTAGCAAATTCAAAGAAGTTACCATATGATTTCGCATGACCGCCTGGGTTAGCCATCATATCAAATAAATCCGCATCGACCATTTCGCTTCCATCAC
>CAYYGA010000141.1:0-2152 GCA_964471435.1 uncultured Facklamia sp.
GCAAACCCGCATTGATGAGACAGATAGAGTTTATCTTTAGGAATGTACTGCGCTGCTGCTTCCAGCTCTTGTAAAACGGCCTCTTTGTCAGCCAGGCCTGCTTCTTTCGAAGACAAAAGCCCGATGACTACTTCCGTTTCAGGTTTGTCTTGGAAAGCTTTCAAAGCGACTAGATTCCCAGCACGGTCATCATCCCACTCTAGGTAGAAGCGGTCATAGTTTTGGTTAGCTAAGAAAAAGTTAGCCACAGCTTCATAAGAACCACCCATGGCATAGCGCGAACCGTAATTGCCGCGACAGTTATGTGTATAAACTTTCAGTCCTTTTTCATGTGCATAATCGATTACTGCATTGTTTAAGGACAATAATTTTTCAGCTTGTGCTTTCACCTTCTCTTCAGTTGCACCTGCTTGAGCATAGTAGCCGACCGGATTATCTTTTGAAAAACGTGTCCAAGTACAATCATCAAGTTGTAAAACTTCTCCTCCTGCAGCGACATATTCATCGATAAATTCTTGCCAGGCTTGGACCAACCCTTCACCCAGCTCATCGGTGGTGGGATAAATTTCATTGCTATAACCATTTTCATTTGACATGGAACGTACAAACTCGTTGAAAATCTGCGCTGGAGAAGGAATGGTTAATTTAATTGACTCTTTCCCGGCTGCTTCTTTGACACGTTTGAAATGTTGGATAAAAGTATGGTTACGAGAGTGAAGCGGCGCTACCACTTCCACATCGATATCCTTACGCGTTTCAAACGTTCCTGCTTCAAAACCTTCAGTATCCGCTTGGAACTGCCAGCCAGACTTCCCGATAGAACGTTTGACACCTTCTAAGCCCCAAACAAAGTCCAAGTGCCAAATAGAACGTTGGAACTCGCCGTCTGTTACTTCAGGGATACCGGCTTCAATTTGCTGATTCACAATTTCTTTAACAGTTTTTGTTTCAGTTTCAGCGTAACCTTCTAAATCATTATAAAAGGGATAAGTGATATCATCGCGGTTTTCAATTTCCCGATTGTAAGTTTGTAATTCTTCTGGGCGTAAAAGAGATCCTACTAGTAAAAAGCGTTTTGACTGTGACATGTTATCATCTTCCTTTTTTTATAATATTTTTAGTGTCTAATTTAACTCGGCTGATTGTTTTAATTCTAAGAAATCAGCAGTAATATCATCATTTTCAGTCCAGGCACGTTGATTGGCTCCGTTTGAAATTTCCTTTAAAGCGGCTTCTATTTCATCGGTTTGGAAAGTTTCGACTATTTTTAAATAAACTTCATTTTCTACATTATCACCGTGAACAGTAATAATATTTTTATATAACTGATTGACTTGTTCTAAATCATTGGTATCGACAAAGATACCGTCTTCTTCAGGGTGGTAGCCATTATCTACCGCAACATTGGTGTTGGCGATGATCACATCCACATCTTCTAAGGAAAGAAAGATAAAACCCGGATCAATTTCTTCAATGATTAATTCCTTTGGATTGTCGACAATATCGCTAACTGTCGGGGAGCTGACATTTTCAGTTAAGCTAATTAATCCTGCCTGTTCCAATAACTGCAGCGCCCGGCCTTGATTACTGGGATCATTCGGAATTGCGATGGTTGACCCTTTTTCCAAATCATTTAAATCAGTAACTTGATCAGAGTAGGCAGCCATTGGCTGAATATAGGTGTAACCGATCGGAGCTAAGTCAGCACCGGTACTTTCGATTACTTCGATTAAATAGGCCATATGCTGCACCGCATTCATGTCGAGTTGCTTTTCGGCGACGGCATTATTTAACTGCACAAAGTCGGTGAAAACTTCTACTTCCAAGTCAATGTCTTCTTCTTCAAGCGTCTGTGCAACGGTCTCCCAGACAGCTTCTTCAATTTCTCCGTAAACGCCGACGGATACTGCTGTGGTTGCTTGAACAGGGCTGGCAGTTAATATTAATAAACTGGATAAAAGGGTAAAGCTCCCGAATTTCTTTTTCCACGTCATTTTTTATTCCTCCTCTAAATTGAATGTAGTGTCGTCTGGCATATAAATTTTCACTGCTTTATTTTCTAAATGGCCGTATAAATGTAGCAGGGCGCTGCCGATGCCTGCGGCACCATCGAAATAACCCAAATCGGTAGTAACAACCTGAGGTGATAGCC
>CAYYGA010000142.1:0-2149 GCA_964471435.1 uncultured Facklamia sp.
ACTATTTGTCGAATCGAGTCTTTTTATCTAGATAGTGTTTAGAGAACAGGTGTTACTCACTCAAATCCAAAATAAATTGGATGACCTGAGCATAATAATCTTGAAGCACCTTATCTGTAGAAAGATAGAGTTCGTGTTTCGCACCCTTAATTACATAAGATCTTGCTTGTGGCATATAGTAGCCCATATTGGTGATGCCTTTATTTTTAACTATTTGATCATTTTCAGCCCTGAACATTAAGGTGGGGACTGTCATGGCTTTTATTTTGGTGGGATTTTTTACTTTCTGCATTAGCTTAATCACTGATCTCAGCCAGTTTATACTCGCTCCTATAACCGGATAGGCATGAAGTTGAGAATTTAAATCAAAATAATATCTTCCTCGAATCTCGGAGGCCACCAGATCATTTACCGGCTGATAGGTTAACTGGTCCGGAGTGGACAATTCAGCCGGCAAAGGAATATAGCGGGAACCTTGACCCGCTATACCGGATAGGCCGGTGTATAAATAAACTAAAGAATTCGGAATATCGTAAGTATGAATGGCATACATAGGCGAGGAAAGAATCAGACCGTCAATTAAATGAGGGTTGTTTTGCACCAAAGCCGTTGCTACTGCTCCACCCATAGAATGTCCGATTAATATTTTCGGCTTTTGGATGTCACTTACCTGATTCATCTCATCTAAAATAGTTTTTAAATCTGAGACCAGAACCTCTGCATCTGTCAAGTTGATTTGAATGTTTTGTTCAAATAACTTGGAATTTCCATGATCACGTGCATCGTATGTCATTACTTGAATTCCGGCTTGTAATAAATAGTAGACATATTCTAAATATTTTTCTTTATATTCTTTAAAACCGTGAACAATAACCGCACTGGCTTGTGGATTTTCTAAAGTATAAAAAGTATAGTCCAATTGATATTCATCCGCTGCCACTCGACCTTTCACAGCTTTTTCTTTCAACCAGGGAAGGACTTTATTTTCCATCTGTTCAGCATAGTTATCTTCACTGACCCAATCAATCCCTAACTCCCCTTCATTTTTAGGCAATGGTTTTTCATTTTGATTGATTTTTTTAAATGGATATTTCACTTGGTAGGCAAAATGGTAAAGACCTGCCGCAAATAAAATCCCTGTTGCTAATTTAGCAGTGTTTTTCATTAACCCCCGCATCAACTCACTACTTTCTAATTATCCTATTTGAGTATCTAAAGTCAGGACCACAACTAATCGTACGTAGGCAGTGTTATCGATTTGGTAATCCGTTGGTTCTGCATATACAAATAAGTACTGACTGTTGTAGGTATTATATAAAGACTCATCGATCGATTGGCTGAACACTCCAACCAGATATTCGCTGAAAACAGCAGGATTTTCACTCCACGTTTTTAAGTGAATATCAGAAGCTGCAATATATAATTCATACAAATTTTCCCCTAAACGATAATGATGGTCAGTAAGTTGAGGGAAAAACGTTCGAAAACTTTCACCTGTTACAGTATCAGGTCCCAAATAATGGTAGTGCGCCAATTCCTGCGCTCTTAACTTCGTTCCACTGCTTAAATGCTCCCCTAAAACTACCGAGCTAGCATGACTATAGTTTTCATTCATTTCTTGCACAAATAGTGTATTTAATTTTAAAATATCAATTGTTTCATTAAATTCATCAGCAAACTCAGCTGCCAGCTGGTAGTTTGGTAAGCTTTTAACTTGTTCATCGATCAAGGCGGGTTGACTATTACCCGGCTGTGCGACTGTTAAAGAAGGCAGGTTGGGAATCGAAGCCGGAGTGTCGGTGGGTTTAACTCCCAAGATGCTTTTTAATATGTAACTTACCTGTTGACTTTGGCTCAAGCTGGAGTCTGATAAAGCAGCATGAATCACCGGCTGGAAATTAATATAAGTAAGAGCAAAAAATACTGTAATAAATAAAAGTTTGAAATAAAAGGACTTGGGCAGCTTCTGACGCATAATCTACCTCCTTTTGCATTTATGCTTTAGTTTCTCTCAGTTTAACAAAAGTATGAAGAGAGTGGCAATAAATTGCACTAATTGTTACCTAAGTGTTATACTCAAGCGTTTTTAATATTAAAAAAGACTCTTCTTATAAAGAGTCTAATTACTCCATCGGTTGAATGGAGTTCT
>CAYYGA010000143.1:0-2077 GCA_964471435.1 uncultured Facklamia sp.
TTTTTATTTTTTCTGTAAGATTGATTTTAAAAACTGACTTATGACACAGCCCCTTCTTTTTTGATGTTTAATTTAGGCGTTTCTCGTTTTAATGAGACATAACTTTTTGAATTTCAAATGGTTTAAGGTAATTGGGTGTAGGTAGTAAGTTTTTATTATATGGTTTTAGCCTCATTTAAAAGAACCAAAATCATTTTAAGTATCTTCTCATTGGCTGGAGAAGATAGATTATAAGGACATAACCGCTTGAGTTATTGCACCGGGCGGTTATGCGCTCACTGGCGGACTTCCCCCTGAGTCGGTCTTTTTAATCTTTCACTAACTTCAGCTGTCGGTCTTCAACCGCCCATATTTGCTGGGCCACAATTTCCATAAAGTATTGGTCATGGGAAGTAAATAAAATCGTTCCAGGGTAATGCAGCATTAAACTCTCCAAGGCTTCAATTGTTTGCAGATCAATAAAATTAGTCGGCTCATCGAGAATCAAAACATTACTTGGGTCGGTAAAAAGTTTGGCGATCACTAAACGGGTAGCTTCTCCACCGCTTAAATCGCTGAGGGCTTTATTAGAAGTTTCTGCTTGATCAAAGCCCAGCTGATTTAACACACTGCGCACCAGTGCTTCTTCATAATCTGACTCTTGCATCAAATAATCCACCATGGTCTCAGCCGCCTTCAATTGATAATCCATTTGCTGGTAAATAGAAAAAACAATTTTTTTAGAAAGGGTAATTCCTTCGCCGTCGGAGACAATATGTTGCAGTAAAGTCGATTTGCCGCAACCGTTCGGTCCCACAATCCCAATGCGTTTTCCTAAAGGAAATTGAAAACTTACTTTATCCAACAAAAGTTTATCGCCTCTTTTGATCGTCACATCCTCACCCATAATAGGAAAAGGATTATGCATTTCCAGGGTTTTAGGCTGTGGGAAATGGATTGGTCTCGCTTCAGTAATTTTCTCCACCTTTTCAAGTTGCTTGGCGCGCTTTTCCATCGACTTAGCCGCTTTATGCGCCGCCTTTTGGACGGTATCTTTTTGCTTGGAAGAATCCAAACGCCCCGGATTCACTGAGCGATTCTTTTGCTTAGCAGATACCTGACTCATTTGATTGGCTGCCGCTTTTTTCTTTCGGGCTGCTTGTTCCAGGCGGCTCTTTTCTTTCATAAAGCTCTCATAAGCATGGTCGGCTGCCATTTTTTCCAATTCTTTTTGCTCTTGATAAGCCGCATAATTGCCCTTGTAAACCTGCACCTGACCGTTTGCCACTTCCCAGATAGTGTCCACCACTTCATCCAAAAAGTAACGGTCATGACTAACCACCAAGAGTGTGCCGTAATAATACTTCAACTGATCCACTAAAAATTGAATCCCCGCCGCATCCAAATGAGTGGTCGGTTCATCCATTAGTAAACCAAAATGATAAGCTGTGAAAAATTCAGCTAACCTTAGGCGGGTTTGCTCCCCGCCACTGAAGGAGTGGCTCTCGTGTTCAGGGATGTTTAAACGCGAAAGGAGTTCTGCATCAATGGCAGTATAGTCCGGTGTGAGTTCTTCTTTCATTTGAGCATAGTAGCGAAAATCAATGTGAGTTTCAATTTCACCGCTATCCGGTTTGAGTTCTCCCGTCATGAGTTTAAGCAGGGTGCTTTTTCCGCTGCCGTTGGCGCCGATAATGCCAATTTTTTCATTTTCATACACTTTTAATTCATCAATTTCTAAGACTTCTTTATTTAAAAAGGTCTTTTTCATATTGTTAATATTTATTACTAATTGTTCCATTTTAATTCTCCTGTATTTTTATTGTCCTAGGGATACAAGCTATTAATTTAGGCAATAAAAAATACAGGCCAAAGTCTTTTGACTCCAGTCTGCGCCGCTTTTCTTATTTAAGCACTCTTAAATAAGCTCTTCATTTAATGAACAGCAAAGGTAAGATGCATCGAAAGATTTATAAGCATGGCAAAGAAGTCAATTTTCTTCAAATTGAGCCTGTTTCTTATTGCCATTTTTAACGTAATCTCATCGAGGCGGTCACCTTTACACGTCCTTTTTATTTGTTGCCCTAAATTTAGCATA
>CAYYGA010000144.1:0-2074 GCA_964471435.1 uncultured Facklamia sp.
TTTGTGTTCATAATGAGGAAAAGGTTCCCTGGCCTGGGTAGACCAGAAGCGTGCTTTTTCTATCATTTGCATGTTCTCTGAAACAAGCATACCGCCACCGGAAGTAGTAATAATTTTATTGCCATTAAAGGAATAGATTCCGAAATGACCGTAGGTGCCGGTCCATTTTCCTTTATAAATTGTCCCTAAACTTTCCGCAGCATCTTCAATTAAAAAGACACCGTATTTTACACAAATGGATTTAATTAAATCAATCCTAGCTGCCATGCCATATAAATGGACGACGATTACCGCCTTCGGTCGATATTTATTGATGGCTTTTTCGAGTAAGACGGGATCCATATTCCAGTTCCCTCTTTCTGAATCAATAAAAATGGGGGTTGCTTTTATGTATTTTATAGGGTTTGCTGACCCACAAAAAGTAAGTGTCTGACATAAAACCACATCTCCTTCTCCAACACCTGCTGCCAGAAGTGCTAAGTGGATTGCCGCTGTTCCAGAATTTAAAGCGAGGGCTGCAGGAGTGTCAACCGTTTCACAAATTGCTTTTTCAAATTCATCAATATTTTCACCTAAAGGAGCAATCCAATTTTTATCATAGGCATCTTGGACATATTCTAATTCGTATCCCTCTTCACTCATATGTGGGGAAGCTAAATATATTTTTGACATAAAATCCCTCTTTTCTTATGGATTGCCCACAGTTAAAAGCTTTAGTGTTACTGAGCTCTAAAGAGTGGAAAGTAATTTGGATTATTAATAGTTATCTTCTGTGATTTAAGTTGCACTAATTCTTGGTATAGTTGCGGATTATAAATCTTTTTGCCTATAGTAAAGCTTGTATCATAATTGCGATTAAATGCTTTTTTAAACTTAAACAAGCCATCCTCTTCGCTAGATCCTACTCCGCCACCTAAGTGGAAATTTTTATAGCCATTGTCAGAACCCCATTTTGCTATTTCATATAAAAGTAAGTTAGAAGGACTGTACTGATTATAAGCCGGATCAGAGGCCGATAAGTGGTAATGCAGGTTTTGATTGGCATAAATAACTATCGCAATTGATATAATCTTTCCATCCATCTCGGCATAAAATATATGGGCATGATTTTTTAAATCTAATAATAAGCTATAAAAAAAGTCAGTTTCAAAGTAATAATATTCACTCGCTTGATCTTTATTCATCGTTTGGTGATACATCGGTAGAAATGCATCAAATAACAGCCGTGAGCGGCCCGAGTATATTTCTACTCCTGATTTCATTGCTTTTCTAATAACATTTCGGTTCTTAGAAGTAAAATTTTCCCAAATTTGTTCTTTGGATGTTAAATCAATATTGACAGTTGAGCTGAGCTCTACTGCGTCGTAAAATCCATTGTTCCTTTCTGCATTGAGGCTTAATGGATTGTATCGGACAAATTCGCTGATCACTCCATTTTCTTGACAATAGCCTTGATAAATCTCATATACTTTATCAATATTTTCAGGGGTGACCTCTCCTGCAAATATAAAACCTCCGTAACCATAAGGTGTAGCAAAATCAAAATAAGTATTGGCAGGTATAAGAGAAGTAAAGAAAGGATCGGTCGTTATATCTTTTCGCATAACAACGTTTATAGCTTTCACATTTTCACTTTCAATAAAAATCAGATAAGGTTCGCCGTCCCCATGTATTTTAAAAGCACTAACATAACCAGGTAGATAATAAACATCGTAGTTAGGGAAACTGGTTACAATTTCTTCCCATTTTTCTCTATCTTCTAAGGTTAGTAACTGAATATTCATAGTGAGTTTCCTTTCTCTAGGATAGCCAGCAGAATGTAAAACTTAGCGAAATTGAAGTGAGATAAATAAGCTTCTTATATGGAAGAAAAGAATTTAATAAACATTAAATATAAAAGTGAAGTGTGTGAAAGCGGTTACCAAATGATTTAAAATTAAAGAATAGAATTTCTTAATTCTCGTTGAAAAGCTTGAGATGTAAATTAGGGAGAAGAGTAGCTAATGATAGATAATTTTTATATATATTTAATAACTCTATAAATCGATATAGTCCCTTAATATCGATGTACTTT
>CAYYGA010000145.1:0-2004 GCA_964471435.1 uncultured Facklamia sp.
TACAAAGGGTATTTTTAAAAGGGAAAGGATTAAGCCTGTACCGACGACTGCTTGTAATTTCCTTTGATTCTCTTGGGGATAATATAGAAACATTAAAAGAATGAACTGTAATAATAAAATTCCGACTATAATGGTGGGGGAAGGGCTGAGTAAAGACAGGCCTGTCAAAAAAATAGTGGCCAGGATAATAAAAAAGCTCAGTCGCTTGGTTTCCAAGTGGAAATATTTTTCGATTAAAAATAGAGCGACAAACAATATTCCCCATAATAAGAACACAGTGAGGGGGCGTAAACCATTATCCAACTCAAAAAAATTATTTGAGTTGGATTGAGGGTTCAGTAGTAAATAAAGAAAAAGTGTAACAAGATAAGAATTGATCAGAGTATAAATAAAGGAAAAGCTCTTGAACTTGAATTTAAGCATATTAACCTCTCTTAAGATTGACTTTAATTTTTTCTTCGTCTTTTTGTTTATCTAAATAGTAAATTGAAACAAACAAAATGCCTGTAATGAAAGTGACCGCTACACCAACTGCAAGTCCGTTAGGTTTATAAGTCATCTCTATTAGATGTTCACCCGCATCCACTTTAAAAGCTAGTAGGCTGTCCCATACTTCTTCAAACTCTATGACTTCTCCATCGACTTTAACTTCCCAGCTGTCATCGTAAGGAATGGAGGTAAGTACCCAGGGGCTGTCTTCAATAGTAATAGTCCCTTTAATAGAGTTGGCATCCCATTCATCTACTCGCATAGCTTCAGTTTGAAGGTCTTCTATTAAACGATTGATACTCGATGTATCCACTCTTACAATCTGTAAATCAGATAAATTATAAGATTCATTTGTTTTTAAAAGGACTGAAAATTTCTGCGGCTGATTATTGGCTTCATAAGCGATATTAATCAATTGGTCCCGGCGGAATTTTTTTCGGTAAGAGACAAACTCATCATTGAGTTTTAAAGAGACTTCATTGGAATTGGTCGATAAGCTTCGTGGTAAGAGAACAAAATAAGGATCATCTGTAGCTGGTGTATATTGGAAATGAATTTCTCCATCTGCACTATCCGAGACTCTTTTGACCTCTAATCGACCACTCGCAGTGGAAGTTTCTTCAGCATTGACCAGTTCCATCTCACTTACATCGATAGCTTCAAAAAAATCAGTAGGTGATTGATCTAAAGCAGCAGCAATCTCTTGCTGGTTGTCAATCGGTTCATTATCCACCAGAGTGAGAGTGGCTGCCTCATCGCTGATACCAAAAGCAATCGGCAGGGTGTTAGGGACTTCATAGATTGAAAAGCGATCAGTCTGGTTGACTAAGTTTTGCTCTTGGGTCACATCTAAGCGCGTTACATGATTGGAGAAAACGTAGGTTCTGTCTTCCTGCTCCGGATTCTCAGGAAGGTTGCTGTCATTTTCAACAAAATATTTTACGCCAAATAAAGCATCGGTCAGAGGCGTTCCAAAATAAATAGTGGAAGCATCTACTGCGTTATTACCCAGCCGTTCAAATAACTCACGGGTGGAAGTTTCCAGGTTAGAAGAAAAGTTCGTCAAACCTGGATAATTAAAAGTAAAAGGATCATTCTTACTGCGGTAAAAAGTTTTTGAAATACGGTAAAAATTATTGTCATCCGGTCTGATTGGTTCTATGGCCTCATCCAGGACGTTTAAAGCATTTTCAAATTTATAAGTATCGGCAAAATTAAGGTCTTCTTGCGAGAAATAAGTATTAATGCCTAATTCCGTGAAGGTCAGTAAGGATAAAGCTGCCCACATCCAAAGACGCTGCTTTCCAAAAAATAAAATTAACCAAACGATACCAAACAAGAGGGCTGAAAACTGCAGTTGTTCCGCGGTTAAAAAAGTGAACTCCCTACTGATTAAAAGGGCCTGGATAACCAACATGAGGGCACTGCCGATAAAGACATGATAAGATTTGATAATTTTTTGGTTTAACCCTTGATAAGCTAAAACTAATAAAAAGAAGACTAAAATCCAAGAAA
>CAYYGA010000146.1:0-1923 GCA_964471435.1 uncultured Facklamia sp.
TTTTCATGCATCCGGTTGTGTAAATGATGCGGTCTTAATAAGTTGATCGGATTATAATAAGCAATTTGAAAATTAGGATGATAGTCGGTCATCTTGACAAACTCGCGGTGCTCATGCAGTCCATGCGCCATGCCGTCTAAGAGGAGCCGAACTTTTACTCCTTTGTCCGCTGCTGCCAATAAATAGGATAAGTAAGTCGTCACTGACTCACCGCCATGAAAGGCAAAAAAGGCGATGTCAATTGAGTGGTCGGCCCGCTCCAGCATATCTAGCCGCGCCAGCCAGGCTTCTTCGATATCATCCACTAACACTACCCGGTCATCGGTTTCAACCCATTGAGGTTCCTGACTAGTTACTTTTAAGGGCCGATAAGATAAAAAAGGCACAACCGCCGTTAAAGTAAGTATTACTAAATATAAACCTACAGCCGCTAAAACAACTAACAGTATTTTTCTTAGCACAATCTTCCTCCTTGTTATTTTCAGTTCCAGATTTTATGTTTGCCTTCCGTCAAATAAGTCAGCTTATGATTTTTAGTTATCATTATAACATAGTAAATTAAATGATAATTTATAAATGTAAATATTTCAACTATATGAAAATATATCACTTTCAGCTTTTTATATTATTTTAATGCTATTCATGGTAGAATTTCATCTGTGTGATTAACTACAATTGAAAGGAGTAAATTAAATGCGTAAATTAGATAAACGTGTTGTTAACTATATTATTCTAATTATCTTTGGTGTCTTATTAATTTTTAACTACCAAAGAATTTGGAATTGGATGGGCAACTTATGGTCCGTTTTATTTCCGGTTATTTTAGGCTTTATTATTGCTTATGTACTCAACCTGGTGATGGAAAAATTTGAAAAGATTCTTTTCCCAGATAGTGAAAAGAAAATTCTCAACGCCATCCGCCGGCCCTTGTCGATTTTATTATCCATAGTCGTCATAGTCTTTATTTTTTCTTTCGTGATTGGTTTAGTAGTCCCCCAAATAATAAACGTCCTCAGCGAGTTTGTAGAGGCTTTACCAATTGTTTTTGACCGAGTGGAAAATTGGGTGGGCCGTTTTGAAGAACTTTTACCAAGTGAGACGGGTCAACTTTTAGATTATCTAGAGCAGGATTGGGACAATTTACTGGACGGTGTGCAAAATATTGGCGGCTCTATGCTTACCAATATTTTAAACCGTACTGTTTCAACCGTCGGTTCAATGGTTATCTCACTGATTAATGTTTTTTTAGCTTTTGTATTCTCGCTTTATATTTTAATGTCAAAAGAACATCTTTTAGATCAATTTTTACGTCTGGTAACGACTTATTTTTCAAAACCAACGGCACGTAAAATTTTGTATGTGATGACTACGATGAATGATTCTTTAAGAGACTTTTTAACTGGTGAAGTAATTTCTGCAACTATCTTGGGAACTTTAACTGCCGTAGGTATGTGGATATTTGGTTTCCCCTACGCCTTGATGGTGGGGAGTATCACAGGTGTCCTATCCCTTATTCCATATTTAGGTGCTTACCTTGCTGGAGCGGTCGGCGTTATCTTGATTTCGGTACAGTCAGTTAGCTTAGCTGTCTGGTTCGTAATTTTTATGGTCGTGATCCAACAACTTGAAGGAAACTTGATTTATCCTCGTGTAGTCGGTGATTCATTAGGTCTGCCCGGACTTTGGGTGCTGGCAGCCGTTACCGTTGGTGGAGGATTTGCCGGGATTCCGGGTATGTTGCTTGGTGTTCCCATCGCCTCCGGACTTTATAAACTTCTCAGTCGTGACGTTAGAGACCGCGAAGTTTATTCCCATGGTGAAAGACATAAACTCAAAGAAGATGCACGCCATGATTCCTTTAAACGAATCGATGACGAATACCGCACCGACAATGATGAATTACACAAACCTACTTAAAAGATT
>CAYYGA010000147.1:0-1916 GCA_964471435.1 uncultured Facklamia sp.
ATTGGCCAGAGTCAAGTCTTTAAAGTGAAAGAATAAATCGAGTCCGTTTGAAAAATAGCATCTAATCGATTAGGAGACTCATTATTAGATAACGAGCTTCCTACTAGATTGATAACTTTTGAAGTAATAAATCTTTTGGTTTTTTCTGAAAGATTGCGAGTTAAACTCTTCACTCAATCGATAATACCCAACTCCATTTTCTTTTCCAGAATCCTTAAGACGGATTCGTCCAGCCTTTCTTCTGTGATGCGTCCTGATTGAACAGCTTCAATTACCGCCGGAACCTGCCGTTCCACCTGCGAGCTGATAAGGAGGTCATTACCGGCTTCTATTGCTAAAATAGCTGCTTCTTCAGCAGTTACAAATTGACTCAGCCCTTCCATTATCAAATCATCGGTCATAATTAACCCTTCAAAGCCTAAGTCATATCTCAAAAGCCCAATGACTTCAGGAGATAAAGAAGCGGGTAAGTCTGCATCCAGCTCGACCATCACATTATGCGCCACCATCACTCCGTCAGCTCCTGCTTCAATCCCTGCAATAAAAGGAATAAAATCCCAATTTTCGAGATTTTCTAAAGTTCGGTAATCATAAGCAATCCCCAGATGCGTATCTACATTCCCGCCGTAGCCCGGGAAATGTTTTAAAACACTCCCCATCCCTTCTCTTTCATATATACTTACCAGTTGATTTGTATATTGGGTCACTTCTTCCACTTCAGTAGAAAATGAGCGACTGTAAATATAATCATTTTCTGAAGAGGCTATATCCACCACTGGAGCTAGGTTAAAATTTAATCCCAGATACTCCAAGAGCTCTATTTTTTCAACTTCCCGCTCTTCGACCAGATCCCAACCACCTTCTTGATAGTAATCGCGTCCTGTTAAAAAGGGGGCGTGGCGAAACTGACTAAAAGAACTTATCCTGGTTACTTCCCCACCTTCTTCATCGACCGCCATCAGCAACGGAATAGTGGAATTTTCCTGAAGATAAGTAATTTCTTCTTTAATGGATTGAGGTGATTGGTACTCGAAATCACGCGCAAACCAAATATAGCCACCTAAATGATAAGCTTGTGCCGTTTCTAAAGCAGCACTTTCAGGCAAACGCGCTAAAAATACTTGTCCGACCTTTTCTTCTAAGGTCATTTCAGCTAATCGTTCAGCTGCTTCTAATTGAAGAGTCTGGCTTTGAACAGTTCTAAATGGGACCGCCAGCACTATGAATAGTAAGCTGATTATCCAGGACTTCAAGACAACTTTCATTTTTTTACCTCCTTTATTTAAAGCAATGGATTTATTTTTAAGTTTTTCTTCTAATGGCAGGACTGTTTTAAAAATTAATAGTTATCTTATATTAGCAAATGGTTAAAGCAAAGACTATTATTTGCGCTTAACGGAGGTTTATCTCAAGTCTTTATAGTATGGCTACTCTCTTTTTTTATTTATAATTAATAAAAGGGTTCAATTCACAAGGAGGTAACATTATGGCGCAAGGAAGGGTTTATGAGGACGTTAAGTTTGTGCGTAGATACAGCATTATAGGTATCATTGTAGTTTGTTTACTTTCAATTCCCTTGCATTTTTCCTTTGAGTGGTCAGGGGGTAATCCGATTGTCGGCATGTTTACTCCTATCAATGAGAGTATTTGGGAACATTTAAAGTTGGTTTTTTGGCCCTTACTGCTTTGGTGGGGTATGGGTTATGTGATATTTAAAAAAAGTAAGAATTTATCTTTTAGTAAATGGGTGCCTTCCGGGACCTTTTCAATTCTTTTTTCCATGATTTTCATTGCAGCTTGGTACTACTTTTGGACGGCAGGTTTACATTTAGAGTCGAGTATTATAGATGTCGGTTCTCTTTTCATTGCGGTCCCCTTAGCCCAACTGATTGCTATGCATCTTTACCGCATTTTAA
>CAYYGA010000148.1:0-1861 GCA_964471435.1 uncultured Facklamia sp.
AATTATAAAAAAAATGCTGCTCTTAGCTATTAATTTTCTAAAAATAAATAAGACTTGATTATTGCCTCTAAATAGACCCTGCTCTGCCATTTATTGACCCACTTCAGTCTCGCATAGACCCATTGGTGCCTCGAGAGACCCAAGACATTAAAAAAGATTGCTCCAATAAATGGACCAATCTTTATTTTTTATGAAATTATGCCATGGCGTTCCCGCATGGACACCTCACCATCAAGTAAAATTTTAAAGGAGTTATGAACAATCCGATCTAAGATAGCGTCTGCTAACTGAGGATTTTCTATTTTAGTATGCCAGCCTTCTGGCGAAAATTGAGAACAAAAGATAGTGGATACTTTATTTAATCTGGCTTCCAATATTTCTAAAATGTGTAAGGAATCTTCTTGAGATAAATCCGTTAAAAGCCATTCGTCTAGGATGAGTAAGTCAAATTTGCGATACTTATTTATGAGTTTCCGATAACTTCCATCAGCTTCGTATTTAGCCAGCTTTAAGGTATCGATGAGTTCGGGTAAGCGAATATATTTGACTCTCTTAAATTGACGGCAGGCTTGATTACCTAAAGCATTGGCGATCCAGGTTTTCCCATTTCCGGAAGCCCCCATGAGGATAATATTAGAGCCATCCTCCAAATATTTCCCAGTCGATAAACGAACCATTAAGTCTTTATCAAGGTGACGGTCAGGGTAATATTCGATATCCTCCATACACGCTTCCGAATTAGAAAAAGAGGCTTGGTTAATTAAGCGGGATAGTTTATTTGTTTGGCGACGGGCGTATTCCGAATCAACCAATAAACTAAACCGTTCCTCAAATGTTAGTTGTTGAATTTCCCTGTTATCTAATTGTTGTTGATAGGCTTCATGCATACCAGTTAAGCGCATGGTCGTTAGTTTATCCAATGTATACTCATTTCTCATTTGTCGAAACCTCCAAAATATTCTGCACCACGTGTAAATCCATAATTGTTGTCTGTCTGTATAATAGAAGGTGTTTTTTCTGCTAGCGTCTTTTTACGTTGATGTTGCCGTTTAAGTGTGGTTTTAAAGGTAGATAGGGTGGGTTGAGACGTAATACTGACTATAATTTCACTGGTCTCCTCGATGAGAACAGCCCCATATTTATCTTGTAACTTTTGGATACCACTCGTCATTCTCAATGCTTGCTTTTCAACATGCTGCTCAATGATTAAGTCAATTAACTGCTTTGTATAGTGGCCGATTGTTTTTGCCCAATTCTTTACAGTTTCAATCGTATGCTGAGCATAAACCCGGTGCGAATCGGGCATGTGGTCAGTCAACGTACTGTATTGCCCAATTTGATGGTGAATACGTTTGTGGGATGAAATTCGGGATTGATTGAGGTAAACTTCAATTAAGTTCTGTGTTAAGCGAACTTCAACTTGGCATTGAACATATTCGTAGGGAACAGAGTAGTAATTGCGATCAATTTGAATGTGGTAGTTCAAGGCAACTTTCGCAATACGCCAATCGGTTAGTTGAAAGTCAGGTTGACGGACCGGAGTTAAATAAGAAGCTTCCTCTTCTTCAAAGACACTCCGCCGTGAACCTGATTTCTTTTGAAACGGTTCATTATTCAGTGCTTCCAGTTTGTCCCACACTAACTGATTTAATTCATTCAAATAAAAACATTGGGTGTGTCTTAAAGCAACAATGAGTTGACGGCTAATAAATCCCACCGCTCCTTCGACGCTGGCCTTATCTTTTGCCTTGCGAACACGTGCAGGCACAATGGCTGTTTGATAATAATCACCTAGCTCTCGGTAAGCTTCATTGAGCAGGGGTTCAGCGTAATCTGATTTGGTAACACCTGTTTTTAGATT
>CAYYGA010000149.1:0-1828 GCA_964471435.1 uncultured Facklamia sp.
CTTCTCACGATCAAGGAGCTTTAACCTATCCTCGAGCTAAATATAATTATCGGACGAAACTTGAAAACATTCTAATGAAAGCTTGGTGTGAACACCAAGCTACCTCAGAGCATTTGATTTTTAATGTTGGTTCTCGTTTTTTAACGAGAACCTTCTACTTTTGCTTTGGAAACTGCTGAAAATAGGTCTGAAATTCTACTAAAGAGGCGTGACCGGGATCTCAGGATAGCGAGTGCCTGCTTAATGAGCTTGAACAGAATCTCAGGTTAGCGAGTGCCTGCTTGATGGTCCTGAACAGGATCTCAGATAACGAGTGCCTGCTTGAGGGGCGTGAACAGGATCCCATGAGGGTGAGTGCCTACTTGATGAGCTTGAACAGAATCTCAGGTTAACGAGTTCCTGCTTAATGGGCGTGAACAGTTTCTCAACAACCTGAGTGCGCGGTCAAAGCCTTTGATTTGAAAAACCACTTTTATCTTCTCAATTCTTCCCCTTATGATTATTTTTTATTTATTTTCATAAAATCGTTCTAGGAATTTTTCGAAATTTAGATAAGAAATTGCTTCAATGATATCTTCTTTCATACCGGCTTTTTCCATGGCTTCAAAAAGTTTAGGCATATCTTCTGCCCCAGTGAGTTCCAGGCCTTCAATCGGAATGCCGTCAAAATCAGAACCTAATCCCACCACCTCTTCACCACCGATATCCCTTATGTGATTAATGTGGTTAATCATACTTTCAGTTGTACTCATACCATCCGGAGTTAAAAAAGCACCGGCGAAATTTATTCCGATTAACCCGCCTCTTTCAGCAATTTTTTTAATCATATCATCGGTTAAATTGCGGGGATGATTTAACACTGCTCTAGCATTTGAATGAGTCGCCATAAAGGGGTTTTTTGAATGTTTATAAACATCATAAAAGCCGCCATCTGATAAATGGGAGACGTCAATCACTAGTTGAAGGTCATCCATTTTTTCCACTACTTCGATGCCAAAATGCTTGAGCCCTTTATCTTGGTGAGTCCAGTTGAAATTGGGGTAACCGATTTGGTTTTCGTGGTTCCAGAGTAAAGTCATGAATGAGATTCCTTTACTGCGCAACACTTCTAATCGATTTAAATCATCTTCAATAATGGCGCCTTCTTCAATCGATAAAAAACCACTCATCAATTTGTTTTCTTTATTTTGGCTGTAAGAATTGTAGTCGGTGGCTATAGCTATGATGTCTGAATGCTCCTCGACCTCTTTATAAAAGTTATCCATCATTTTTAAGGCATCTGCATAATAACTATTTCCTATCGGGTCCTTCCCTGTATGAATAAAACAAGCAAAGACTTGAGCCAGATAATTAGATTGTTTCATTCGCTCGAAATCAAGCTGATAATCATTTTTGTAAAGGGATGTCTTTTTATTAGTTGCTTGATCCAATAACTGTGCCAGCAAAGTGTCTACATGACAATCAATAAACTGCATTCTTTCATCAATCCTTCATTCCTTTATATTTTTAATCAACTTCCAAATTATTGAGTTGATTGCCGAAATCTCTTTATTATTATAGTTAAATTTTTAAATGGTTCCTTTTTCACCAAATGGATAGCCTATAATATCACACTATTTTTAAAACCATTTTGCTGCCGATTCTAAGAGGCTATGATCGGACCATAGCTTGTTAAGTTTTTATTATCTGTAGTTTACTATACTTTTTTCTTTATGCAATTTATCTCCCCAACGCTTTCCTAGCATCTAACCCCAAATTGCGATACAATTATAAAAGGCTTTGAAAGATGACTAGAGTTTCCAGCCATTTTTCAAAAATAATTATCCAA
>CAYYGA010000150.1:0-1795 GCA_964471435.1 uncultured Facklamia sp.
CCTACGGGCTGATTAATGAAGGCCGTTTGCTGGCGACAGGAACTATTGAAAAGCTGCGCTCCATGGTTTCTTCTAAAGTAAGGGTGCGGTTGAAAGCAAGCTTTATCCCTCAGGATCTAGTCTGTGAGAAAGTTGGAGAAGATACTTATGACATCACCGTAAACTCCCAAAGTGAAATTCCGCTTATTATTAAAGAGATTGTAGGTGCCGGGGGCGATATCTATCATGTCTCGGCGGATCTAATATCCCTGGAGGATATTTATTTTTCACTCATCGATATGAATAAGGATTAAATGGAGCGTGAATAGTGATGGATAAAAGACAACTAGCACTTATTAAAAAAGATATCCAAAGTATTACATCAAACAAGCAAGTATTTATGGTTATGTTGATTGTACCTCTGGCATTGACTGTTATACTGCCGTCTATCTTTGTGTTCGTTACGGCATTGGTGCCGGATGCTGCCTCAGATTTTCAAGCCTTAGTGGATATGCTGCCAATTACGGCACAAGAACAAAGCCAGGAGCAGATAATTTTAGGGCTGATACTTAACCAAATCATGCCGGTTTTCTTTCTCTTGATTCCGATTATGGCCTCATCTATTATGGCCGCCAGTTCCTTTGTCGGTGAAAAAGAGAAACGCACACTGGAAACACTGCTTTATTCCCCTCTCTCATTAAAACAGTTATTTCAAGCCAAAATTTTAGCAGCCTTTTCAGTGGGTATGATCGTTTCCTTCATCTCCTTTACAGCCATGATGATTGTAGTAGGAATAGAAATGCTTCTTTTGACAGACGGGCTGGTTCTGCCTAACTTTAACTGGCTGGTTGTTCTGTTACTGCTTGCACCTTCTATCTCCCTTCTTTCTATCGGTATAACGGTGCTCAGCTCTGCCAAGTCACAAACCATAGAAGAATCACAGCAACGCGCTGTTTTCTTGGTTTTCCCCATTATTGCACTTGTGATAGGTCAATTCACAGGAATTATCTTAATAAACCCCTGGCTTCTTTTAGTCATAGGTATAATTTTAGCACTGCTGGCCGGCTTTATTATGAAGAATATCGGCGGAAAGTTTTCCTATGAAAAACTTTTAAAATAAGGACGGCGTGAACAGCACTACTGATTCACCTCTTTTATCCAAAAACCATTAAATGATAAAAAGGGGCTGTGTCATAAGTCAGTTTTTAAAATCAATCTTACAGAAAAAATAAAAAAGTTTTATTACCGCGAAACGTCCTTCAACTCCTCCCGTTGGTCGAAGTTTCCAGACTTCATCTGCTAGAGAGTGGCTAAGTTCAAGCAAATGCTTTCACTAAGCCACTCTACGCTACGCAGATGATTCTAAGTGCGGTGATAAAACTTTTTTATTTTTCTTCCAGATTTCAATTTGAGATTTATACAATCATATTGTACAACATTTAAATTATAGTTTGAAAGTTAGATTAGACTTATGACACAGCCCCTTAAACTATTTTATTTATTTATCTCCTTGATAGAAGGCTGTTTACCATTTGCGGTTCTTAGTTTTTTTCAACTAATTTAAAAACTCTTCTTGCTTGCTGGGCTCCAGCCACACAGAATGGGTATCGGTAATTTTGATTTCTTCACCCAACACATAATTAAAGCCACTCGTCTCGTAGTTATAATAATAAGCCTTGCGTTTACGCTCTAATAATGGGTTAGTAGTAGGTACTGCTGTCAACAAAGATTTAGTATAGGGGTGGATTGGATTATTAAAAATCTCTTCTGTGGTGCCCGTTTCCAATAAATGACCTAAATGCAGTACACCAATCCG
>CAYYGA010000151.1:0-1767 GCA_964471435.1 uncultured Facklamia sp.
GGGGCTGTGTCATAAGTCCCTTTTTATTAAAAAACAAGCCCTTGCCTGAGGAAAACTAATTCTCCATTAGGCAATGGCTTGTTTTTCTTTCGTTAGTTGGCGTACTTGAAGCGCTAATTTATGCAGATTATAGGCCATTAAAGCCAATCCTACTTCCTGGTTCACCTTCTCTTTCCCTCGAAGGTGGAAACGAGTGAAGCCTAAAGAGCCTTTGAGAAAACCAAAGGCGGATTCAACATCGATTTTACGCCGTTGATACACGATTTGAGTCGTGGGGTCAGCGGCATAAGCACGCTGCTTGGCTTTAAAGTATTCCCAGGACGGGTTGACTTGGATTTGCCGCAGATTGCCTTTTTCTGTCAACGCTTCTGGAATGACTTGTTGATGGGTGTCATACTTTTCGGCTTTGTATTCTTTGATATCTCTTGTGAACCCGTACTTATCCGTGCGCTGCCGGTAAGCATGGAAGTTAAAGCGTACACCTTCTGGATCGAGGTAGTAATCCTCTTCTTCCATATATTCCCAATTCATGACTTTTTTCTTATCTGACTGCCATTTCTTGGTTTGTTCTTTCAATAGCGTGCCGTAGGGAATGATGGGCGTGAGGTCTGGGAAGTGGTCTTCCAAAAAACGATAATTGGCTTCGGAGCCATAGCCGGCATCCAAACTGGCGTAATCCATGGAGGCCATTAAGTGGCGGTGGGTTGTCATAAAAGAAGGCAGCGTGCGGCTGTCGGTAGGATTAGGGTACAAGCTGTAAGCTAAAGCGTACTGACGGCTGGTGGCTAACTGTAAATTATAACCCGGTTTTAGTTGGCCGTTCTGCATGGGGTCCTCTTTCATGCGCATAAAAGTGGCATCCGGATCGGTTTTCGAATAAGAGTTACGCTCCCCAAAGGTCTGGAACTGCTGGTGGTAGTTCCTCATTTTAGCGTGACGGTCTTCCAATTGGTTCACGACGGCTGTTACTTTGCGCCGTTCTTGTTTAGCGGGATTAGGCGAGACCTTGGCTGTTGCTTCGACCTTTTCCTCTAATTCCTCCACGCGCACTTCTAAGAGAGTGATGACTTCATCGAGTTCATCGAGTGTCAGGTTGGTATCGGCTGGCAGCTTGGCCCACCCATAAGCTTCTTTCAAGTCTGTTAACAGCTCCATAATTTTTTGTCGGTTGCTTTCGTCGAATCGAATCGTATTTTTGCGCCAGACAAAGGTATATTTATTGGCGTCGGCTAAGAGTTTCGTGCCATCAATCGACAGCTGGTTGTCGATGAACCGATGGTCACGCAAGTATCCCACCAGGGAGTCAAACCCTTGATCTAAGATGGCTTGAAGTTCAGGGGCGCGCCGGCAGCGGCAGATAGTGGAAGCAGACGGTTCTCCGCCTTGGGTTAGCCAGCGGGCAGGCATATTTTCACGCACAAACTGATGAATTTTACGGCTGGTAAACACCCCGCGGGTATAAGCAAATAACAAGAGTTTGAGAACAGCCGCTAGGGAATATTCCCGCGGTCTGCCAAATTCGTAGGGGTGGTGAATCTCCAGTGACTCCACCAAGTCATTGATAAAATAGGCCACATGATTTTCTTCCGGTAAATAAGCGATTGAGATATCCAAAGTGAGTTGGTTTGTGTTATAATAAGTAAGCATTTAAGGTAAGTCCTCTCGTAGGATTTATTGAGAGCAGGAATGGGGATTCCTGCTCTTTTTTTATACGTTTATTATACCAAAAAGCCGTCAAAAACACTGTAATAACAGCGTTTTTAACGG
>CAYYGA010000152.1:0-1760 GCA_964471435.1 uncultured Facklamia sp.
TTCATAGTTGGTAAAATGGAGCCGGATAAAGTTTCCTTTTAAACCGTTACCTGCTTCTTCCAATTTTTTAAAAGAGAGGCCGGTCGAATAAAAGCGTTTATCCACTTGATTATTAACGCCTCTTTGATTGAGCTGCTGGGTGATTGCTTCTGTATCCAAGTCAGGATTCATTTGATAGCTGTCAATTGTTAAGTAGGTGGTCTCTTCATCAATAATATAAGCATAGTCACTTATAAATATCAGCTGGTCATCTAAATCAAAATAGATAAACAGTTTGTGCACCTGACCATTTTCGTCAAAAGGAGAGAACTGAATATTATTCATATCAGAAAATTGGTAAAGCCCCTGATCTAGATGATAAGTTATAAATTCTAAGCGAGAGGATTTTGGATAGTTAGGAAAAACTCTCTCATTACCTGCCTCTTTTTTAATTAATAAATCCCCCGGCATGTCTGGGCCTGTTTCACTAGTCAGCTTCGTCAATTCATCTTTAAATTCTTCAATATCTGCTTTAATCATTTGGGTCACTTGGGCATCTGGCTCTAGATAAGTTTGTAAAAACTTTTCCACGCCCGCTTCTTCTGTCTGGATGGAATTTAAATATGAATGCCAGCCTTCGAACAGAAAGATTGAATCTAGCGTGGGGTCTTTAGTCGGGTCTATAAATTCCTGAGCAGCTGCTATAGTGGTCCCTACTATAAACAAGGTCAATATTAGCATAGTAATTATCTTTTTCATGGTGTGCCTCCTTGTAAAAATTTAACGGTAGAAAAAATCTTCCATACTGCCCCAACGATGGACTTCTATTTGGGGCAATTTTACAGCGTCGCCGTCTGAACGTTCATCCTCTGTAAAGCCGGTGAGTTCTCCTTCGATTCCAATCACCCGGTTATTTTCAAATAAGTCATAAGGAAGTTCGCCGTCCCACAAAAGCACAAAATGTTGTTCGCTGCCGAAAATATCAAAAGCAGAAGCGACCAGGACTGAGTCTTCCCCAGCCTTTTCTTCTTCAACAAAATCTACAAAAAAGAGTCGAATAAAATTACCGCTTAAGCCGTTTTTCGAGTCGACTAATTTTGAAAAAGAAAGACGGTCTGAATAAAACTTTTTGTTGAGATGATTGTTGACACCTATCTGGTTTAACTGGCTACGGATTGACTTAGAATCTAGTGTTCCATCCATTTGATAAGCATCCACCGTCAAATAAGTTGTATCTTCGGCTATGACATATAAATAGCTAGTGGTAAAAATCAACTCATCATCCAGATCAAAATAAATAAAATTTTTCCTTGCTCCGCCTGTTTCATTATAAGGAGTGTCATTCATGGCAAAACCGCTGCTGTGTTGATAGAGTCCTTCTGCTAGATGATAGGTGATGAATTCTAACTGGGTCGAAAATGGATAGTCCGGGTAAGCGATTGTGAAGCGGTCCACTTCTTCAATGCTTAAGTCTTCAACTGGATCTACCTTAATTTGTCCGGTTCTTGACCGCAAATCATCTTTTAAGCTTTCAATATCTTTTAGAATCATTTCTGCCACTTCTGTATCTGACTTTAAATAACTTGCTTCAAATTTATCGATACCGGCTTCATCAGCTTTTACTGAATTTAAATAACGGTGCGAGCCTTCAAAAAGAAAGATCGAGTCGAGGGTCGCTTCTTGGGTGGTATCAATTAATTCTTGGGCGGTTATTGAAATGGAACCCAATAGAAATATGGTAAGTATTAGCATCATCCATTTTTTCATCTGAATCCCCCTTT
>CAYYGA010000153.1:0-317 GCA_964471435.1 uncultured Facklamia sp.
TTGGTTTATGGAGAGGGATTTTGCTTACGTTTATTGGTGCGGCCTTAAATCTAACCATTATGTTTTTGATGTCACGTTATTTGTTTAGAGAACCGGTCCAACGATACCTCTACCGTAAGTATCCTAAAAGTAAAGATATACTAGAAGCACCTGCTAATCGTTTGAAATTTGTATTAGCTTTAGCCAGATTAATGCCGGTTATTCCTTACAATATAGAAAACTATGCTTTTGGCTTAACCAGTATTTCCTTGTGGGATTATCTATGGGTATCCTTAGTTTGTATTTTACCCGGCACTTTTGTTTATGTTAATGTAGGG
>CAYYGA010000153.1:327-1753 GCA_964471435.1 uncultured Facklamia sp.
AATAATTGGTGAAATTAAATTAAATTAAATTAAATTTAAGGAAGAGTTAGATGAACATCATTATTGATTTTGATAATACTTTTTATACCCCAAACCGTGATGTAGATGATGCAATGGCTTTATTATATTTATTAGGCAGTCCTCAAGTGAATATTATAGGAATAACAGGTACTTTTGGGAATGGATCAATCGAGCAAGTCGATCGGTGCACTAAACGATTGATGAAAGATTTAAATATCGAGTCAATCCCTTATGCAAAAGGGGCGAAGGAAGCAGGAGATTATTTAACTGAGGCTAGTCAACTATTAGTAGACCTTGTTGACCAGTACGCGGGAGATATTCACCTCTTAGCGTTGGGAGCTTTAAGTAACTTGCAAGGAGCCTATTTAAGGGACGCTCTTTTTTTTCAAAAAGTTAAAGAAATTGTGTTAATGGGCGGTATAACGGAGCCTTTGATTTTTAATAAGCAAGAAATGTTGGAACTGAATTTTTCCTGTGATCCACAAGCCTCATATACTGTTTTAACTAAAGGGTCTCATGTTTCAATCATGACAGGTAATAACTGTTTGGGGCTTTTATCGACTCGCAAAGATTATGAAGCATATTTGGGTAAAATAGAGACGTCCTTAGCAAAGTTGATTAAGGACTATACTGATCCATGGTTTCAAGATAATGAAGATGAATATGGTATCAAAGGTTTTTATAATTGGGACAGCTTAGCAGCAGCTTATTTAATAAACCCCTCCTTATTTCAAGATCAATGGCAGGAATTTACTGTAAGCGTACACGGGTTATCAACCGGTTCTTTAGTATCTTCATTTTATGATACTTCTTCTTATATAAATTCAAAACCTATCGAAAAAGTACGTCTGAATACGCCGAAGATTAAGAATCAAAGTGAGCTTAATCACCAGTTGTTTTCTAATTGGTTAAATGCGGTCAATTAAATTATAAAGGAGCTAGAGAGTGAAACATTCATATTTTGTGACACCTGAATGGTTAGCAGCTAATCTAGATAATCAAAATATTCGTGTGGTTGACGCGACTATTTTTTTTGATCTTGATGATGAGGAGTTGTTAAAAAGCGGTAAAAAACAATATCAAACTCATCATATTCCCGGTGCAGTAGAAGCGAATTTATTTGAACTTTCTAATCCCCAAGCCAAATTACCATTCACAATTGCTAAACATGAGGATTTTATAAAAGCGTTAGAAGATTTAGGTATAAGCAATCATACGCATGTTGTTATTTATGATTCAGGACCGCAAGTGGGTGTAGATTTTTCTGCATCCATTTGGGCACTTTTTTTTTGACTTTCTCAACTTCCATTCGTTCATTATGGTTTAAATCTTTCATGGGTTTGATTTTAAAAGTGTTGCATTAAATATTCGATCATTTCGTTGGCATCTGTGATGGATTTTCTGT
>CAYYGA010000154.1:0-1748 GCA_964471435.1 uncultured Facklamia sp.
TAACCTCTTATAATATAACAAAAAGGATGGTTAAAAACCATCCTTTCACACTTTTATTCTAACGATTAACGACGTAATCCTAAACGTTGGATTAAGTCACGGTAACGTGTAACGTCTTTCTTACGTAAGTAAGCAAGTAAATTACGACGGTGACCGATTTTCTTCATTAAACCACGGTAAGAATGAAAATCCTTATTGTGTTCTTTAATATGCTCGTTTAATGAGTTAATATCAGCAGTTAAAACCGCTACTTGAACTTCTGTTGAACCTGTATCACCTTCGTGTCTTGCAAACTCTTGGATGATTTCGTTTTTACGTTCTTGAGAAATTGCCATATTTTCCACCTCTTTCTGATAGTATATGCCGCAAGCTAAGAATGGCGTTGGTGATTCGCCAAACTGAGCCAGGGTCTTTAGATGTTTTAATAAGTCTTACATCGGTCAGAGACAGCAACATGAGACTACCAAATTATAATAACTTAACTGATTCAAAAATACAAGTCCTCAATCTATTTTAATCTCTATTTTCGCTTTCAGCCTGTCTTGAATAAACAAAAGCGAAAATTAAAACAGCGATAATCGGCACCATGGCCACTAAAGCAATCATTCCAAAGCCGTCACGCAATACGTCTGCTGTCGGTACAGATTCAGCAATCCCCTGCACATAAGCTAGAATAAATGTAGCTGACATAGGGCCGGAGGCAACTGTTCCTGAATCAAAAGACATCCCCACAAACATATCAGGTACCAAGTTAATCAAGACTATTGCCAAAATATAACCAGGCACGACAATATGCCATAATTCAATAGCAGGCACAATAATTCTTAGAGCTGCTAAAAAAATAGCCAACCCGACTCCCAGTGAGAAAGTAGCCGTAATTGGCCCACTTTTGATAGAACCCCCTGTTACATCTTCGATCATCTGCGTTTGAATAGAAACTGCGGGCTCCGCCAAAATGGTAACAGCTCCTAAAATAAAGGATGCAATCAACAGAGGCCAATAAGATGACATACCGGCTAAAGCATAACCGATAATTGAACCTACATTCATAAAGCCTGCATTTATACCGGCTAAATAAATAACCAAGCCAATATAGACATACAGAAGGCCGAAGATAATCGGACGTAAAGCCTGCCGGCGCAATTTAAGACTGAACCATTGATACAGTCCAAAAATGACCGCTACCGGTAAAACCGACAGGATGACTTCTTGGAATTGTACTCCTAAAGCTAACATAAAAAAGTTTAATATATTATCTGCACCTTCTGTGACAATTTCAACTGAACCTGCTATTTCGGACTGCCCGGTCACAATCGACAAGATCATTACCCCCAAGACAGCACCTATTGCCAGCAGACCAGCCAAGCCAAAAGAATCCGCTTCTGCATTATCTTTTTTCATATTTGCAATCCCGGTTGCTATGGCCATAATAAAGGGGACGGCAATGGCTCCGGTTACTGCAGCTGAGGCATCAAATGCGATTGATATAAATTGATTGGAAGTAAAAAGCATGGCTAGGAAGACCAAGCTGTAAGATAGCATTAATATCTTCCTCAGACTCCATTCTTTTAAAATTCGAAGCGCTCCCAAAGCCACCATCACTCCTACACCAACGGAGACGGTCGTTAAAATTAAGTTGGCTGGAATCGTACCACTCGTAACACTGGAAATTTGGTCAGCTAAAACCACTAGAGACGGTTCCGCAAAGGCAATGATAAAGCCTAAAATAAAACCTCCGATTAACACTA
>CAYYGA010000155.1:0-1710 GCA_964471435.1 uncultured Facklamia sp.
AAAGTACATATAAGATCAAACAAAAAAACCAAGCTGACAGCCTGGTTTAAAAAGTAATTTAAAATAAGAACAGCCTATTTTTCATTAAAAGGATAGGTTGCTACCAGAAAAAAACTGAGTAACAAAAGTAAAACAATTGATAATACAAATCCGCTATCAGTAGATGAAACCCATGAAAGGTTAAATGGAAAGAAACCTGAAGTAAAGACAGCTTGAAATTTATATTCGGGTAAAAAAGTAAAAATAAGGAAACTACTGATAATAATAATGACCAGCATCAAAGCGATGCCGCCTCTTCCGCAAATGTGTCTCCGCTTCTTGACTTTCTTAATTCCCCTTTGGTTTGTTTTAATATTCAAGTTCGTGTCTCTCCTCCTTCAGTTCTTATTATTTTAACATGATGTAGGATGATTGATGTGAAAGGTTAGCGGACTGTAAGTAGTATTTTTATTTTAAATAAAAAAGTTACAAAAGTAAACCAATCCTTTTAAAAAAAGTTAGACTCTTACAATTTACCATCTAGATATCGCAGCGTCGACTCCACAAATAGTGCAGCTGCCGGTGCAATCATTTCCTCATTCATGATTACTTTTGAATTATGAACATTATATTTGTAAATATCAGAATCTTTCATACCCACATTGAAGTAAACTGAAGGAATTTCCTGAGAAATGAAAGCAAAGTCTTCAGAGCCGTTTTGCTGGGAAATGCTCATTACTTCATATTCACCGTCAAAAATTTCTTTAGCAATCGCTTCTACTTTAGGTGTCAACTCTTCGTCATTTAAAAGGACAGGCACATGCGCTTTAAATTCCACTTCTACTTCTGCACGGTGCGCTTTTGCGATATGATCAGCAATTTCAGGAATACGTTTTTTCATATGATCAATTGAACGATTTGAAAAAGATCGAGCTGTTCCTTCCAAGATGGCTTGGTCAGGAATTAAGTTAATTGCACCGTTACCGTCAAATTTACCAACCGTAATTGAAGCTCCATGTTTAAAGTCGATTTCACGTGAGATAATTCCTTGAAGGGCAGTAATAATTTGTGATCCTACATAAACAGGGTCAATTCCTAAATAAGGCATAGCACCGTGAGTGGACTCACCTTTAATCGTCATTTTAAAGTTTAATGCCCCCGCCATGGCGTTACCTGCGTGAAAAGCTAAACCTTTTTTCAATACAGGTGCTACGTGGGCTGCCATCGCAAAATCAGGTTTATGTTTTTCGAGCAAACCTTCCTTAATCATGGTTTCCGCGCCATTTAATAATTCCTCAGCCGGTTGGAAGAGTAATTTAACGGTACCGTTAATTTTATCTTCATTTTCTTTTAATAGACGAGCAACAGTTAGAAGAGTTGTCGTATGTACGTCATGTCCACAAGCATGCATTTTACCTTCATGTTTAGATGAGAAATCTAAGCCGGTATCTTCTTCAATCGGTAAGGCATCCATGTCGGCACGTAACATAATGGTTTTACCCCCGCCCTTACCTATAGTGACTACTACTGAATTTTCGATAACTGCATCCATATCATCAGGACTGTAACCATACTCTTCCAACTTTTTGCGCACAAACTTGCTGGTTTCTACTGTATCATACCCCAACTCCGGGTATTGGTGCAGATGGCGACGGATTTCTACTGCTTCATCTTGTAACTCTCTTGCACGATTTAAATAAGACATTGAATCCCTCTTTCTTAATTAATTAA
>CAYYGA010000156.1:0-1667 GCA_964471435.1 uncultured Facklamia sp.
ATTAAAATTCTCCTTGACATTATGAGTGGATACATGTTAAATTCTAATCAACATAGTCAAAACAATGATTTGATAAGTAAAATAAAAAGTTATTTTAGAGAGTCCTCGTTTGGTGAAAGGGGATATAACAATTTATTTGAAAATGGTCAATGAGTGAGGAGTTGTAAGTTTACCGAGCAGCTCCCGGCGTCCTACCGTTAACTTGGAACAGTATAAGTCAAGCTTTGCTTTTCCGTACTGATTAAGGGAAACAGTCTCTTTTGTTGTTTCTGAAAACAGGTGGTACCACGTGAAAACGTCCTGATATTGCATTTATTGCAATATCAGGACGTTTTTTTGACTATAAATATAAGAGAAAGAAGGGATTATTTGAAGGGAACACTAAAACCTTTACTGCCTCAGTTTCAAAGTGCAGGTGCAGAGGATTATCTACTAGGCGCCCAGGAAGCACTTAAATGGCTGGACAGCAGGAGAGTAGATACAGAAGAAGGCAGCTATTGGTCCAATCCAGAAAAACCGAATGAGATTTTATTGGACATTTACAGTGGATCCGCTGGTATTATTTTATTTTATTTGGAATATGCTAAAGCCACTGGCCATAAACAATCCCTCGAACGGGCTAAAGCAGCAGGCAATTTTTTAATTCATTATCTTGATCAAACCGATTTGACCAAATTTAAACCAGGTTTGGTAGGCTTGGAATTTCCTAAAGCCCAGTGGTCTTTTAATGCTGGTTACAGCGGAATCTGTTTTTCTTTAATTGAATTAACCAAGGTAACCAACGATTCCTCATATGCAGCAGCTGCTCATAAGGCCACTCAAGTTTTAATAGCGGATGCTGAAGCAGCCGAAACAGGCATTAAATGGTCCGGTTATACAGCAATTCTGGCGGATGGTGGCATACTCTTATATTTACTTTATGCAGCGGACTATTTCCAAGAGTACTCAATCAAGCAGACTGTCAAACAAGTGGGAGATTATTTCTTATCAACTGCTATTCCTGTAGATGAAGATAAAATTCGTTTTGAACCTTTTGACACCGAATTAGTAACCTCGGTCTTTGGCTTAAAACCCAATGCAGGCTACGAGCACGAATTTCCTAACTTTGAGTATGGAACAGCCGGAACAGCTTTTATTTTGGCAAAGGTATATGAATGGGGACAAGATGAACGCTATTTGCAAGCAGCCATTAAAGCCGCTAATTATGTCCGGTCATTAAAAGTTGAGGTCGGACAAGGTGCCGCTTTGATTCCTCTCAGCCTGCCGGACTTGCCTCATTTATTTTATGTTGGCTACTGCCACGGCCCGGTGGGGTCTTCAAGAGTCTTCCAATTACTTTATGAATTAACCCAAGAGGAAGCTTATATCGATGATGTCAAAAAACTGGCCCGGGGCATCATTGCTACCCAAGCCCCCGAGCTACATTCCAATGGCTATTGGCGCTTTCACGGTCAGTGCTGCGGCACCGCTTCTTTTATTGAACTCTTTATCAATACCGATAAACAAGCTGACGATGAAGAGTTTTTAGAATATGCTCTCCGCTCTGGTGACAAACTTCTTTCTGAAGCTTTTACCACCCAGGAAGGAGCAAGATGGCCACATTCATGGGGTCGGCTATCACCTCAGGTTGTTACTACCGATTTGGGTTATTTCGATGGTGCCGCAGG
>CAYYGA010000157.1:0-1606 GCA_964471435.1 uncultured Facklamia sp.
GATATAAATGGCACTCAGGAATATTTTCCATTTCTCGAGCAGCCTCCATTAAATAGTCGAGTAATTTGCTTCTATCCTCTGGTTCTGTTGATAAACTGCCATAGAATGAATATTTAACCATTTAAAATTCCTTCTTTCTTTGACTTCACCCAAACCCACAGATTTTGACTCCTTATAATATAAAAACTTAACATGAGGAAAAAGCGTTAGTTATTAATTCATCTATAGAAGTTGATTTATAAATGATTAACTCTCCCCTTTGGTTTCATTATAAAATATCTATAAGGAATTAGCGAAAGTAGTGACTTTTACTCCAGGAAATTATTTTGACCAATTACTTCTGAACTTCTTTTTGGTAGCTTGAGTATCTGATCTATTATCTTTATACTTGAAGATAAAAATTATTCGGAATAGGAATGTGGAATGTTTATGACGAAGAAGTTGAATTTAAAACAAACTTTAGTGATTGGATCAATGCTGTTTGGACTCTTTTTTGGGGCTGGCAATGTGATTTTTCCCTTAGAAATTGGGCAGGCAGCTGGTAATAATTTATGGCTGGCTGGAATTGGATTTTTATTGACAGCTACTGGTTTGCCTTTACTTGCTGTTAATGCTCAAGGAGTCACTCAAAAAGAAGATATGCTTGCTTTGACCCAGTCGATTCACCCTGCTTTTGGCTGGTGGTATACCTTATTAATGTATCTAACCATAGGACCATTGTTTGCTATACCGCGATTAGCTACTGTTTCTTATGAAATTGGTTTAAGTCCATGGGTCAGCCCAGGCTTATCACGCTTAGCCTTATTAACTTTTTCTATTCTTTTCTTCGGAATTGTATATATTTTATCTTTAAAACCTGGCAAATTAATGGATATAGTAGGAAAAGTATTAAACCCCCTGTTTTTAGCCTCGGTATTAATCTTATTTGTCATTGCTATTATTAGACCACTTGGCTCAGTTTCCACTTTAGAAGCAGTCGATGCTTACAACGCATTTCCATTAACTTCCGGTTTTCAAGCAGGTTATCAAACGATGGATGCCATAGCAGGTCTTGCCTTTGGTATATTAGTCGTTCGTTCGATTTACTCTTATGGGTTAACAAAGCCAAAAGATGTCTCAAGTGCTGTTTTAAAGTCAGGCTTGGCATCAACTATATTAATGGCAATTGTTTATTTATCTTTAATTTATTTAGGGGCTATGCACCGTGCTGAGTTCTCTTGGGCAACCAATGGCGGTCAAATACTGGCAAACTTAATTAATCATTACTTTGGTGTCTTCGGAGGAATCTTTCTATTCATTGTGATCACACTTGCCTGTATTAAAACCGGAATTGGATTAGTAACGGCCTGTTCTGAAATGGCAGAACAACTGCTTCCTAATAAACTGAAATACAGTCAATGGGTCCTCATTATCACTCTTGTATCCTTATCCATAGCAAATGTTGGATTAGAAACTATTATCCAATTAAGTTTACCGGTACTCTCATTTTTATATCCTTATACTATCAGTTTAATAATTTTAGCTAATATCTCCCCTCTTTTTAAACATCGGTCTAAAGTGTATTTAATGAGCTTTGTTTTTATTTTACTTTACCACCTAATAACCT